>CAYJMJ010000044.1:0-26127 GCA_964371095.1 uncultured Dehalococcoidia bacterium | reverse complement strand
GCGGGGCCGCATGGCCCGCGACCGGGTGACTTCTCGCCGTTGGCGTAATCCAACATCGCACGTACGCTGCATGTGAACGGATCGACGACCGGATCGGTGATCCAGCGTCCGGGACATCCGATGAGCCGCATCGAGTTCCAGGGGGTGAGCAAGTATTTCGGCGCCGTCGTCGGCGTCGAGAATCTCAACCTCAGTATCGAGGACGGCGAATTCCTCGTGCTGCTCGGCCCGTCCGGCTGCGGCAAGTCGACCGCCCTGCGCCTCGTCGCCGGGCTCGAGGAGCCGTCCGCCGGCACGATCATCATCGGCGATCACGTCGTCAACGGCATCGAGGCGAAGAACCGGAACATCGCGATGGTGTTCCAGAGCTACGCCCTTTACCCGCACATGACCGTGCGCCGCAACCTCGAGTTCCCGCTGAAGACGCGCCACGTGCCGCGAGAGGAGCGAGACCGCCTCGTGTCCGACGCCGCGCGCTGGCTCGGGTTGGAGCCGCTGCTCGAACGGCGGCCGTCGGAGCTGTCCGGCGGGCAGCGGCAACGCGTCGCGCTCGGCCGCGCGATCGTGCGGCGGCCCGAAGCCTTCCTCATGGACGAGCCGCTCTCCAACCTCGACGCGACGCTGCGGGTGAAGACGCGGTCCGAGCTGGTCTCGCTGCATCAAGAGCTGGCGACGACGTTCATCTACGTCACGCACGACCAGGTCGAGGCGATGACGATGGGCTCGCAGATCGCCGTGATGAACGCCGGCGTGCTGCAACAGGTCGGCGCCCCGCAGGACGTCTACGATCGCCCGGCGAACACGTTCGTCGCGCAGTTCATCGGCAGCCCGCCGATGAACTGCGTCGACGGCGAGGTGCGCCGCGACGGCGACGAGGTGGCGATCGACGTGGCGGGCGGGCACATCGTGTTGCCGCCAACGCACGCGGCGGGGGTGATCGGCCTCGGGCTGGAGCGCGTGCTGGTCGGCGTGCGCCCCGAGCACCTGGAGATCGGCGACGGGCCGGTGCGCGCGTCGGTACGGGCGGTGGAGTCGCTCGGCCACGAACGCCACATCCTCTGCGACCTGTCCCCGAGCCAGATGGTGATCGTCCGGATCAGCGCCGACGCGCCAGCGCCGCCAGCGGGGTCCACGATCCAGCTCACGGCGGACCCGCGGCACCTCCACCTCTTCGACGCGGCCACGACGCGGAGGATCGGCTGATGAGCAAGCGCGCGAGCACGGCGATCGGCGCGAGGCCCGTTCCGTTCAGGCGGCCCTGGCCGTTGCCGTACCCGAAGGACGCGCTCTACGCCGTCGTGATGCTTGCGCCGTCGGTCGCGCTGTTCGGCACGTTCGTGTTCTATCCGCTGGTGAAGACGGTGTACCTCGGCTTCTTTCGCAGCGACCCGTTCGGGCTGCACACGACGTACGTCGGCTTCGACCAGTACGTCGACGTGCTGACGTCCGGGTCGTTCCGCCGCAGCCTGTGGACGACGGCGCTCTTCGCGCTGTACACGGTGCCGTCCGGCCTGGTGCTCGGCATGGGGCTCGCGCTGCTGGCGCACCAGAAGCTGCGCGGCATCGTCGTCTACCGCACGATCTTCTCCTCGACCGTCGCGACGTCGGTCGCCGTCGCGTCCGTGATGTGGCTGACGCTGCTCAACCCGAGCATCGGCATCATCAACTACGGATTGCGGGAATCGGGCTTCTCGGCCGTGGCCTGGCTCAACGACCCGACGTGGGCGCTGCCGGCGGTCTCGCTGACGACCATCTGGCTGAACCTCGGCTTCACGTTCATCGTTATCCTCGCCGGCCTGCAAACGATCCCCGAAGAGCTGCTCGAGAGCGCGCGCGTCGATGGCGCGGGCGCCGTGTCGCGCTTCTTCAACGTCACGCTGCCGATGCTCTCGCCGACGCTGCTGTTCGCGGTCGTCGTGCTCACGATCAACGCCTTCGAGTCGTTCGGCCAGATCGACATCCTCACGCAGGGCGGGCCGCTGGACCGTACGAACGTCGTCGTCTACTCGATCTACACGGAGGGCTTCCGCAACTTCAACGAGGGCGTCGCGGCCACGCAGGGGCTCGCGCTATTCGTCATCGTCCTGGCACTGACGCTCGCGCAGTTCCGTTTCCTGGAGAGGCGGGTGTTCTATGGCGGCTAGGACGATCACTGTCCCGCCGCGCCGCGCGCGAATCGGCCGCATCCTGGGCGAGGCGGCGCAGTACGCCGCGCTGACGATCGCCGCGATCATCATCCTCGCGCCGGTATACGTGACGATCGTCTATTCGCTGCAGCCGGTCGAGAAGATCTTCTCGTACCCGCCGAGCCTGATCGTCACGGATCCGCAGTGGGACACGTATCGCCGCGCGTTCGAGACCGGGTCGCTCGGCCGGTACCTGGTGAACAGCCTCATCGTCGCAAGCGCGATCACCGCGGGGCAGATCGTGACGTCGGTGCTGGCGGCGTACGCGTTCGCGTTCCTTCGCTTCCCGGCCAAGAACCTGGTGTTCCTCGTCTTCCTCGCGACGCTCATGGTGCCGTGGGAGGTCACGCTCATCCCGAACTACCAGACCGTGTCGACGTTCGGCTGGATCGACTCGTACCAGGGGCTGGTGGTGCCGTTCATGGCGACGGCGTTCGGCACGTTCCTGCTGCGGCAGGCGTTCCTCACCGTGCCGCGCGACCTGCGCGATGCCGCCTCGGTCGACGGATACGGGCACTTCGGCTTCATGCTGCAGGTGGTCGTGCCGCTCTCGCGGGCGGCGATCGGCGCGCTGGCGGTGTTCTCGTTCCTGCTGGCCTGGAACCAGTACCTGTGGCCGCTGCTGATCACGAACAAGGACGACTACCGCACCGTGCAGATCGGGCTGAAGGCGCTCGTGTCGACGAACATCGACCAGTTCAACGTGGTGATGGCCGGCACCGTCATCGCCGCCGCGCCGATCTTCGCGCTGCTGGTGCTGTTCCAGAAGCAACTGATCCGGGGCCTGACCTCGGGCGCGATCAAGGGGTGACGGCGTTGCGCGATCGCTGATCCGGGCTGTCGCAGCCGCGCCGTCGAAAGGAGAGGGCCATGCGAAGGCACGCGAAGGGATTCGTGTTGGCGATCGTGAGCGTCGCGGCGCTGCTCGCGGCCTGCGGCGGCGGCAGCGGAGGCGGAGGAGTGACGCAGACGGCGCGCACCTGCCCCACGGGCCTCGTCGCCGCTGAGACTTCGCCCGTCGAGATCAAGTTCTGGCAGGCGGAGACGATGGCGAACGCGGAGACGCTGCTGCGCCTCGTCGACCAGTTCAACGCCTCGCAGAGCAAGGTCAAGGTGACGGCGACGTTCCAGGGCACGTACGACGAAAGCTCGTCGAAGTACCTGGCGGCGCTGCGAGGCGGCGATCTGCCGGACGTCGTGCAGGTTGTGGATTGGGACACGCAACGCGTGATCGACAGCGGCAGCACCGTGAAGGTGCAGGACTGCATCGACGCCGAGAACTACGACATGAGCGATTACCTTCCGCGCGTCGTCGCGTACTGGAAGGTGGGCGGCGAGCTGTCGTCGTACCCGTTCTCGGCGGCGACGAACGTGCTGTACTACAACACGGTCGCGTTCCAGAAAGCCGGCCTCGATCCAACGAAGCCGCCCGTCACGCTCGACGACGTGCGCGCGTACTCGCAGAAGATCGTCGATGCCGGCGCCGCGCGCCACGGCATCGCCCTCGAGATGCATTCCTGGTATGTCGAGAACATGTTCGCGAAGGCGGGGCAGGTGCTCGTCAACAACGGCAACGGGCGCGACGCGCGCGCGACCGAGGCGGCGTTCGACAGCGACGCCGGCCGCACCATCTTCTCGTGGATCAAGTCGATGGTCGACGACGGCCTGGCCATGAACGTCGGGCGGAACCCCAGCGGCGCCGATGCGCTGCTCGCCATCGGCAGCGGCGACGCCGCGATGGCGCTCGGCAGCTCGGCGGGGATGCGCTCGGTGTTCGGCGTGCTCGAAAGCGGCCAGTTCCCCGACGTCAAGGTCGGCGTGGCCGCGATGCCGGGCATCCCGGGCGACGGCGGCGTGCTGGTCGGCGGCGCGTCGCTGTTCATCGTCAGCAAGTCGTCGCCCGTGAAGCAGGAGGCGGCGCGCATCTTCGCGCACTGGCTGAACGAGCCGGCGCAGCAGGCCGCGTGGCACGTCGGCAGCGGCTACATTCCGATCCGGCGATCCGCCGCCTCGTCGAAGGCGGTGCAGGACCTGTGGGCGGCCAGCCCGCAGTTCAAGGTGGCGTACGACGACCTCGCGCAGGACCGCGTAACGGCCGCCAGCGCCGGCGCCGTCGTCGGACCGTTCCTCGAGGTGCGCAACGCGGTCGTCGGCGGGCTGGAATCGATGATATTGCAGGGCACGGACCCGGCGACGGCGCTGCGCAACGCCGCCTCGACCGCGAGCGCCGCGATCCGCGGCTATAACCAGCGGATCGGCTCGTAACGGCGATGACGTGCGGGCGATTTGCCACAAGTTGTTCACAGGACCGGCGTGAACGGTCACGTGCCCGTCAGAGATCGCCGGTACCCTCGTGACGGGCGGGCGCTCGGCATCCGGCGCGGCCGCCCGGGCCGTGTGAGCGAGGCTTCATGACGGTGCAGCAGGGTCGCGCAGCGCGGGAGGAGATCCGCAAGCCGCGAGGCGGCTGGACCGTCGCCCCCAACCTGACGGACTACGAGGCCGCGCGGGCGCGCTTCTCGTGGGACGAGGCGCGCGCCGAACTCGACGGATTGCCCGGCGGGCGTGGCCTCAACATCGCGCACGAGGCGGTCGACCGGCACGCGGCCGGGCCGCTGCGCGATCGCACGGCGATTCGCTGGCGCGGCAAGGACGGCGCGGCGCAAAACATCACGTTCGCGCAGCTGCGCGAGCTGACGAGCCGCTTCGCCAATATCCTCCAGTCGCTCGGCGTAGCGAAAGGCGAACGCGTCTTTGCACTGATGGGGCGCGTGCCCGAGCTGTACGTCGCGGCGCTCGGCTCGCTGAAGAGCGGCAGCGCCTTCTGCCCGCTCTTCTCCGCGTTCGGCCCGGAGCCGATCCGCGCGCGCATGGCGATCGGCCAGGCGAAGGTGCTGGTCACGACGGAATCGCTCTACCGGCGCAAAGTCGCGCCGATCCGCGGCCAGCTCCCTGACCTGCGGCACGTGTTGATCGTCGGCGACGACCACGGGCCGGCGTCCGTGCCGGACACCGGCGACTACGCGACGCTGATGTCCGCCGCCTCTCCGGACTTCGAGATCGGGCCGACGGACCCGGAGGACGTTGCGCTGCTGCACTTCACCAGCGGCACCACCGGCACGCCGAAGGGCGCGGTGCACGTGCACGAGGCCGTCGTCGCGCACCACGTGACCGGCAGGCTCGCGCTCGATCTGCACCCGGACGACGTGTTCTGGTGCACGGCGGACCCCGGTTGGGTGACGGGCACGTCGTACGGCATCATCGCGCCGCTTACCAACGGCGTCACGAGCGTCGTCGATGAGGCGGATTTCGACCCGGTGCGCTGGTACGGCATCCTGCGCGACGAGCAGGTCACCGTCTGGTACACGGCGCCCACGGCGATCCGGATGATGATGAAGGCCGGCGCGGCGCTCGCGCGCGCGCAGGAGCTGCCGTCGCTGCGGTTCCTCTCCAGCGTCGGCGAGCCGCTCAACCCGGAGGCCGTCGTCTGGGGTCAGGAGGCGTTCGGGCTGCCCTTCCACGACAACTGGTGGCAGACCGAGACGGGCGGCATCATGATCGCCAACTTCGCGGCGATGGACATCCGGCCGGGGTCGATGGGCCGGCCGCTGCCGGGCGTCGACGCGGTCATCGTCCGCCGGACGGACAGCGGCGGCGTGGAGGTCATCGAGCGGCCGGACGAGGAAGGCGAGCTGGCGTTGCGGCCGGGCTGGCCCTCGATGTTCCGGGGGTACTGGAACGAAACGGAGCGCTACGACCGGTGCTTCGCGGGCGGCTGGTACCTGACGGGCGACCTCGCCCGCGTCGATGCCGACGGCTACTTCTGGTTCATCGGGCGCGCCGACGACGTGATCAAGTCGTCGGGCCACCTGATCGGCCCGTTCGAGGTGGAGAGCACGCTGATCGAGCACCCGGCCGTCGCCGAGGCGGCCGTGATCGGCAAGCCCGACCCGGTGGCGATGGAGGTCGTGAAGGCGTTCGTCGCGCTCAAGGACGGCTATGCGCCGGGAGAGGCGCTGCGCCGCGAGCTGCTGGCGTTCGCGCGCACGCGCCTCGGCGCCGCCGTCGCGCCGAAGGAGATCGACTTCCTGCCGTCGCTGCCGCGCACGCGGAGCGGCAAGATCATGCGCCGGCTGCTGAAGGCGCGCGAGCTGGGCCTGCCCGAGGGCGACACATCGACGCTGGAGGAGATGAAATGACCGCGCGCGTCCGCCGGGCCCGCGCACAGCCGCCGCCACCCGTCGAGCACGACCACGCATTCGCGCTGCTCGAGGGGATGCTCCGCATCCGGCGCTTCGAGGAGAAGTGCGCGGAGCTGTACCAGGCCGGCAAGATCCGCGGCTTCCTGCACCTCTACATCGGCGAGGAGGCGGTCGCGGTGGGGGCGATGCAGGCCATCGCGCCCGATGATGCCATCGTCTCGACGTACCGCGAGCACGGGCATGCGCTGGCGCGCGGCGTGCCCGCGGAGCGCCTGATGGCGGAGCTGTACGGCAAGGCCAACGGCTGCAGCCGCGGGCGCGGCGGCTCGATGCACTTCTTCGATGGGGAACGGCGTTTCTTCGGCGGCTACGCGATCGTCGGCGGCGGGCTGCCGATCGCGCTCGGCCTCGCGCTGGCCGACAAGATGCGCGGCGACCGGCGCGTGACGGCCTGCTTTTTCGGCGAGGGCGCGGCGGCGGAGGGCGAGTTCCACGAAACGCTCAACCTGGCGGAGCTGTGGCGCCTGCCCGTCGTCTTCCTCTGCGAGAACAATCTCTACGCGATGGGCACGGCGGTCGAACGGTCGGAGTCCGAGACGTCGATCGCCGAGAAGGCGCGGTCGTACCGCCTCCCCGCCGAAACGGTCGACGGCATGGACGTGCTCGCGGTCGAGGCCGCGACGCGCCGCGCGGTCGAGGCGGTCCGGTCGGGCGGCGGCCCGCAGTTCGTCGAGTTCAACACCTACCGGTTCCGCGGCCACTCGACGGCCGACCCGGAACTGTACCGCCAGAAGGCGGAGGTGGAGCAGTGGAAGCAGCGCGACCCGATCGCGCTGTTCGAGGCGCGGCTCCGCGGGGCGGGACTGCTCGATGACGACGCGTCGGCTCGTGCCGCGCGGTCCGCGGCGGACTGCGTCGATGCCGCGGTGGCGGCCGCCGATGCGGGGCCGTGGGAGCCCGTCGAGGACCTGCTGAAGTACCTGACGAGCGAGACGCCATGACGACGTTAACGTACCGCGAGGCCGTGCGCTCGGCGCTCCGTGATGCGCTCGCGGCCGATCCGCGCGTCTTCCTGATGGGCGAGGATGTCGGGTTGTACGGCGGCGCGTTCGCCGTCAGCCACGGCCTGATCGAGCAGTTCGGGCCGGAACGCGTGCGCGACACGCCGCTGTCGGAATCGACGTTCGTCGGCGCGGGCATTGGCGCGGCGCTCAACGGCATGCGGCCGATCGTCGAGGTGATGACGGTGAACTTCAGCATGCTGGCGATGGACCAGGTGCTGAACAACGCCGCCACGCTCCGCTACATGTCCGGCGGCCAGTTTCACGTGCCGCTCATCGTGCGCATGGCGACGGGCGGCGGCCGCCAGCTCGCCGCGCAGCACTCGCACAGCCTCGAGGGCTGGTACGCACACATCCCCGGCATCCGCGTCCTGGCGCCGGCGACGGTGGCCGACGCGCGCGGCATGCTCCTCGCGGCGCTCCAGCAGCTCGATCCGGTGTTCATCTTCGAGCACGCCACGCTCTATCCCGTCGAGGACGAGATCGACGAGCACGCGGGCGCCGTCGACATCGACCACGCGGTCGTGCGGCGCGCCGGCAGCGACGTCACGCTCGTGACGTACGGCGGCTCGCTCGGCAAAACGCTCGTGGCGGCCAGGACGCTCGCGGACGAGGGCACAGAGGCGGAGGTCATCGACCTGCGCACGCTGCGGCCGCTCGACATGGAGACGGTGCTGGCGTCGGTGACGCGCACGCATCGCGCCGTGATCATCGACGAAGCCTGGCGCACTGGCAGCCTGGCGGCGGAGGTGGCGGCGCAGATCATGGAGCGGTCGTTCAACGCGCTGGACTGGCCCGTCGCGCGCGTCTGCGCGGCCGAGGTGCCGGCGCCCTACGCGAAACACATGGAAGACGCGTCGCTGCCGCAGGCGGCGACGATCGTGGCGACCGTGCGGGAGATGCTGGCGTAACATGGCCGAATTTCTCATGCCGATCCTGGGCGCGGACATGAAGGCCGGTACGCTCGTCGCGTGGCGCAAGCAGCCCGGCGACGACGTGCGCCGAGGCGAGATCGTCGCCGAAGTGGAGACTGACAAGGCGGATGTCGAGGTGGAGATCTTCATGAACGGCATCCTCGAGAGGATCCTCGTCGAGCCGGGCGAGAAGGTGCCGGTCGGCACGCCGCTGGCGACGATCCGCCTGGCCGAAGGCGAGGCGGAAATCCCCGCGGCGCTGCCTCCCGCCGTACCCGGCGCGCCGGTGGTTGTCCCGCCGCCCGCGGCGCGGCCTCGCGCCGCCGTGCCCGCTGCCGGACGCGCGCCGATCTCCCCGGCCGCGCGGCAGCTTGCCGCCGAGCTGCACGTCGACCTCGAACGGGTAGCCGGGACCGGGCCCGACGGCCGCATCCAGCGTCGCGACATCCTGGCCGCGGCCGAGGCGCAGCGTGCCGCCCCGCCGGCCGAGGCCGCCGCGCCGGACAGGCGCGCCCGCATGCGCCAGGCGATCGCGGCTGCGATGGTGCGCTCCAGCCGCGAGATCCCGCACTTCCACCTCGCCTCGACGATCGACATGGGCCCGGCGACAGCCTGGCTGGCGGCCGAGAACGCTCACCGCAAGATCGCCGACCGCCTCCTCTACGGCGTCCTGCTGATCAAGGCGGTCGCGCTGGCGCTCCGCGAGGTGCCGGAGCTGAACGCGACGTGGATCGACGAGCGCGTCGTGCCGAAAGAAGGCGTGCACACCGGCATCGCCGTCTCGCTGCCGGGCGGCGGCCTCGTCGCGCCCGCGCTGCACGATGCCGACCGCCAGAGCCTCGACGACCTGATGAAGAACCTCCGCGACCTCGTCGCCCGCGCGCGCGCCGGCAGCCTGCGCAGCTCCGAGATGTCCGACCCGACCGTCACCATCACCAGCCTGGGCGACGAAGGGGCCGAGGCGGTCTACGGGCTGATCTATCCGCCCCAGGTCGCGCTCGTCGGCTTCGGGCGGCTGCTCGAGCGGCCGATGTCGATCGACGGGCAGATCGTGTCGCGGCCGGTGATCGTCGCCACGCTGTCGGCGGACCACCGGGTGGCGGACGGGCATCGCGGCAGCCGCTTCCTGGCCGCGCTCGAGCGCCTGTTGCGGGAGCCGGAGAAACTATGACGGACGACGAGATCCGTGACGTCGTGCTCCGCCTCCTCGGCGACGTCGCGCCCGAGGCCGACATGGCGGCGCTCAAGCGCGACGTGCGGCTGCGCGACCAGATCGACATCGATTCCATGGACGCGCTGAACTTCTTGATCTCCATCGACGCCGCATTGCACGTCGACATCGCCGAGGCCGACTACCCGAAGCTCACGACGCTCGACAACATCGTGGCTTACCTGTCGGCGGCGCTCGCCGCGCGCCCGCGGGCGGGCTGATGATGCGCCGGCGGCCGGCGGGCGGCCGAGCGTAGGCATTCCGTCGGCGGGCCGTAGCCCGCGCGTCCGGCAGGCGATGCCGCCCGCGCCCGACACTGCGGCACGGGACGAGGACGCATCTGCGTCCGGGAGCGGCAGGTGCTGATCGCGAACGATTCGCTCAACGGACACACGGCCATCGACGGTGACGTGCGAACGCACCGCCGTTTCGGGCGAATCCGGCGCTGGGCCGGGTATGCCGCGCTCGTCGCCATGCTCGCCTACGCCGGCCTGTATCTCGCGCCGTTCCCGGCGCCGCCGCCGCCGAGGCCGCTCGCCGAGTCCACGAAGATCCTCGATGCCGGCGGCCGCGTCCTGTACGACTCCGCCGGCCCCGCCGACGCCCGTTACACCTACGTCCCGCTCGCCGAGACCCCGCCGCGTCTCCGCCAGGCCGTCATCGCGACCGAGGATGCCTCGTTCTACGACAACCCCGGCATCGATCTGAAGGCGGTGCTCCGGGCGGCGCTGACCGACCTGCGGGCTGGCGAGGCGCGCTCAGGCGGCAGCACGATCACACAGCAGCTCGCGCGCAACCTCTACTTCGACGCCGATGAGCGCGCGTCATCGAACCCGCTGCGCAAGGTGCGCGAGGCGCTGCTCGCGCTGCGGCTCGACCGCTCGCTCTCGAAGGACCAGGTGCTCGAGCAGTACCTGAACCGCGTTTATTTCGGCAATCTCGCCTACGGCGTCGAGGCGGCGTCGCGGACGTACTTCGGCAAGGGCGCGCGTGACCTCGACCTCGCCGAGTCGGCGCTGCTCGCCGGACTCCTGCAGTCCCCCGCCGGCTACGATCCGTTCACGCGCATCGACGCCGCGCGCGAGCGGCAGTCCGTCGTCCTGTCGCGCATGGTCGACACCGGCGACATCTCCCGCGCCGAGGCAGATGCCGCGGCCGCGGAGCCGCTCACCCTGAACCCGGCGCCGTTTCCGATCGAGGCGCCGCACTTCGTCGCATGGGTGCGCCAGCTGCTGCCGCGGCTCGTCGGCGAGCAGGCGGTCGCGGGCGGCGGCCTGCGCATTTACACCACGCTCGACGCGGGCATCCAGGCGGCGGCGCAGGAATCGGTCGCCCGCCGCGTCGCCGCGCTCGAGGATCACGGCGTCACCAGCGGCGCCGTCGTCGCCATCGATCCAGCGACCGGCGCCGTCCGCGCCATGGTCGGCAGCGCCGACTACTTCGATCGTTCGATCGACGGCGCGTTCAACGCCGCGCTCGCCGAGCGGCAGCCGGGCAGCTCCATCAAGCCGATCGTCTACGCCGCGGCGCTCGAATCCGGCTTCACGCCCGCCTCGGAGCTGCTCGACGTGCCCACGACGCTGAAGACGCGCCTCGACCAGCCGTACGCACCCAACAACTACGACTTCACCTTCCACGGCCCCGTGTCGCTGCGCGAGGCGCTGGCGTCGTCCTACAACGTGCCGGCGGTGCGCGTCCTGGCCGCCGTCGGCATCGATCAGGTGGTGGAACTCGGCCGCCGCATGGGGCTCACCAGCTTCCGAGATCCGGCGCGTTACGGCCTTGCGCTCACCCTCGGCGGCGGCGAGGTGCGCCTGCTCGACCTGACGGCCGCGTACGCGGCGTTCGCCGCCGGCGGCGTGCGCGTCGATCCCGTGGCCGTCCTCCGCGTCGAGGACGCCGGCGGCCGCGTCCTCTACCAGGCGCCGGCGCCCGCCCGCGAGCGCGTGGTCTCGGCGCAGACGGCCTACCTGGTCAGCGACATCCTCTCCGACAACGATGCGCGCGCGCCCGGCTTCGGCTACGACAGCCCGCTGGTCCTCGACCGCCCGGCGGCGGCGAAGACCGGCACGACCACCGACTTCCGCGACAACTGGACCGTCGGCTTCACGCCGGACCTCGCCGTCGGCGTCTGGGCCGGCAACGCCGACAACACCCCGATGCGCGGCGTCTCGGGCGTCGATGGCGCCGCGCCGATCTGGCACGACGTGATGAGTGCCGCCCTCGCCGGCCGGCCGGCCACTCCGTTGGCCGAGCCGCCCGGCATCCAGCGCGTCGAGGTGTGCCTGCCGTCGGGGCTGCTGCCGACGCCTGCATGCCCGCGCCGCCGCGTCGAGGCGTTTGCCGCCGGAACCGCGCCGACGGCGACGGACACGTACTACCGCACGCTCTCCGTCTGCGCCGCCACCGGCGCGCCCGAGACCCGCTGCCCGGGCACGACCATTGAGCGGGTGTTCACGTTCGTCCCGCACGAAGCCATCCCGTGGGCGCGCGCCGCCGGGGTGCCGCTGCCGCCCGTGCCGCCGTACGGCAACGCCATCGGCGTGAATGCCCCCATCGGCGCCGTGCCGGCGGCTGGCGCGCGCACGCTCATCCTCGTGTCGCCGGACGACGGCGTCACGCTGCACCTGACGAACGAGTTGCGCCCCGAGGACCAGGCCATCGCCGTCGAGGCGCTGCCCGCCGTCACCGTGCGCTCGATCGAGTTCTACGTCGACGGCGCGCCGCTCGGCCGCGCCGCGGCGGCGCCCTATCGCGTCAACTGGCAGCTCGCCGCCGGCACGCACGCATTCCGCGCGCGCGCCATCGCCGCCGACGGCGCCGAGCTATGGAGTGCAACCGCGACGGTCACCGTCGAGGCACCGTGAGGAGGAGTCCCATGTTCACCCGATTCATCGCCCGCATCCGGTCCGCCGCCACCTCGGCGCGCGGACGATGGGGACGCCTCGACCGGCGCGTTCAGGCCGCCGCCGGCGCGATCGTGCTGCTCGCCGCGGCGGGCGCGATCGCCGGTACCGTGCTGGTCGTCCGCTCGGGCGACGGCGGCACTACGTGCGACCGCCCGCTCTGCGTCGAGGTGCTCGGACCGGGCGGCGCCGACGTGCCGACGATGACGCCGGTCCGCATCCGCGTCGCCGGGTCGATCGATCGCCGCACGGTGATGGCGGCGCTCAAGATCACGAACGAGCCCGCGGGCCGCCGCCAGTTCAAGGGCGACGTGCTGACGTTCAGCCCGGAGTGGCCGGGCTTCGCTCGCGGCATCGCCTACGACGTCAGCCTCAAGCTCTCGGCGGCCGAGGTGCCGCACGGCGCCGACCCGGTCGACCTCGGCTTCAGCTTCAGAACGGCCGGCAAGCTCAATGTGGCGTCCGTGTTCCCGCAGGACGGATCGACGGAGGTCGCGCTCGATGGCGCGATCATGGTGCAGTTCAATCGCTCGGTCGCGCCGCTCACGGTGATCGCGAAGCGTGGACCGGAGGGCATCCTCGCGTTCGACCCGCCGGTCGCCGGCGAGGGACGCTGGCTGAACACGTCGCTCTACACGTTCAAGCCGTCCGGCGCCGGCTGGGCGCCTTCAACGCGATACAGCGCGCGCGTGAAGGCCGGCCTCGCCAGCGAGTTGGGCTCGACGCTCGACGTGGACTATCCGTTCTCGTTCAACACGCTCTCGCCGAAGGTGGTGATCTTCTTCCCGCTCGACAACAGCAAGTTCGTCGCGCCGCTGCCCGAGATCAAGATCGGGTTCAACCAGCCCGTCGGCCACGCATCCGCCGAGGCCGCGTTCGCGCTCGTCGAGCAGGCGTCCCGCGCGCCGGTGGCGGGCAGCATCGAGTGGACCGACGATCGCACGTTCCTCTTTCACCCGGCGCGGCCGCTCGCCCTCGCGACGACGTTCCACGCTACCGTGCGTTCGGGCGTGAAGACGCCGGACGGCGCCGCCGCCACGGCAGATGACGTCGGTTGGACGTTCAGCACCGTCGGCGTCCCGCGCATCGACTCCACGGTGCCGTCGAACGGCGCGCAGAACGCGGAACGCTACGGCGTCACGCTGCACTTCACCAACCCGATGGACGAGAAGTCCGTCGAGGAGCGCATCGCCATCGAGCCGAAGCCGGCGAACGACCCGTACTTCAGCTGGGGGCCGGACGACACGTCGCTGAACATCGGCGTTCCGTTCGAGCCGTCCTCGCCGAATCGTGTCACGCTCGCCGCGGGCGCCGTCGACCGCTACGGTCAGCGCCTCGAGGCGCCTCTCGACCTGCGGTTCGTGACGAAGAAGCTGGAGCCGCAGTTCAACCTGTTCCGCTCGTCGATGTCGGGCACGTTCGACGCCTACCTGGACCCGAAGATCGGCGTGTCCGCCACCAACCTCGGCCGCGTCGATTTCAAGCTGTACGCCATCAGCCGGGAGGATCTGATCCGGAGCGAGACGGGCGGAGGCGGTGCCGTCACGCTTCCGGGCGCGCCGCTGCGGGAGTGGAGCGAGCAGATCGCGAACGCGCCGCTCGACCAGCCGGTCGTCGTGATGACGCGGCTCGCGGCCGCGGACCAGCGGCTGCCCGAGGGCGTCTACATGCTGACGGTTTCGGCGCCGGGCGCCCTCGGCTCGGAGACGATGCCGTTCGTCGTCAGCAGCGTCAACGTCGTGACGAAATGGACGCAGCACGACGTGCTCGTGTGGATGGTCGACATGCAGAGCGGTGCGCCGGTCACCGGCATGCCGTTCGATGTCCTGGACCAGTCCGGCAACAAAGTCGCCGACGGCACGACCGATGGAGACGGCGTCGCGCGCGTCAATGCCGAGATATCGTCCGGCAAGAACATCTATCCCGGCTACTACGTCGCCGGCCAGTCGTCCGGCCGCGTCATCGTGTCGGGAACGGGCTGGAACAACAGCATCAATGCGCAGTACAGCGTCTCCGGGGCCGGATTCCAGTTCCTGCAGCCGGACCTTGTCGGGTACCTCTACACCGACCGCCCGATCTACCGCCCGGGCGAGACGGTGTACTTCAAGGGGGTCGTGCGCAAGGACGATGATGCGCGCTACAGCCTGCCGCCCGCGACGCCGCTGCGCCTCGTCGTCAACGACGCCCTCGGGCACCAGATCCAGACGCAGGACGTCACGCTGTCCGACCTGGGCACGTTCGACACGAAGCTCGCGCTCAGCAGCGAGGCGAGCACCGGCCAGTACTATGTGTGGCTGGAGCTGGCGGACGCTTCGCCGTCACCGACGTTCCAGGGGCCGATCGCCTCCGTGCCATTCCGCGTCGCGGAGTTCCGCAATCCCGAGTTCGAGGTGAATCTCAAGCCGGACAAGGATGCGTACGTCAACGGCGAGACCGTCGGCGCCACGGTCACGGCGGACCTCTTCTTCGGCGCGCCCCTCGCCAACGCCGCCGTCGACTGGACCGCCACGTCGCAGCCGTACTTCTTCGCCAGCGATGACTTTCCCGGATACAGCTTCAGCGACTACACGCCGACCTACGACTACTCCGACGGGCCGTTCTACGAGGCGCAGCAGCACCTGCGCGGCGGCGGCGAAGGCAAGACCGACGCCAACGGCGTCTTCACGTTCAGCGTGCCGGCCGACGTCTCCGCCGATCCGTTGAGCCAGACGTTCACGCTCGAAGCCACCGTCACGGACGAGAACGGGCAGGCCGTCAGCGACTTCAAGGGCGTGGTCGTGCACAAGGGCCGGTACTACGTCGGCATGAAGCCGGAGGAGTACGTGGCGAGCGCGGGCGAGGACGCGAACGTCAGCGTCGTCAGCATCGATCCGGACGGCAAGCCGGTCGCCGGTGTGCGGGCGCGCGTCAGCATCTACGAGCGCCGATGGAAGACGGTGCGCCAGCGCGACCCCGACGGCTCGCAACGCTACAGCAGCACCGCCGACGACACGTTCGTGCAGGCGATCGACGTCACGACGGACGCGGAAGGCAAGGGCCGGTTCACCTTCCGGCCCACGAAGAGCGGCGAGTACTACGTGCGCGCGGAGTCGAAGGACGCCGCCGGCAACGCTATCACGTCGTCGTTCGAGGTGTGGGCGTCGAGCCCGGAATACGCGAGCTGGCGCGTCGGCAACGACGACATGATCCAGCTCGTCGCCGACAAGGAGGAATACAGGCCCGGCGACACCGCCAGGATCCTCGTCGCCGCGCCGTTCACCGCGAGCCGCGGCCTCGTCACGCAGGAGCGCGGCCGGCTGATGAGCTACGCGCTGCGCGACTTCGCGACCAACTCGGAGGTCATCGAGGTGCCGATCACGGAGGACCACGTGCCTAACGTGGTCGTCGGCGTCACGCTGTTCAAAGCGCCGGCATCCGCCAGCCCGCTGCCGCAGCTCAAGCTCGGTCTCGTCAACCTGAAGGTCTCGACCGACGTGAAGAAGCTGAACATCACGATCGCGCCGGATCGCGATCGCTACGGCCCGCGCGACACCGTGCACTACACGATCCGCACGACCGACAGCGCGGGTAACGGCGTGCC
The DNA here is from genome assembly GCA_964371095.1 of uncultured Dehalococcoidia bacterium. Lineage (GTDB taxonomy): Bacteria > Chloroflexota > Dehalococcoidia > DSTF01 > JACRBR01 > CAYJMJ01. The sequence goes on along the minus strand of CAYJMJ010000044.1, from coordinate 10,068 downwards.
GGCCGAGGTCACCCTGGCGCTCATCGACAAGTCGGTTCTCTCGTTGCAGGACGACTTCGCTCGCCCCGCCCTCGCAGCCTTCTGGTCCGAGCGGCCGCTCGGCGTCCAGAGCGCGTCGAGCCTCGCCATCTCGATCGACCGGGCCAACGAACTCGCGGTCCGGCTCAGCCAGGGTGGCAAGGGCGGCGGCGGCGGCGCCGGAGACCAGACCCGCACCTTCTTCCCGAACACCGCGTACTGGAACGGCGCCCTCCGCACGGGCGACGACGGCACCGCTACCGTCGACGTCGACCTGCCCGACACGCTGACCACGTGGCGGCTCACCGCGCGCGGCGTCACCGCCGACACCAAAGCTGGCGAAGCGCGGAACGAGATCGTGACGTCGAAGGACGTGATCATCCGTCCCGCGGTACCGCGCTTCCTCGTCGCCGGCGACCGGGCGTCGCTGGGCGCGATCGTCCACAACTTCACGAACGCCTCGCTGGACATGGATGTCTCGCTCAAGGCCGATGGGATCGCCGTCGAAGGCGACGCCACGAAGAAGGTTAGCATCGATCCGGGCGCCGATGCGATGGTGCGCTGGGACACGAGCGCCGCACCCGGCCGCGACAGCTTCGACGTGACGTTCGAGGCGAAAGGAGGCGGCAAGTCCGACAGCGTCAAGCTCACGCTGCCGCTCTACTCGTTCTACACGCCGGAAACGGTCGGCACCGCCGGCGAATTGACCGACCGCACGTCCGAGGCGATCGACGTGCCGTCGTACGTGCGCTCGGACGCCGGTGAGCTGACGGTGCACGTCGCGCCGTCGCTCACGGCCGGTGCAAACACCGCCATCCGCTACATCGACGAGTATCCGTACGAGAGCGTGGAGACCACGGTGAGCCGCTTCGTCCCGCTGCTCGCGCTGCGCGACGCGACGAGCAAGCTGAATCTGAAGGATCTCAGCGACCAGGCCGCCGCCATCGACGTCGATGCGCTCGTCCAGCGCTCGCTCCAACGCCTGTACAACCAGCAGCACTCCGATGGCGGCTGGGGCTGGTGGATCGGCGACGATTCCGACCCGGCCGTGACGGCCTGGGTGCTGATCGGCCTGGCCGAGGCGAAGCGATCCGGCTACACCGTGGACCAGCGTGTGGAAGACCAGGCGCAGACGTATCTCCTGGCGCAGCTCGACAAGCCACGTGACGTCCTGTCGCCCCAACTCGACTTGCGCGCGTTCATCCTCTACGCGTTTGCGCTCGACGGCAGCAACCAGCTGAGCCGGGCGTACGCGCTCGCCGAGCAGCGCGCCGGCATCAGCAACGCCGGCAGGGCGTGGCTCGCGCTCGCCATCAAGCGCGCCGGCGGTTCCACCGGCGATCCGCGCCTGATCGTGCTGCTCAACGAGCTGCAGGGCGCCGCCATCGTCTCCGCGACCGGCACCCACTGGGAGGAGGCCGCGTACGATCCCAACCTTTTCAGCAACAGCACGCAGACCACCGCGCAGGTCCTGCAGGCGCTCACGGAGCTACAGCCCGACCATCCGCTTGTCGACGGCACGCTGCGCTGGCTCATGGTGTCGCGCAAGGAGGGCCACTGGGAATCCCCGCACGACACGGCCGTGTCACTGCTCGCCATCACCGGCTTCATGCTCGTCCGAAAGGATGCGCAGGCCAGCGTCGACTACCGCGTCGACCTCAACGGCGCAAAGAAGCTCTCCGGCCATGCCGATGCCGGCAACGTGACCCGGGAGGACAGCGTCGTCGTCGAGATGAAGGATCTGCTGAAAGATGCCACGAACGAGCTGCGCATCCAGCGCTCGCCCGCCGACGCCGCCGGCCGCCTCTACTACACGGCGCACCTGCGCTACTTCACGCCCGCCGAAGACGTCGAGGCGGCGAGCTTCGGCATCGGCGTCTCGCACGAGTACTCGCTGGCGGACGACGCGGCCGCCGCGCCCGTCACGCAGGCGAAGCTCGGCGACGTCGTGCGCGTCAAGGTTACGCTCGTCGCGCCCGCCGACCTCAACTTCCTGGTGCTCGAGGACTACCTGCCGGCCGGCCTCGAGGCCATCGACGCCAGCCTGAAGACGACGCCGCCGGAGATCCAGCGCAGAATGGCGGAGGAGCAGCGCAAGTCGTACCAGGTCAGCAAGCGCTACAGCCCGTTCGGCCACACCGATCTGCGCGACAACCGCGCCGTGCTGTTCGCCCGCTTCGTCGCGAAAGGCGTCTACGAGTACACGTACTTCGCGCGTGCGACGACGCCGGGCGCATTCAAGGTGCCGCCCGCCACCTCGTACGAGCAGTACTTCCCGGAGGTCTGGGGCCGCGGCGACGGCGGCGCATTCGAGGTGACGGACGTCGCGTCCGCGGCGTCCGGCGTCCGGCCGTCCGGCGGTGACGCCCGGCCGCGGTTCGCCTTCGCCGGCGACGAGCTGGTCGCCGTCGAGCCCGCGCGTTCACGTGGCGCGCGCAGGATCGCCGCGTGATCGAGACCGCGCGGGCGCGCCCCGCTCGGTTCGCCCGAGCCCGTGATGCGGGCGGCGGCATCGCGCATGTGATGCTCCTGTTGCCGGCCGCGCAAAGGGCGCATAATCACCGTTGATGATGCGACGCCCGATCCCATCGCGTGCGCCGTCGCGCGGCCCGCTGAGCGGCCGGCTGTACGCGATGATGCTCGCCGCGCTTGTCATCGCGGGGGCGTGGCCGGCGAGCGCATCTACGGCGGCCGCGCAGACGCCAGGCGATGCGTTCCTCGATCGCGTGCTCGCGTCGCTGTCCGTCGACGAGCGCGTGGGCCAGCTCGTGATGGTCAACTTCGTCGGCGACGACGTGTCGGCCCAGTCCGACGTCGCCGCGCTCGTAAGGGACTACAAGGTCGGCTCGGTGCTGGTCACGGCGAGCAACGGCAACGTCGTCAATCGCGGCGCAACGCCCGCCGCGCTCGCCGCGCTCACGAACGGCCTCCAGCAACGTGCGTTCGAGGCGACCCGCCGCACCGACGGCGCCAGCGAGTACTTCCTTCCGCTGCTGATCGCCACGGACAACGAGGGCGACCTCTTCCCGTTCACGAACGTCACCAACGGCTACACCGCCGTGCCGAACAACCTCACCATCGGCGCGACGTGGAGCAAGACGCACGCCGCCGCCACCGGATCGATCGTCGGCAGCGAGCTGTCCGCGGCCGGCGTCAACATGCTGCTCGGGCCCGTCGTCGACGTGCTCGACAACCCGCGCTCGGGCGGCAACGGCGACATCGGCACGCGCTCGTTCGGCGGCAACCCGGCGTGGGTCGGCGAGCTGGGGCGCGCCTTCGTGCGCGGCGTGCACGAAGGCAGCGCCGGCCGCATGCTCACCGTCGCGAAGCACTTCCCCGGCCACGGCGGCAGTGACCGCTCGACCGACAACGAGGTGCCGACGGTGAACAAGTCGCTCGACCAGCTCCGCGCCGCCGAGCTGGCGCCCTTCGCCGAGGTCGGCCGCGAGGACGCCGCCGACGCCGCCGGCACGACCGACGGCATGATGGTCTCGCACATCCGCTACCGGAACTTCCTCGGGACCGGCGCGCCGTTCACGCCGCCAATCTCGCTCGACGCCGCGGCGTTCAACGGCTTCATGGACCTGCCCGAGTTCTCGAAATGGCGGGCGAGCCACCTGGTGATGAGCGACTCCCTCGGCGTCCCGGCGGTGAAGAAGTGGTACGCGCAGCAGCAGGGCCAGCCCGACTTCCCGAACCGCTCCGTCGTCAAGGACGCGCTCATGGCCGGCAACGACCTGCTGCCGCTCATCGAGTTCTATCGCGATCCCGCGCACCCCGGCTGGAAGGACAACCAGCTTCCGCTGATCCAGGACTCCATCCAGTACATGCGCGACCAGTACGCCGCCGACCCCGACTTCCGCCGCCGCGCCGACGACGCCGTGCGCCACGTCATCGCCGCGAAGCTCAGGCTCTATCCGAAGCTCCAGTTGACCGAGGCCACCGTCGACGCCGTGGCCGCATCCGCCGCGGCGGGGCAGGGTGCCGACGAGATGCGCACGCTCGCCGAGGACGCCCTGACCCTCCTCCAGCCGCCGACGGTTTCCGAGCTGCGCGCGCGCCTGCCGCGCGGCCCTCAGTCGCCCGAGAAGGTGTTGATTGTCGAGTGCTGGGAGGACTGCTACCCGTATCGCGTGATGTCGCAGCTGGCCTTGCAGAACCAGCTCCTTGCCGCGTACGGACCCGCCGGCGCCAATCGCCTGAAGCCGGAGGACGTCGGCACCATCAGCTTCGGCGATCTCGATGCATGGCTCGCGAAGCCCGCGGACCCGGCGACCGCGGCGACGGCGAAGGCCGTCGGCGACGCTTCGTGGCTGCTCTTCGCCCTCACCGAGTACAACCCGGCGGACCACCCGGCCTCCAGCGCGGTCAAGCGCTTCCTCGACGCGCCGCCCGTGGATCTGCGCAACAAGAACCTCGTCGCGATCGCGTACAACGTGCCGTACCACCTGGATTCGACGGAGGTCAGCAAGCTCTCCGCGTATTTCGCCGTCTACAACAAGACCCAGGCCGCGATCGCCGCCGGCTTCCGCGCGCTCTTCGGCGATGCCACGCCGAAGGGCGCGTCGCCCGTGAACGTCAGCGGCATCTTCTACAACGTGGCCGAAGCCGTGCAACCGGATCCGGGCCAGGCGATCACGGTCGCCGTCTTCGGCCAGGAGCCGGATGCCATCGCCGACGCGCGGACGTTGCCGCTCGTCGCCGGCCCGATCCTCGATCGCAACGGCCACCCCGTCCCCGACGGCACGACGGTGTCGTTCACGCTGACGAAGGACGACGCCGCTACGACCACCGCCAGCGGGCGCACCTCCGACGGGATGGCCGGCGCGCAGGTCGCGACGTCGGGCGCGGGTCGCTACACCGCGACGGCCGCCGTTGGTGTGCTGGCGTCGGCGCCGCTCGCGCTCACGATCGACGCTGGCGTGACGGCCGTTCCGCCGACTCCGCTCCCGGAAGCGGAACCCGCCCCGGCCGCCCGCGGTTCGGGCATACCGCTGCTGGCGTGGCTCATCGGCGTGCCGTCTGCCGCCGCCGTGATGGCCGCCGCCGGCGGGGGCGTCGTGATCTACCGGCGGCGGCGCGGTGCTGCTGCGTCGATGCCCGAGGCTGTTTCGGTCGCTGCGCCGCCGCCTCCGGCCGATCCCGCAGTGCCACCCGCCCTCCACGTCGATGCAGAGACGCGACGCGTCTACGTGCGCGGGAACGAAGCGCGCCCGCCGCTTTCGAACGAGCAGTTTCGCCTGTTGCACTACCTGTACGAGCACGCCGGCAAGGTCGTCGGCCGCGAAGACCTCGTGCAGCACGTCTGGCCCGACGCCCACCTGGAAGGCGTCTCCGAGGAGGCGCTCGATGCGCTCGTCCGCCGCGTGCGCGAGCGCATCGTGCTGGCGGGCGGCGAGCGATCGTTCATCGTAACGCTGCGCGGCCAGGGCTTCCGGCTCGACATTTGAGCCGGCCAATCTGCCGCTCCGCCGCCGAATGGCTCCCCGCCGGCGTGCCGGTTACAACGTAGCGGTGACCATCATCTCCCGGCTTCCGTACAAGTACATTGTCGCCGTCGTCTTCATGTTCGGGCTGTTCATGGATCTCATGGACACGACGGTGGTGAACGTCGCGATCCCGACGCTCAGCCGTGAGTTCCACACCACGACGTCCACCGTCGAATGGACGGTCACCGGCTACCTGCTCAGCCTCGCGGTGTTCATCCCGGCCGCCGGTTTCCTCTCGGACCGCTTCGGCACGAAGCGCGTGTTTCTCTTCGCCATGTCGATCTTCATCATCGCATCGGCCGCGTGCGGTCTCGCGCAATCGATTGGCCAGCTCGTGGCGTTTCGCTTCGCCCAGGGCGTCGGCGGCGGCATGATGACGCCCGTCGGCACGGCGATGCTCTCGCGCGCATTCCCGGGCGCGGAGCGCGCGAAGGCGTCGGCGATCATCTCGATCCCCGTGGTGCTCGCGCCGACGATCGGCCCGGTGCTCGGCGGTTTCCTCACCCAGTACGTGAGCTGGCGTTGGATCTTCTACATCAACCTGCCGGTCGGGATCACCGGGCTGCTGTTTGGCTGGCGTTTCCTGCTCGAGCATAGGGAGCCGTACGCCCAGAATCGGATCGACGTCGTCGGCCTGGTTACGGGCAGCGCCCGCGCGGGGCAGACGCTGTTCCCCCGCTAGCGCGCCGGCGCCGCCGGCTGGACGAGCCGGCCGGTCGTCGGGGTCGGCGCCCCCCGCCTGGCCCGCCGGGCCGCGTTCACGCTGCTCGAGCTGCACGTCGAGCACCCGATCCTCGACCTGCGCCTGCTGAAGCGGTGGTTCTTCGCCTCGGGCAACCTGATGATGATGCCGGCGTTCGGCGCGTTCGGCGGCTTCATGCTCGTGCTCACGCTGTTCCTGCAGGATCTGCGCGACTTCTCACCGGTGCAGGCGGGCCTGATCCAGGGTCCCAGCGCCATCGGCACCGCCATCTCGTTGCCGCTGGCGAGCCGGATCTACGCGAACGTCGGGCCGCGGCGCATGCTGCTGGGCGGCTTCGCGTTCGCGGCGCTGAGCCTGCTGCCGTTCATGACGCTCGATCTCGACACGCCGGTCTGGATCATCGTAGTGCTGTTGCTGTTCCGCGGGCTGCCGTTCGCGTTCGCCGTCGTCGCCGCGCAGACACTGCTCTTCGGCCCGATCGAGAGCGACAAGGCGGGGCCTGCGTCATCGATCTACAGCACGCTGCGCCAGATCGCCGCGTCGTTCGGCGTCGCGCTCATCATCACGATCCTCATCGACCGGACGAAGAGCCACGGGGGCACGACGGCCGTGGTGGGATCCGAGGCCGCCCGGCACGCGGCCGTCCTCGGCTACCACGACGCGTTCTTCGCGTGCTTCGCGCTCTTCCTCATCCCGCTCACGATCGCGTTCTTCATCAACGACCGGAAAGCGCACGAGGCGCTCAGCCGCCGCGTCGTCCGCCTGCCCGAGGCCGAAGTGGCGCCCTGACGCGCGCGCGGCGCTGTCATGCTGAGCGAAGCGAAGCATCTTCCCCGGCCGATACGAATGCTTCGACGGGAACTGAAGCCTCGCGCGCAGCGCCTCCCCCTCTCCCCTTGTCGGAGAGGGGGCGGGGGGTGAGGGCGCGTCAGGTCAGCACGATTTGCGTCTGTGTCACCATCGCAAGCAGCTTGCCGTCAGCGGAGGTCACGCGCGTCTGCCAGACCATCGTCCGGCGGCCTCGATGCAGCGCCGTGCACTCGCCCCGGATCGTCTCGCCGGTGCGAGCGGGCGCGAAGAAGTTCGTCTTCGATTCGATCGTCGTGGTGCCCGCGCCGGGCGGCAGGTTGAGGCCGGTCGCGCTGCCCCCGAGCGTGTCGGCGAACGCCATGATCGCGCCGCCGTGCATGATGCCCGGCGTAGTGCACAGCTCCTCGCGCACCGTCAGCTCCGCCACGACGCGCTCCGGCGCCGCCTCGACGAAGCGCACGCCGAGCACCCCGGCGAACAGCCGACTGGCGAAGGTGTTGAGCTTTTCGAGGTTATCCATGCGCGATCCTCCTTAATGGGTGCTGAAGGAACTCGCTCGTATTGTGGCGCGGGCTTTTCAGCCCGCGTTGTCCAGATTCAAGACGCCCTGCGGCCGCGCGCGGCGCGAGCTGCCGCCGTGGCCCGCCGTCCTCGCCGGGAAACGGGCTGTCGAAGTATCCGGGGATCGGCCCCGCGGCATCGCTGCCGGTCATCGCCCCTCCGTGTGAGCGGCATTGAAGTGGAACGGGCGGTTCGCTGCAAGCCGCTCAAGCGGTGGCATCGATGGACCGGCCCGCTGGTGATAGACGACATTGAACCGCAATCTTCACTTTTCTTCGGCATGACGCTCTCCGGCAGGAGCTGCGTCGCGTTGCAATGGGCGGCTCCGCGATCGATGAATGTGGCACGCGAGTGGCGCGAACTCAAAGCGCGCGTGTCACTCGGGCGCATCGCGTCGCAGGGCGTGCCCGTACCGCGGGATTCTGCGTGACGTCAGTAGCCACAAAACTCAGAGCTGTAGTTGCCCGTTTGTTGAAGCAGTCCTATGGGCCACAACGCGGCAAGAATCCCGCGCATGGCACTGTCGCTGGTCGGGATTACATGCCACGTGACCGACGCGACGCAAGAGTAGATCACGAAGCCGACAAGCATTCCGAGGAGCGTAGCGCGTTTGGTCGAAGCGCCACCAAGGCTGACGGCTGGGCGGACGGCTTCCACCACCACCCAGACGAAACAGACCAGGAAGAGCCCGGCAAAGAAGAGCATGAACGCGAACATCTGCCAATCGAGGAACAAGCAGTCGCCGCGGTACTTCGCGCGCAGAGCGACGAAGGACGCGGCCGCCACGGCGGCGGCGAGTGACGCACGAAACGCCGAGGAGCCGACGGCTCGCCAGGTGACCGGAGTCGTCATCGCTCACCGGACCTGGGCCGCAGCGCGAGCCCGCCGCCGGCCATCATTGCGCCCGCGAGCGCCAGCGCTCCCGCCCAGGGCGTGGCGTCGCGCGCCGCTGGCGGGCCGGCACCCGTGACGGGGCCGAAGATTGGCGGCGGCGTGTACCCCGGCGGGATCGATGCCACGTACCCGGCACCGGCGAACATCGTCATGCCCTTGGGCTCGTCGGCGTTGTAGCTGGCAAAGCCCATATGGCCGTCCGGAAACATCGAGGCGATCGCGCACGCGGTGGCCGGCAGCGTGGCCGCCACCGCGAACGTGCCGTCGGCGGCGACCGGCGCGACGGCCACGCGCGGTCCACTGACGTCGCTGCCGTAGGGCGGCATCGTGATCTCGACGTTGACGCCGGCCGGGAAGCGCTCGCCTGTGAACGTGACCGTGCCCGTGCACGGCCCCGCCTCCGGCTCGACGTGGAGTAACGGTTCCTCGCCAGGCGGGTACCAGCACGTCTTGAAGTCACGGTCGTACTGCACGTTGTCGCGAGCAAGTAACACGCCATCGGAGTCGTACGCGATCACGTCGGCCCAGATCTGCGCCCACTCATAGTCGGTTCCTGGTAGGACGGGGAGCTGCGCCGACGTGGCGTCGGCCGGCAGCTTCTGCCCAATACCACGAGTTTCCTGCCGGATCGCTAGCCGGCGGATCAGCGCACAGGTCGTGGTGTACGTGGCACTGCCGCCGAGGCTCAACGATGCCGTGCGAGGTACCGCGCTCCAGGTCACCCTGTCGCCTTCAAGGCGCGGTCGCAGGCCGGGCTGCACGGTCGCTGTCGCCTTTCGTTCGACCACGTCGCCGTCACGCGACGTGAACTTGAACTCGTACACGCGCGGCCCGGACGTCGGCGGCGCGTAACCGGGGTACGGAAGGGGCGGTGTCCGGTCGATCTGTCCCATCATGATGACGCGGTTCTTGAATGGCGCGCACGTCGGCAGCGAGAGTGACGGATCGCCGACGAACGTCGTCGCGCGCAGCCGCGTCACGCCGTCGATCTGCACGTTGTCCATGATGATGTTCACAGGCGTGCTGGCGACGTCCGCCGTGTAGCGCACCAGATGAGCGCCGGGCGCCAGCTCGCGCAGGAAGGCCGGGAAGGTGGCCGGATCAGGGTCCGCCTCGAGGAGCATAATGTTGTTGTACGTGAAGCGCTGGTTGCATTGACCGTCGGCGCCCGGGACCGTGACGAAACCACCGATTTCGCCGACCCTCCATCCGGTGGGGATGTCGCCGTAGCGATGAGTGCCGCCGCCAACCGGCGTCAGAGTCTCCGTCCGTACGAACATCGGACCGGACGACGCCTCGATCGTGGTCGTGATATCGGGGTGGCCGCCGGGCGCGTCGTCGGAGATCCAGACGCTGACCTGCGGCTCGAACGCCGCGGCCCGCGTGCTCGTCGGTGTTACAGCGATGCCCGCCGGCGCGAAGACGGCGGCGCAGAGGCACGCCGCGAATATCAGGCGCATGAGCATATGTCTATTCGACTCGCGGCGCAGCGATCTGTCAAGATGCGAGCGGCCTACGCATTGGGGCCGGCGAGCGCAGCTGGTGACACGCCCGCTTGGAGTTCCGCGCCCGCCCGTCGTACAGTCGCCGCGG
>CAYJMJ010000043.1:4158-26281 GCA_964371095.1 uncultured Dehalococcoidia bacterium | reverse complement strand
GCTGGTCGCGGTCGCGGTGTTCGTCGCCGTGTTGGTTGCGGTCGGCGTGTTCGTAGCCGTCGGCGTGTTGGTCACCGTGGCCGTGCTGGTCGAGGTCGCGGTGTTCGTCGGCGAGTTCGTGGCGGTCGGCGTGCCGGTGGGTGTCGGCGTAAGCGTCGGTGTGTCCGTCGGCGTCGGCGACGAAGTGGGCGTGGGTGTCGCCGGTTCGCCGTTGTTGATGATCTCGCAGTCGATGTACGTCTCGTCGAGGTCGCCGTTGCAGGTGTCCGCACCGGCGAAGCCGCCGTCGAGCGTGTCAGTGCCGCCGCCGGAGGTAATGGTGTCGTCGCCGTAGTAGCCGTACAGGTACTCGTCACCGGTGCAACCGGTGATCGTGTCGTCGTAGTAGGTGCCGTTGACGCGCTCGAAGTTCGTCACCGTGTCGGAACCCAGGCCGCTGACGGTGTCCGCGCACAGGTCGACAACGACCCCCGACGTTCCCGGGTTCACGTCGTAATCGAGCACGTCCGCACCGCTACCGCCGTCGGCGGAGTCGTTGCCGTCGCCGGGGAAGATCGTGTCGTCGCCGCCGTTGCCGGTAATGTTGTCGCTGCCGGATGGCTGGAGGAATGCCGCACCGCGAAGGACGTTGGGCCCGTCGTCGCCGATGATCGTATCGCCGCCCGCGCCGCCGCTGACGTTCTCGATGCCGCTGAGCGTGTCGGTGCCGTCGCCGGTGCTGCTGTTCGTGAGCAGGTTCACGGTGACGCCGGATGTCGGACCGCCGTTCCCGGGGACCTCGAAGGCCAGCGTGTCGCTGCTGGCGCCGCCGGCGATCGTGTCGTTGCCCGCCGAGCCATAGAGCGTATCGTCGCCGGCGCCGCCATCCATCGAGCCGCCCTCAGTCCCGCTACACGGGCCGAAGCAACCTCCGGCGAAGATGGTGTCATTTCCGCCGTTCCCGACGATCGTGTCCACTCCGCTGCCGCCATTCAGGAAGTCATTGCCCGATCCCCCGATGAGGGTATCGTTGCCGACGTCGCCGAACGCACCGCCGCCTCCATCGTCGAGCGTGATCGTGTCGTTGTAGACGGAGCCTTCGACGCCCTCGAATCCGGAGACCGTGTCCGTGCCGTCGCCCGTCGCGACGCCGGTGATGAGATTGATGTTCAGAGCTGCCGGCGCAACGTAGCCACCCGCCTCGGCGTAGTCCAGCTTGTCCGCCTGGTCGCTGTAGCCACCCGGGCCGCCATCGAGTGTGTCATCGCCCGGGCCGCCGACGATCGTGTCGTTGCCGTCGTTTCCGTGGATGACGTCGTTGCCGGCGTCGCCGAACATCGGGTAGTTCATGCCGTCGTCACCGGTCAGCACGTCATCGAGCGGCGATCCGACGAGGCCGCGGACATGAATGAGCGTGTCGGCCCCCTCTCCCGTGGCGACGCCGGTCAGCAGGTTCGCGTCTACTCCGGCCGCGGCGTTCCTGTACGACGCGACGATCGCCGGGACAGTGCCGCCAGTGGTCTGATCATCGAGGATGTCATCGCCCGGCCCGCCCTCGACCGTTATGGTGCAGCAGCTGTACGAGCCGGCGGCGATGACGTGGTCGTTGCCGGCACCTGCCGTCACGTAGAAGAACACTTCGGCCACCGTGATGGTGTCGGCGAATGGTCCCGCGATCATCTGCTCCATGTTGGTGAACGTGTCGGCGCCTTCGCCGGTCGCGGTGCCGGCGCCGAGGTTGTCGCTCACGACGATCGGACCCGTGGCGAACGAGAAGTCGATCGTGTCGTAGTTGCCGCCGTAGCCGGTCGTACCGAGCCCGGAGCCGCCATCAATGACGTCGTCGCCGGGTCCGGGCAAGAAATGATCTTGGTCACCCAGGCCGCTCAGCGTGTCGTTGCCGGGGCCGCCGGCGATATCGTTCTTGCCGTCGTCGCCCGTGATCGTGTCGTTCCCGGGGCCGCCATCGACCCAGATGAAGCCGGTGATAACGTCGTCGAAGCTCGATCCGATGACGCGGCCGACGACGAAGAGCGTGTCGGTGCCGTCGCCCGTCGCCGGCGAGAACGGGCCCGGCGCGCTGATCGGGCCCGGCGCGGCGCTGTAGTCGACCGTGTTGTGACTGCTCCCGCTGCCGCCGCCCTTGATGTAGTCGTCGCCCGGCCCGCCGGTCAGGACGTTGTCGCCGAACCCCGCGTCGAGCGAGTCGTTGCCGTCGCCGCCGTTGATGGTGTCGTCGCCGTCGCCGCCGCAGATCGCGTCGTTTCCACCGAGTCCATTGATGACATCGTTGCCACCGAGGGCGTTGATCACGTCGTCACCGGGGGTGCCATCGATGACCTCGCCGGCGGCCGTACCTTCGATTGTGGTGACGAAGCCAAAGCACGTGGTGGCGGCGGAGACGGGCGGCGCGGACATGCGCTCCGCCGCGAGTATCAGGCTCGCGGCGGCGGCAATGAGGACGAGCAACGACGAGAGCCGCATGGCGAGCCTTCGGGACATGGCAGGACGCATGGGACGGAGCGATGTGAGAATATGCCAACCTGAATCGCGGCGCAAGATCGCGTCAAGAGCGGGTCTGCGCTCTTAGGTATGGAAACAGGAACGCCTCGGGCATTCGGGGCGGCTTCCCCGCGTACTCACGCCGGAGCTATGGCGTCATTCGGCGCTCCCGCGCCCGGCGCGGCTCGCGCCCGGCAGCGCTGGACTGCCCCCTACGCGACGCCGGCCAGTTGCTGCAGCAACCGCCAGTTGGCGAGGCGGTCCTCCTGGCCGGCCAGCAGCGCATCGCCCGGCCGGCCGTCGACGTCGAAGTGGCGCGAGAACCGGCCCTCGGTGCGCGCGAACTGCACGAAGTCGACCGGCTCGCCAGTGCGCGGGTGCGTGTACCAGTCCTGCTTGATCGCCGGGTTGCCGCGCAGGCTCATCCGCTCGGCGATCGTGCTGCCGGCGCGCGGGTCGTACACGAACACCGGAAAGGCGCGCGAATCGCGGGCGAGCTTCGACTGGTGCGATGACATGTCGTCGCCGATGCCGTGCTCCGGCTGGCACGGCGAGTAGACGTTGACCAGCGCCGGGCCGGGGTACTCGTTCGCCGCCATGATCGATCGGTAGAAGTGATTCAGATCTGCGGTAATGGTCTGAGCGACGAACACGTCGGGGTGCATCATCGCCAGCAGCGCCAGCTCCTTGCGCCGCTCGCTCTTGCCATGGCGCACCTTGCCCGACGTGGCCATCTTTGCGTTCTGCCCGGTGAACGACGACGTCGACGCCTGGCCGCCCGTGTTCGAGTAGGCCTGCGTGTCCAGCACGAGCACCTTCACGTCCATGCCGGACGCCAGCAGGCGCGATAGCGAGCCGAAGCCGATGTCGTACATCGCGCCGTCGCCACCGATCGCCCACAGCCGCTTGTCGAGCCACCCGCGCTGGTCCCAGCGCATGCGGACGCCCATCGCCACGGCAGCTGAGTTCTCGAACAGCGAATTCGTCCACGTCACCAGGTACGGGTTGTACGGATAGGTCGCGCCGAACACCGAGTTGCACCCGGTCGCCGCCACGATGCCGATGCTGTCGCGCCCGTGCACGAAGCCGGTCGCGGCCAGCATCATCCGGATCGCCGTCGCCTCGCCGCAGCCAGTGCACGAGCCGGCGCCGCCGACGTACAGCTGCGACCGCTCGGCGAGCATCATGTCGGCCAGCGTGCGGTCCTCGACGAAGTGCGCCGGCGTCTCCGGCAGCCGGCGATAGACCGCGATGTCCTGGCGCTCTTCGTCCAGCCACTGCGGCGCCTTGGGGCGCATCTCGAGCGCCGCGTGCACGCCGCAGACCTCGACGCACTCGCCGCAGCCCTTGCATTTCGTCGGGTCGACGAAGATGCCGAACAGGCCCGGCTCCTCGCCGCGCTTCTCGGCGGTGTCCCAGTACTTTGCCGTCTTCGTGAAGCGGCGGCGGGCGCGCGTCCGCGCACCTTCATCGGCCATTCCCGCCAGCTCCCGGTCGAGGTCGGGCTGTTCGAGCACTTTCCCCAGGATCGCGGTGTCCGGGCAGGCGGTGACGCATTCCATGCAGCCGACGCAGCCATCCGGCAGGAACGCCGGCATCATCGGCGCCACGTAGCTGAAGTCGCGCTCGGCGCCCGTGCCGGCCGGCACGAAGCTCGTCGCGACCGCATCGTCCGCGATGAGCTGCCAGTCGGCGGCGCTCCGGTTGTACGCACCCACGACGCACTCGCGGAAGTCGGACCGCGGCGCTACGCCCGGCACAAGCTCGATGATTTCCCCTCGCTCACCCATCACACCCTCGATTTCTTTGCCATGGTCCTCAGCCGGCGCGCGCAACTACCTGCTCGTCGATGACGTGCCTCGGCACTTCGAACACCTCGTCGTAGCCGCGCCGCACGCACGTCAGGTTCTCCTGGATGACCTGCTCGCCGCGCTGTCCGAATTGTTTGTGCAGGAAACCCTCGACACGGCGCATCAGCTCCTCGCGGTCGATGCCGGCGTCGCGGGCGTAGGGGGTCGCGCGCAGGAACACGCCCAGGATGGCGATGCCCTGCATGCGGACCACCAGGTCGGGGCTCGTCGCCACCGACCGGGCCACGACCGCGGTGTCGAGTGCGAGCACGCGCAGCTGGCGCTCGCGGATCTGCTTGCGCGCGCGCTCCGGAATGTTGTTCCAGACGTCCTCCGGCGTGGTCTGCTGCGCCTGCACGAAGATCGTGCCGCCCTCGCGCAGGCCTTCCAGCGCGTCGCTGCCGCGCAGGGCGTTCACGTCGTTGACGATGACCAGCTCGACCCACTCCAGCTCCGAGTGCGTCCGGATCGGCTGATCCGCCATCGTCAGGTAGTAGGTCGTCGGCAGGCCCTTCTTCTCGGAACCGTACTTCGGGTAGGCCTGCACGTGCAGTCCGAACAGGTCCGCGGCCACCGTCGCGATCAGCTTGTTCGTCGTGATCGAGCCGAACCCGCCGACGGAGTGCCCCCGCATCGAGAACGAGCCCGCCGGGCGGATGTCCGGGCGCTCGTCGGCGTGGATCGCCAGCGGGTGGCTGATGCCAATCGTGAGGGTACGCTTGCCGCGCCGCATCATGTTCCGCACGATGGCGACGAAATGGCGGGGGCGGATGTCGCGGCCGCCGAGGCCGCCCGTCCCGGAGTAGATCTCGGGGACCCGCGCGATCGGCGCGTAGCCTGCGGCGCCCGACACGGCGTCGGCGAATGCCGCCTTGATCTCGGCCGTCAGCGGGTTCGACTGCGCCAGTGGCACGTCGAGCCGCTCGAGCACGGTGAAGGCGCGCACGCCCGCCAGCGCCGCCGTGATCTGCGGGCCCGGGAACGGC
Source organism: uncultured Dehalococcoidia bacterium (assembly GCA_964371095.1). Taxonomy (GTDB): domain Bacteria; phylum Chloroflexota; class Dehalococcoidia; order DSTF01; family JACRBR01; genus CAYJMJ01. The sequence continues at coordinate 20,964 of CAYJMJ010000043.1, read as the reverse complement.
CGGAACGACGTCACGGCGAGCACTCCCATGCGCGTGCCGTCGTGCTCGCGCAGCCAGTCGGCCGTGGCCATCGCCGTCTCGGCGGCGGAGCCCATGGCGACGACGGCGTACTCGGCGTCGTCGAGGCGGTAGCCCGTCGTCAGGCCGTACCGGCGGCCGGTCAGGTCTCCGTACTCGTCCATGGCGGCGAGCAGGGCGTCGCCGACGCGGTCGTAGTAGACGCGCTGCGCGATCTTGCCCTTCATGTAGGCGTCCTGGTTTTGCACGACGCCTGACTGCACACCCGTCTCCGGATCGAAGATGGCGCTCAGCCGGTCTTCGGGGGCGCCGATGAAGCGCCGCATGAGTTCGGGCTCGGGCAGGAGAACGCTCTCGACGGTGTGCGTGGTCACGAACCCGTCCTGCACGTTGAAGAACGGCGTCTTGCTGTCCTCGGCCGCGCGGCGCGCGATGAGCGCGAGGTCGGCCACCTCCTGGACGTTCATCGCCATCAACATGCCCCAGCCGGTGTCAGCGACGCCCATGATGTCATCGTGCCCTGCGTGCACGTTCAGCGCCTGCGACGTCAACGCGCGCGCGCCGATGTGGAAGACGGCCGGCAGGCGCTTCCCGGCAATGGTGTAGAGGACCTCCTTCATCAGGATGAGGCCCTGGCCGGACGTGAAGTTGCTCACGCGCCCGCCGGAGACCGCGAACCCCTCGCAGGCCGACGCGGAGCTGTGCTCGGACTCCGTCTCCAGGAAGGCGAGCGGCTGGCCCCACAGATTGCGCTCACCGTTGGCCACCGCCACCTCGTACGCCTGGCCCATGCCCGTGGACGGGGTGATCGGGTACGCGCAGGCACCCTGGGTGATGTGCGTGTCCACGTACGCGACGGCCGTGACGCCGTCGGCTGTCGAGGTGATGCCGGGGAATGCGGCCTCGGAGCGTGCTTCGTTGGTCATGTGTGGTACCTCCAAGGATCCTGGCGCGACGGGGCCGCCGGCCTCGTGGAACGCACGATCCAGTCTGACACCTTCTTCAATGTTCGGCTTTCGAGGCAACGATCAGCACGTAGCCGAGGTAACTTTGGGCGAACTACGGGCCGGCGTTGCCCTGAAATCGGCAGAATCGCGCGCTGCGCCGCTGCCGTGTCCCGCAAGGAAGCGGCGAAGCCGCACTGTCGCCACGGAGAAGCCGGGCAGGCGAATCCGGCTCTACCGGCGACCGGGCGGGAGTTTACCGCCATTCCCGATGCCTCACCATTCCCCCAAAGGCTCACACGCCGGCCCTGGGCTGCCGGCGTGTGCCGCTCTGCGCCTGCAGGTCGCGTAGACGCCAACGCCCCCGCCGAAAGATGGCGGGGGCGTCAGCCAGGACGTCGGTGCCTCGAATCAGGCCGGGCGGACGGCTTCCAGGTGCAGGGTGATCTTCACCTTGTCGCCGACGATGACGCCTCCGGCCTCGAGGACGCCGTTGAAGCTCACGCCGAAGTCGCCACGGTTGATCTGCGTCGTCGCGGTGAATCCCGCCCGCAGGTTGCCGTACGGGTCGCGCACCTGCCCCTCGAACTCGGTGTCGAGCACGACCACCTTCGTTACGTCGCGGATGGTCAAGTCGCCGATCACGCGGTAGTTCTCCGCATCGACCCGCTCGACGCGCTTGCTGGCGAACGTGATCCGCGGGAACTTCTCCGCGTTGAAGAAGTCGTCCGAGCGCAGGTGCGCGTCGCGCTGCTCGTCCCGCGTATCGATGCTGGCAACGTCGATCGACGCCGTGACGGACGACGCAAGCGGGTCAGCTTCGTTGGCCACGATCACGCCTTCGAGTTTCGCGAAGCGGCCCTTGACGGTAGAGACCATCATGTGGCGCACGGCGAACTCGGCGATCGTGTGCGACGCGTCGATGGTCCAGGTGCTGATGGCTGTTTCGGTGGTCATGCGTGCTTCTCCTCTGGTGTTCCACGGTCCGGCTTCCCATCCACCAGTCCGTAATCTTTCATAAGCCACTGTACGTGAATAAGATTACCCTTGTCAAGTGGCTTACCTTGCGTAATAATGGCTGCATGGAATCCGAGACCGACCACGCCGGGGGCTTCTGCCCGCGCTACCACCACGCGGTGGAGCTGATCGGCCGCCGCTGGACCGGCGCGATCATCCGCGCGATGCTCGGCGGCGTCTGCCGGTTCAGCGACCTGACGCAGACCGTGCCCGGGCTCAGCGACCGCATGCTCTCGGAGCGGCTGAAGGAGCTGGAGGCGGAGGGGATCGTCGAGCGGACGGTGTTTCCCGAAACGCCGGTGCGCATCGAGTATCACGTCACCGAGAAGGGGCGCGCGCTGGCGGGGGTCGTCGATTCGATCGCGGCCTGGGCCGAGGCCTGGCTCCCGCTCGAAGCCGACGCGCCGCCCGGCGCGTCAGAGGCGCCGGTCCGCGCGTAATTCCTCGGCGTGTACGCGTGGGGATGTCAACGCCTGCGCACCGGGTGCTCGGCGGCGCACGCGCCCGAAGTCCTCAGATGTGGCGTCGTACCGCGTCGGTCCGCCGGCGGCGGACGCGCAGCTCTCCACGGCGAGTCCTTGACCGGGGACGGCTACGCCGCACGCTTCGCGTCGCGGTGACCGACGCCGTTGGGACAGCACTGCACGAGCCGGCGGGCGGAGAACTGGATGACTGACGCTTGCGCCAGTCGATGCAGGCATGCCTTGCATCAGCACGACGCGGGCTGGGAAAACCCGGCCACGGGCGCGGATCCGATCAGGGCTGGCGTCCGCGACGCGACGCGACCACGACCTCGAGCATGGCGGCGGACGCGGCGTCGGCCGGAATCCAGTCGTGGATCTCGATGGGGTCCTGCGTATTGACGCGCGTGGCGACGCAGTGAAGATTCAGCGTGCCGCCATCGCGAAGGGTCCAGTGCGCGGGGTAGGACCACGACATGGCGGGCTGGCCCCCGGGCGGCGTCGCTTCCCACTGCGCCGCGAACTCGTGAAGGAGTCCGCGGCCTCCCCACGCTATTCGCTCGAGGAGCGCCGCAAAGTACGGGTCCGGGTCATCGAGCGTGCCGACGCCGGCCGCCTTCATGCGTGCGATGACACGCCGCGCGGCCATGCCCCAGTCCCGCATCTGACCGGATGTCGGCGCGGCGACGACGCGTGCGGCGATTACCAGGACGTTTCGGTCGACGCGGTCCTCGAGATCCTGCCGCGTCAGGCCGGTCAGCCGGGTGCCGACGCGGTTACTCGCGACGACCTCCATGACCTCGTTGAGTACGAACGCGGGCCACGGCCGCTCGTGGACGAGGCGGGCCGCCTCCTTGCGCGACAGCGATCCGTCGGGCATGTCGATCGCGTCGGGCGCGAATCCGGCGTTGATGAGGACGTCGTTCCTGGACCGCCGATCGAGCCGCAGACAGGTCAGCATCTCGGCGAGGTGTTCGCGCGTCGGGTGGCGGCGGCCCATCTCGTAGGCGCGCACGGAGGCCTCGGAGATGCCGGCGCGCCCGGCGAGATCCGCCGGGCTCAGCCCCAGGTCCCTCCGGGCGCCGCGCAAGAGGACGTACCAGTCGGCCATCGCGGACGGATTGTCGGCGACGATGCTTGCGCGCGTCCATAGTGAAAGCGGTACAAACTGTACACCTTTCGTCGTCCGATCGTATTTTGTGATGCGATCGTGCGCGGTTCCTCGGAGCGCGAGGCGTCGCTGCGCCGATTGGGGTGCGACGTGCGCGGGTACCGCTGTGTCTCGGACAGATGGCGGGATCGGCGCGCCGTCAGAGGGCGAACACGGCGCTGACGATGGTGCCGACGCCGGGCGTCGATGAGAGGTGCAGCTCGCCGCCGACCTCGCGGGCGCGCTCGTACATGCCGACGACCCCCCAGTTCCCCGTCTTCGCCAGGTCGGACGGGTCCTGCGGCGCGACGAAGCCGCAGCCATCGTCGCGGATCTCCATCTCGACGCTCCCGTACTCGTACTTGAGGCGAATCTCGATGTGCGCCGGCGCGCCGTGGCGCTCGGCGTTGTGCAGCGCCTCCTGCGCGACGCGCAACATCGCCAGCTCGACGGCGTGGGGCGCGCGGCGCGCCGCGCCCGTGACGACGAGATTCGTGCGTATCGACGAGTGCGCGCCGAGATCGGCGAGAAGGCGTTGCACCGCCGGGGCGAGGCCGAGATCGTCGAGCAGCGGCGGACGTATGCCTCGGATGAGGACGCGCAGCTCCTCGACGATCTGTTCGGCGTGGTCGCGGGTCTGGTGGAGGCTGGCAGCGACGGCGGGTGACGCGGCGATCGAGGCGTCTTCGAGGTCATCGAGCTGCCGGCAGAGCATGACGAGCGATTGCACCGTCTCGTCGTGGATCTCCTGAGCGATGCGGCGGCGCTCGTCCTCCTGTGCCTGGTGCACCTGCGCCGTATAGGTCTCGAGGCCGATCTGGCGGCGCCGTTGCTGCGTCACGTTCCGCAGCACCACCTGCGTGGCAGGTGGATCCCCATCCAACCGGGTGCAGAGCGGCTCGACCCACGTCTCGTCCGCGCCGCGTTCCCCGAGCGCGATCGCGCGCGTGCCGTTCTGGGGATGGGACGCCTGGTCCATGATCTGGCGCGCGGCCTCGGGCGGGAAGACGTCGCCCAATTGGCGGAGGTGCAACTCGTGATGCGGCGGCTGGGCGAGGGCGCGCGCAGCGGCGTTGGACTCGACGATGCGACCGGACGCATCGAGCACCAGGATGCCTTCGCGAGCGGACTCGAACAGCAGGCGGTACTTGAGTTGCGACAGCTCGAGCGATCGCGTCACGGCGGCGACGCGCGCCTGGGCCGTGCGCTCCTGATCGACGCGCATGCCCAGGAGCACGCCGGCGATATCGACGAAGGCGATCTGCGCCATCTCGCCGTACCGCTCGTAACCAGCGTGCCAGATGAACGAGTTGGGCATCGTCAGCACGGTGCACCAGATCGCCGTTGCGACGGCGCCGCGCATCCCGAAGTTGACCGCGGCGAGCAGCACCGGCATGAAGAAGAACGACGTCGGCACGAAGCACAGGAGGTCTTCTTGCGGAAACGTGCCGATCCCCTCGAGCGCATTGTGGAGACCGGCGATCCCGAATATGAGGAACTGGATCAGCCAGAAGCGGCCGTCCTTGACGGGCACGCGGGCGCCGGCGATCATCGCGCCGAACCGCTCGATGACACCCGTCGGCGCAGCTTCGGTGGCGGGCCGCGACGCGGCGATCTCTACGTGTGCGCCCACGGCGACCAACCGCCTTCGGTGAACCAGCCCTTCGACGAGGCGTACATCGCCGCCTCGGTCCGCGATCGCGCGCCGAGCTTGCCGAGGATGGCGTTCAGGTGGCCTTCGACGGTGCGGACGCTGAGGCTCAGCTCGCCGGCGATCTCTTTGTTGAGCCGCCCGAGGCACACCAACCGCAGAATGTCCATCTCCCGCGCGGTGAGCTTCTGCTCGTCCGGCACGGCATCGCTGTTCCTGACGAAGAGGCGGGCAAGCTTGCCGGCGATCGCCGGGTGCAGCACGACCTCGCCCATACGTACCCGGCGCACGGCTTCGATGAGTTCGTTGGCGCGCACGGTCTTCAGGAGATAGCCGGAAGCGCCCGCGCGGAGGACGGCGGAGACGTACTCGTCGTCGTCGTACGCGCTGAGCACGAGGACGGCGACGTTCGGCGCCAGCTCGCGGATCTTCTGCGTGGCGTCGATGCCGTTGAGCACCGGCATGCGAACGTCGAGGAGGGCGACGTCGGGCTGCAGGCGAACGGTCGCGTCGACCGCGGTGGCGCCATCGGCCGCTTCTCCGACGACGACGATGTCGGGCTGGGTCTCGAGGATCCTGCTCGTGCCTTCGCGCAGCAGCGTATGGTCGTCAGCGATGACGACACGCACCTGTGCACCGCTCTCCTGATCTGACACGTCGGCCACGATTTGCTCCCGTCCGTGTTTCCACCCATTAAGCGCCGGGGGCCGCCGCTAGTCATGTATCCGTGGGCATAGACCTTCCGGGTTGACGTAGGTAGATATGCCTGTTTGCGCTGGAGCGGTACCACGCATGTCAACCGATCAGCCGGGGCCCACAATTCATCTACCTGCGGTGGGGTATCTGCCGGCAGGTGCAGACGGGCCAATCGCATCCGGAATCCGCCGCAACCATGCGGCATCTGGATGCGAGTGAGAGCGGACACGGCGACGCGAGCCGGCCGCCCGGGAGCGAACTCCGGCGATGTCGATCTCCAGACGAGACCTGCTGCGCGCACTCGGCGCCGTGACGGCATTCGTACTCACCGGCGAGATCGGCTGGTCCGCGATGCGGCAGGTGAACAGCCAGCCCGCGATCGCCGCGCCTCCATCGGAGGCCAAGCCGACGAAGGGGCAGCGCCAGTGGGCTGCCGTCGTCGACCTGCGGCGGTGCGACGGCTGCAAGTACTGCACCAACGCGTGCCAGGCGACCCACTTCCTGCCAAAGGAGATGGAGTGGATCCGGATCTACGAGATCGAGGACTCCAACGGCAACAAGTTCTTCATGCCGCGCCTGTGCATGCAGTGCGAGAACCCGCCCTGCCTGAAGGTGTGCCCGGTCGGGGCGACATTCAAGAGCCCCGAGGGCGTGATCCTGGTCAACCAGGATCGCTGTATCGGCTGCCGGTTGTGCATGGCCGCCTGCCCGTACGAGGCGCGTTACTTCAACTTCCAGCAGCCGCCGCAACCGCCGGCATCGTATGGCGATCCCATGCCGGAGTTCCCGGTGCCGCAGCGGCGCGGCACGGTCGGCAAGTGCGTGCTGTGCGTCCACTACGTGGATGAGGGCAAGCTGCCCGCCTGCGTCGAGGCGTGCCCGATGGGCGCGCTCTACATTGCCGATCTCAACACGCGAGTGATGACGAACCGGTCCGGCGAGACGTACGAGATGTCCCGCTACCTGAGCGAGAACGATGGGTTCCGTTTCAAGGAAGAGCTGAACACGAGTCCGCGCGTGTGGTACGTCGCCGGGCACGGGCAGACGATCGAAGGCGAGCACTGGAGCTAGCGTACGGTGGCTTTACTACAGCAAGAGCGAGCTGACCTCGAAGAAGCGGCGATGCGGCCGATCATCCGGCCCGGCCAGTACTTCTGGGTCGTGGTCGCGGCACTGTCGACACTCGTGCTGCTGGCGCTCGTCGCCTATCTCCAGCAGCTCAAGGAAGGGCTCGGCGTCACGGGACTGAACCAGCGCGTGTCGTGGGGGTTCTACATCGGCGACATGGTGTTCTTCATCGGCATCAGCTACGGCGGAGCGATGACGTCCGCCATCCTGCGGCTGACGAACGCTCCCTGGCGCGCCCCGCTCTCGCGCATCGCTGAGACGATGGCGGTGACCTCCGTGATGGTGGGCGCCGTGTTCCCGATCATCGACATGGGCCGGCCGGAACGGATGGTCTATCTCTTCCGCTACGGTCAGGTCGGCTCGCCGGTGCTGTGGGACGTGATTGCGGTCAACACCTACCTGATCGCCGGCGCGATCTTCCTGTACCTGCCGCTGATCCCGGACATCGCCGCCTGCCGCGACCGCCTGGGGCCGTCCGCGGGCAAGGCGCGGGAGCTGATGTACCGCTATCTCGCGCTGGGCTGGCGCGGCACGCCCGCGCAGAAACACGTGCTCGAGTGGGGCACGACGGTCGTGGCGATCGTGATCATCCCGCTCGCGGTTTCGGTTCACTCGGTGCTGGCGTTCCTCTTCGGCGTGACATCGCGGCCGGCGTGGGACAGCACGATCCTCGCGCCCTACTTCGTCCTCGCGGCGATGTTCTCCGGTGTCGCGACGGTGATCCTGGTGACGGCCGCATTCCGCTGGGCGTACCACCTGGAGGAGTACATCCTCGAGAAGCACTTCAAGTACCTGGCCTTCATCATGATGGCGCTGGGCGCCGGGTACGGGTACTTCATGTTCGCCGAGTACCTGACCGAGGGCTACAAGATGCATCATGGCCCCGGATCGATCCTCGAACTGCTGCTCGTGGGCCGGCTGGCGTGGGCGATGTGGCTGTTCGGCATCGGCGGGCTCATCTTCCCGATCCTGATGGTGGCGCTGCCGTGGACGCGCAACATCTTCGGCATCACCGTCGCGTCGGCGGCGGTCGTGGCGGCGATGTGGCTCAAGCGCTTCCTGATCGTCGTGCCCGGGCTCGCGCAGCCGCTCATGCCGAGCGACGTCGTCATCTACTGGCCGAGCCGCGTCGAGGTCGCCATCACGCTGGGCGCGGCCGCCGCGATCCCGCTGCTGATGATGCTGTTCTTCCGCCTCTTCCCGATCATCTCAATCTTCGAGATCGAGGAGATCGCGGAGCAGGAGTCCGGCCATCACGAAGAAGCCGCGCTCGGCGCGACGGTGTAACGATGCGTATGACGAAGTCCTCACTCCTCGCCGCGCTGATGATCGCCTTCGCGGTGACGCTGTCGCCGGCCGGTCCAGCGCGCGCGGCGGGCCCATCGGACGGGCGGGCGCCGATGTTGCTGCGCGGACTGACGCTGGCCGACCAGTCCGGCGGGCGCGGCACGGTGACGCTTTCGGCGATGTTGACCTCGGCCGACGGAGCGCCGACGCACGGCGAGCAGGTGGTCTTCTACGAGATGTCCACCGTGTTCGGCGAGCGCCTGACGAACCTCGGCACCGCGACGACCGACGTCACGGGCGCGGCGGAGCTTCCGTATGAGCCGACGTGGCCCGGGCAGCACACGGTCGTCGTGCGGTACGGCGGCGACGGCGAGAACTCGCCCGCCCAGACGACGTTCCGCTTCGAGTCGACGGCGCCCGCGCACTCGCACGAGAACGCCGAGTTCGGGCTCGAGACGCCGCGAAAATGGGCGCCCCTCGGCGGTGCGCTCGCCGTGCTCGGCGTCTGGGGCGTGCTCGGACTCGTCGCGATGCGCACCGTGCTCGGCATCCTGAACGAGGCGCCCGCCACCGCGCCGGCGATCGGCGGCGCGACGTTCCGCCGGCCGCTGCGTCCGGCGTCGGTCAGCCCGCTGCTTGGCGCCCTCGCTGTGCTCTTTGCCATCGCGGTGTTCGTCGGGTTGGTGCTGCCGGCGACGCGCGGCGAAGAGCCCCCGCTCGCAGGGCCGGCGCTCCGGACCGGCGGGCACGCCGTCGAGGTGAGCGACCACACCCTGAACTATCGCATCACGCAGACGATCCCGGCCTTCCTGACGGATGAAGAGGGGCTCATCACGCCGAACTCCCCCAATCTGCCGGCCGACGTCGTGATGATGGACGATCGCGTCTTCGTGCTCGACACGAACGCAGGGCGCCTCCTGACGGTGACGCCGGACGGCCAGCTCGCACGGATCTTCGAGAGCGACCCGGACGGCCAGACATCGGTCGCGCGAGCAGTGGCGATGACGAGCCACGCCAGCGAGATCTACGTGGCCGCGCCGCTGTTCGGCAACATCGTGCAGTTGTCGGCCACGGGGCGCGTGGACGCCATCATCCAGCCGCAGCTGCCGAAAGCCGCGCGTCCGTTCCAGCCCGCGGGCGTGGCCGTGACGGCCAACGGCGATATCTGGCTGAGCGACGGGAACAACCACCGCGTGATGCTCGTGAACGCGAGCGGCACGCTTCTCACGACCATCGGCGGCGGGCTGGCGGCCTCGGGCAGCAACGAATTCACCGCGCCCGCGGGGCTTGCGGTCGACGCGCAGGGCCATCTCTGGGTCGCTGACACCGGCCGCCACGAGATCCGCGAGTACTCGGCGAAAGGCACGTTCATCAATGCGATCGGGCAGAACGCGTTGTCGATGCCGCTCGACGTCGCCGTCGACGGGTTCGGCCGGCTCTTCGTCACCGACCAGGGGCTGCGGGAGGTGCGTGTGTTCGGGAGCGACGGCGAGTTCCTCGGCTCCATCGGGAAGTCGGTGGGCGACGCGGGCGGCGCATCGGACTCAGGGCTGCAGTATCCGCACGGCGTCGAGGTCGAAGGCAACCACCTCTACGTGATGGATCGCCTTTCGGGCATGTTCGTGTACGAGCTGGGGCCGCAGTGATGCACCGCGCACGGGCGCACGACACTCGCGGGAGCAGCGAGGCCGGCGAGCGGAGGCCGCCACGCCGATGAAGCATCTCGCGACGATCGCCGCAGTCGCCGCCGTGACGCTCGGGCTGTTCCTGTCGCTCGAGGGGCGCGAGGCGTTCGGCGAAGTGAAGACCGTCGCCGGCACGCAGCACGACGTGACGATCCCCGGCACCCCGGTCTGCGTGAACTGCCACGTACCGCACGAATCCGGTTCCGACGTGCTGTGGGCGGCAAAGCCCAACACGGAGGGCACCTTCGCCGGCCTGCGGCCGCTCTGCTTCAGCTGCCACGACGGCACGGTCACGACGATCGGCACGTTCGCGTTCGACCTGACGCGCCCGCTGCACCTGCGCAGTCCGGGCGTCCGCGGCGCCGACTGCGACCGCTGTCACGATCCGCACGGCACTCCGTTCGCCAAGTTCCTCAAGCTGCCGGGTGGCGCGGACTTCTGCCGCAACTGCCACGCCAAGGCCGGACCCGTGAACCACCCCGTCGACATCGACGCGGCTGCGCGCGGCGTGAGCCCGACGGACAGCAACTGGGACCCGTACCACGGCGACTTCACGGGCACGCGGCTGTGGAACGCCGAGGGGACCGGGCCGGGCGAGTACGTCAAGTGCCTGAGCTGCCACGCCACGCACGGCGGCACGCCCGGCACACAGTTCAACACGATGCAGACGGCCGACCTGTGCCAGAACTGCCACAAGAAGTAGCCGAAAGAGACGAGGTAGCCAGTTGGAGAGCGGTTCATATGGCCTGTGGGGTGCGGAGCACCTGCTGCCGGCGGAGCTGCACAAGAAGCTCCTGACGATCGCGGCGCTCGCGCTCCTTGGCGTAACGGCGGTGGCGTTCATCGTGCCGGCGATCCTGCCGGGCGGCGCGGGCACATCGGGCATCACGGTATCACGCCTCGTCTACCCGGCGGCGTTCGTGCGGGGCATCGGCGGCCCGGGCGACGACGCCTGGACGGTGCCCGCGGCCGCGGCGACGATCGGCGACACGACGTTCGTGCTCGACACGGGAAACAATCGCATCTCCAAGCTCGGACCAGACGGCGAGCCGCTGGCGACGTTCGGCCCGCGGCTCGACGGGGCGGCTTCGCTCCAGATGCCGATGGCGATCGCCACCGATGGCAAGAGCCTGTTCGTCGCCAACTCGGTCGGCGGAACCGTGCTGGTGCTCGACCAGTCGGGGCGCGTGGAAAGGGTGCTGTCGCTGCCGCAAGGCGTCAACGGCAAGGCGGCGCGACCCATCGGCGTCGCCGTGACGGCGGACCGCGGGCTCGTCGCCTCGGACGCGGACAATCACCAGGTGAGCCGGTTCGATGCGAACGGCACGGTGGTGTGGACGGCCGGCACCGGCACGCGCGCCGGCGGCGACCGCGGGTTCAACGTGCCGGGTGCGGTCGCGGTCGACGATGGCGGCAACGTGTACGTGGTTGACACGCTGAATGCCCGCGTCGTGAAGCTCTCGCCAGCCGGCGCGTACCTGCAACAGTTCGGAGAGCGCGGCGACACCGTCGGCCGGCTCTCCCGCCCGAAGGGCGTGGCGGTCGATCGGCAGGGACGCGTCTTCGTGAGCGACGGGCTGCTCGCCGCCGTGGAGGTGTTCGCGCCCGACGGCGGCTACCTCGGCCTGATCGGCCGGCGCGACACGCGAAACGTCAACTCGACGACGATGTTCGTGGCGCCCGCGGGCCTCTTCATCACGCCGGACTCGCTGACGGTCACGGACCGATACGCCGGCGTCCTGACGTTCGATCTGACCGGCAAGCGCCGCGCCGCCCCGATTCCGACGCAGGTGCAGAACCTGGCGCCACCGACCGACATGCCCAACACAACGCCCGCCCACGCGCACTAGGCGGCGGCCGCACCGTTGCGCATCATTCTCGAGCGCGGGCGACCTCCGTTCCCTCATAGCTCTGAACGGATGTACCGCGCCCAGAGCGCGCGGGCGATGCGGTGCGGGTCTGCATCGACCCCGCGGCGGGCGAAGAAACCGCACAGGTTCGCCAGGTCCCGCTCCAGCAGGTCCAGTGCGTTCGGATTGAATCGCGCGTCGACGGCCTGCGGGAAGTCGATGATGCGTACCGCGCCTTCGTGATAGAGCACGTTGTACGCCGACAGGTCGCCGTGGATCCGATCGCACGCGAGGGCCAGCTCGACGTTTCGCATCACGGCATCGAACACCTGGCGCGCCGCGCACAGGTCAAGGCGCACGCTGCTCAGCGTGGGAGCAGGCGCCCGCTCATCGCCGATGTACTCCATGACGATCACACGCTCTGAGTGCGCGAACGGGCGCGGCACCGCGCACCCGCCGCCATGGAGCAGCGCCAGCGTCTCGTATTCGTCGGCCACCCATTTGGCGAACGATTCGTGCCGGCCGAAGCTGGACTTGTTGAGGATCGCGCGCGTCTCGCGGCGCTGCTTCTGACGCAGCCGGCCGGCGTTGTACATGGCATCGTTGCTGAAGCCACGAACGTCGCGCGTGCGGTAGACCTTCGCGGCAAGGAACTGAACGCCGCTGCCGGGCGCAGCCTCGCAACAGTAGACGATGGCTTCCTTGCCGCTCTTGACGGTGCCGAGCACGTCCGTGATCAGGCCCTGCCCGACGAATTCATCGAGCGCCTGCTGGTCCTCGTTTGACTTGTTCTGACCCAAGCTGTCCTCCACGTCGTGATGTCTGGCACTGGTTGAGTTGGTGCGCGTTCAGAACCGTGTTGGCCATTGGTCGCCTCCTTTTCTCGGGCAACGAAATCAGCCGCAGCGCATGCTCGCGCGCGGCTGTCCGCATGAAACGAAAAGGCCGCCCGATCGGCGGCCAGCGTCTCAACGTCAGATCACGGGGGTGACGGTTACGCGACGAGCCTTCCGGGGCGCGAGGATGCGATGGTGTTGACAGTGGATATCGTCATCTTTCGCACCTCCCCTCGGAATTCGTCGTCGTCGCTCGTGGGAGCGTAGTGCCCGCGGCGGCGCGCTGTCAAGCGGCCGGGCACGCCGGACCGCTCGTCTACAGCTGCGACAGGCCCCATCGGTGCCGCACCCACGATTCGGCGGGGCCGAAGAGCAGACGATCGAATGCGAGTCCGACGGCGACGATCACCGCCATGACGGCGATGACCAGCGGCATGTCGCTCTGGTCGCGGCCAACCTGCAGCAGGTGACCGAGACCCACTGCCGAGTAGATCAGCTCGGCGGCCATCAGCGAACGCCAGGAGAACGACCACCCGAGCTTGAGGCCCTGCGCCATCGACGGCAGCATGCCCGGCAGCGTGACGTAGCGAAGCGTCTGCAGCCGGCTGGCCCCGAAGACCTGCGCGGCACGGCGCTGCAGCGGCGGGATGTTGCGCACACCGTCTCGGGCCGAGATCGCGATCGCGAATACCGACCCCATCAACACGACGAACATGATCGCCTTCGGCGAAAGGCCGAACCAGAGCACGGCGAGCGGCAGCCAGGCGATGCTCGGCAACGACTGCATCCCGAGCACGACGCTGCCCACCGTCTCGTCGACCCAGCGCATCGTGCCGCAGGCGATGCCGATGACCATGCCGATGATGAACGCCAGCACGAATCCGACGGCCAGCCGGTCCAGGCTCGCCCTCATCGAATCCCAGAGCAGGCCGCTCTCGACGTTGGACCGCAGCGACGACCAGACGTCGTGCGGCGAGGGGAAGAGGTACGGCTTCCAGATCTCAAGGGTGTAGAGGAGCTGCCACAGGGCGAGGATCGCGGCGTAGAACACGGCCTGGCGCACGAGCCGCCAGGCGTTGGCGGCGCTGAAGAGCCTAGATAACATAGCCCGCGCCCGATGCCTTGCTGGAGTACTCGTCGTGCTGCAGCTCGCGCCGGATCTCGGCGGCGAAGTCGACGACGGCGTGCGTGTCAGGGTTGCGCGGTCGCTGCAACGGAACCGGGATCTCGGCCTTGATGCGGCCGGGGCCGGGCGTCATCACGAGGACGCGGTCGGCGAGGAGCGCCGCCTCGCGCACGTTGTGCGTGATGAAGAGGATCGTGGCGCCGGTGCGCAGCCAAATCTGCTGAAGCTCCTCCTGCAGCACGTCGCGCGTCTGCGCGTCGAGCGCGGCGAACGGCTCGTCCATCAGCAGCATCCGCGGCTCGACGGCGAGCGCGCGGGCGAGCTGCACACGCTGCTTCATGCCGCCGGAGAGTTCGTGCACGAACGCCCGCGAGAACTTCGTCAGGTTGACCAGCTCGAGGTAGCGGTCCACGGTCGCGCCCAGCTCCCGGCCCCGGATCCCCTTGATCTTCAGCCCGAACTCGACGTTGGCGCGGACGTTGAGCCACGGGTAGAGCGCCGCGTCCTGGAACACGACGACGCGGTCCGCGCCGGGCCGCCGCAGCGGCTTGCCGTCGAACAGGATCTCGCCGCCGGTCGGGCGGTCCAGCCCCGCCACGAGGTTGAGCAGCGTCGACTTGCCGCAGCCCGACGGTCCGACGACACAGACGAACTCGCCCTCGTCGACCTCGATGCTGAGGTCCTGGACGGCCGTCGTATCGTGACGGCTCGTCACGTAGCGTCTCGAGACGGCGCGCATCGAGAGCAGCGCGGCAGGGGCAGCCGTCACCGGCTTCCGCTCCACCGCGCGTCTCGAAGCGATTGCCACCACGTCAGTTTGCCCTCACCTCAGGGAGACCCTTCTCCGTGAGCGCCTTGTTCAGCAAGTCGAGCGCGAACAGCTTCGCCAGATCCGGTTTCTTCGTCCCGAGGAAGCTCAACGCGAACGCGTTGTCGGACGCCTTCAACACTGCCGACGCCAGCGGGTCGTTGGTCACGGCGATGTGGCTCCAGGCCCCGTCGATCGTCGCCTGCTTCAGCGCCTTGCTCGTGAGTTTCTGGATGCCTTCATTGACCAGCTTCTTGGCGTCCGCCGGGTTCGCCGCGATCCACTCCGTCGTGTCGATGTGCGCGCGCAGGAAATTGAGCACGACGTCCGGGTGCTCCTCGAGAAAATCTGCGCGCGCGATGACGGTCGTCGTTGGGAACTGACCGTTCGGCCAGAGATCCTTCTCGTCGAGGAAGAGCTTGCCGCCGGCCTCCTGGATCAGGCGCGTGCCCCAGGGCTCGGGCACCCACGCCGCGTCGATGTCGCCCTTCTGCAGTGCGGTGAGCGTCGTCGCGTTGTCGGTTGGGATGATCGTGACGTTTCCGCCCTGCTCGCGTGCGGCGAGCTTGTTGTCCTGGAGCCATGTCCGCAACGCGACGTCCTGCGTGTTGCCGAGCTGAGGCGTCGCCACCTTCTTATTGGCGAAGTCGGCCGCCGTCGCGATGCCGGACCCGTCGCGCACGATCAGCGCCGCGCCGCCGCTCACTGCGCCCGCGATGATGCGCACCTCGTCGCCTTTCGATTTCACGAACCCGTTCACCGCGGGGCTGGGTCCGATGTAGCCGATATCGATGGCGCCGGCGAACAGCGCGGTGATCTCGTCGCCGCCGGCGTTGAACGTCTTTGTGTCGAGAGTCACGTTGGCGCCGAGCGCCTGCTGGAACGTGCCGCGCGCGAGGCCCACGATAGGCTGCGCGTGCGTAACATTCGGGAAATAGCCGAGGTGCAGCGTCACGGGTCCGGACGACGTCCGGATGTCGGCCGGCGACGCAGCGGTGCCGCCTGCCGCCGGCGTGCTGCTCGTCGCGCTGCTCGAACCGCACGCCGAGCCCAGAGCGAGGAGCGCGGCCACGGCCAGGAACCTGAGTGCCGGCATCGGCGCCGTTATCCTACATTCTGTATCGAATTAGTCAGGATTGTAGCCGTACGTCGGGGCGATGTCAAACCCGATTCGAGACCGATTCAGGCAAATGCCGGAGGCGACGCTCGCGGCTGCCGCGAGCCGGTGGCGGTATGGCGCCAGTTTGCTGCGGAACATAGCCGGGCGAGCGCCGTGGCTCAGCGCCGCCGCGCACGCGGCGACGAGAGGTGAAACTGGAGCACGGCGGAGATCTGAACCAGTCCGACGACCACGATCATCGATTCGTTCGGCGCGGCGCGGCGCTGCGGCCCGAGGCACACCGTTGCACGACCGCTGGCATCGACGTCACCGGCCGGCGAGCCGTGCGAGAGGACGCGTCGCAGCCATCCCCATGGCGCCGGGACCATCGCGGAATCGGGCCGTTCGGCGTGCAGCTCGTCGATCGCCATCGCTCAGTCCTTCAGCACCCGGCGGGCGATCGTGAGACGCTGCATCTCCGGCGTGCCCTCGAGGATCGTCAGCACGCGCACCATCCGGTACGCGCGCTCGATGCCGGTCTCGCGCATGCAGCACGCGCCGCCGTGGATCTGGATCGCCTCGTACGCCGCGCGGATCACCATCTCCGAGCAGTACAGCCTGGTCATCGCCGCTCCCTTGCGGATGTCGAGGCTCTGGTCGCGCATCGTCGCCGTTCGCGCGACCATGTTCTCGGCGGCGAACAGCTCGGTCGCCATGTCCGCGAGCTTGAGCTGGATCGCCTGGTACGAGGCGATGGGGCTGCCGAACTGGACGCGCTGTTTGGCGTACGAGGCGCTCTGCGCCAGCATGCGCCGGGCGATGCCGGCGGCCATCGCGGCGGTTCGGCCGCGATTGCCCTTGATCCAGTAGAGGGCCAGGAGCAGCCCGACGCCTTCCGGTCCGAGCACGTTGTCCGCCGGGACGCGGACGTCATCGAACGTCAGCTCGCCCTGAAAGCCGGTGAACCCCATGCAGGTGTGAGATCGGCTCACGCGATAGCCCGGCGCATCAGCATCGACGAGGAGGCAGCTGATCCCGCCGCCGGGGGCG
>CAYJMJ010000043.1:0-4058 GCA_964371095.1 uncultured Dehalococcoidia bacterium | reverse complement strand
ATAGCCCGGCGCATCAGCATCGACGAGGAGGCAGCTGATCCCGCCGCCGGGGGCGCCTGGTCGGCGTCCAGCCCGTGCTCCCGCTGCTGCGGGATGACCTCCTCCGTGATGAACCTCCGCAGCGTGCTCCGAAGCAGCTCGATCCGCTCGGACGTAGTCGTGACCATCTCTGTCTCCTTTCCTACTCGACGGCGAATCGTCGCCGGCATGGCCGTCCGGCCGCCATGGCGCAGGTGCCGGCCGGCGGCTCGTCCACGAGCGGCAAGCCCCACGCCTCGTGCCAACCGGCGACGCGATCGAAGACGGCGCACTGGTACGACTCGGCGACGCCGGCGCGAACGATGTTGTCGTGGACGAAGCAGCGCCCGATGGCCACGTCGTACGCGCGGTCGCCGGCGGCGCGCACACTCGATTCGACGAGCGACGCCGGGACGAACAGTTCCCGCCCGTCCTCGAACAACTCGAGCGCATCGCCGATGCCGTCCACACGATCGGCCGCCAGCGCCTTCATCAGGCGTCTCATCTCCGCCTGGCCGAGCGCGCGCACGATCCCGCGATTGACGCGGTTGGCCGCGTCGATGCCGAACTCGGCGGCCACGGCGGCGAACCAGCGCGCGTCGTGCCAGTACCAGGTCAGGCGCAGCAGATCTTCCCGCGTCGCCCCGTCGAGGTTCTGCTTCTTCACAATCACGCGCTCCTCCGAGATCACACGAGCCCGGCCGTGCTCTTCGCACTAACCGGGCTCTGGGCTCAACGCCTCTGGCCTCGCGGCTCTCGGCTGCTATCGCTGTTCGTTCACCGTCACACGCTTGTCGTCCCGCACTGCGGTCCACGGGATGCGATGCGTCCGCTTGCAGCGGCGGCACAGGATCTCCACCCCGGCGGGGGTGATCTTCGCGACCAGGCTGCCGCACACGCAGCGTTCGTCAGCCGCGTTCGGCGCCGACGCCATCGGCGGTCTCACCGCTCTCCCTCCTTATCGATTTGAGATAGAGCCTGCCCCAATGCTCTACCTTGGCGCGGTCCAGCTCGCCATCGAGACCGAGCAGGTTGATCAGCTCGAACGTGAGGCCGATCGACATGAAGTGCCACGCGGCGACGCGCGTGTCGATCCCCGGCTCGACCAGCCCCTGCCGCTTCCCTTCTTCGAGGTTTGCCTGCAGGAGATCGACGAGCCCGGTGAAATTCGCCTGGAGCACCGAGCGCGTCTCCGGGTCATCGGACTCGCACAGCGCCTGGAACCACAGCTTCATCACCGGAGCATGGTTCTGCACCCGGTCGTAGTAGCCCAGCCCGAACGACCAGATGGCATCGAGCGGGTCGGCGCTCTCGTCGACGACCTCGCTCAGGATGCCCGCGAGCCGCGGCCCGGCGTGCTTGAGCGTGCTGAGAAAGAGGTCCTTCTTGCTCGGGAAGTAGCGGTACAGCGCGGGCGCCGTGACGCCGGCCGCGCGCGCCAGCTTCGTCGTATCCGCTCCCGCGAATCCCAGATCGGCGAACACGGCCTCGGCGCCCTCGAGGATCAGCCGTTTTCGCTCGTCCGCTGGCCGTTTCGGCGCCCGCTTCGCCATGGCTGCCCGCTCCGATAGTGAATATCCCTTCACTAACTCTATCGGATCGCGCCGAGGGGCTGTGAGGGCCATTCGGCCCGTTTCTGGCGCGCGGCCGTACGCCCCGGTAAGGGCACAGCGACGGGCGGCTTGCGTTCCATCCGCTCACGCCGCACGCTCACCGCATCATGACCTCGACGATTCGATACGGCATCATCGGCACCGGTCTCATGGGGCTGGAGCACATGCGGAACATCGCGATCATTCCCGATGCGGAGGTCGTCGCGGCTGCGGACCCTGACCCGCGATCACAGCGTTGGGCGGCGCGCACGGCGGGCGGCGGCCTGCGCATCTACGACGACTACCGGCTGATGCTGAGTGATGCGCCGATCGACGCGGTGATCATCGCCACGCCGAACTTCACGCACACCGCGGTGCTCCGCGATGTGCTCGAGACGCGCCTGCCGGTGCTGTGCGAGAAGCCGCTCTGCACCACCGCCGCGGATTGCGCCTGGGCCGTCGCCGCCGCCGCGCGCCACCCGGCGCTGTTCTGGGTCGGCATGGAGTATCGCTACATGCTGCCGGTGACGCGATTCATCGATGAGGTGCGCGGCGGGGCCGCGGGTCGCGTGCGAATGCTCTCAATCCGCGAGCATCGCTTCCCGTTCCTCAAGAAGGTCGGCGACTGGAACCGGTTCAACCGGAACACGGGCGGGACGCTCGTCGAGAAGAGCTGCCACCACTTCGACCTGATGCGGCACGTCCTCCAGGCGGAGCCGCTGCGCGTGTTCGCGTCCGGCGCGATGGACGTCAACCACCTGGACGAGACGTACGACGGCGAGGCGCCGGACATCCTCGACAACGCGTTCGTGACCGTGGACTTCGACAACGGAGCGCGCGCGCTGCTCGACCTCTGCATGTTCGCCGAGGCATCGCCGCACGCGCAGGAGCTTGCAGCGACGGGCGATCTCGGCAAGGTGGAGTGCCTGCTCCCAGACCGCCTCGTCGTCGTCGGGACGCGCGCGCCCGCGTCGATTGAGACGTACGAGATCGACGTGCCGGAGGACGCGGCGAAGGCGGGCTACCACCACGGCGCATCGTACTACCAGCACCTGGCGTTTCAGCGGGCACTGCGCGACGGGACGCCGCCGGAGGTGTCGGCCCGCGACGGACAGATCGCGGTGGCGATGGGGCTGGCCGCACAGCGATCCATCGAACAGGGCCGCACCGTCACGATGTCGGAGTTCGCCCTGTAGCGGGAACCGACGGCGCCCGCGTCAACAGTGCTGGCCCGCCTGGTCGACACTCCCGTCCACCGTCACCGTGAGCACGACCTTCGTCGCCGTGTCCATGGTGAAGGTGCCGTCGCCGGTGTCCCCGCCGTCTGCACCACCGACCGTGAACAAGTGGAGCGGCGAGCACCCCGTTCCCACCGGAGTCAGTACGAACGTTCCCAGGAGTCCGGCAGACGACACCTCGGTGGTGGGGACCGCCGTGCAGGCAAGGATTGCACCCGCGCCGTCGGCGTCCGCTAGCGCGCTCGGACAAAAGACCGACCCGGTGAGAACGGTGCCGGTGCTGTTCGCCGAGGCAAACTTCAAGATCGACGCGTTCCAGCGCAGGTGGACGTTGAATCCCACGAACGCGGGTATCCCCGTGCCGGTGAGATTCACGGCCACTTCGACGTTTCCGGCGGCGAGCGTCGTCGCGCCCACAGCGATGGCGCCGCCTGCCGGACCGCCGGACACGGCCGTCGATGGCGGAGCGCCCGGCGTGGGAGCGCCGCCGGCGCCGGGCGACGCCTCGCTCCCGGTGGGCGTGGAGAATGTGTACGACGGGGTTCCGCTCGCCGAGCCGGGCGCTGCGCCGTCGCCGGCCGGTGTGCCCCCTGCACCATCGGGCGCGCCTGCGCCGGGCGTCTGATTTGCCGGCGCGGGCGATCCGCTGGCCAGCGCCGTCGCGTTCTGCGGTGCGGCGGCGCCGCCCCGCGCTGTTCCCGAAGCGGCCGGTGATTGCGACGCGCTCGTCGGCGTGCCCTGTGTCTTTGATTTGCCGCCGCACGCTGCGACGGCGATGCCCAGGACGAGGAGCGCGGAGAAGATGCTCAGCAAGCGAATCATTGCGAACCTCCCAGGATTCCATCTGCCGGAGCCCGAACAGGCCGCCGGGCATTTCATCCGAACAGTAGGGCCGTCGTTGCGGGGAAGCTGCTCAGGATAGCGACCGGCCGCGGAGCGGCCGCGTGCCATTTCACGGTCGAGACGGGCCGTTGTCAAGGCCGGGCGTCAATTGTCGCCCGGCGCCAACGGGAGGCATGCTCTCCTCTGGCAAGGCAACCGTCACGTCGCGACTGCGGCGATGACTCCGCCGGTGTGGCGCACGAGCGCGCTCAGCACGATCGGCAGGATGGCCGAAGGCGTGCCGCCGGCGGTCCACACCGTCTCGAACCGGCACAGGCTCTCGTCGACGAGCACGTCGAGCGGCTGCGGCAGCCCGAACGGCGAGACG
>CAYJMJ010000042.1:0-26488 GCA_964371095.1 uncultured Dehalococcoidia bacterium | reverse complement strand
AGCATGCGGAGGACTTCCTCGTTGGCGCCGCCGTGGAGCGGGCCGTAGAGCGCGGCCGCGGCGGCGGCCGTCGACGAGAACGGATCCGAGCGCGAGCTGCCAACGGCGCGCATCGCGTTGGCGCTGCAGTTCTGCTCGTGGTCGGCGTGCAGGATGAAGAGCACGTCGATCGCCTTCTCCAGCACCGGGTCGGGCTTGTACTTCGCCTCGGACATCTTCCAGAGCATGGAGAGGAAGTTGCCGGGGAACGAGAGGTCGTTGTCCGGGTAGACGAACGGCAGTCCCTTGCTGTGGCGATACGCGAAGGCCGCGATCGTCGGCACCTTCGCGATCAGACGCCACGTCTGCAACTCACGTGAGGCCGGATCGTCGACGTGGCGCGCATCCGGGTAGTACGTCGAGAACGCGCCGACCGTGCCGATGAGCGTGCCCATGGGGTGTGCGTCGTAGTTGAAGCCGTCGACGAACTTCTTGATGTTCTCGTGGACCATCGTGTGGTAGGTGATGTTGTGGGTCCACTCAGCGAGCTGCTGCTCGTTGGGAAGCTCACCGTAGATGATGAGATATGCGGTTTCCAGGTACGTGCTGGACTCCGCGAGCTGCTCAATCGGGTAGCCGCGGTATTCGAGAATGCCCTTGTCGCCATCGATGAACGTGATCGCGCTCTTGCACGACGCGGTGTTCGTGAACGCCGGGTCGTACGTCATGAGGCCGAAGTCGTCGGCATCGACCTTCATCTGCCGCAGATCCATGGCCTTGACGGTGCCGTCCTTTATCGGGATCTCGTAGGTCTTGCCGGTGCGGTTGTCCGTGACCGTGAGAGTGTCCTGTTTCACCGTGCGGTCCGGACTGACGGAGAGCGTGTCTTGAGCCATGTGTCTGTCCTCCTGACGGCTTCGCTGGCCGTTCTTCTGACAAGCCCCAGGTCAACATGGGCCCGGAGCGCCGTCTGTGCAGCTATTGGCGTTTCCGATAGAGGATATCAGGCGCAGCCACCGATCTCGCGGTCCGATCGCCCGTGCCACATGGGGGAATGTGAAGCGTGGGAGATATGTGCCCTCCAGCCTGTGATTGGAGTGGTACGCCATTTCGAGTGGCGCCGGTCCGCTCGCCACGGCCGCGTGCGGCGACCGCGGCGCAGCGGCCACGCCTGGTCCAGTCAACCACGTTGGCGGGAGTGGTCAATACCACGATGATGGCTGCAATGCCCCGCGGGTCCGCCGCGTGCGAGCGCGGTACACTCGTCGGCACGACCGGAAGGCGACGCGTTGCGAGGTGATTGATGGAATACCGGAATCTCGGGAACTCGGGCCTGCAGGTGTCGGCTGTCGGTCTGGGGTGCAACAACTTCGGCCAGCGCTGCGACCTCGACCAGACGAAGGCGGTGGTACACGCCGCGCTCGATGCCGGCATCAACTTCTTCGACACCGCGGACATCTACGGCGGCCGCGGGAAGTCGGAGGAGATGCTCGGCCGCGCGCTGGAGGGCCGACGCCGCGACGTCGTGATCGCCACGAAGTTCGCCGGACCGATGGGCGACGGTCCGCTCTGGTCCGGCGCGTCGCGGCGCTACGTGTTCGAGGCCGTTGATGCGAGCCTGCGCCGGCTCGGCGTCGACTACATCGACCTGATCCAGGTGCACTTTCCTGACGTCAAGACGCCGATCGAGGAGACGATGCGGGCGCTCGGCGATGTCGTGCGCGCCGGCAAAGTGCGCTACGCAGGCTGCTCCAACTTCACCGGCTGGCAGGTCGTCGAGGCGCAGTGGATCGCGCGCGGCGAGCACCTCACGCCGTTCATCACGGCACAGAACCAGTACAACCTGCTCGACCGCCGCATCGAGCGGGAGCTGGTGCCGGCGTGCCAGAAGTACGGGCTGGGCATTCTGCCGTACTTCCCGCTCGCGAGCGGCTTCCTGACGGGCAAATACCGGCAGGGACAGGAGCCGGGGAAGGATACGAGGCTCGGCCTCTGGGGTGCGCGGGCGGCATCGATCCTGAGCGAGCCGAACTTCGATACGCTGTCGCGGCTGGAAGCGTTCGCGACAGAGCGCGGTCACACGATGATCGAGCTGGCGATCGGATGGTTGGCGAGCCACGAGTACGTGCCGTCGGTCATCGCCGGCGCGACGCGTCCGGAGCAGGTCGCGCAGAACGCGGCCGCCGCGGCGTGGAAGTTGACACTCGAGGAGATGGCGCAGGTCGACGCTATCACGAAGCGCGGCGACGCCTGACGGAGTCCTGGCAACAGCGTCTCGGTTCTCGGAAAGGGTGATACTTGATGATCGAGATCACACCGCACGTCCAAAGCCTGCACGTCGACCTGGCGTGGTTTCCGCAGCCGTATCCCCCTAACGTCTTCCTCATCCACGACGCCGGCGAAGCGGCGCTGGTCGACGCCGGCTTCAACGACGACGACTCGTACAACAAGCGCATCGCGATGCTGGCCGAGGCCGGCTCGCCGAAGCTCGAGTACATCATCATCACGCACCATCACTACGACCACGCGGCGGGCGCGCACCGGCTGCGCGAGGCAACGGGCGCGCGGATCGTCATGCACAAGGCCGAAGAGCCGCTCCTGCTCGATCCCGACATGGGTTCGAGCGACATGGAGATCCCGGAGGACCAGAAAGCGGCGCGCGAGCAGGCGAAGAAGTGGCGCGAGGAAGCGGCCCGCGCCGTGCCCGACGTGCGCGTCTCGGATGGCGACGTGCTGCAGGTCGGCTCGCTGCACGTGCGCTGCGTCCACACGCCGGGCCACACCGCCGGGCACCTCTGCCTCTTTCTGGAGGAGGAGCGCGCGCTCTTCGCCGGCGACAACGTGCTCGGCGTCGGCACGGCCGCGATCTCGCCGCCGCCGCACGGCGACATGGGCGAGTACATCCGGTCGCTCAAGAAGATGCAGGCGCTCGACGCCGCGATCCTCTGCGCGGGCCACGGTCCGGCCGTCAAAGAGCCGAACCGCAAGATCCAGGAGTTGATCGACCACCGTCAGCAGCGCGAGGAGCAGATCGTCGCCCTTCTGGCGAAGGGCAAGGACGACGTCAAATCGCTGCTCAAAGCGATTTACCCCGAGCTCGACAAGCGCCTCCACGGCATGGCCACCGGCCAGATCCTGTCGCACCTCCACAAGCTGCAATCCGAGGGCTCGGTCACGCTCGAAGGCACCGGTCCGGATACGACGGTGGTGCCGAGAAGAACCTAGCGCCAAGAACCCAGGACCTAAGGACCCCGGCCGAGATCCGCGGCTCGACTTGGCGCAGGTTTGTCGATCGCCGATTGGTTCTACGTCCTCGATTCTAGTTTCTCCAGCGCCTCCTGCTCGACCACCCGGTACACCTCCGCGAGCGCGATGCCGCGCGCCAGCGCGATGCGCCGGCACGCCTCGTACTCCGGCGCGACGCGGGGCGGCTCGCCCGGCAGGCGCTTCACTTTCACCGCCGCCGGGCCAAGGCTCGACGTGAATTCAAACGTCTCGCGCTGCGCCTCGTGCCGAGCCACCGGCGTGACGCGCACGCCGAGCGTCGACGTCTCGCGCAGCAGCACGCTCACGACGGCGTCCTCGCGCTCCGCTGAGCAGAGTGCGGCGAGCAGGACGCCGGGACGGTTCTTCTTCATCTGTATGGGCTGGAACCAGACATCGGCCGCGCCGGCGGCGAAGAGCTGCTCCTGCACGTAGCCGTAGATCTCCGGGTTCATGTCGTCGATGTTCGTCTCGATGAGCAGCATCGCCGGGCGCGCGGGCTCGATGGCGTCACCGAGCCAGAGACGCAGCACGTTCGGCCAGCCCTCGGGATCGCGGCCGCCCGCGCCGTAACCGACGGCCGTCACGTGCATCGGTGGCCGCTCGAACGTGGCCAGCGTCGCGACGATCGCGGCGCCCGTCGGCGTTACCATCTCCATCGGCCGGTCACCGCTGCTGGCCGCGAGCGGCGCGCCGGCGCGGGCCATCAACTCGAGCGTGGCGGGCGCAGGCACGGGCAGCGCACCGTGCGCCGACGTGGCGGTACCGCCGCCCGCCGGCAGCGCGGAGCAGTACAGCCGCTCGATGCCGAGCAGCCGCATGCCGGCGATCGCGCCTACAACGTCGACGATGGCGTCGAGCGAGCCGACCTCGTGGAACTCGATCTCGTCGGGGCGCACGCCGTGGACGCGGGCTTCGGCGCCCGCCAGCAGGCGGAAGACGTCGCTCGCGCGCCTGCGGTCCTCGTGTGGCAGCGTCGATGCCTCGATGATCGCCAGCACGTCGGGAAGACGGCGATGTGGCTGTGGCGATACCGCGAGGTCGACGTGCGCCCTAGTGGCGGCGAGGCCCGAGCGCTGCACGCGTTCCGCGCGAAGCGACCAGCCCGGCAGCGAGAGGCCGCCAAGCTCTTCACTCAGGCGCGCAGCATCGGCGCCCGCGTCGATGAGCGCGCCGAGCAGCATGTCGCCGCTGATGCCGGAGAAGCAGTCGAGATAGGCGATGCGCGTCACGCACTCACCTTAGCGGCTGCCGCGGCGGCGCGCAGCCGTCAACCGCCTGCGTGCTTCGCGCGTTCGCCTGCCTGGCGCTGGAGAATCTGCTCCGCGCTGCGGCCGTAGATGTCGGGAACGTCCCAGCCATTGAGGCCGGCGTACGTATCGATCTGGCTGCGGTGGTGGATGTCGTGCTCCATCATCATCAGGAGGATGCGCCAGCCCGACAGCGCGCGGTCGGTATCGATCATCTGGACCTTTCGGGCGAGCCATGCATCCGGCGTCCCGTCGAGTGTGGCGCGCAATCGGCGCGCGCTCTCCTCGAGGGCCGGCAGCCAGAGATCGCGCGCCCTCACGTCGGGCGGTGTCGGGCTGATCCAGCCCTCTCCGCGGTACGCGCTTGCGAAGTAGAGCCGCGAGCCGGCCATGTGTCCGATGAGCGTGTTGATGCTCCACGCTTTCTCGCCCGTGCCCGCCGCCGGCGTCCAGCCGTCGGCCTCGGGCGGCAGGGCGGCGACGTCGCGTATCGCGCGCCGATTCACCGCGTCGAAGTAGGCGAGGAACCCCGCGATGGACTGGAGCATGGAACCCTCCCTCGTGCCGGGATGATCCCGGAGCGAGCGCCGGAATGTCAAACTGCGGTGCCGCGGCCGGCGTCTCGCGGCGCGGCACGCCGTCGCATACAGTGAGCCAGGTTCAAACGGGGAGGACGCGGATGAGGCATTCCATCGATGAACGCGAGGCGCGCCGCCTGCTCGGTGGCGGCCCGGTCGTGCTGGTCTCCACCGCGTGGCACGGCGCCCACAACGTTATGCCGGCGGCGTTCGTGACGCCGCTGAGCATCGATCCGCCGCTGATCGGCGTCGCCGTTCACCCGGCGCGCCACACGCACGACATGATCCGCTTCAGCGAGGAGTTCGCGCTGAACATCCCGACGCGCCAGCTCCTGCACCACGTCCAGTACCTGGGCAGTGTCTCGGGTGCGGAGCTCGGCAAGCTGGAGTTGACGAAGCTGCCGACGTTTCGTGCGCGCCGCATCGATGCGCCGCTGCTCGAGGGCTGCGTCGGCTGGATCGAGTGCGGCGTCGAGGACGCGTACAAGATCGGCGACCACACGCTGTTCGTCGGCAAGGTCGCGGCGGCTTCGGCGGAGCAGGACGCGTTCGACGGCACGTGGCTGCTCGCCGATCCCGAGGAGCGGCCGCTGCACTACCTGGGCGCGAACTATTACGCGATCCTCGGCGAACGGCTCGAAGCGCGCATTCCGCAGCCCGCGGACATCAAACGCGACATCGAGGCCGGCGCGGCCGAGCTGGTCGACGAAGAGGAGACCGCGCACCGGCGAGAGCAGGACGAACGTGCCACCGAGGAAGGTGAACGCGGCTAGGCGCCGGGCGCCAGCACGCCGTTCGCCAGGCGTGACAACAGCGAGGACACCGCCGCTAGCGGCAGGCCGCTCTCTCCGTACAGGTGGTCGAACGTACGGAAGCTCGTGAGCATCCAGAGCACCTCGACCGCCTCGTCACGTGTGAACTCGGCGCGCAGATGGCCCTGGTCGATCAGACGCTGCGCCATGCGCCGGAGTCCGGCGTGCCGATTGTCGTCATAGAGTTGCAGAACCTTCCCGGCGTCGGCATCGACCGCCATGAGGCCGAACAGGTTCCGCAGCAGCAGGTGGTCGCCGGCGTAGAACATGCACACAGCCGGCACGTACTCCCGGAGCGCCGCGGCGGCGTCCGGCAATTCGCGGATCATGCGCACACGCTGCGCGGCGCCGCGCTCAGCGGTGTCGGCGACGACGGCGCTCAGAAGCTCGAACTTCGACGTAAACCGGTGATATAGCGTGCCGCGGGCGACGCCGGCTCGCCTGGCGATCGCGTCCATGCTCAGTGCGTGGCAGTCGTCGTCGCACAGCATGTCGCGGGTCGCCTGGATCACGCGGGTCCTCGTCTCGGCAATGCCGCGTATGCGCTTCCCGAGTTGATATGGACGCCTGCGCACCGGTGCGCTGTCTGGCTCTTGACGGCGTGGAGATTTGGCCATACAGTCGGTCCAACGATTTCCGGGACGGCCGCAGGCCTCAGTGTATTGAACTGCGGGCGCCACGAGGAAATTGCCGCCGCGGCCGCCATGTCGGTCCGGAGGCACCTCCCCGCCACGGAGGCGAATCGTGAACGCCGTGCAGCCGGCCTCCGGATTCGCGTACGCCGTCGGCGAGGAAGTCGTCGCCCGGCTGGACGGTGCCGAGATCTTCGATGTCGCGCGCGGCGTCGAAATTGCGGCCGGACGTCGCCCCGGGTGGACGATCGGCTCGGTCGTGGACTGTATCTCGATGGGCGGCGGGCGCGGCTACGTCCTCTGCTCGCGCTACCGCGGCGAAACGTACGTCTGCCTGGTGCCGGAAGAGGGCATCGACGGAGTCGCGTAGCTAGTTCTTCGTCGTTCCGGGGATGCCGATCGCGACGCTGGCCCGCACGATGACCGCCACGTCCTGGGTTCCGGCGCCCTGTCCCAACCCGGTGATATGGACCCACCCGGAGTCGCTGCCGAGCAACTGCGACGGGTCGACGCTGATCGACAGGACGGCCGTTCGATCGCACGGCGATCCGGAAGAGCAGGGCAGGTCACTCCCTACCGCCACGCCCGCCTGCAGTGAGACCCTGATCCATGACTTGCTCGCGCTGACGCGCCACGGCACGATCCCCGTCCCGGTGTTCGAGATGCGCACTTCGGCCGGCGTGGCCGACTGCCCCGAGCGCACGGTCACGAGCACCATGGAGCGGTCGACCGAAAGCTGCGGCTTTCCGAGGACCGCGAGCCTGGCCGAGGCATCCGGCTTCGGCGTCGTGTCCGGGTGTTGCGGCTTCGGCGTCGGCAGGTCCATCTTCGTGTACGGGTACTGGAACTTCGCGAGTTCCAGGGGAGTGCGCCAGTACGGATTGTTGAGGTCCGGCAGCGTCGCCGGCAATGCGGTCCAGAGCGGCTTTCCCTGCACGATCGGCGGATGCGCGGCGCAGCCGTAGACGAGTTCCTGGTACGGGAACAGGCTCCGGTTATGGCTGAACCCGTCGCTCGCGGGGCCGCAGCTGTACGGCGTGCGAGGCCATGCGCCGTAGATTGGATCCATGGGATGGTTGCTGCGGTTCGCCCCGGGGCCTGTGAACCCGTTGTAGCTCCAGACCGCGTAGTACCAGTTTTCGACGATATGGGGGTCAGACCCCGTATCGATGCCGACGATCGGCCGCGCGTCGGGCGCCGCGTTCCATTTGTCGATCAGGATCGCCGCTCCCCGGCCAATGTTGTAGGCGAAGTGCGTGCCGACCAGCGCCTGCTCATCGGTCGGCTGGCCCGTGTCGCCCAGAGGCGCCGTCATCCCGCTGGTCACCTGCGCGATGCCGTACCCGCAATCGAACGAGACGAGCACCGGCCCGATCGCGCCGAAGGGGAGCGCCGCCGCCCCCTGCGAGGTGGCGCTCTCGATCCAGCTAATCGCCTTGAGAAGCGTCGGGGGTACGTACACCTTGGGCGAGTTTGTCCGGCTGCCGCGCGTCCCGATCTCGATGGACGGTTGGGAGAAGAACGGATCGTGCGGAAACAGTATGTCGTTGCCGGCGAGGTCCATCGCCTGCATGTACAGCTTGCGGTCCTCCGTCGTCTCGTACGTGGTGGGCGGCGTACCGAACGCGCACGCCCGGGCGATGGGCGTCCGGCGCGGCACGGGCGCCAGGCACGCAAGCACGGCAACGACAGAGATGGCGACGAGCGCTCGCTTCATCGCAGCCACCCCACGATCAGCACGTCGGCGTTCTCCGACACGCGCGCGCGCCCGCCGGTCCGGTCCACCAGCTCGACGTGGCTCCGCGCCGCATCGCGTGGCGCCGCACCGTCGACCGAGCGAACCGCCAACCGGTCACCGTTGGGCGACCAACCGAGCGGCAGGTCGATCGTGTCGCTTCGGTCGGTATACGATTCGGTCGCGCCCGCCGCGCCGACGGAGATCGCTTCGCTCCCCCCATCGGGCTTGATCGATGTGACCGTGAGATCCCCATCGGCTTCCCACTGCGGGTTGAACTCCATGTGCGTGCCGTCACCCGAGACGGCGTTCGCCGCGGCGCCTGTCGCGAGGTCGAGCGTCTTTGTGACCATCTGCGGTTGCGCGCCACTCTCCGCCACGGAGTAGGCCAGCGTTGCGCCGTCCGGCGAGAGCGTCCAGTCGCGCGCGATCTCGTCGCTAAGGTGCGCGATCCGGGTTTCACTCGATCCGTCGGGCGCGACGCTGTACAGGTCCGTGCCGCTCGTGTTCAACGTGGCGAAGTAGAGCTTCGATCCGTCGGGCGCGAACGCGATCGGGAACACGGACGCGGTGGACCACGTCGTGATCGTCGAACGCGCGCCGTCTCGGCCGAGGAGGATCAACTCGAACGTTCCAGCCGAATCGTCGGCCGGGGTGTTCTTTCGCACGACGATCGACGCGCCGTCGGGCGACCACACCGGCGCGACGAGCAGGTCGACGTCATCCGCGAGCACGGTGACGTGATCGTTCACGTCGACGACGGCCGCGTGCGCCGGCGAGGCGGGCGATGGATTCGGCGCGTCGGTCGGCAGCGCGGTGTAGGCGATCGCCTTGCCGTCGGGCGAGAGCGCCGGAAACACGCCGAACCCCGGCGCGTGCTCGATGGTGGCGATCGTCGTGCGGGAGGACACGTCGGCCGGGTCGACGGCGACGAGTGTGTCCGCGTCGTCGCCGAACTCGCTGATCAGCAGCCGCTGTCCGTGTCCCTGGACCTGCTGGAACGCCGAGACGGAGCCACCGCGTGTCTGGTCGATGGCGAACCAGCCGCCGGCGGCTACGGCGACCAGTGCGCTGCCGGCGAGCGCGGGTCTCGCGGCCGCAGCGATGACGCGGACGATCAACATAGGCCGTTCACTCTCCCTGCCTGGAGGCTCCCCGCGCGCAAGCGCGCGGACCGATGAGCCAGCCTATTATTCGTTCGCGACGCTACCCCGCCAGGACGCCGCTATGGTTTGGTCTGTCAGGGGGCGGCCTCAGGTCCGCCTTCCCACCAGGCCCTCTTGATGTGCCGGTACACGTAGAGGATCACCGCGATCACGATGACGGCTGCGATCGGATAATCGAGCGGCCGCATCCACGCGCGAAGATCCTCGTAGTGCTCGCCCAGTTTATACCCGCCGTACGCAAGGCCGGTAGACCAGATAAATGCGCCTGCGAACGTATAGGCCGTGAACTGCCACATTGGCATGCGGGAAATGCCCGCCGGGACGCTGATGAACGTTCGCACCACCGGCAGCAGTCTCGACGTGAAGATTGCCCAATTTCCCCATCGCCCGAAGAATCGATCGGCGAGATCGAGGTCGTGACGCGACACGAGGATGTACTTGCCGTACTTCTCGGCCGCGGGCCGGCCGCCGTACATGCCGACGTAGTAGGCGATCCACGATCCGGCTGTGTTCCCGATCGCGCCGAAGAGGCCGGCCAGGAGGACCCACTCGAACCCACGCCCCTTGTCCGCGATCAGCTTCCAGCCGGCGAGCGGCATGATCAGCTCGCTGGGCAGCGGGATCGCCGCCGACTCGATCGCCATCATGAGGATGACGCCGGGCCAGCCGATGGCGTTGTAGGTGCCTTCGATGAAGGAGAGGAGCGCGTCCTCGACGCCGCTTAACAGTGGACCACCGCCCCCCGAACCGCGCCTCGCCGCCTCGTGGCGGAGCCGCACGTGCGACCCCCGGCGGCCTCGGCGAGTCTATCGGCCGCTCGCAAAGGGTGTCAATAGGAGAAGGCCTTGCGAGAAGAGGACGGCGGGATCGGACCGTGAGGCCGGATCGCGATCAGCTACACTGAACGCAGGAGCTGATTCCTCGACTTGATCTTTCTCCACAGCGACCTCATCGGCACCGACTTCGGACTGTTCCTCACGCTCGTCGCATCGACGCTCTTCGCGCTCTTTATCGGCGTGGGGTTCCACGAGTTCTGCCACGCCGCCATGGCGACCTCGCTCGGCGATACGCTCCCGGCGCGCCAGGGGCGCGTAACGCTCAACCCGCTTGCCCACCTGGACCCGTTCGGCACGCTGATGATGCTGTTCATCGGATTCGGCTGGGGCAAGCCGGTCCAGTTCAACCCCTGGAACCTCAAGGTGAGTCCGAAGACGGCCACGCTGCTCGTCTCGCTCGCCGGGCCGATGTCGAACTTCGTCGCGGCCGGCGTGCTCGCGATGCCGATCAAATTCGGCTGGGTGCCGTACCTGAATCCGCTCTCCAGCATTCCCGCCGCGTTCTTCAGCCGGCAGGTGCAGTCGCCGGACGAGTACCTGGGCCTCTTCCTGACTGGCGCCGTGTACCTGAACGTCATCCTCGGCGTCTTCAATCTGATCCCACTGGAGCCGCTCGACGGCTTCAAGGTCGCGCTGGGCATCCTGCCCGATGGCCTGTCGCGCGAATGGGCGAAGCTCAGCCAGTACGGTCCGGGCATCCTGCTCGTGATGATCTTCGCGATTCCGCTGCTGACGGGATACAGCCCGCTCGCCGACATCATGGGACCCACCGTCATACGGTTGGTGCGCTTCTTTACGGGCGTCGGCTGATGCTGGCGCGGCTGCGCCACCGGCTCGGACAGTTCTTCGGCGCGTTGCGGCCGCACGTGTCAGCGGATGAGCGCGCCGAGGCGTACCGGTACCTGACGGCGGGCGAACGGCGGCTCTTCGAAACGATGATGCTGCGCGATCAGCAACACGGCATCGCCGTGTACCGCCGCGTGCGCGCCGCCTCCGGCGACGATCCGCCGCTCTTTGCGGCGGCGTTGCTCCACGACTGCGGTAAGGGCCGCGTGATGCTCTGGCAGCGCGTCGCGCACGTCGTGCTCGGATTCGTCTCGCCCGGCCTGCGAAGCGCCATCGCCGCGGAGCAGGGCGCCGGCTGGCGGCGAGCGTTCTGGCGTCTGCTGTACCATCCAGAGATCGGCGCGGAACTCGCCGCCCAGGCGGGCGCCGACCCGGACGTGGTGCGTATCATCAGGGAGCAGGAATCGGAGCGGCCGGACGCGCGCCTGGCGCTGCTTCAGGCGGCCGACGAGGCCTGAGGCGGCGAGACGCGATGCGGACACCGAAGAAAGCAGGACGATACACATGGAGCGCGTAGCGATCATCGGCCTCGGGTTGATCGGCGGGTCGCTGGCGCTCGCGATCAAGCGGGCGAACCTCGAGGGCGTTCAGGTCGTCGGTACCGCGCGCACGCGCGAGACGCTGCAGAAGGCGAAGAAGCTCGGCGCCATCGACATCGAGGCGCGCACGGCCGCCGAGGCGGTCCGCGATGCGCGCCTCGTCGTCGTGGCGTCGCCCATCATGACGACCCGCGCCGTATTCGAAGAGATAGCGCCCGCGCTCACGCCCGGCGCCGTCGTCACCGACGTCGGCAGCACGAAGGGCGACGTCGCCCGCTGGGCCAGGGAGCTGCTGCCCGAGACGGTCAGCTTCGTCGGCGGACACCCGATGGCCGGCAAGGAGCAGGCCGGCATCGGCGCGGCCGATGCGGACCTGTTCCGGGGCAAGACGTGGGTGATCGCGCCGTCCGTCACGGCGACGGAGGCCGCGGTGAGCATCGTCGTCGGGCTGGCGCAGCTCGCGGGTGCGTCGCCGCTCTTCATGGACCCGGACGAGCACGACAGCTACGTCGCGGCGATCAGCCACCTGCCGTTGCTGCTGTCATCGGCGCTGTTCTCCGTGGCGTTCGGCAGCGCCGCCTGGCCGGAGTTGGCGCAGCTTGCCGCGAGCGGCTTCCGCGACACGACGCGGCTCGCCTCCGGCTCGCCCGAGATGGCGCACGACATCGTCCTGACGAACCGGGACAACGTGGTCCACTGGCTCGATCGCTTCATCGACGAACTGCAACGATTCCGTGGAATCGTCGCCGGTGGCGCGAGCGAGGCGGTCATCGAGGCCTTCACGAAGGCGCAGCTGGAGCGCGACAACTTCCTGGTCAACGGTCCGCCGCGGCGCGATGCCGGCGAGCCGATCGAGAAGATCAGTCTCGGCGACATGCTTCTCGGATCGGCCGTCTCCGGGTACATGAAGAAGCAGCAGGAGATCATCAAGAACATGGAGGCGCGCTCCGAGGGCAAGCGCCGATGACGCAGCGCGAGATCCGCCCGGCGGCGCGCTTGCGCGGAACCATCGCCGTTCCCGGCGATAAGTCGATCTCGCATCGCGCCGCGATGTTCAACGCGCTCGCTGACGGTGACGCCACCGTGCACAACTTCCTGCCCGGCGAAGACTGCCTGTCGACGCTGGCGGTGCTCCGGTCGCTCGGCGTCCAGTCGACGCTCGACCGGTCGGAAGACCGGCCTGTGCTGCACATCCGCGGCGCGGGTATGGACGGCCTGAGCGAGCCCGCGGACGTGCTCGACTGCGGCAACTCCGGCACGACGATGCGGCTGATGTGCGGCATGCTCGCCGGACAGCCGATCCACGCCGTGCTCACGGGCGATGCGTCGCTGCGCGCGCGGCCGATGGCGCGCATCACGGAACCGCTGCGCGAGATGGGCGCGCGGATCGACGGCCGCGAGGACGGCCGCTTCGCCCCGCTGTCGGTGCGCGGCGGCGGCCTTTCCGGCATTCGCTATCAGATGCCGGTCGCGAGCGCGCAGGTCAAGTCGTCGATCCTGCTCGCGGCGCTGTTCGCGGACAGCGCGACGACGATCGAGGAGCCTCAGCCGACGCGCGACCACACCGAGCGCATGCTTGCGGCGATGGGCGCGCGCGTCGAGCGCGAGGGCCCCGCGGTGCGACTGACGCCCGGTGCCGCACTGACCCCGCTCTCGATGCGCGTTCCGAACGATGTCTCGGCCGCGGCGTTCTGGATCGTCGCCGCCGTGATCCACCCGGACGCCGAGCTGCGGCTCACGGGCGTCGGCATCAATCCGACACGTACCGGCATCATCGATGTCCTGCGCGCTATGGGCGCCGACGTCGCAATCGAGGAGGAGCGACAGGTGGCCGGGGAGCCGGTCGCCGACATCGTCGCCCGCTCGTCGGCGCTGCACGGCGTGATCGTCGACGGCGACACGATCCCGCGGCTGATCGACGAAGTGCCCGTGCTCGCCGTGGCCGCCGCCTTCGCGGCCGGCGCCACGGAGGTCCGCGATGCCGCCGAGCTTCGCGTCAAGGAGTCGGATCGCATCGCCAGCGTCGTGTCGGAGCTGGGCGCACTCGGCGTTACGATCAGCGAGCGCGCCGACGGCATGGTGATCGAGGGCGGCGGCGGCGTTCGCGGAGGGCACGCGCATTCGTTCGCCGACCACCGCCTGGCGATGGCGCTTGCGGTCGCCGGGCTCGCCTCGCGCGAGGGTGTGGCGGTGGATGGCGCCGAGGCCGTCGGCATTTCCTACCCTGGCTTCTGGGACGACCTGGCGGCGCTGACCCGGTAACATCGGGGCGCAAGCGCCGCAGCCGCGCGCGAGGGAGCGTGACACATGGCCGCTGAATCGACGAGTCCGTCCCGCGTCCCGCTGCTGGTCGTGCTCTCCGGGCCGTCCGGCGCCGGCAAGGACGCGGTGCTCGATGAGATGGCGCGGCGCGGCCACCGCTTCCATCGCGTGATCACGTGCACGACGCGTCCGCCCCGGAACGGCGAGCGTGACGGCGTCGATTACTATTTCGTCAGCGACGCCGCGTTCGATCGCCTCATCGAAACCGATGGCCTGCTCGAACACGCCGTGGTCTACGGCCATCGCTCGGGGGTGCCGCGGCAACAGGTCGTCGACAGGCTGCGTGACGGTGACGACGTTTACGTGCGCACCGACGTGCAGGGCGCCGCGTCGATCAGGCGGCTCGCGCCGGGCGCCGTGCTCGTCTTCATCGCCCCGTCCTCGCTCGACGACCTCGAGGAGCGCATCCGCGCGCGCGGCGCCGACGACGAAGAGCTGGTCCAGCGACGGTTGGCGACGGCTAGCGCTGAGATGGCGCGCAGCCGCGAGTTCGACTACGTGATAGTGAACGAGGCCGGCCGCCTCGAGGCGACGGTCGATCGCCTGTTCGAGATCCTGGAGGCCGAGCGCCTTCGGCCGCGCGACGCCGCTTTGCTGGCGTAACGCCCGCACTCCGCGCACACTGACGCCGTCGCGCCGCCGTAAAGGACGCTCATGCCGCACGTCTGCTCTGCCTGCGATCCAGTGAACTTGGAGCGCATCTTCACGCCCGACGGCGATGGCTGGCTGGCCGCATTCGCGGCGCACTTCAACGGCCCGCCGCGCGTCGTCAATGGCGGCGTCGCGTCGGGCGCGTTGGCATGCCCGGCCACTGCACTTGCCGGGCGCGGTGGCGCCCGTTACCCGGTTGCGACCCGGATTACCGCGCGCCTCCGCCGGCCTATCCCCGTTTCGACGGCGCTCCGCGTTGAAGCGTCTTCCGATGACGGCCGGATTGGCGTGACGGTCGCGCACGCCGGAGAGACGCTGGCGGCGGGCGTCGTGCACGTCGCCGACGCTGACCGGCGGCCCGAACCTGGCAGCGTGTTGCAGCCGCCGCCCGAGCATCTCGTCGAGCACATCGATGCCATGCGGCGTGTTGCGGCCGGGGCACCGGGGCCGCTCGCCGTTCCCGACGATGAACACCCGTTTCCGATGTGTTTCTCCTGTGGCCCGGCCAGCCCGCGAGGCCTGCGCATCAAGCCGCACGTCGCGGCCGATGGCCATGTCTGGGCGGCGTGGCAGCCGTCTCACTCAGCCGGCGAGAACGACGGCATGCTTCCGAGCGCGGTCGTCGGGGCGGCGCTCGACTGCAGCAATGCGATGGCGCTGAGCGTTGGCTTCAGCGAGGTCGCCGGCATGCGCGAACTCGTGCCGATTCTCGCGGCCTACGACATGTTCATATTGCGCGTGCCTCCGGCGGCTCCGGCGGGCGGCTACCGCGTCGTGAGCCGCGCCACGGGCGTCGACGGGCGCAAGTACTTCAGCGTGTCGGCCCTGTTCGATGCGGATGGCGCGGCCTGCGCCGTCGCCGACACCACCTGGGTCGCCGTGCCGCGCGGCGGGTTCGGCTCCCACGTTCCGGCGTAGGGGCTGTGCTTACGGCCGTGCCACGGATGGGATCGCCTCGACCTACTCGTCGTCGTGGTCGTGCTCGTCGGCCTCTTCGGCGGCCATCGCGCGCGGGACGAGCGGCGTCGGGCGTTCCTCGTCCTTGCGCTGGCTTCGCAGCGGCAACGCATCGATCGTCTTCCGTAGCCGCTCAACCGCATCGGCGCTGTCCGCCACGGCCACGACGACGTTCGTGTCGCGGAGCGCCTGTAGCTCGGTGACGCCGATGTCCCCGGCCACCGTGGCCATCAACGGCTTCCGGACCATCGCGGACAGGCGTCGCAAGTCGATCTGTTTGCGCACCGTCAGCGGCCCGTCCATTGCGCCGACGTCGATCGCGTCGAGATGGAACGTCTCCAGCGCCCGGGTCTCGGAGTCGGTCAGGTCCCGCGGCAGCATCATGACGTAGCCGATCTCTTCCTCGAGTAGCGCGATCGCGGCGGCGCGGTCCGGGTCGAACACGACGAAGTCGAACCCGGCGGTCCGATACGTCTTCGCCTCGTCCGCCGCGGTGCCAGGCACGAAGGCGCCCGGGATCGCGCCGCCGACGTCCCTTACCGCCGAGGCGGCTGCGGGCGTCTTCGGCGAGCCCAGGATCACGACGTCGGCGCCCTTCCGGGCCAGCTCGGCCGCCGAAGCGGCGTCGGTGGCGCGCCCGGCCAGCACCATCGTAGGTTCGACGGCTGCACGGGCGGCGCCGAATCCCAGCGGCTGCGACTGGACGCGCGTCACCCTGCGGATCTTCTCTGCGAATCTACTCACGTGGGTTCTCCTCCGGAATCTGCGTACAGCGTACCGGCCCGGGCGGTTTCGAGGCAGCCTGCGGCGGGTTCATGAGAGCCGGAAGGCGGGTTCCGGCGCGGGAGTGACGGCCATCCGCCGATTCCATGCACCCGGCCTCCCGCGGGCGGGCGAACGCCTGCTATACTCTTGCGGTTCGCGCCGGAGGGCGTGTTCAGGTTGCAACGGAGGGGGCGGCCGCCCGCGGGTGCGGGGTCGGCCGTAATTTATGCCAGCGGTAGTTGTCATCGGCGGTCAATGGGGAGATGAGGGCAAGGGGCGCATCGTCGACCTCGTGGCGCAGGGCGCCTCGGTCGTGGCGCGTTACTCGGCGGGCAACAACGCCGGCCACACGGTCATCAACGACATGGGCGAGTTCAAGCTGAACGTCGTCCCGGCGGGCATCTTCTACCGCGACAAGACGTGCATTATCGGCAACGGCGTCGCCATCGACCCCGCGCTGCTGCTGCGGGAGATCGAGACGCTCGCGTCGCGCGGTGTCAGCGTCGCCAATCTGTTCGTCAGCGACCGCTGCCACGTCATCATGCCCTGGCACCCGCTGATCGACGTCGCCGACGAGAAGCTCCGCGGCGCCGCCGCCATCGGCACGACCGGCCGCGGTGTCGGGCCGTGCTTTACCGACAAGGTCGCCCGCATCGGCATTCGCATCGGCGATCTCATCGACCTGCAGGCGCTTCGGGCGCGGCTCAGCTTCGTGCTGCCGTACAAGAACGCCGTGCTGCAGAACCTCTACGGCCTGCCGCCGCTCGATTTCGACGAGGTGCTGGACCAGTACGCCGAACTCGGCGTGCGCCTGGCGCCGTTCGTGCGTGACACGGCGCAGATCGTACACGACGCCCTGAGCCGAGGAGAAACCGTGCTGCTCGAAGGCGCGCAGGGCGGCCTGCTCGACCTCGACGCCGGCACCTACGAGTACGTCACGTCGTCGGTGCCGTCGTCGTCCGCCGGCGGCGCCGGCATCGGTATCGGCATCGGACCGACGGTGATCCACCAGGTGGTCGGCATCTACAAGGCGTATATGACCCGCGTCGGCAACGGGCCGATGCCCAGCGAGCTGCTCGACGAGACGGGCACGATCCTACGACTGGAAGGCCCGCGGCCGGAGATCGGCACCACGACGGGCCGCCCCCGGCGCACCGGCTGGTTCGACGCCGTCGCATCGCGATACAGCGCTATGGTCAACGGCGTCACGAGCGGCGTCCTGACGCGCCTCGATGTGCTCGACAATTTCCCGTCGATCAAGATCTGCACCGCATACCAGACCGAGGACGGCCGCACGCTGACCTCGATGCCGGCCAGCTCCGTGTTGCTCGGTCAGGTCAAGCCTGTGTACGAGGAGGTGCCGGGCTGGCGGGCGCCGACGAGCCGCTGCCGCTCCTGGAACGACCTGCCGCAGCCAGCGCGCGACTACATCCGCCGCATCGAGGCGCTGCTGCAAATCCCGATCGACATCGTCTCCGTCGGTCCCGAGCGCGACCAGGCGATCATCGTGCACGACGTCCTCAAGGTGAAGCCGCGCACGTAGCGGCGTACCCCCGGAATGCAGGAAGATCGAGAAGAGGCCGCACGCGCGGCCTCTTCCACGTTGTCGGATGCTTCAGGTTTCGGTGCGGGTGGAGCTGGCGATGTTACGCTTGCCCGACGGCCCGCTCGACCAGCGACATCACGTGCGACGGCGCGTCGTCGCCCTGGTACGTACCGACGACGTTGCCCCGCGCGTCGATCACGGCGACGCCGATGTTCTTCGTTACGTCGTCGAATCCCAGCGGCTTGAGCAGCGCGCCATCCCAGTCCGGGGCGATGAGCACGTAATCCTCGGGCTTCATGCCCGGTTCGAGGTCCTTGACCGCGTCGTTGTACGACGACTTCATGATCTGCTCCGCGACCTTGTGGATCAGCCGCGGAAACGCGCGTCCGTCCGCCACGTTCACGATCATCACGTCGCCGGCGGACCGATACTTGTCTCGAATGGCTGTGACCACGGGCTGCGGCTGTTCGGACGTCTCCCGTGCGACAAACATCACCACTGCGGCTGTGCCGAGCGCGTTGAACGTGAGCTGGCGTCCGTGTCCGACGGCCTTGAGCGTGACGGCCGGCGCTGGGCTGAGCGGTTGGTCCTGCATGATCCCCCCTTCATCCTGCCTACTAGCGAATCCGACGTTAGCATTCCAGAGGTCTGGGGACCAGCACGATGCGGCCAAACGCCGCCCGGCGCTCGATATAGGTGTGCGCCCGGGCGGCATCTGGCAGGAGGAAGCGTCGCGATCAGCCGCCGGCGATGGGCGGGATCAGGTCCACGAGGTCGCCGTCAGCGAGGACGTGGCCCGGGGGCTGCACCTCCTCGGACACAGCGCAGACGAGCGTACCCATAAACCCCTCGAGGACGGGATACTCCTCGGCGAGCCGGTCGCGCAGCGTGGCGATGGTCGCGCCCGCCGGCAGGGCGACTTCGATATCACCGCCGCCGACAAGGCCGCGCAGTCCCGCGAACAGCCGTACGTGTACCGTCATACGCACCCACCGATCGCGCAGCACCGCATCGTCACCGCAGCCGCGCTCTCACAACCCGCTGGATTCCTCGCCGGATCGAGGAGGCGGCGGGCAGGCGCCGCGTCCTCGACCGAGGGCTCCGTAGCGAGGCGAATGAGTCTGCGCTTCGCGGCGTCGTGCGCATGATCGGCCTGCAGCGCGCGCGACAAGTACACCAGGTCCATCATCGTCTCACCTCTTCGGTTCACTCGAACCCCAAACGTCCGCGAAATCCGCGCAATCCTTGTTTCCGGTTCGACTTCACTCCTCAGCAGCAGCTGCTGACGGCCGCCGCCTTGTATGCCGAGATCGTCGCGCTGAACCACGCCTTGTCGCCGTACTCCGATCGGCTGTCCACGCGCGCGACGCTGAAGCCGGCCTTCCGCAGACGTTCCAGGTAGTCCGACTCGAGCAGCGCGCCCGCCTTGCAGCCGGCCCACGAAGCGAGGTCGCTCCGCTCCTCCTCCGTCAGCTCGCGATTGAGCACGACGTCGGACACGTGCAGACGGCCGCCGGGCTTGAGCACGCGGAACGACTCCGCGAACACGGCGTCCTTGTCCGGCGACAGGTTGATGACGCAGTTCGAGATGATCACGTCGATGCTCGACGAATCGATCGGCATCGCTTCCATCTCGCCCCTGCGGAACTCGACGTTCTTGAGTCCGAGCTTGTCGCGGTTGGCGTTCGCCAGGTCGAGCATGTCCTGCGTCATGTCCAGGCCGATGACGCGCCCGGTCTCGCCCACCTGCTTCGCCGAGAGGAAGCAGTCCAGCCCGGGGCCGGAGCCCAGGTCGAGCACCACCTCGCCCGCCTGCATGCCCGCGATCGCCGTCGGGTTGCCGCAACCGTACGACGGAACGCTGTCCGGCAGGTCCGCCACGTCGTCGATCTGGTAGAGCGCCTTTCGGCTGTCGGGCAGTTCGGCCGACCCGCAGCACGATGACGCGACATTGCGCGCCCGCTCGCCGTAGTGCTCCCGTACCGCCGCCTTGATCTCTTCGCTGGTCTTTGCCATGTTGGCCTCCTTCTCTGCTCTCCGAATCGGAAATTACCGATACCGGCGGCACAGAGCATCGCGCGCTAGCAGCACGACGACCTGAGCTCGCCGAATTCACGCTTCAGCCACTCCAGCGCCTCGGGCTCGAGGCAGTAGCAGGTGTTGGGCCCTTCAACGTTGCCGCGCACGAGGCCGGCGTCCTTCAGCACCTTCAGATGCTCCGACACCGTCGACTGTGCCAGCGGCAGCTCGCCGACGAGGTCGCCGCAGACGCAGGACTGCCGCGTCGCAAGCAGCTTGACGATCCGGTACCGCGCCGGATGCGCGATCGCCCGCAGCATCGCCACCGTCCGCGCCTCCCGGTCCGTCTGGTCGATCACCTTCATATCGGAAATTTACGATAGCGCGTGGGTAGAAGTCAAGTAGCCCTCTAGCGAAACTCGGGCCCGTAGGTCAATCAGATGGCACGCAGGGCTAACCCGAGCGGGGTCGAGACGGCGAACATGATTGTCACGAAGACGATGATGCGCACGAACCACACGATCGCGACGGGAGTACGCGCGCCAAAGCTCAGAAGGCGGTTGATCCGCCAGGTTCCCCAAAATGCGGCCGCGTAGACGGCGACCGCGAGTACCACCGTCAAAGTGGTCTTCATCACGGGATTCTATCGCGACGGGCGGGAACAGAAAGACCCATATTCGGAGGCTTCGGCGCAGCGGCCTATGACCGACCGAACGGCCGATCGAATCCTCCGATTCGTCGAGGCTCGACTTTC
Source organism: uncultured Dehalococcoidia bacterium (assembly GCA_964371095.1). Taxonomy (GTDB): domain Bacteria; phylum Chloroflexota; class Dehalococcoidia; order DSTF01; family JACRBR01; genus CAYJMJ01. The sequence continues at coordinate 5,837 of CAYJMJ010000042.1, read as the reverse complement.
GTCGCCCCGGGGTGGATGATGACGTTGCCACCGCACACGCCGCCAAGGAGCGACTCCGATGTCCTCGCCCACCTCCGCCGCGCGCCGCACTCACAAAGGCCCGCTACAGGCGATTCTCAGCTGGCTGGCCGACTTCCGGAGAGCGCTCAGACCCTACGGTCGCCGAATGACGACCGAAGAACGGCGCCGCTTTGCCCGCGAAGCCGCCAAGGATCCGAAGGTGGACCGCCTTCTCAGGGAACTACTCGCTGAGCGTCCTGAGCTGCGCATGAAAGACACGCGACGCGGTGGCGTACCGCGTTGACACTCGGCTGGTAGCCGCCGAGGTCGCTCAGTTCTCCGATCGAACGTTCACGGCGTGGGAGGCGTGCCTCAAGGAGATCGTTTCCGATCCATATCCCCGACTTGGGTACTACGTCGATCAGGCTGTGGCCATCCGGGGCGTCACAATGCGAACGTGGCTCTACGAAATCACGGCGGACACGAGTATCTCAGGTGATCGTCTTCTGGTCTTTACGGCAGAGTTCTTCCCTGAGTACGCGCCCGTTTACACCGTCAATGAAGACGCGCAGGAGATCGTGATGATCTATCTGCGCGAGAACCGGCGCGCCTGACCGTCACGCTTGCTCCGGTCGCGCTCTACAAACCACCTACTACCAACTACGAACTCGCCCGCTACGCCGCCGCCTCGTCCCGCTCGACGACATGCCGCTGCGCGATCTCCGTCACCGGCGCGCCGCGCTCGGCCGCCGACGTCGCGTAGAGCCAGGCGATCGGGCCGGCGGCGACGAGCGTGAGGAACGAGGCGACGCGGGCCGCGGTCCCTTCGGCCACCTGCGAGACCGGCGCGTCGGCGCGGGCGCCGAACGGCGCCAGCCAGCGGCTCCACTGATCCCGGAAGTAATACGCCCACAGGTCAGCGTTGGCGATGGTGGCTTCGTGCGGCGTCGTCATGGTCGTGGCCTCCAGGGCACCGTGTAACCGGGGTCGATTTGCGCCCTCACGTCGATCCTGGCGGCTGTTCGCGACGGCTGGATGAAGGACGCGTTAACGCTCGGTGAACAGTCTTGTTGCGGGGCCATGCCGCGCCGCACCGTGAGGATCATCGGCCGTGGCTACGGGTTCCACACGTCCGAAACGCCCTGATCGACCCTGCAAATGGTGACGTACCGGGTCGGATATGCGATATCGGTGGATACCCGCAACAGCGGCGACCCGCGCCGCGCCGCTTACTCGCCGGTAGCGGAGAGGAAGTCGTCGAGCGTGCGGCCGCGCTCGTCCTGGAACCGGACGTCGAGCACCTCGATCGCCCGGATGCGGTCGAGGCGGAAGCTGCGGAAGCCCGAACGCAGCTCGCACCATGCGGCCAGCGACCAGCCGTAGCCCCAGAAGAACAGCCCGATCGGGCGCACGATGCGCTCGGTCTCGGAGCCGTCGGCCGACGTGTACTCCAGCCGCACCTTACGCTGGCTTTCGAGCGCCGAGCGAAGCTGCGGCAGCCGATCGATGACGGCGCGCGGCACGTGGAACCCCGGCGCGAACAGCCGCGTGTCCTGGAGTCGCAGCCGGAGCCGCTCCGGCAGTACCGACTCGACTCGCGCCAGTGCCTCGCCGGCCGCCTTCGCCAGTGCGGCGTCGCCCCAGCTCGTGACGATGCGCGCGCCGAGCACCATCGCCTCGATCTCCGGGTCGGTGAACATGAGCGGGGGCAGATCGAAGCCGCGGCGCAGCATGTAGCCGACGCCCGCCTCGCCCTCGATGGGCACGCCGGAGAGGACGAGATCGCGGACGTCGCGGTAGATCGTGCGCTCGGAGACCTCGAGCTCGGTGGCGAGCCAAGCGGCAGTGACGACGTTGCGCCGTCGCAGCAGCTGGATGACCTGGAAGAGGCGGTCGGCGCGTCGCATCTACAGTCCGTCGATCGATTCTGGCGCCCGGGAGCAGGCCGCGTCGCCCGCTCCCGGGCGTGTCGCCGTGGCTACGGCTTGTACTCGATGATCTGGCAGTAGTTGCCGTCTGGGTCCAGGAACGTGGAGATGATGCCGCCCCACTCTTCCTTGCCCGCCGTACGAATGAACTTGACGCCGGCGGCCTCGAGGCGCTTCTGCTCGGCGGCGAGGTCATCGACAAAGAAGTCGACGAGAACGCGCTGCGGTTCCTTCGTGGCGCCCTTCACGCCGCTGTGGCCATCGATGATGAACGGCGTCGGCCCGGCCATGAACGCGCCGTCGCCCATGTCGGGATTGCGCGGCAGACCGATGACGTCGGCGTAGAACTGCTTCAGCCGGTCCGGCTGCTCGCTGTTGACGTTGACGATGAGGCTGCTTACCTGCATGGCTGTGTCTCCTGTTCGCGGAATGGTTCTTGCGGATGACGCCAATGCTACAGCAGCACCCCTGACAGCGTAGTGTCAGGAGCAAGGCACGGTTGTTCTGGACTACTGACACCGTGTCGTCAAGAGAACTTCGGGATCAGCTTCGGATTCCCGACACAGGAGCGCCAGCGCGAGTCCGGCGTCCGCCGTCACGCCTGCCGCTCGGGCACACCTTGCTCGATGCGTGGATGGAGGAATCGCAGCCGCACGAGGTCGCGCGCCACCTGGAACGCCTCCTGCGGCCGCACGCGCAGCCGCGAGCCCTCGACGTGATGCCAGCTCACCGGCACCGACACGATGCGGTAGCCAAGCGCCCGCGCGATGTACAGCACCTCGGCGTCGAAGATCCAGCCGCTGAGCTGCTGCCGGCTGAAGACCGCCTGCGCCACGTCGTGGCGGAAACCCTTCATGGGGCACTGCGTGTCGTCGATGTCCGGCAGCACGCGCATCGCCTTCCGCATGAGGGTAAACATCCGGCCGACGAGGCGCCGCTTCGTCGGCTGGCTCGCGCGCATGTCGCTGCCGTCCGGCTGGATGCGGCTGCCGATGGCGACGGCGGCACCCGCCTGCAACTGTTCGAGAAGGCCGCGCGTATCGTCGGGAGGCGTCGCGAGGTCCGCGTCCATGAAGAAGACGTAGCGGCCCCTCGCCGCGAGCACGCCGGTGCGAATGGCCGCGCCCTTGCCGTGGTTGCGCTCGTGCTGCACCAGCCGCAGCGCCACCCTTGCCGGCAGCCCGGCTGCGGCGCGGTCACGCACGATGTCGGCGGTGCGATCGCGACTGCCGTCATCGGCGATCACGATCTCGCCGTCGAACGGCTGCGCGGCGAGGAAGCTGATGACGCGCGCGAGGCTCGCCGGAAGACGCGCCTCCTCGTTGTACGCGGGAAGCACGATCGAGACGAGGAGCCCGTCGAGTCCCTCCGCCGATGCATTCGTGACGGTGTCGCGGGTCGTCATGCGCCGTCGCTTTCGTCCGCCTGGGTGTCCGCGGCTGGCGCGCCCTTGCGACGGCGCACGACCTCTGGCGCGACGAGCGGCTTGCCGGTCATCTCCGCGATCGCCGCGGCGACCACGCGCACCTCCTCGAGGCCCTGACGCACGAGCGATCGCGGCACCACGAGATCGGCCACCTTCAACTGCTTCCCGCTCACCTTCACCAGCACGATCTCGAGCTGCGCAACGTCCTGAAGCTCACCACGCTGCCGCTCCCGCGTCAACTCGTCGATGCGAATCTGTTCGATCTTCCAGAACGGCACCAGCTCCGTCGTGCCGACCCCCATGCCGAGGTAGCCCTGCTGCCACAGCCCCGACTGCTTCTGCCGGTCGAACACGACATTCGTTCCGGCGATCGCGTAGACGAAGCCGATGCCCGCCAGCGGGATGCTCACGACCGCCACCATCAGCAGCAGCAGGGCGAGCGCGAACGGAATCCGGTCCAGCCACAGGATCACCGAGGCGAACGCGGCCACGCCCACTATGAGCCCGAACAGCGGGAACAACGCCGCCGCGAGCGCCGGCCGCACGTTGATGCGGTCAGGCTCGATGAACGCGACCCGCCGGTTCAGGTAGACGATTCGCTTCGCCGGCCTGGCCGGCGTCTGTGCTGACATGCTCCGGGATTATAGAAGCTGGCAGCGCTCAGCTGTCAGCCGGGCTACATTGGGACGAGGTGAGGAGTTCTGACGGCGGGCAGCCTCGAGTGTGCTCCGGAGATTTGACGGCGCAGCCGGAGCCTCGCATACTTCCACCGCGATGAGCAGCACAGCCGCCGACACGCCGACGCGCGCCCCGTTTAGACTCTCGGCCGCGGTTTTCGCCCGGCGCGACGGCAACATACTGATCCTGAAGCGCGCGATGGGCGAGGCGACGGGCGCCTGGTATCTACCGGGCGGCGAAGTCGAGGCAGGCGAAGACGGCTGCTCGACGTGAGCTGTTTGAAGAGTCGGGACTGACGCCCGGCGGCCTCTTGACGCTGATCGGCGTCGCGCGCATGGAGGTGTGCGGCACCGAGTCGCATCAGCTCATGTACGCCTGCGATTGCCCGGACGGCGAGGTCGCGCTCAGCGACGAGCACTCCGGCGCACGCTGGATCGAGCCGCTCGAGTACCGGAGTCGGTATTTCAGCGACGACGTCGTCGCGCTCGTCAACGGGCAGAATGCCCGCCTCGGCGCCGTGATGCGCGCGGTGCGCGACAATATTGATCGCTATCTAGCGTGGTGCGATCACGAGCTTCTCGACAGGCAGTTACGCGTAATGCGCCTGTCGGCTGACGTGTTCGTGGTTCGTGATGGCAAGACGCTGCTCCTCAAACGCCGCGGCGGCGTTGGCGACGGCGTGTGGTATCTGCCAGGCGGTGTCGTCGATCCGGGCGAAGATCCGCTTGACGCGGCCGTGCGTGAGACCTACGAGGAATCGGGCCTGCGCATCACTGAGCCGGAGCTGCTGCGTGTCTGGAACTACCCGGCCCAGAACGGGCTCGATGCGTTCCACGCGACGTTCGCGGCGACCTGCCCGCGCGGCGACGTGGTGCTCAGCCACGAGCACAGCGCATTCAAGTGGATCGAGCCGATGGACTACGCGCGGCGGTACTGTGGCGATCAAGCCCTCGTGGCGGCCCCACAGTGGACGGATTGGATTCACCAAGTTCGTCGAAACTGCGAGTTGGTGACAGCGTGGATGCAGCGCCGACAATGACACCAGCGGCATGCTTACTGACAGCTGTCGGTGACAGCTGACGCACGCGTGTGGCTCGGTGGTGGGTCGCGCTCGGGCATCCATCGAACGGCACTGGACGGCGCCGATCGACGCGAGTTCTAATACACAAGCGAACCGCCTTGCGAGACGACGAATGGCACATCGCCAGTTCGAACTCACCTTGCACCGGAACCACGTGTCCGGACTCATCGTCCTGGCGCTCGCCGCCGCACTGACCTTCGGACTGTCGCTCTTCCTCGCGTCCCGATCGATGCCCCCCACCACCGTGTCGATCGCCCTGGCGAGTGTCTCGGACGAGAATCTGAGTTTAGCCGGGATCACCTTGCTTCCTCCTCTTCCCTCCGGCTCTGCAGCAGCAGTGCCGCAGAGCGCGGCCGAACAGGTCGCCGCAAGAGTGCAGCCGGGCGTAGCGATCAAGGAAGTCGTCCTCGCGCGCGTGGTCGATAGGGGCGGTGGCGTTGACACGTTGGCCTGGGTAGTGAGCCTCGACCCGGCGGGATACCTCCCGATTCCCCACGCAGGGGTGCACCTTGTGCCCCGGTTTGGGTTGGTGGTCGTTGACGCGAAATCGGGGGAGTTCCTCTTTGGCTCGTCGGCCAGCGACAGCACTCCGATCAGCGACGCGGCGACGCCGTAGGCCCAGAACATTCCGCGAATCCTACACGCGTTCGGCGGTACGGGCTCCTACGCCCCCAGCACCGCCACATCCACCTCCCGCCGCCGCGGCTCATACAACTCGATGAGA
>CAYJMJ010000041.1:0-27389 GCA_964371095.1 uncultured Dehalococcoidia bacterium | reverse complement strand
CGGCGCCGGCGCGACCGCGGGCTGCGGCTCGATGCTGGAGGCGAGCACGTTCGACTGGCGCGATGACGGCAGCGCCGCGCTCAGCGCCTGCGGGAAGTAAGCGACGCCCTGCACGGCATCCGGCTGACCGGCGCGCGTTCGGTCGATCAGGTATCGCGACCACGACGACCACCATCCGGGCCGAGCGAGGTCGCTCGCGACGTCGGAGGTCGATAGCCGCTCGTAATCGCCCGGGAAGCTCCAGCTCGACGTGAAGGCGAGGGAGACGGCCGTCTCATCGACGTGGACCCTGTCGCGGTTGCGCGCGTCGAAGAGCGCGATGGTGCCGGGCGGCACCTGGTAGCCCTTCCGCATGTCCTCGATGCTCAAATTGGGATACGCGCGCAGGTACCACAGCCAGCCCTTCGCGAAGTCGTACGACGTGTCGACGGCGATCGGGATGTTCGCGCCATGTCCGGACGCCTGCCCGGCGCGCTCGATCGCCGCGCGCACCTCTTGCACGTCGGGAGCGATGCGATCGGGCTGGATCAATTCGATCGGCGTGTCGCCGTGGTCGGTCGTGACGAGCGCATCGGCGAGCTGCGGCACGTGGCCGTGGCCCCAGCTTGCGAGTACGGCCGTGCGCGCGCTGAACCCCGCCCCCGCGACGAACACGGCGACGATCGCCGCCTGCGCGAGCCTGCGCGGCGCCGCCATCCGGAACGACGGCATCTCGATGGCCGGCATCTCGAACGACGCCAGCGCGTCGTTGACGAGGCGTGCGGCGAGCAGCGCGAGCGGCAGCGCGATCTGCACGGCGAGCCACGGCTCTTTCCGCCCGATCGCGCTGAATCCGAAGAACGCGGCGACCGCCCAGAATGCGAGGAACTTCGTCGTGTCCGGGAGCCGCAGCGACAGCACGGCGGCCGCGGCCACGATGCACGCGAGCCACGGCCGGTGGTGTGAGATGGGCGACACCCACCCCGGCGCTACGACGATGCCGGCCACGGCCGCAACGGCCACCGCCAGGACGATGCGGTTACGCCAGCCGCCGCGCATCGCGAGGAGCGCCGCGGCGCACGCCGCGATCGCGATCGGAACGAACTCGTAGACGGGCAGGATCATCGCGTAGAAGTAGTACGGGCCGTCGGGCTGGTGCGCCTCGGGCCGCCACCAGTAGTCGAGCGTGCCCCAGATGCCGGTCCAGATGCTGCCCTGGTCGGTGAAGAAGCCGCTGAACATCGTGATCACGACGCCGTAGAAGAGCGCCCAGCAGACGACCCACGCGTGCCACTTCCACGCCATGCCTGCGACCATCGCGGCCGCGAACAGCGCGCCGAGCGTGACCAGCATCACCGGCAGCTCGCCGCCGGGCCTGTGCGTCACGCCGCCGACGACGAACACCGTCGTCTGGCCCGCGAACCCGCGGTCGCCGACGAACGGCAGCTTCTCGACGAGCGGGCCGTAGAACGGCAGCGTCAGCAGCATCATGACGAGCATCGGGCTCGCGGCATCGGGCAGGCGCGTCAGCCCGCGCCGGCGCCGCATGCCGGCGACGAACGGCCACAGCGCGGCGATCAGCCCGGCGCCGAGGCCGAGCACGGCCACCTCCGCCGCGCCGACCGTCGGGCCCTCGGTGCTGGCCGCGTCCTGCGCCGCGCGCTGCGCCAGCTTGCGGTCGTACGCCTCGCGCCGGCTCGCGGTGGATAACACCTGGTAGGCGGTCACGACGGCGTCGCGATCGAAGTTCTTGCCGCGCTGTTCGAGCGCCTTCTTGTGCGCCGCGCGGATCTCGCGCAGCGTGGCATCCGCGCTCAGGCCGAGGCGTTCGTAGTGCGTGACGGGGTGCTCGGGCTGCACACCCGCGCGCCGCTGCTCGATCAGCTCGCCGCCGACGCGGTGCCACAGGTACGCCGTGAAGATGGCGATGACGAGCAGCGCCATCTCGCTCGTCACGACGGCAAACGCCAGCGAGATCGCCATGAGGTAGAGGTAGGCCCGCTCGGGTCGCGCCAGGTAGCGCCAGATCAGGATCGCCGTCGCCAGCGAGAAGAAGGCGAGATAGATGTCGGGCCCCGCGAACCGGCTGTAGTAGAGCATCACCGGCGAGACGGCGAGCAGCGTCGCCGCGACGATCGACCCGGCGCGGCCGATCTGCCGCGCGAAGAGGAGCGGCAGCAGCGCGAGCAGCACGCCGAACACGGCCGGCATCGCGCGGGCGGCGGCGTCCGTCGTGCCGAGCATCCGGAACGCGGCCGCCGCGGCGAAGAACTGCATCGGGCCGTGCACGACGGGGCTCTGCTCCCATCCGTGGCCGCGGGCCGCCTGGTTCGCCAGGAGCGAGTACACCGTCTCGTCGCCCTGGAACGTGCGCGCGCCGAGCTGCCAGAATCGTGTCACGGCGGCGAGGCCACCGATGACGGCGAGCGCACCGAGCGTCACGATGGCGGGGCGCATACGCTCGAATCGCGATTTCTGGTGGAAGTGGAGGTCGCAAACGGACATGGAGAACTCCCCGCGGATTCGCCCTTCGCCCAGTATCAGGCGGCGTAGGCGGTGAGCCTGTCAGGCGATCCCCTGATTTGGCCGGGGTGTTACGCGGTACGTCGTGGCGGCACAACGTGGGGCGTCGTGGATCTTCGCGCTCCGCCGGGGTGCCGGGCGCGGCACACCGAACACGCGTCGTTGCTCGCCGCTACGCGGCGCCGCCGGAGCCTTCGATACGCCGCACGCAGTCGCGGACTTCCTGGACCTGCTCGGCCATCGGCCTGATGTGCTCGACGTCGATGCGGTTGAGGATGACGCCGATCATCTTCTCGTTCTTGAGGTCGAGCTTCTCGTCGTCGATGACGTCGTTCAGCATCTGCAGAAGGCGGTCCTGCACGAGCTTGTTGTTCGCCTCGGCGAGCGACTGCTGGCGATTCTGGGAGATCAGGATGAAGGTCGACAGGAAGATCGCCTCGAGGCTGACGGTCATCGTGAGGAAGTTGAACGGGAACGAATCGGAGCCGAACCCCTTCGTGGCGATCCAGATGATGAACGCGGCGGCGTGGAGGTAGACGAACCGCATATCACCGCAGAAGCCGGTGATGGCGTCCGACATACGCTCTTGCAGGCTCGGCGCCGGTGCCGGCGATCCCGGGGTCGTGGTGCTGCTGGCGGCCATCACGCTCTCCTCCCTGTGGCGGGGCGGCTCCGATGCCGCCGCTGCGCACACTGTACGTGAGGCCGCGCCGGCACATCGACCAGTTTGGTGAGAACGAGCCAAGGCGGGCCTTCGACTGCGCGGCTGCATCCCGTTGACTCTTCGTGCGTGCCGGCGCCGGGAGCGCCCGCGGACTTCGACGTGCGACAGATTCCTATGGCCCTTGAACCCCGACACATTCTGGCTGACGATGGGCCGGTGTCCCGGCTATCCGCTCCTCGCGGGGGCGGCGGGAGGCGGCGAGAAGGTTCGTGAGGAAATCCGAAAGGGCGGCGGCATGAAGGAGTTCAAGGGCAAGACGGCGGTCGTGACGGGCGCGGCGAGCGGCATCGGGCGGGCGATGGCGGAGCGCTTCGCCGCGGAAGGGATGAAGGTCGTTCTGGCCGATGTGGAAGAGGGCGCCCTCGCCAGGACCGCGTCCGAGATGAAGGCCGGCGGAGCGACGGTGCTGCCCGTCCTCACCGACGTTTCCCGGGCGGCCGACGTGGAGGCTCTGGCCGCCAGGACGATCGACGCGTTCGGCGCGGTCCACATCCTCTGCAACAATGCCGGCGTCCCGCCCGTCGTGGGTGCGTCCTGGGAGTTGACGGAGGCCGACTGGCAGTGGGTGCTGGGCGTCAACCTCTGGGGAGTGCTCCACGGCATACGCGTCTTCGTCCCGATCATGCTGAAGCAGGACAGCGAGTGCCATGTCGTCAACACTGCCTCCGTGGCGGGCCTGGTGTCGGCGCCCTGGGCCGCGACGTACGACGTGGCCAAGCACGGCGTCGTCACGTTGTCCGAATCGATGCACCAGGAACTCGCGCTGATCGGGTCTAAGGTCAACGTGTCGGTGCTCTGTCCGGCATGGGTGAAGACCGAACTCATGAGCGGAGACCGCAACCGTCCCGCCTCGCAGCGGAACCAGCCGGGTCAGCCGTCGATGGCGCCCCAGGCGGCAATGATGGACCAGGGCTTCCGGGCGCTGGTCGCCGGCGGCACCGATCCCAGGGGGATCGGCGAACTCGTGCTCGAGGCCATCCGGAGCGAGAAGTTCTACATCCTTCCCCATCCCGAGTGGAAGGACCAGGTGCGCGCCCGCGTCGACGGCATCGTCGAAGAACGCAACCCCGGTGTGGTGGCGCCCGCCTGACCGCGGCTGCGGGGGCGCAGCCTGCTGCGCCGCCGCGTGATGCCACATGAAATCAGCGACGAGACGGGTATAGTGGGGACGTGATGACGACCCGACTGGCTCAGATACGGCCCGACGCCCTGGCCGAGTTCTGCCGCCGCCGCCACATCAGAAGACTGGCGCTGTTCGGCTCGGTTCTGCGCGCCGACTTCCGCCCGGACAGCGACGTCGACGTGCTCGTCGAGTTCGAGCCTGGCCAGACGCCGGGGCTCGCCTTCTTCGACATCCAGGCCGAACTCTCGCAACTCCTCGGGCGCCGGGTGGACCTGAACACGCCGCAGTTTCTCAGTCCGCGCATCCGGGCTCGCGTAGAGGCCGAGGCGGAGGTCCTCGTTGGCGCGCCGTGACGATGATCGGTTGGCGCACATGCTGGCCGCCGCGCGGCGCGCCGTCTCGCTGGCGGAAACTCGCGCTCGCCACGACCTGGATGAAGACGATGTGCTGGCCCTCGCGCTCACGCACCTCCTCGAGATCCTCGGCGAAGCCGCGAAGGTGTCTCGCCCGAGACGAAGGATCGGCACCCTGACATTCCATGGTCCCAGATGGCGGCGACGCGGGACCGGCTGATCCACGGCTACTTCAGCGTCGACCTGGACATTGTCTGGCAGATCGTGCGCCACGACTTGCCGCCGGTGGTCGCCGCGCTCGAAGCGATGGCTCTGGACGAGGAAGCGTAGCGATGCCAATCTTCGTCCCCGGCGACGCCGAGGATCTGACCGATGCCATCCAGGCGCTGCTTGACGCGCCCGCTGCGGATTGACCGCACTTCCCACGATCACGGCGCCCGCCTGACCGCGGCTGCGGGGGCGCAGCCTGCTGCGGCCGGCCAACGCCCATCCCGTTGACTCACCGCGCGGGCGGGCGTATCGTATCCGCACGTACGTTCTACTGAAACGAGGCTTCCGTGCCCGCTCGACACCGTCTCGGGAATCTCCATCTCCACGTGCTGTCCGACGGGCAGTACTTCCAGGACGCTGGCGCGGTCTTCGGCATCGTCCCGAAGGTGATGTGGGAGCGGCTCGGCATCCCGCTCAACGAGCGGCACCAGATGGCGCTCGGCTTGAATTCGTTGCTCCTGTCGTCGCAGGGCAAGACGATCCTCATCGAGACCGGCGTCGGCGACAAGGAGCGGCCGCGCGCGCAGGCGACGCCGCTCGACCAGGGCAACCTGCTCGACGAACTGCGCGCCGTCGGCGTCGCGCCGGAGGATGTCGACGTCGTGATCAACACGCACCTGCACGCGGACCACTGCGGCTGGAACACGCGGAAGGCCGAGGACGGCAGCTACGTGCCGACGTTCCCGCGCGCCCGCTATCTCATCCAGCGCGGGGAGTGGGAAGCCGCGACGCATCCGAACGAGCGCACCCGCGCGACGTACCTGGCGGAGAACCTGCTCCCGCTCGCCGACGCTGGCTGCCTCGAACTGATCGACGGCGAGACGGCGGTGACCGGCGAGGTGACGATCATCCCGACGCACGGCCACACGCAGGACCATGCCAGCGTCGTGCTCGCGTCCGCGGGCGAGAAGGCGATCTATCTCGGCGACATGATCCAGCACCCGGCACAGCTGGAGCGCGCGGCATGGGTGTCGTCGTTCGACATCTTCCCGCTCGAGGCAATGGAGACGAAGAAGGCCGTCGTGGCCCGCGCGATCGCCGAGCGGCAGCTCGTCGTGGCCGTGCACTGCGCGTACCCGGGGCTTGGCTACATGACCGAGACGGCGGACGGCAAGCGGAAATGGACGCCGGTACCCGCGAACGGCGGCGCATGATGCAGCTCTACGACTGGCAGCGCGAGGCGATCGACGAGCTGGTCGATGGCAGCGGCCGCGTCCTCGTCGTCGCGCCGACGGGCGGCGGCAAGAGCATGTGCTTCCAGCAGCCGGCCGTCGAGTTGAACGGCGTCGCGCTCGTCATCACGCCGCTGGTCTCGCTCATGGCCGACCAGGTGCAGGCGCTCGTGGCGCGCGGCATCCCGGCCACGTACCTGGCGTCGAGCCTGCCGCCCGAGGAGAATCGCCGCCGCGAGCAGCGCGCGCTCGCGGGCGAGGTCAAGCTGCTGTACGTCGCGCCGGAGCGCCTCGCGTCGGACCGGTTCGTCGATGAGGTGCTCGCGCGCCTGTCAATTTCGCTGCTCGCCGTCGACGAGGCGCACTGCATCAGCCACTGGGGCCACGACTTCCGGCCTGATTATCTCCAGCTGGGCGGCCTCGTCGAGCGGCTGCAACCGCGGCGGCTGCTCGCCTGCACGGCGACGGCCACCCCCGGCGTGCGAGCCGAGATCGTCGAGCGGTTGCACATGCCGGGCGCACGGCAGATCCTCCGTGGCTTCGCGCGCCGCAATCTCCGTTTCGCCGTCGATGAGGTGAGCGGCCCGAAGGCGAAGGAGAAGCGCATTGCCGCCGAGCTAAAGCAGTGGCTCGGCAGGCCGGGCGGCGGCCGCGGCAGCGCGATCGTGTACACCGGCTCGCGCAGGAACGCGGAGCTGGTCGCGGCGTCGATGCGCGCGCTCGGCTGGCGCGCCGAGCATTATCACGCCGGCCTGAGCGGCGACGAGCGCACCGCCGTGCAGGAGCAGTTCCAGGTCGGCGCGCTCGATGTCATCGCCGCCACGAACGCGTTCGGCATGGGCATCGATCGGGCGGATATCCGGCTGGTCGTGCACTACACGCTGCCCGAATCGATCGAGGCGTACTACCAGGAGGTAGGCCGTGCCGGCCGCGACGGCCAGCCGGCGGCGGGCCTGCTGCTTATCTCCGACCCCGACATCGCGCTGCGGTTCAAGCTCATCGCGCTGGACGAGGGTCTGCCCGCGGAGCAGTCGCTGCATCGACGCGAGCTGCTGCGGACGATGATCGGGTACGCGGAGACGGCTGGCTGCCGCCACGACCAGATCCTCGACTACTTCGAGGACGCGGCCGAGGAGATCGGCGGTTGCGGGCACTGCGACAACTGCCTCGCCGTGGCCGCCGGGCGCACCGGCGCTGAGCCCGACGAGGCGGCGTCCGCCGAGACCGTGCGCGCGGCGCTCGCCGCGATCCGCGCCCTGCCGTTCGCGGTCGGTGCGGGTGTCCTGGCGAGCTACCTGATCGGCGCCAGTTCGCGGCAGGTGCAGAAATACGACTGGCAGCTGCGCGAGGCATTCGGCGTGCTGCGCGAGCACAGCGAGCATCGCGTCCGGCGATTGCTGCGCCGGTTCCTCGCGGCGGGGCTGCTCGCACTCGATCCCGAGCACGCGACGCTGCGCATCACGCGCCGCGCCGCTGAAGTCGTCGCCGGCACGCGGGACAACCCGGTGCGCCTGCCCCCGCCGGCGCTGGCCTCGCCTGCCGTGGCGGGAAGCCTGAACGGCGACGAGATGGCGCTCTTCGAGCGCCTCCGCCAGTGGCGCATCGGCCGCGCACGGGCCGATGGCGTGCCCGCGTACGGCGTCTGCCAGGACGTGACGCTGCGGGCCATCGCCGCGACGCGGCCGTCGTCGAACGAGGAGTTGCTCGCGATCAACGGTATGGGGCCGGCGCGCGTCGAACGGTACGGTGCGGAGCTGCTCGCGCAGCTGCGCGAACAAGGCTCGCCGCCGGCGGAGGCATTAGCCGTGGCCGAGGCGCCGGCCGTGCCAGGGCGCAACTTCAGCGAGCGGCAGCTCGAAGTGCGCGCGTCGCACCCTCGGGCGTTCGATCGCTGGAGCGACGAAGAAGACGCACGGGTCGTGGCGCTGGCCGCGTCCGGCAAGACCGCCGACGACATCGCGTCCGATCTCGAGCGCCAGCCGCACGCGATCGAGATGCGCATGGAGAAGCTGGGCTTGCTCGAATCAGCCCCGGCCGAAGCGTAGGGGCGCAGCCAGCTGCGCCTGCTGCGTGGCGGCCAGCCAGGCCGGCCCTACCGGCTTCTGCCCTCCGCTCTCCGACCGACTGAAGAAGGTGGCGGCACGACCATCTGTGCCGGGATCTCGATCTCGCGGTCGTCCCAGCGCACGATGATGCGCCCGGTCGGCCGCACCGGGCGTCCCGCCCCGAACGACGTTCCTGCCCGCTCGACGATCGGCGTCCAGTCGACGCGGAACTCGACCCGGACCGGCACGTTCGTCGCCAGCCGCAGCGGCGCATCGACCGCGCGGCCGCTGCCGTCGCTGCGGCGCAGCCACGCCGGCGGTTCGATGCGCACGTCCGTCGTGCCGCTGCTCACCAGCACCACGGACGCCCGCACGGGCTGATTGGCGTCCACCGTACCGAGATCGATGCTCGTCGGGCTCGCGGTCACCAACGCCGGGTACAGCACGATGCCGCGCGCCGGGATCGTGATCTCGCCGTCGCCGCCCCAGCGTATCCGGATGGGCGCGTCGAGCGTGTAGCCGCGCACCGTGGGGCCGGGCGCGAACTCCGGCGCGCTCCAGTCGATCGACAACGCGATCGAGAACCGCCCCGGCAGCACCTTCGACGCCGTGACCTCGGCGCGCACCGGGCTCGCCGCGTCGACGGTGATCGCGTACGGCGCGAAGCGTTTCCACGTGAGCTGCACGGTGCGTGTCGCCTCGGCGTGCCACTGCACCTTGCCGAACTCCACCTTCGCCGGCAGGCCGTCGGGCACGCCGGGTTTCGCCGGCTCTGGCGGCGGCCGGTGCGCTGAACGTGCCGGCGTCGTGCGGCGCGGCGGCGCCGTCAGCGGCGTGACGCGCTCGCGATGCGCGCCGCGTTGCGCACTGGCGAAGTTCGCGGTGGCCCACGCGACGCGCTCCGCGAGGCGCGGGTGCGAGCGCAGCTCGGCGGCCAGCTGCTTGCCGGCACGCTGCGCCAGCGCCGGCTCGGCCGCCGACGTGATGCCCAGGATCACCCACGGCTCGGCGTTGTAGTGCGCCGCAACGTACTCGTTGGCGAGCGTGCCGCGGCCCTTCAACTCGTCGAACGCGACGTTGACCAGTTTCGCCGCCTCGGCGTCGCCGCCGCGATCGGGATGGTGGCGCTCGATCTGGGCGCGATGCGCCGCCTTGATCACGCACTCCGGCGCGCCGGGGAGGAGGCCCAGACGCTTCCAGTGCGCGGTGTTACGGTCGGCGCGCGGCGTCGTCGTCAATTACCCGTGCCTTCGGACCACGTTGCGTTGTGCGTTGTTGCGGCTACTTCCGCTGGCTGCGGAGGCGCGGGTCGGCAATGTCGCGGAGCGCATCGCCGAACAGGCTGAATCCCAGCACCGTAAGCGCGATCGCGGCGCCCGGGAAGAACGCCCAGGCGATTGTCGCGTGCTGGCTGTTACGAGCGAGGTTGACGTCGCCACCCCAGGTGACCGAGCTGGGGATGCCGAGGCCGAGGAACGACAGCGCGGCTTCCGCCAGCACCGCGGTGCCGAGCAGCGACGTCATGACGATGATGGCGAGGGCGGCGATGTTCGGGGCGATGTGCAGGAACAATATGCGGGGCGTGGCGGCGCCGAGCGCGATCGCCGCCTCCACGTACTGGTTGTTGCGCTGCGAAACGACCTCGCCGCGAACGACACGCGAGACGCCCGGGATGATGGCGATGCCGATTGCGATGACCAGCGTCTGTGCCGACGGACCCAGGATCTGCCGCAGGATCAGCAGCAGCAGCAGCGCCGGGAACGCGATGGCCATGTCGACGATGCGAGATATCACCGCGTCGATCAGCCCGCCGACGTATCCCGCGACGATGCCGATGACCGTGCCGACGAGCGTGCCGAATACCACGGAGAGCAGGCCCACCATCAGAGAGATGCGAGCGCCGTAGATGACGCGGCTCAGCATGTCCCGCCCCAGGTCGTCGGTGCCGAATGGGTGGCTCGCCGATGGACCCAGCAGCTGCGTGCTGCGGCTTCCGAGTTCGTCGGGTGGGTGAGGCGCAATCACCGATGCGGAGAGCGCCACGACGACGAGCGCCAGCACGATCGTCAGGCCGACCATGCCGAGCGGATTGTCACGGACGATGCGCCAGATGCGGTGCCGGCGCGACATCTTCGGAAGGGTCCAGTCGAGCGAGCTTGCGATGGCCGGGCTGCGTTCGGAAAGTTCCATCGTTACGAGTACCGGATCCGCGGATCGAGCCACGCGTAGCCCAGGTCGACCACCAGGTTCATGCTCACGACGATCACGGCGATGTACATCGTCATCGTCTGCGTGATCGCATAGTCCTTGCGGATCAGCGCGTCGAGCGTGTAGTTGCCGATCCCCTTGAGGTTGAAGATGTTCTCGATGATGACCGCGCCGCCAAGCTCGCCGGCAGCCTGCAGGCCGATCACGGTCATCACCGGGATCAGCGAGTTCCGCAGTGCGTGGCGAAAGATGACCGCCCGCTCACCGAGACCCTTGGAACGCGCCGTGCGGATGTAGTCTTTGAACATCACCTCCAGCATCGCCGAGCGCGTGAGGCGCATCACCTGGGCCGAGGCCACCGCGCCGAGGATGAGCGCGGGCGGCAGGAACTGGCGCATATTGTCCCAGGGGTCGTCGAAGAAGCTGATCGTGTGCGTGATCGGCGGTGCGTATCCCCACACCTTCAGGGGAATCAGCAGCGTGAGCGTGGCGATCCAGAAGCTTGGCACCGCCAGGCCCAGCGCCGCGCCGAATCGCACGCCGAAGTCGATCGGCGAGTTGCGGAACAGCGCGGACAGCATCCCGGACGGAATGCCGATGAGAATCGTGGCGGTGACCGTGAGGAGCATCAACTCGAACGTGACGGGTACGCGGCGGCGCATCTCTTCTGCGACGGTGCCGCCGTTCCAGTCCGTGCCCAGGCTGCCGGTCGCGATCTGTTTCGCCCAGTGCATGTACTGTGAAAAATAGGAGTCGTCGAGTCGCATCTCCTGCCGGAGCGCCTGATAACGTACGTCTGTGCACGTCAGACCGCAACGAATGCGTGCCGGGTCGGCGCCCGGCACGATTCGAAGCATCAGGAACACGATGATCGACAGCACCACGAGCATGACGACCGACTGGATCACACGCCGGGCGATGTACTGTTGCACGTCCGCTCCGTTACAGGTCCAGCCACTGGTTGCTGAGGAACGTGCCCGTGTCGCCCAGCACATCTATGTTCTTCACGAATTTCCAGTAGTTGGTGTACGTGTACCAGGACATGATCGGCAGCATTGTCGGCCCCACTTTGTAGCACGCGTCCTGCGCCGCTCGCACCCCTGCCACCAGGTCGTCCAGGGTCGTCGCCTTCTTCGAGTTGATGATCGCCTCGTCGACTTCCGGGTGCACCGCACCGACGCCGATCATGAAGTGGCCGTCGCCCGCCGGGCCCTTCGAGTGCTGCCAGTCGAGCGCGATCTCCGGCGTCTCGTAGATCTGGTTCAGCGACAGCGACGCGTCGTAGTTGACGCTCGTGTAGTCGCCGAGCCAGGCCGAGAAGTCCTTGGCGTCCTCCTGGACGTCGAAGCCGGCGTCCTTCATCTGCTTCAGGAAGATCGGCAGGTGCTTGTTGTGGTACTCGATGTCGCTGATCGGGTATTCGATCTTCACTTTGATCGTGTCATTGCCGGTCGCGGCCTTGATCAGCTCCTTCGACTTCTTCGGGTCGTAGCTCTGGCGCGAGTCCTGGTTCAGCTCGTCCTCGTTGAAGGCGTACGGTCCGACCGGCCAGTGCACGAGGCCGTCGGGCTTGCCTTCGCCGTTTCCGACGATCAGGTCGACGAACTGCTGCCGGTCGAGCGCGTGCGCCGCCGCCTGGCGGATGCGGTCGTCCTTCCACGGGTCGCGCGTCGGGTTCATGCTGAACGAGATGAACGTGAAGCTCGGCGAGCGAACGGTGTAGAGGTCCTTGTTCTGGGCAACCAGGTCCTTCGACTCGGCGGCGTCCTGCGCATCGTAGTTGTACGTCTGCTTGCCGAGGAACGCCGTCTTGCGTGCCTGCCGGTCGGTGATGAGAACGGTGTCGATGCCGTCCCAGAACGGCAGCTGCAGGCCGGACTTGTCGTCTTTCCGGTAGTAGTTCGGGTTGCGGTCCATGGACACCGCGCCCGACTCCTGGTACGAGCCGGGCTTGATCATGAACGGACCGCCGCCCGCGGCCTGCGCCTTGAGGTCGATGTTCTGCTCGTACGTCTCGCGCGGCGGGATGCAGCCGCCCAGCGCGCGCCCGATCGTGCTCAGCGAGTACGCGTACGGACCCTTGGTCTTGAACTGCCACGTGTCGCCGGTGGCGGCGGACGAGTCGAGCCACGGCTCGGTGAACTTGCGGAGGATGGAGTCGTTCTGCGCGCGGATCCGCTCGATCCACTTCTGCGCGTCCTGCGCATCCATGTCGCGCTCGGGGATGCCCAGGGAGTTCGGCGCGAGCTTGACGCCCGGGCGGATCTTGAAGATGTAGGTCGAGTCGTCCGGCTGCTCGAACGACTGCGCCAGGTCGTAGAAGACGAACTTCGGATCGACGTTCGACCGGCTGATCAGCGTGTTGTAGAACTTCGGCATGATGCCCGTCGCGTTGCCGACGGAGACCACCGGGTCGATCGTGCCCCACGCGCCCTGGACGAAGGTCTTGTAGCGTCCGCCAATCTTCGGCGGGCCGCTGTCCGTCGGCGTCGTGCCGGCGCCAGCCGTGCCGGTCCCGCCCGCCGACGGCGTCTTGTCATCCTTTGACCCACCGCCACAGGCAGCCGCGACGAGCAGTCCCGCGGCGCCGACGCCTGTTCCTGCCAGCACGCGCCGCCGCGAGATCCGTTTGAGCTCGATCCGCTCCCAGTAGCTCCGCTCTGCCATCGGGCATCCCTCCCACGTTCACATGAAGTTCACATTGCGCGCGCCGCGGTCCGGTGAGTAACGACGTTACGATAGGGGCTTGTTCAGGCACCGTCAAGTGATTGAGGTGTTGCGCCAGATGGCCGCGGAGCGTGTGTCCGTCGGGCTCGATCCCGGTATCGCGAGGCGAATGTTCGCACGGGAGCGTGCGGCGTGCGCTTGCCGGCGGCACGGCGTTCTGCCGGCAGCAAGAGGCGCACGGCTCATACTCGAGCCGTGCGCCAGATCGTCGGATGGAGCGGAAGACGAGATTCGAACTCGCGACCCCGTCCTTGGCAAGGACGTGCTCTACCGCTGAGCTACTTCCGCGGAGACTCAATAGTATAGACGCGGCCGCGCCGTTCGACAACGCCCTTCCCGGCTGCGGCATCGCCGCCCTCCGGCCGATGCTAACGAGGGGGCCGCGGTAGTTCGCGGTCGCGCGCCCGGTGATCGGCCGGCGCCGAGGGAGGGGCATGGTCGCAAGATTCAAGGATTACTACGAGGTGCTCGGACTGCCGCCCCGCGCCCACGTGCGGCTCATCGAGGAGACGTACTGGGAGCAGGCGCACAAGCTGCAACGCATTCCGACGCGCAAGGCCGCGCGCCGCCTGACCGCCATCAACGAAGCGTACGAGGTCCTCGGGACGCCGCATCGACGGCTGCAGTACGACAGCGAATACCTGGGCTACGAGGAGCTGCGCGCGGAGGCGCCGCGGCCCGGGTTGCTCCAGTGCATCGTGGCGTTGCTCGGCAAACCCTTCCGGCCCGATTAGCCACCCGCCACGTCAACACGAATGAAGGGCGCCGATCCGGCGCCCTCACACGATCGAGAGTTGTCGGGAGGTTTGCGGACGGCGCGTCCTACCCCTGCGCGATCTGGTACGACTTACCCTCGGTCTTGATCGCCGGCGCGATCACCATCTCGGTCTTCTGGAAGTCCCGGACCGTGCGCGCGCCGCACGTGCCCATCGCCGTGCGCAGTGCGCCGACGAGATTCTCGCGTCCGTCCGTCCGCGATGTCGGGCCGAACAGTGTCTGGCGGAGCGTCGTGTCGATCTTCACCTTCACGCGCGTGCCGCGCGGCAGCTCGCCGTGCGGTGTCGCCATGCCCCAGTGGTGGCCGCGTCCGGGCGCCTCCTGAGTCGCGGCGAGGATGCTGCCCAGCATCACGGCGTCTGCGCCCGCCGCGAACGACTTGCACATCGCGCCGCCGTTGCCGATGCCGCCGTCGGTGATGATCGGCACGTAGCGGCCGGTCTCGCGATAGTAGGTGTCGCGCGCCGCGGCCGCGTCGATCGTCGCGGTCACCTGCGGCACGCCGATGCCGAGCACTTCGCGGCTGGTGCACGCCGCGCCCGGGCCGACGCCCACGAGGACGCCGGCGATGCCCGTCTCCATCAACTCCTTCGTCGCGGCGAAGGTCACGGTGTTGCCGACGACGACCGGAATGTCGCGCATGTTCTTGACAAGCTCATCGAACACCAGCCCCTTCTCGCTGCGCGAGATGTGCCGCGCGCTCGTCACCGTCGACTGCACGACGAACAGGTCGACACCGGCCTCGGCCGCGATGGCCGCGAACTTCTTCGTGTTCATCGGCGTCGCCGAGACGGCCGCCACGCCGCCGCCAGCCTTGATCTGCCGGATGCGCTCGCCGATCAGGTTCGTGTCGATGGGAGCGGAGTAGACCTTCTGCATGAGGGCGGTGACGGCTTCCTTCGGCGCGGCCGCTATCTCGGCGAGCACCGGGTCCGGGTCGTCGTATCGTGTCTGGACACCCTCCAGGTTCAATACAGCGAGGCCACCGAACTTCGAGAATTCGGTGGCCATCTTCACGTCGACGACGCCGTCCATGGCCGCGGCCACGAACGGCAGCTGAAATTCGAGTTGTCCGAGTTGGAAGGAGAGTTCTACGAGGTCCGGATTGATGGTGTGGTGGCCGCCGGGGACGATCGCGACGTCATCGAAACCGTATGCGCGCCGCATCTGCTTGAACTGGGGCTGTGACATGGTTCGGGTACCTCCAACTATGCCGCCGGGCCTGCCCGCCGTGAGGCTTGGTTGCTGGTCCCCGTCTGCCTCCCGCTTCGCCGCGGGTATGACATGATCGAGGCCGGCGGAGGGTTCCTACCGGTTCTGCTTTATGCGGTTCGTATCCTCGACTGCTCGTTGGGCGCCCCCGAAGGGGCGTCGGGGGTATGATTTCGTTGAGTGTAGCCCGCAGGACCGAACCCGGTCAAGGTTTTTCGGTGTTAATATTGAATTGCTCAATCCCTAGGACATTTTGTCTCCGGGTGCCCGCCTGATGGGTACGCTCTATCTCGTCGCGACGCCGATAGGCAACCTGCAGGACATCACCCTTCGAGCGCTCGACGTGCTGCGAGAGGTGCCCCTGATAGCCGCCGAGGACACGCGCTCCGCCCGGCGGTTGCTCGACCACTTCGGCATCGAGGCACGCGTGACGAGCTACAACGAGCACAACGCGCGCGCGAAGACGCCCGCGCTGCTCGACGCCCTCGCGTCCGGCGATGTGGCCGTCGTCAGCGACGCCGGGATGCCCGGGATCAGCGACCCCGGCCACGATCTCGTCGTTGCGGCCATCGAAGCCGGTCACCGGGTCGTCCCGCTGCCGGGTGCGTCCGCGGTGGTCGCGGCCGTCGCGGCGAGCGGGCTGCCCTCCCGCCGCTTCCATTACCTTGGCTTCTTGCCGAGGCAGTCGGGACCGCGCCGAACCGCCCTGCGGGCGGCGGCGCGTTCCGGCGATACCGTCGTCGTGTACGAGTCGCCCCATCGCGTCCGCCAGACGCTCGCCGACGTGCTGGCCGCCCTCGGCGACCGCAGGGTAGCGGTCTGCCGCGAGCTGACCAAGCTCTACGAGGAGATATGGCGCGGCACGGTGACGGAGGCGATCGCCCGCTTCGAAGAGCCGCGCGGCGAGTTCACGCTCGTCATCGAAGGCGGCCCGCCGCCCGACGCCGCGCCCGCGCCGCCGGTCAGCATCGACGCCGCCATCACGGAGATGCGCGCCGCCGGCACCGCTTCGAAGGAGGCGGTCGCCGAGCTGATGCGCCGCTACGGGCTGGCTCGCCGCGCCGCGTACGCCGCCTGGCACCGGGACCACTGACGCGGCAGCTGGGAGCGGCATCCCTCCGTCGGTACGGAACTACAGTCGTCATCCGCTAGAATACCCGCGCCTTGAGTAAAGATTCACAACCGCGCCGAATCCTGGTCGCCGTCGCGTGGCCGTACGCCAACGGCTCGCTGCACCTCGGCCACATCGCGGGCGCCTACCTGCCGGCCGATATCTTCGCGCGCTTCCAGCGCATGATCGGCAACCAGGTGCTGATGGTGTCCGGCAGCGACCAGCACGGCACGCCGATCACCGTTCGCGCCGAGCGGGAGGGCCGCAGCCCGCAGGAGGTCGTCGACGAGTTCCACCCGGAGTTCCTGCGCTACTGGCGCGACCTGGGCATCTCGTTCGACTTGTTCACCACGACCGGCACCGAGAACCACGCCGAGGTGACGCACGACGTCTTCCTGACGCTGATGAAGCACGGCTACATCTATAAGGGGACCACGTCGCAGTTCTACGACGTGCAGGCGCAGCGCTTCCTGCCGGACCGCTACGTTCGCGGGCGCTGCCCGCACTGCGGCTACGAAAAAGCGCGCGGCGACCAGTGCGACAACTGCGGCCGCACCCTGGACCCGGACCAGTTGATCAATCCGACGAGCGCGATCACCGGCGCCGTGCCCGAAGCGCGCGACACGGAGCACTTCTTCTTCCGCCTCAGCGCGTTCCAGGAACCGCTGCTCGAGTGGCTGAAGAGCCGCCACGGCTGGCGCAAGCACGTCGTGAACTTCAGCATCGGCTTCGTCGAGGAGGGGCTGCACGACCGGGCCATCACGCGCGACCTGGAATGGGGCATTTCGGTGCCCGTCGAGGATCTCGGCGCCGGCAAGCGCATCTACGTCTGGTTCGAGGCCGTCATCGGCTACCTCTCGGCCTCGAAAGAGTGGGCGAAGCTCCGGGGCGAGCCGGACGCCTGGCGCCCGTGGTGGGAAGACCCGGAGGCGCGCGGCTACTACTTCATCGGCAAGGACAACATCCCCTTCCACACGATCGTCTGGCCGGCGATCCTCATGGGCTATCGCGGGCTGAATCTCCCGTACGACGTGCCCGCGAACCAGTACGTCACGTTCAAGGGCGAAAAGGCATCGAAGAGCGAGGGCGTCGGCGAGTCCGTCCTCACCTACCTGGAGCGGTACGAGCCCGACGCCATCCGCTACGGCCTCGCCGCCAACCTGCCGGAGAACTCCGACACCGACCTCACCGAGGCCGAGCTGGTCCGCCGCAACAACGACGAGCTGGTGGCGACGTGGGGCAACCTCGTCAACCGCGTGCTGGCCATGACGCACAAGAACTTTGCGGGCCGCGTGCCGAAGCCGGGACCGTTCGATGCGCGCGACCGGCGCATTCTGGACGAGGCCGAGACCATGCTCGTCAGGGCGCGGGCGCAGCTCGAGGCTGTGCACCTGAAGGGGGCGCTGATGACGGCGATGACGCTCGCTCAGGAGGCGAACGCCTATCTGAACGAGACGGCTCCGTGGAAGACCGCGAAGACCGATATGGAGCGCACCGGCACGTCCCTCTACACGGCGCTCTGTGTTATAAACGCCCTGAAGGTGGCGCTGTACCCGTTCCTTCCGTTCTCGAGCCAGAAGGTCCACGAGTACCTCGGGTGGCCGGGCGCGGTGGCCGAGTCGGAATGGGAAACGCGGCGGCCGGCGCCGGGCACGACCCTCCGGGAGCCGGAGCCGCTGTTCAAGAAGATCGATGTGGCCGCCGCCGGAGTGGAGGCTCGCCTCACCGGCTGACGATGCGCCTCATCGATACGCACAGCCACATTCACGATGCGGAGTTCGACGCCGACCGCGAGGCCGTCATCGAGCGGGCGACGGCCGCCGGCGTTGAGTGCATCCTTGCGCTTGGCGTTGACGCGGCGAACAGTCGCACGGCCATTGCGCTCGCTGAGCGGCATCGATGCGTGCTGGCAGCGGCCGGCGTGCATCCGCACGAAGCGGACGGCGTCACCGATGCCGCGCTCGACGAGTTGGAGGAGTTGGCGCGTCACCCGCGCGTGGCGGCTGTGGGAGAGATCGGCCTGGACTACTACCGGAACCTCTCACCGCGCGAGGAGCAGCTCCGTGTGCTGCGCAGGCAGCTCCTGACGGCGCAGCGCCTCGGCAAGCCGGTCGCAGTGCACGCCCGCGAGGCGCATGAGGACATGATGCCGCTGCTCGAAGGCTGGTCGCGCGACATGGGAGGCAGGCTCGCAGACGGGCGGCCGCTCGGCGTGTTGCACTACTTCAGCGGCGATGCCGAGCAGGCGAGCCGGTATATTGGACTGGGGTTTGTCATCGGCGTCCACACGTCCGTGACGCATCCGAAGGCGTCGCGGCTTCAGGATGTCGTGCGGACCGTGCCGATCGAGCACCTGGTGCTCGAGACGGACAGCCCCTACGGCGCGCCGCAGAGCGTCCGCGGCCGGCGCAACGAACCGGCGTACGTGGCGGAGGCGGCGGCGAAGGTCGCCGAGCTGCGGTCGATGCCCGTCGAGGACGTCGCCGAAATCACGACGAATAACGCGCTGCGCCTGCTTGGCGCCGGCGTCGCGGCTGGCGGAAGGAGTGAACGGTGAAGGTCGCCTCGATCTACGGCCCCGTGACCGACGATCTGCGGCTCGTAGAGGACGCGCTCGACGCCATCAAGCACGTCGAGAACTTCCCGGCGCTCTCGAAGATGCTCGGCCACGTGCTCGCCGGCGGCGGCAAGCGCATCCGGCCGGCCATCGCGCTGCTCGCGGGCAAGTTCGGCGACTACAACGCGGACCTGCACGTGCCCCTCGCCGCCTCGATCGAGCTGCTGCACACCGCCACGCTCGTTCACGACGACGTGATCGACGCGTCGCCTTCCCGCCGCGGCCGGCCGACGGCGAACGAGCTGTTCAACAATTCGGCGTCGGTCATGCTGGGCGACTACATGTTCGCCCACTCGGCCGAGCTGATCTCGCGCACCGAGAACACGAAGGTCGTGCGGTTGTTCGCGCACACCATCATGGCGATCGCCGGCGGCGAGCTGCACCAGGACATGAGCGCCTACGAGTACGGCCAGGACACCATGTCGTATTTCGGCCGCATCGAGGGCAAGACCGCGTCGCTGTTCGCGACGTCGGCCGAGGGCGGCGCGATGGTCGCCCGCTGCAATGTCGCCGATCGCGAGGCACTGCGCGTCTACGGCCTGAACGTCGGCATGGCGTTCCAAGTCGTTGACGATATCCTCGACTTCGCGGGCGACGAGCAGGAGATGGGCAAGCCGATCGGCAGCGACCTGCTGCAGGGGACGCTGACGCTGCCGTCGCTGATCCTCATGGAGCGCTACCCGAAGGACAACCCGATCAAGAAGGCGTTCCGGTCGCGCAAGCCCAAGACCGAGCACGTCGCGCAGGCCGTGTACATGGTGCTGAACTCCGACATCCTCAACGAGGCGTACGGCGTCGCGCGCGATTTCCGCGACCGCGCCCTCGCATCGCTCCGCACACTGCCTGAGAGCGAAGCGCGCTCGGCGCTGGAGGACATCGCGGAGTACGTCCTCGACCGGCGCGCGTAGCGGCACGCCGAAGCACGGTCACAGTCCGTCCGATTCCGGTGCTCCCCGCCCGTCATGCTGGCCGAAGCGAGGCATCTCTTGCGGCCTCCGTGACTTCGGCGTGTTCAGGGCGAGACGTTGAGCAGGGCCAGCCGGCTCCTTCGGCCAGCCGCAGTCGGCATCGGCAGCGGCTGCTATATTGGATCCAAAGCGGCGCCGCACATTCAATTCAGGAAGCCACATGCCCATCTACGAGTACGCGTGCCACGACTGCAAGAAATTCGTCGAGGTGATCACGCGCCGCGTGCCCGATGACACGTTCGTCGCGGCGTGCCCCGAATGCGGCGGCGCCAGGATGACGCGGATGATCAGCCGCTTCGCCTTCCATCTCTCGTTCCAGTCCCAGATCGACCAGCTGGACCCGAAGTACGACAGGATGGCGGACGCTTCGAACCCGGACCTGTCGTTCGACAACCTCGTGAAGAAGTACCAGCTTGAGCGGCCGATGACGACGCCGCAGGAGCGGAAGAAGATCCGCCACGAGGGCAAGAAGCACCTGACGCCCTGAGACGCGGGTTCGCGTCGCCGCCTGTCCCCGCACTATCATTGGTCGAACGACAACCATCGCTCCGGTACACGACGAAGGGGACGCCTTGCGCAAGATCTTCGATATCCACATGCACTTCCCGCGGAACTGGGACCAGCCCGACGCTGACCCGAAGCCGCTCGTCGAGAATCTCTACAAACGCTCGAAGGAGGCCGGCGTCACGCGGGCGAACCTGCTTTGCGGCGGCCGCTTCGGCATTGCGCACGAGACGTCGATCAAGCACGCGCTGCGCCATCCCGACCTCTTCATCCCGTCGGCGATGATCGACCCGGAAACGACGACGCCGGAGCGCCTGGGCGCGTTGCGCGACATGGGGTATCGCGGGCTCAAGATGATCGGCGTCCGTCGCGACTACGATTGCGAGGACTACTTCCCGATCTATGAGACCGCGCAGAAGTTCGGCTGGCCGATCCTGCTGCACATGGGCGTCATCGGCGGCGGCATCGATTACCGGATCACGCACCCCCGCCGCGACCCGGCGGCGCTCGCCGGCTACCGGCGCTGGGCCGAGCTGGCGAAGATGGCGCGCAACATCTCGGCGATCCGTATGCGGCCGTTCCACATGGACACGATCGCCAACAACTTCCCGGAGCTGCGCCTGGTGGGCGCGCACCTCGGCGGCACCGGCAACTACGACGAGGCGGCCTCGGTTGCCCGCTGGCGGCACAACGTGTACTTCGACTTCAGCGGCGGCACGACCATCGAGCGGCACGCCGTCGAGCGGCGCCTGATCGGCCACGAGATCGGCTTCGAGAAGCTGATCTTCGGCTCCGACACCGCGCCCGAGAAGATCGGCGCTCACATTCGCCGTTGGGACACAATCTTCGACCTGCTCGACGTGCCGGCGGACGCGCGCGAGCGCATGTGGTGGTCGAACGGCGCGGAGATCTACGGCGACGAGCCCGTCGCGTGGCTCGAGAAGCCGCGCGCCCCGCGTGCGCGAACGGCGCGGCCGATCACCGTCGCCGCGGCGCGCTCCTCGAAGCCGGCCGCCACGGCGAAATCCGGCATCACGAAGAAGCGGTCCCGCGCCGGGCGGTGAGGCCGCGAATGTGACAGTTTCAGATTCAACGACCGGCGCGGCCGTTGACAGCTTCGGCGGCCGCCGCTAAGATCGGCGGGTCCTCGAAGGACAGCTTCCCGCCCCGATTTCGGGGCGTTCGCGTGTCACAGGGACGACTCATCATGGCAACATCTCCCATGCTCGAGCGCGGCGCGCCGCCGATTCCGGGCCGCCCGCAGAGCGCACAGGTTCGCGGCTCTTCGCGGGCCGGCCGCATTCCGCTCCTGGCGCTGGCGTTCACCATCGGCCTCGCGCTGTTCATCACGATCGACCCGGTGCAGCCGTGGATCCTGCTGGTGCTGACGGCGCTCATGGCGCTTGGCGCCGACGGCATCATCCGTTCGCACCCGAGCGGCGAGTTCCACACCATCGCCGACACGTCGCCGTACCTCTTCGTGCCGGTGCTCTTCACGCTCTCGTCAGGGCTGTTCCTCGAGGACGTGGTGCTCAGTTATTGGGCGGCGCCCGCCGTCATCGGCGCCGGCGCGTTGATGGCCTGCGCGCTCTACGCCGAGCACGTTTCGATCGAGCCGGAGGACGAACGGTTCCCGGTCGCGCGGTTCGCGCTCAACGTCATCACCTACCTGACGGCGTTCGGCTTCTACGGCGTCGTCTACGGTTTCGACGTCGACTTGCTGCCCGCGTCGTTCGCCGTCGGCCTCGTCAGCATGCTCCTCTCGGTCGAAGTCTTCCGCGAAGCCGAGGCGGACCCGCTCCGCGCGCTGGTGTTTGCCGCCGTCATCGGCGTCATCGCGGCCGAGACGCGGTGGGTGCTCTACTTCATCCCGCTCGAGGGATTCCTCGCGGGCGTGTTCATCCTCCTCGTCTTCTACCTGACGACGGGCGTCATCTCGCATTACCTGACGGAACATCTGGAACGGTCGGTGCTCGCCGAGTTCGTGTTGGTCACGGCCGCCGGCCTGGCGATCGTCATCGGCGGCCGCGTGCTCGGCTAGAAGCAGATCGCCGCTTCGAACGGCGTGCCGGGCGAGGTGAGGGCTATAGCTGACCGCCGTCCGTGTCTTCGCCGCCGATCGGCAGCGCGAACGTGAAGCGCGTCCCGCCGTCCGGCCGCGCCTCGACCCACATCTGACCGTCCTGTGCCTCGATCAGCCGCTTGCAGACCGCGAGGCCGATGCCAAACCCGGGCGTGAATCCGGCCGTGCGCGGCGACCGGTAGAACGCCGTGAACACGCGGTCCATCTCTTCGGACGGTATGCCGTCGCCGTGGTCGCACACCGACACGTTGACGTGCGTCCCGGGCCGCCGGATCTCAATCTCGATCTCGATCGCCGCATGCGCCGGACTGTACTTCTCGGCGTTGCTGAGGAGGTTCCCCAGCACCTGCTCCACATATGTTGCCGAGGCGACCACCGGCGGCAGGGCGCCTTCGTATCGCACGCGCACGGATCGATGCGGATTGCGGTGCACGTGCAGGTCCGCGGCGCGTTCGACGACGCGCTGGACGAGTATCGGCTCCCGCTCGATGCGCTGGCCACGGTCGAGACGCGCGAGCACCAGGAGGTTGTCGATGATGCCGTGGAGCCGGCTCGCCTCGTCGTGGATGTCGCTGAGCGCCGCGGCGCGGTCCGCCTCGTCGAGAAGCGACGCGCGCGTCTGGAGTACCTCGGCGTTGCCGAGGATCGTCGTGATCGGCGTCTTCAACTCGTGCGACATCAACCCCAGGAACTCATCCTTGACCGCGTTCGCCTTGCGCAGCTCGTCCTCGATCCGCCGCATGTCCGTGATGTCGAGGAACGCGCCGATGGCGCCGCGCGTCCGGCCGTCGGCATCGAACAGCGGCACCGCCTGCGTGTAGATCGAACATGACGTGCCGTCGTCGAATACGGCGTCCATCTGGGCATGCATGACCGGCTCGCCTGTGCGGGCCGCGATGTGCAGCGGCAGCTCCTCGCCCGGGATTTCCCGCCCGTCCCGCATGAACGTGAACCCGCCGGGCCGGTCGCCCGCCGGCCCCGTCTGCGAGGCGGTGGTGCCGGGCGGCATCCGCATCATGCGCGCCATCTCCCGGTTGATGCGGACATAGTCGCACGACGCGTCATCGGCGATGGCGACGCCGATCGGCACGATGTCGAGCAGCGCCTCCAACTCGGCCACGCGGTGCCCTAGCTGGATGCTCGTGTCCTGGAACACCTTCTCCGCGTTCTTGTGCTCCGTGACGTCGTTGACCAGCACGAAGAACCCGCACCGGCCCGTGCACGGCTCGACGTCCGGCACGTACGTGACGTGCAGGATCGCCGGGCTGCCATCGGCGTGCCGGGTCGTCCGCTCGAAGGAGACGATCTCGCGCCCGAGAGCGCGTTCGACGAACGGCTCCACCTGCGCGAACACGCGCGGCCCGAGCACGTCCGGCATCGTGCCGGAGATCGTGTCGCCCGGCGGAATACCGAACCACTTGCGGAATGGCCGGTTTGCGAAGACGTAGTGCAAGTCGTGATCGACGTACGCGATCAGCGCCGGCAGCGAGTCGGTGACGAGGCGAAGCATGTCCCGCTGCCGAGCGATCTCGCGCGCGGCCGACACCTTCTCGCTCACGTCGCGAATGATGCCGACCGTCGTCGTGCGATCGCGCACCTGGTGCGGCAGCAGGCTCATCTCGATGGGGAACTCGCGGCCGTCGCGGTGCCGCGCGGACAGCTCGAACTCCACGCCCATCGCTCGCTCGCGCGGCGCATGCACCGACGCCGCGTGCTTCCGCGCGTGGACCTCCCGAAATCGTTCCGGGATCAGGATCTCGACGGCCTGCCCGACAAGCTCCTCGCGCTCGTAGCCGAACAGGCTCGCCGCCTGGTCGTTCGCGGCGATGATGCGCCCCGTGTCCGAGACAAGAATGCTCGCGTCCGATGCCGACTCGAAGACCGCGCGATTGCGGCTCTGTAATTCCGCGAGCGCGTCGCGCATCATGCGCACTTCACCGTCGAGCCGCGCCAGCTCGTCGCGCGCGACGCGCAGGTGGCGCAGCGCGACGTCGACCTGGCCGTCCGGGGCGTGTTCACCGCCGTTCGCCGCATGCGGGGGCGCGGGTGCGTCTCGCGGCGCGACGCGCGCCTGCTCGAGCGTCTCGATAGCCGTGTCCAGCTCGTCGAGTCTCACCGCCGCGATCTCCTGATCGTCGGGTGCGTGCGCGGCCTGCGGCGATTCGTCCGGCGCCGCGCCACCGGACACCTAGCGTATCAGGATCGTTGCGTCTGGTGTCGTATCTCACGTTACAGAAGTGCATACACCGCGTTGGCCGGGTCATGGTCGACGAATCGTGACGACGGCGGGCCGCGGACCGCCTCGGCGAAGGCTCGTCCGGCGGATCGATCGCAAGCCGCGCCGAACCCGCGGCCCGGCGATCGTTCCGCCAAAGCTATTTCGACAGCACCCACTTACTTAACTACTTCGTAGCAGTCTGCGGCCTCCGATCGCCGTTTACGGACCCTATACTCGGATCAGCAACGTGGGGAACATCCAACGCACCGTGGGTCGGTGCCGCCAGTGGCGAGAGGGGCGGCGGCCCCCGGCGCGTGGTACGGAGGCGAGAGACATGACGAGACGGTATGCGCTCACCGCGGCATTCTTCCTGACCGTGCTGGTCGGGTTCGGCATCGTCACGTGGGGGTCCAGTGCGGGCGTGTTCGCGTGGACCGGTGGCGGCGCGGACGGCACGGCTGTGCAGCAGCCCGCATCCGGTCAACCCGCGCCGGCCATCGATGTCACGGCCACCGACATGGCCCTCGGCGATCCTGCGATTCCCGTTGTCCAGCCGGTGTCCTCGGACAGTTCGACCAGCGACCGTTCCCGTGACGATGACGACGACGAGCGCGAGCATCACGACGACGGCGATCGGGAGCACGAGGATGACGATTAGGCAGCCCGTGACGCGGCCGGCATCGTGACCGCGCGATTTGCCGCCAGCAAGACGACCGCCGTGACCGCGGCGGTCGTGCTGTTCACCGGCATCACCGTCTGGATCGGCTCGGCTGCCGGACGCCAGCCCGCGACCGAAGCCCCCGCGCCGGCCGCACCGGAAACTGATGCCCCGCCGTCGCGACAGGCGCCGCCCGCCGCCTCACAAGGACGCCGCGCCGCGCCTGCCGCGCCGCGAGCCAATCCGGTCACCCGGACGCGGGCGAGCTAGCCATGCGCACCACGCCAGCGGACCTGGCGCTCATCGCGCTGCAGGCACTCACCCTCGGCATGATCGCCGCCATCGCGTTCCGCCTCGCGCCGCCCGCGATGGACGCATTCGGCTCCGCGCATCGATGGTGGTACATGGGCCGCGCCGCCGGCTTCGTCGCCTACGCGCTGATGCTGGCCTCGATGCTCCTCGGCATCGGCATCAGTTCGCGCGTGTTCGACGGCGTCCTCGTGCGCCCCTGGGTGTTCGACATGCACCAGTTCTTCTCGATCTTCGCGCTGGTCGCCACGGCGTTCCACACGCTCATCCTGCTCCCCGATCCGTACGCGCACTTCAGCATCGGAGAGTTGCTTGTGCCGTTCGCCTCGCCCTACCGGCCGATCGCCGTCGCCCTCGGCGTGATCGCGTTCTATGGATCGGTGGCCGTCGCGGTCAGCTACTACGCGAAACAATGGATCGGACAGCGGGGGTGGCGCATGCTCCACTACGCTAGCTTCGCGCTGTTCGCGGCTGCGCTGGTGCACGGCGCGACCGCCGGCGCCGACTCGGGCGAGACGTGGGTGCAGGTGCTCTACCTCGTGAGCGGGCTCGCCGTCGTCTTCTTCACGTTCTTCCGCATCCTCGCCGCGCGCAGCCAGTCCCGTCCGAAGGCGTCCGTGCCGAAGCAGCCCGCGGCACCTGCCCCTGCCGGCGGCGCACCGGCCCGCACCGGCCGCTGACGCCGGCCCGCGCGACGCGAGGCCGCATCGACTGCCTCTTCCCGGGCGAACGACGCACGAGAGCCCCTCAGCGCTGATGAGGGGCTCTCGTTGCCTGAACGTGTTGCGTCCGCTTACGGGCAGGGCTCAGGAGGAGGCGGCGTGCTGCCGCACGTCCTGACGGTCGGCGTGGCGGTCGGCGTTGCGACTGCCCCGACGGTGGGCGTCGGCGGCGGCGCGGTCGGCGTCGCCGTCGTCGGCGCGGCGGTCGCCGTCGCGGTCACCGTCTTGCCCGGCAACACCGCCGTCGGCGATCCGTAGAAGTCGTCGTCCTCTTCGTCGCCGTCGTCGTCATCGTCATGGCGGCGATGGTGCTCGTCGTCGCGATCGTCGTCATCGTCGCCGTCGCGGTGATCGGCATGTCCGCGATCGCGTTCCTCTGATCGATGTTTGCCCGGGACCGGCGTGGCGGCCGCGTCCGGTCGCACCGGCGTGCCGTCGTGCTTCGATGATCGGTGGGCGACGTCCGCCGCCGCGCCCGGACCGCCGGACGCCCAGACGTCTTTTCGGATCTCGACGACCGTGACGCGCGGCCGCGACGATGCCGCCGCACCCGGCGCGGCCTGGCCGCCTGGTCCGGTCGCTGCCTCGGCATGCTCGGCAGCCGGCGCTCCCGGTGGATGATCGCCGTGTTTGCCCTGCGAGGCGAATGCCACGGCCGTGACAAGTGCGAGCGCCAGCGCGACGCCCACCGCGATGGGTTTCGGTGTCATAAGCAAAACTCCCTGGACCTCACGTGAGCACGATCGTTCGATCGCGCCCGTGCCACCCCCGTCACGGTATATATCCTCCGCCGGGCGGGCAGAGTTACGCCCGAAGATCGCGCATCGCCTGACCGATGCCGCACGCACGATGCGCGCAAACCGACCCGTCGAATTGATCTTCGGCCGCGCGCACCGATGCGTGCGCGCGTGTGTGTGCCGCGACGGTCGGTGGAGAACGCGCTCGCAGACGCTGGCATCTCGACGAGCGATATCGCCCACCGCGTCGCATCACCGATGTGCTGGTTGAGGGGGTACCGCTTGCGTGCTACGATCGCATCGGTTCGGGGCGTGGCGCAGCCCGGTAGCGCACCTGACCGGGGGCTAC
>CAYJMJ010000040.1:10835-27438 GCA_964371095.1 uncultured Dehalococcoidia bacterium | reverse complement strand
CGCCGACGAGGCGGAATCCGCCCTCATATATATACGTCGGCGTACTCACCACG
Source organism: uncultured Dehalococcoidia bacterium (assembly GCA_964371095.1). Taxonomy (GTDB): domain Bacteria; phylum Chloroflexota; class Dehalococcoidia; order DSTF01; family JACRBR01; genus CAYJMJ01. The sequence goes on along the minus strand of CAYJMJ010000040.1, from coordinate 27,385 downwards.
CCGTCTTCGCGCGCCCCGGCGGTGATGCGGTCGATCTCGGCGGCGTAGCGGCCATCGACGAGCGCCGCGAGAAGGCCGGCGTCGTCGACGCCGCAGGAACGGGCGAGGTCGCACAGGACGTCCGCGTCGCCGATGTCCCGGCCATCCTCGAAATACGCGTGGAAGAGAGCCCGGTGGTACGCACCGAAGCCGCCCGCCGCCCGCGCGAACTCGGCCGCCTCGAGCGCCAGGTGGGAGTTGGCGATGATCGCCGGCATGCGCAGCTCGAGCCCGGATTCGCCGGCGAGCGTCACGATGTTTCGAGCGACGGCGGCCGCGCCCGGCGATCCGCCGAAACGGCCGCGGAGGTCGGCTCCGCCGCGCGGCGTCTCCGGGTGCAGCTCGAACGGCCGCCATTCGACGTCGACCGGGAACTCCCGCTCGAGCCGCTCGATGCGCTGCAGGCCGATGTAGCACCACGGGCAGACATAGTCGGAGTAGGCGGTGATCTGGAGGTTGGAGTTCGCAGCAGGTAGTTCGTGGTTCATGTTTCGATGTCCAGGAAACGTTCGATCAACTGTCTCTGAACGGCCCCCCCGCCAGCGCAGTCTAGAACCAGCGGCGCCAGCGGAACCAGGCGAGGAAGCGAACTCGGGAGCGCCGCCGACCCGGCCCGGGCCGCCGCGGAACCGCATGGCTGAACACGCAGGTTTGGACAGCTTCTTAGGGCCGTCGTTCGCAACAGGTCACATTCCCGCTGGAATGTTGACCTCCTGTTGGGCTATCATCGGCGCATACCGCGGGGAGCGCGACACGTCGAGGCAACACGCACGTGCTGACATCCCTGAGAGGCACCGCGGCCGAGTTTCTCGAGGCGGTGCCCGATGCGATCGTAGTGTCCGACGGAGACGGCCGCGTGGTGTTCATGAACACCAATGCGGGGAGCCTGCTCGGCTATGCTCCGGCGGAGTGCATCGGCCGCGCCGTTGAGATGCTCATCCCGGAGAGCGTGCGGCGCGAGCACGAAGGTGCGCGAGTCCAATACCCAAAGGACGGGCGTCCGCTCCAGGTTGCGGCGGGCAGAGACCTCGTCGCGCGCCGCAAGGACGGTCGCGAGATCCCCGTCGACATCAGCGTCAGCACCCTCGCGACGGACAACGGCGACTTCATCATCGCGGCCATCCGCGACGCCAGCGAGCGCCAGCGGGTCGAGGAAGAGTTGCGTCAAGGCGAACGGACGTATCGTCTGCTCGCGGAGAACGCGCGGGACGTCGTGTATCGTCTCCGGCTGGCCCCGGCGCGCGCATTCGACTACATCAGCCCCGCGGTGACCTGGATCACCGGGTTCACGCCTGAGGACTATTACGCCGAACCGACGCTCTCGCGCCGGCAGACCCACCCGGACGACACACCGTTCGCGGACGCCATTCTCGCGTCCCCGAGGGCGCTGGCGGAGCCGTTCTCCTGTCACGTCGTCGCGCAGGACGGCACGTTGTCCTGGCTGGAATTCCACAACACTCCCGTGCTCGACGAGGGCGGCGCGATCGTGGCCATCGAGGGCATCGCGCGCGACGTGACCGCCAGGAGGTCCGCCGAAGAGGCTCTGCGCGAGAGCGAGGCGCGGCTGCACGCCGCGATCGAGAACCTGCCGTTCAGCTTCTGGGCGTATGACGCGGATGGGCGATGCTTCATGCAGAACCCCGCCTGCAAGGAGCGCTGGGGCGACCGCAACGGCGTGCGCTTCGAGGAGCTCGCACTGGATGCTGCCGTCAACGAACGCTGGCAGGACACGAGGCGCCGGGTCATGGCCGGTGAAGTCGTGCACAAGGAAGAGGTCTACACCGGCGATGGAGAGCCACGGGTGGACTACACGATCGCCGCACCGATACGCCGTGGCGAACAGATCACCGGCGTCCTCGGCGTGAACATCGACGTCACCGAACGCCACCGGGCGCAGGACCTCGAGGTGCGCCTGCGGGCATCGGAGGAGAGCGAACGGCTGAAGGACGCCCTGCTCGGCACGGTCTCCCACGAGCTTCGAAGCCCAATCTCCGTCATCCGTGGCTGCGCGACGACGGCCATCGAGTACGCCGATCGGCTTTCGCTGGATGAACTCCTGGAGCATTTCCGGGATATCGACCGTGCCACGCTGCGGCTCGAGCGCCTGGTGTCGGACCTGCTGATCATGTCTCGGCTCGAGGCCGGAGCCCTGCGAATGGATCTCCAGCCGATGGACGTCGAATCGGTCGTGCGCGAGGCGATGCCGACCGTCGCGACGGCCGCCAGCGGGCGCGACGTCCGCACGTCGTTCGTCGGCGCCGGCGTCAACGTGAAGTGTGATGCCGACCGCCTCCTGCAGGTGCTCACGAACCTGCTCGAGAACGCGGACAAGTTCTCGCCCGAAGGCGTACCGGTCGAGGTCTCCGTAGAAGCCCCGGATGCGGCCTTCGTGACGGTGAGTGTCCGCGACCACGGCCCAGGCATCCCGGCGCAGGAGCTGGACGCGATCTTCGGACGCTTCTATCGCGGCGCAGCCCATGGCCGCCCGGCGGCGAGTGGCACCGGGTTGGGCCTCGCCATCTGCAGGAGTATCATTCAGGCGCACGGCGGCCGAATCTGGGCCAGTCTCCCCGCCGATGGCGGGCTCCAGATTACCTTCTCCTTGCCTCGCGTATAGATCCCCGAACCCGGTTGGCTGTCCGCGGAGAGAAGGCGTGTTGCGGGCCTCTGCTGGTGCCTTCCACCTTCGAACAGGTGCGGCGCGGCTCCCCCGGGTAGAGGGACATGCACCGGCGGCTGTCCTGGGCCGTCGCCGGGACAGATCGGGCGGGGCACGCACTGACGCGCGCGCGGAATCATTTGGGGTTGTGTTGATCGATGCATCGATCCTGTTAGTGGAAGACGACATGGGCGTGCAGGCGTTCGTCGCCAGAGTGCTTCGCCTCGAAGGCGCGACCGTGGCCACGGCTTCCACAGGCGAGGAGGCATTGGCCCTGATCACGAATTCCGTTCCCTACCACCTCGTCATCCTGGATCTGGGCCTGCCCGACATGACGGGCTGGGAAGTGCTCAACGGCATCCGGCTCACGTGTCCCTCGCAGGCGGCGTGTCCCGTCGTCATCCTGACGGCGATGGCCGACGACGACAACCGGCGCCTCGCAGCCGGCCGGGGCGTGGGATTCCTCACCAAGCCGATCGGCGCCAGGGAACTCGTCAAGGGCCTTACGCCGTTCCTTCGCCGGGGTGCGTGACGGTCACAGCCGGCACGCGTCAACGCGCGGGCGCGCCCGGCGTCACGATGCCGCGGGCGGCGGCGCGCTCGATCGACTCACCCGGGACGGTGCGTAACGACCGGCAACCAGCCTAGAACCAGCGGCGCCAGCGGAACCAAACGAGCAGGCCCGCGGCAATGATCGCCATGGCGGCGAGCATGCCGAAGTAGCCGAGGCGAACGCCGTACTCCGGCACGTTCTCGAAGTTTGTTCCGTAGATCCCGGCCAGCAGCGTCAGCGGCAGGAACACCACCGTGACGATCGCGAGCGTCTTCATGACCTCGTTGATGCGGTTGTTGACCGACGACAGATAGGTGTTGAGCGCGCCGTCCGCGAGATCGCGGACGCTCTCGATCATCTCCTCGACGCGGACCGTGTGATCGTAGACGTCCCGGAAGTAGAGGAGCGCCTCGGGCGTGATGAGCGCCGGGTATTCGCCGCGCGAGAACCGGTTGGCGACGTCGCGCTGCGGCAAGATCGAGCGCTTGAGACGCTGAGCGTTGCGTTTCAGGAGCAGCACCCCTTCCAGGATCTCGCGATCGGGCCTCACCAGCACCAACTCCTCGATCGCGGCGATCTGCTCGTCGATGCGCTCGACGACGGGGTGGAAGTCATCGACGACGACGTCGAACAGGGCGTGGGCGAGGAACGCGGCGCCGCGGTCGAGCACGAGCGAGTGCGCCTCGGCGCGCCGCCGCACCTCATCGACGGCGCGGACGGGCGAGCGGTGGACCGAGACGACGAAGTTGGCGCCGACGTAGAGGTTGAGTTCGTTCGTGGTCAGCCGCTTCGTCTCGTCGTCGTAGAGCACGTTGTGAACGATGACGAAGAGATAGACGCCGTAGTCGTCGATCTTCGGCGGGTCGATCAACGTGTTGTAGCAGTCATCGATGGTGAGCGGGTGGAATCCGAACACGTCGCGGAGCAGCGCCTCTCCGCCCTCGCGGCTATCGGCGTGGATGTCGAGCCAGAGGAGCCCGCCCCGGTCGCCGAGCGCCGCCGCAAGCGACTCGGGCGGCAGATCGAGCCGGACGTCTCCGGCGGCGTTGCGATAGCAGGAGGACATGCCCGCGGCGCCGTTCATGGCCGTCAGGGTACTGGAGGTTGGGGGTTAGAGGTTAGATGTTGCGGCCCGCTTTCGGTGCAGCGGGTTGACGCGCGGTCTGTAGTTCTCATCGATGCCACGGACGAATCCGCGTGAGCGGTTAGACGCCGCCGGGCACGGCGTCCAACCACGGGCGCACTTCCGCCCCGGTCTCGCCGTACCGGCCTGTAATCTCGGACCGGGAACCTGTAATCTGTCGGCGTCGGGCGGAGCATGGCGATGGAGGGGACGTTGTACCAGGATTTGAGCATCTTCGCCGGGAACGCGCACCCGGAGCTGGCGCGCGCCATCTGCGACTCGCTCGAGATGCCGCTCGGTCAGTGCGAGGTGTTTGAGTTCTCGAACGAGAACATCTTCGTGCGGGTGATGGAGAACGTGCGTTCGCAGGACGCCTTCATCATCCAGCCGCTCTGCTCGCCCGTGAACAAGAGCGTGATGGAGCTGCTGATCATGATCGACGCGTTCAAGCGCGCGTCGGCGGGCCGCATCACGGCGGTCGTGCCGTACTACGGCTACGGGCGCAGCGACAAGAAGGATCAGCCGCGCGTGCCGATCACCGCCCGCCTGCTCGCCAACCTCATCGAGACGGCGGGCGCGGACCGCGTGCTCACCGTCGACCTGCACGCCGGCCAGATCCAGGGCTTCTTCAACATCCCGGTCGATGAACTGACCGCTCTGTACATCCTCAGCCGCTACTTCAAGGAGCGCGACCTGTCCGAGGTGACGGTGCTGGCGACGGACGTCGGCGACGCGAAGCGCGCGCGCAACATCGCCCGGCAGCTCGACACACCGCTCGCCGTGGTCGACAAGGAGCGCATGGGCAACCAGGAGCGCGTGTCGGCGCTGAGCCTCATCGGCGAGGTCAACGGCCGGCACGTGATCATCCCGGACGACGAGATCGACACGGGCGGCACGATCATGGCCGCAGCGCGCATCGCCCTGGAGCGCGGCGCGAAGAGCGTGACGGCGGCCTGCATTCACCCGATCCTGTCCGACCGCGCCGCGGAGAAGATCTGCGGCAGCGAGATCCAGGAACTCGTCGTCACCGACACGATTCCGTTACCGCTCCACAAGCGCCACGAGAAGATCACCGTGCTCAGCGTCGCGCCGATGCTCGGCGACGCGATCACCCGCATTCACACGGGGCAGTCGGTGGGGGCGCTGTTCCAGTAGGGCACCATGTTCAACGGAGGCACTGTGCGCAACTCCCGCTCATCGATCTTGCTCATCCTGGCGGCGATCGGTCTCGCCGTCTCGGCTGCCTGGCCGTCACAGGTGAGCCGCGCACAGAGCGACGCCGCGACCGTGCGCGTGGTGCCACCATCGGACAGCGTCACGAAGTCGACGAAGGGGATCGACGTGTCGATCGACGTCGCCAACGTGACGAACCTGGCCGGCTTCCAGTTCGTTCTGGTGGTCGATCCGAGCGTGCTCAAGCCTCTCAGCGCGCGGAAGACCGCGTTTCTGAGCACCTCAGGCCGTGAGATCTTCTGCCCCGAGCCGACGATCGAAGACGCCGCCATCCGCTACGCCTGCGTAACGTTGCGCGAGACGCCGGCGGGCGTCGACGGGTCCGGCACGATCGCCACGGTGAGCCTGCAGCCGGCGGCGAAGGGAACGTCCGATCTCGTGCTGAAAGAAGTGCGGCTGGTGCACCCCGACGGCACCGAAATCGCCAGCACGACGGCGGACTCGCGGCTCTCCGTGACGGGCGGTACATGGTGGAGCACGCTGCGCATCGCGCTCGTCGCGGGCGGCGGCGCGCTGGCGCTGCTGGTCGTTCTCGCCCTCGTATGGCGATTGCGCGCGCGTTCGGCGGCCGGACCAGCGCGTGCGGGCGATCCCGCGCCCGGCGCCTGAAGCGCGTCCGGCACCCGCGCTCGCACCGGTGCCCGGGACGGCGCCAATTTCGCTCGCCGGGTCGATGATCCCCGATCGCGGTTCCGCGGCGCCCGATGATCGGGCCGCGCGCGACGGCTCATCGCCGGTAACCCCTACGTGCCGCCGGGCGGGGTTCGGTACACTGACAGCAACCACACATCACCGAAAAGGCCCTACATGAAGCTCCTCAGCAAGATTTTTGGCGACAACGACCGCGAGGTCCGCCGCTACATGCCGATCGTCGAGCGCGTGAACGCCCTCGAATCCGATTTCGAGGCGCTCTCCGACGACGAGCTGCGCGCCAAGACCGATGAGTTCCGCGAGCGCCTGGCTGACGGCGAGACCGTCGACGACCTGCTGCCCGAAGCATTCGCGGCGGTCCGCGAGTCGGCCAAGCGGCGCGTCGGCCAGCGCCCGTACGACGTTCAGGTGATCGGCGCCGTCGTCCTGCACCAGGGGAAGATCGCCGAGCTGAAGACCGGCGAAGGCAAGACGCTCACGGCCACCCTGCCGCTGTACCTCAACGCGCTCGAAGGCAAGGGCGCCCACCTCGTGACGGTCAACGACTACCTCGCCAAGCGCGACGCCCAGTGGTACGGGCCGGTGTTCGACGGGCTCGGCCTCAGCCTCGGCGTGCTCCAGCACGAGGAGGCGTTCCTCTACTCGCCCGTCAAGCAGAGCGAGACCCAGAACATGGAGTACCTCAAGCCGTGCGGCCGGCGCGAGGCGTACCACGCGGACATCACGTACGGCACGAACCACGAGTTCGGGTTCGACTATCTGCGCGACAACATGGCCGTCGCGCTCGATGCCACCGTCCAGCGCGAGCTGCACTTCGCGATCGTCGACGAAGTCGACAACATCCTGGTCGACGAAGCGCGCACGCCGCTGATCATCAGCGGGCCGGCCGAGGACAGCGCGGCGATGTACCAGCGCTTCGCCCAGCTCGCCCCGAGCCTCATCGTCGAGCGCGACTACACGATCGACGAGAAGGCACGTGCGGTGCTGCTGACCGAAGAGGGCATCGAGCGCCTCGAGAAGCTGCTGAACATTAACAATATCTACGCACCGGAGAACTACCGCCTGACCCGCTACATGGAAGCGGCGCTCAAGGCGCACGCTATCTACAAGCTCGACGTGGACTACGTCGTGAAGGACGGCGAGATCGTCATTGTCGACGACTTCACCGGCCGGCTGATGTTCGGGCGGCGCTGGTCCGACGGCCTGCACCAAGCGATCGAGGCGAAGGAACGCGTCAGGATCCAGAACGAGTCGATCACGTACGCCACGATCACGCTCCAGAACTACTTCCGTCTCTACGACAAGCTCGCCGGCATGACGGGCACCGCCGCGACGGAGGGCGAGGAGTTCTTCAAGATCTACAAGCTCGACGTGGTCGTCATTCCGACGAACCAGCCGATGGTCCGCGACGACTTCAACGACCTCGTCTATCGCAGCGAGCGCGCCAAGTTCGAGGCGGTCGCTGACGAGATCACCGAATTGCGGCAGCAGGGCCGGCCGGTCCTCGTCGGCACGGTATCGATCGAGAAATCCGAGTACCTCTCCGATCTGCTCAAGCGGCGCGGCATCGAGCACCAGGTGCTCAACGCGAAGCAGCACGAACGGGAGGCGTCGATCGTCGCGCAGGCGGGACGCTACGGCGCCGTCACCATCGCCACGAACATGGCCGGCCGCGGCACCGACATCGTCCTCGGCGGGAAGCCCGACGGACGCTCGCAGGAGGAGTGGCAAGACGAGCACAACCGCGTCGTCGAAGCCGGCGGCCTGGAGATCATCGGCACCGAGCGGCACGAGTCGCGCCGCATCGATAACCAGCTCCGCGGCCGCTCGGGCCGCCAGGGTGACCCCGGCAGCTCGCGATTCTACGTGTCGTTCGAAGACGACATCATGCGCCGCTTCGCGCCGGACTGGCTGCCGGGCATGATGGCCCGCCTCGGCATGGAAGAGGACATGCCGATCGAGAGCGGCTGGGTCAGCCGCGCCATCGAGACCGCGCAGACGAAGGTCGAAGGCCACAACTTCGATATCCGCAAGCACGTCGTCGACTACGACGACGTGATGAACACGCAGCGCGACGTCATCTACAAGGAGCGGCGCAAGATCCTCGAGGGCGCCGACCTCAAGTCCAACATCCTCGACATGGTGCACGAGGAGCTGACGTCGATCGTCAGCTTGAACCTGCCGACCGAGGACGCCCACGACTGGGACCTCGACGCCCTGCTCGCCGAGATCAACGCCGTCGTCCGTCTTTCGGACGAGTTCACACCCGACGCGCTCGCGGCCATGACGCCGGACGCGATCCTCGAGGCGGTCCTGGAGTACGCGGACGACGCCTACGAGGACAAAGAGGAGGATCTGGGCGCCGACATCATGCGCGCCCTCGAGCGGCTCGTGATGCTGCGCTCCATCGACTCGCTGTGGGTGGAGCACCTGACGGCGATGGACGAGATGCGGCAGGGCATCGGCCTGCAGGCGTACGGGCAGACCGACCCGCTCGTCGCGTACAAGCGCGAAGCGCACGACATGTGGGACCAGCTGCTAGTCAACATCCGCAACCAGATCACGCGCTCGATCTACCACGTCGAACTGGCCGCACCGCCGCAGCCCGCGCCGCCGCCGGTGATGATCGCGACGCAGCCGGGCGTGGCCGAGGACGGCAACGGCGCCGCGCCAGCGGCGAGCCTGATGGACGACGATCGCGCCCAGCGCGCCGTCGCGGCCGCGGCAGGCATGAAGGCGCCGCCCCGCAACCTGCGCACGAACCAGCCGGTCGAGGGCGGCGGCGGCACGACCGTGCGCGCGGCGCCGAAAGTCGGCCGGAACGACCCGTGCCCGTGCGGCAGCGGCAAGAAATACAAGAAGTGCCACGCCGGGGAATAACGGGCGGGCATCAGGCGCTCATCACATCCGCGACATCCATACTTCGTCGACCCGCCGATGCCTGACGCGCCGGTTGATGTGCACCCCCGCCGCGAAGTCGCCGTCGGCCTGATCGTGGACGAGGCCGGCCAACTCCTGTTGCAGCATCGTGACGCAAAGCCGGAGATCACGGGCGCGGGGCTGTGGGGATTCTTCGGCGGACACCTGGAGCCCGGCGAGTCCGCCTCGCGCGCGTTCCTGCGCGAGATGAGCGAGGAGCTGGGCTGGCAGCCACGCCACTTCGAGCATTTCCTGACGGCCGACGTGCCGCCGCTGCCAGGCGACAGGGGCTACGGGCGGCACCTCGTCTCGCACGTCTACGCGGCGCACCTCGACGTATCGCTCGATGACCTGACGCTCGGCGAGGGGCAGGGCATGGCGACGTACGCACCGGATGCGCTCCCGCCGGACATCGTGCGGGGACTCGTCGACGTGATCGACAGCTTCGCGCGATCGCCGGTATACGAACGGGTGCGCCAGACCTGGGACCTGATCAGCACGACCGGCCTGCTCATCGACAGTGCGGGGCGCTTCCTGCTGCAGCTGCGCGACGACAAGCCGGGCATCGCCAATCCCGGGCTGTGGGGATCGTTCGGCGGCCGCGTCGAGCCGCACGAGACCGACGAGCGCGAGACGCCCGAGGAAGGCTTCGTGCGCGAGATCGAGGAGGAGCTGGCGTGGCGGCCGGACGGCTACGCGCTGTACGACGCGTTCGGCTATCGCACACTCGCCGAGGGCGACCCGCGGCGCCAGCTCATCTACGTCTACGCCGCGCCGCTCTCGCGCCCGCTCGACGATCTCGTGCTGGGCGAGGGGCAGGCGATGGACGTGTTCCCGCCCGACGCACTTCCCGACGGAACGGTGCCCGCACTCCGCGCTCTCATCGAGCGCTTCGCCGCAGAGCCGATGTACGGCGAGATGATGCGCCGCGCCGGCGGCCGAGCGTAACGCGCTACGGCTTCTGCTTCAGCTTGTCCGCTGCCGCCTTCGCGACTGGCTCGAGGTCGGCGGCCCCGTATGGCTGATCTATCGTCTGCGCGGTCAGCGAGTAGCCGACCCGGCCGTTGACCGCGTAGACAACCAGGAGGTGGACCGTGACCTCACCATCGCTCGTGCTCCCGGTGACCTCGATCTGGTAGGCATAGCTCTTGTCGCCTGGCGCGTCGAGCGACATCTTTCGGGATGCCGCGTCGGAGAACGCGATGCCGTTGCTGTCGAACTTACCGTCGTTGAACGCCTTGATGGCGCAGTCAACCACGCTGGGTGTCTTATCGAGTGCGGCCATGGCGTCGTTGGGCTTGGCGAACACGAGCACGGACTCGGAGATGGAAGGCGCGCCCTCGCTTTCGGAGAAGTCGCCTGTCTCCGCGCGGCCGGTACGCCCGGCCTGTTTGGGATTGCATTCCTTCTCCATCGGGTTCTCGCCGTCGTCCGTCGATGACGGGGTCTCCGTCCAGCCAGTCGGGAAGTCGTTGACGGTCAGGAGCATGGACTTGGCGAATGCGGTCTCGTCCACCGGCGTGGGCGTGGCCTTGGGCTTCGAGGACCCGCCGCAGGCAGCGGCAGCCAGCGCCAGTGAGAGGACGACGGGCAGGACGATGAGCCTTCGCATGGTTCCCCCTTTCGGACCGCGGCCATCGTAACGCGCGGGGGTGGTGGGGCAAGGGGCAACAGTCCGGCTTGATATAATGCGCTGCTACGCCTGCGATACGCGGGCGTTTCGCTTGAGAGAATGGCACAAACACGCACCACCCAACGCAAGATCAGCGCCGGCGTGATCCTCGTCGACCCCGAGGGCCGCGTCCTCATGCAGCTGCGCGACGCCGATCCCGCGATCATGTTTCCGAACCACTGGGGGCTGACCGGCGGCGCGGGCCATCCCGATGAGCCGCCCGAGCGCACGGCCCGGCGCGAGGTCACCGAGGAAACGGGCCTGACGCTCGGCCGCATCGCGCCCTTCCGCGCCTACTACTTCAGCGAGACTCGCGCGGGCACACGATCCGGCGCCCCTCGGCTCAACGCCGACTACGAGCTGTACCTCTTTCACGCACCCTGCGCGACGCCCGCCGAGGAGATGGTGTGCGGCGAGGGCCGCGAGCTGCGCTTCTTCTCGCCCGAGGACGTGGCGGACCTCGACATCGCCTACAACCACCGGGAGGTGCTCGACGACTTCTTCGGCTCGACCGTGTACGCCGAGTATCTCCAGGGCCGGCCGTTCGCCGAAACAGAAACGGACAAGGTCGATCCGGTCGCGCTCTTCCTGGAGGCGATCGAAGGCGGCGATCCCTGGTTCGAGGCGCTGATGCGCGCCGTCGCGGCCTGGGAGCGTCCCGACGAGACGGTCGACGGGCGCCACTATCAATATCTCATCGACGGCGAGGCCTTCGACTGGCTCCTCCTCGCCGAGCGGCTGGTCGCCGAAGCTCTCCGCGGCGCATCTTCGACCGAGGTCCGGATTCCGCAGGCCGATGCCGAGCGGTTGTTGTTCCGCGCCGAGGCACCGGCCGGGGCGCTCCCTCAGCCGCTGGCCGTTCCCGGCGCGCGCATCGCCGACGAAGATTTGCGCGCGTTGATCGGCGACGGCAAGCATCGGGCGCACCTCAACTACTTGTACGGCGTGACCGTCGAGGAGGCGCTGCAGTACGCCGTGGAGCTGGAGGTATCGAAAGAGCGGCGCGGCGCCCACCTGCACGACCCGCGCGCGGCCGAGACGGTCGCCGATCCCGTCTACGAGCGCATCTACGACCGGCCGCGCGCGACGCTGCTCGGCGAGTTCCGCGACGAGGCGCACCTGCCGCACGAGCCGCAGATCTTCCTGAGCGAGATGCACCAGTTCATGTACTGGCTGTTCAAATACCGGGTGAAGAACTGCGAGCCGGCGCGCGTCGCATCGGACACGCGCAAGGCGCTCGCACAGCTCTCATCGATGGAAGCGGCGGTGCGCCGCGCGGGGCGGCAGGCGTCGGGCGAGCGCGGCTGACCTACACCGCCCGCTTCCGGCGCACGTACCAGCCCGCAACCCCAACAGCTGCCACGAAAAGGGCGACCGCGGCACCGAGGACATAGGGCGTGTACTCGCGGCCCGACGACGCCGCGGCCGATGGCAGGCCCGTCACGTCAGGCTGTTCGGCAATGCCGCCTACCGAGACCAGTGCGGACAGAGGAGCCAAGCCGCCGTAGGTCGAGAAGTGTGACAGCTGGACCGTGAGCGTCATCGCCGACGTGTCAACGGTGCCACCAACGAAGCTCCAGGAGCCGTCCTGCAAGACATAGACCTGGAGGGCCTCCGGCGGCACGCCGGGCGGGATGTCTCCGGCACCGTAGTGAAACACCATCGTCACCGGCGAATTGAACGTCAGGCCATTGGGCCCAAAGTCGTATGCCGTCCTCAGTGATCCGTACCCCGGCGGAGGCGCAATCGGCAGGGGTTCCAGGTTGATGGTTATCGTCTGGTCCGCCGGCAACGCGCCCGCGGGAACCGTGAGCGTGTCGCCCAGAGCCGTCGAGAGAGTGCCGCCTCCAGCCTGCGTCATGGGCGCAGAGTACGATGCCGGGATGCGCGTCCACGTCATCGTGCCGTTAGGCGCGCAGTTTGTCGCGCACCACGTACCCGTGACCGTGTTGCCATCTAGAGAGATCTCTCCAGTTGCGGTCACGACACTACCGTCGCTGAACGTGGCTGAAGCAGTCACGATGCGAGTGGCGAGATCGATCTCGCCGGTGCCCGTGGCGAGCGGCACGATGGTGCAAGACAGGTTGTTTGAGAAACTCGCCGGCAGCGATTGCGTAATTGCCATGCTGCAATTGCCGATGGTACCCAAGTTTGTGAAGTCGACGTGCCAGAACCCAGCGAGCAGACAGTTCGTCGTGCAGGGTATTGGCGTCGAGGTCGAGGTCGGCGTTGCCGTTGCGGTCGCGGTAGGCGTCGGCGTATCGGTAGGACACGGGCCTGGACATGGCGTGGCCGTCGCCGTCGGCGTGTTCGTGGGACACGCCACGGTTTGATGACCGAAGTGCTGAAAGATCTTCACGGCATCACCAACACTCACGCGTCCATCGCCGTTGAGGTCCGCAGCCGGGTTCCAGTTCGGACTTTCCGGTGTGGATAACCACGCGTGGCCGACGAGCGCCAGGTCAGGCGTATCGACAACGCCGTTACCGTCCACGTCATAGACGCTCGGGCTGTAGCCACACGCAGTGCTTCCAGGCGCAAGGGCGCCGCAGGTGCCGCCGAAATCGACGATTGCGTCGGCGCCATACGTGTTGCTATGCGGAACGAAGTCAGCGGCGTTGAGCGTGTACGTTCCGGTCGTCGTATCACCGCCATCGCTGCCTCCGTACGTCATGAGGTGCACAGTAGAGCAGCCCGATCCGTAGTCGCTCAAACTGAGTGTGGCCAGTGTTCCCGCGGAGGAAAGAGCAGGCCCTCCGGTCACGGCGCAGGCGAGAACCACACCGCCCCCGTCGCTATCGGTGAACGATGGACAGATTGCACCGCCGAGGCTGTACGTGATCGACCCATAGCTCAACACCGTTGGGTCCCACCGCACGTGGATGTTCCAGCCGTAGTACGGGTCAATCGGCGCCGACGTGTCGATGGGGATCGTCACCGTGGCGCCGTTGACTTGAGGGCTGCCGAGTGAGATGGTCCCGCCGGTTCCGGAGGTGCCAGTCGACGCGCTCGCGGAGAACGCGGCCAGCAACGAAATGCACACGATGACGACGCTCAAGCCTACGACGATCCGGCGCATAATGGCTCCCTGCTTGTGGTTCGGACTGCACACGGATTTCGATTCTACGCCTGCGAGGTGTCTGTGTCACCTGCCGATTGGCCTGCGGACCCCCGCCGCGCTTCCGCACGTCGCGCTTGCGTCTGTTAAGCAGCGGGGTGGGATCGTCCCGAGGCGGTAAATCGCACCACGAGCGTCAGAACCGTTTCTAACCGTGGACGACACGGGGGTGGCTGCGTCGGCACAGCCCTCGTAACGCCTCCCCGAGTACACTCCCACCATGCCGCGCGTGTTCGTCTCCCGACGTTTGCCGGGCAACGCTGTCGAGCAACTTCGCGCCGTCGCCGAGGTCGATCTGTGGCCCGGCGACCTGCCGCCGCCGTACGACGAGCTGGCGCGACGCGTCGCGCGCGCGGACGGCGTCATCTGCCTGCTCACGGACCGGATCGATCGCGCCCTCCTCGCGCAGGCGCCGGGACTTCGCGTGATCAGCAACCTCGCCGTGGGCTACGACAATATTGATATTGCAGCGGCGAGCGAGCGCGGCATCCCCGTCGGCAACACGCCGGGCGTGCTGACCGAGACGACCGCCGATCTCGCCTTCGCGCTGATGCTCGCGTGCGCCCGCCGCATCGTCGAGGCGGAGCGGCTGGTGCGGGAGGGCGGCTGGCGCACGTGGGACCCGAGCCTGCTGCTCGGGCGCGACGTCCACGGCGCGACGCTCGGCATCATCGGGTTCGGCAAGATCGGGCAGGCCGTCGCGCGGCGTGCGTCGGGCTTCGGCATGCGCGTGCTCTACTCCAGCCGGTCGGCAGTGGCCGAGCCGCATCCGCCGGCCGAGCGCGTTCCGCTCGACGATCTGCTGCGAGCGGCCGATTTCGTGAGCCTTCACGTGCCGCTGACGCCCGAGACGCGCCACGTCATCGGCGCGGAGCAGCTGCGATCGATGAAGCGCACGGCGATCCTCATCAACACGTCGCGCGGCGGCGTCATCGACCAGCGCGCGCTCGTCCATGCGCTCGAGGAGGGCTGGATCGCCGGCGCTGGGCTCGACGTGATGGAGGTCGAGCCGCTGCCGGCGGGCGATCCGCTGCTCCGCGCGCCGAACGTCGTGCTGCTGCCGCACATCGGCAGCGCCAGCCACGCGACGCGCGAGCGGATGGCGGTGATGGCGGTCGAGAACTGCCTCGCCGGCCTGCGCGGCGAGCGGCTGCCGCACTGTGTGAATCCCGACGTCTACGGGGCGTAGCCGGGGGTCGGGCGCAGCAGGCTGCGCCCCTACGCGCGGCGTCGATACATGAGCCTGTCGCGATAGACGACATCGAACCGGAATTTTCACTTCTTCGGCGGACCTCCGCGTCGTGCCAACCCAGCGACGGAGGCTCGAACCGGTGACGGGCGCAGCAGGCTGCGCCCCTACGCGCGGCGTCGATACATGAGCCTGTCGCGATAGACGACATCGAACCGGAATTTTCACTTTTCTGGCGGGGTGGCCGACGGTTGTCTGGGTCCACGTGCGATCCCTCGATCCGGGAAGATGCCACGGTTGCGGCGCGATCTCGAAGGGTGGATGTCACCGGGGAGTCGGGGCGGAGGCGCGGCTCCGTCCGGGTGTTACGCGATGTTCAGCCAACCAGACTGCGTGGTCACCACGTGCTGCCGGGGCGGCCGGGGGATTGGGACGGCCGAGGGCGGCCGTCCCCACATGCTCCGGCGCGGTCGCCTTCAACTCGTGACGCCGTAGCTCGCGAGCAGCCGCAGCAATGCGGTCCGCTCGCCCGGGAGATTCTCCGCGAGGCGGATGACGGCGTTGACGATCGCCCAGCGGCGCAGCAGCTCCGGATCCAGCGGCCGCAGCCTGCCGTACGCGCGCCGGTACGCGGCCAGGATCGCCTTTCGCGCGACCGCGGCGGCAAGCCGGGCGACAAGCGGCGAACCCGGCGGCAGCGTGCCGTGGCCCACCAGCAGAAGCGTCCGCGCAACGTCGGCGTGCGGATCGCCGCGCGTCGCGTTCGTCCAGTCGATGACGACCGGTCCCCGGCTCGACATGAGGATGTTGCCAGGATGAAAATCGCCGTGCAGCAGGCGGTCCCCGGCGGGCAGTAGTTCAAGCTCGGCCAGCGCCGCGCGCGCGGCGTATCGCGGCACGAGCGGATGCGCCGCAAGCGCCCGCACGACATCGTGGTGCGCCGGCAGCGACGACGGCGCGACAGCGTCGTGGAGCTGCGCGTGTACGTTTCCGGAGATCGTGCCGGCGCGCCACATCCACCACGGGCGCTTCGCCAGCAGCGTGATCAGGTCGGCGCCGTCGATGCGCTCCATGACGAGGCCGGGCCGGCCCTCGACGTCGACGCGGCCGAGGATCGACGGCACGAGCGGCAGCGCCGCGTGGCCGGCGCGCATCGCCGCGGCCTCGTGCTCGAGCGATGCCTCCTGGCGCGAGTCGCGGAAGAGGCGCAGGACCGTGCCGTCCTCCCACTCGAAGATCTCGGCCTCGGCGCCTTCCGCGAGCTTGCGCAGGGATTTCACCGTCGTGGCGGGTTGTCCGGTCATCCGGCGATCATCGCACGGGCGCGGCGCGGCGCACCAGCGCGATCGGATTGCGGTTATCGAAGCGGGAGTTCGTTGAGCCAGCGGCCGCTG
>CAYJMJ010000040.1:0-10735 GCA_964371095.1 uncultured Dehalococcoidia bacterium | reverse complement strand
AGCGCGATCGGATTGCGGTTATCGAAGCGGGAGTTCGTTGAGCCAGCGGCCGCTGGCCGCCGCGTCGACGTAGAGATCCGCTGACCAGAGCGACCGCCGCGGGATGGCAGACCGGCCGCGCCGCGCCGGCAGCCGTGCCTCGACGTCATCCACCCGCGCCTGCAGTCCACGGACCTGGCCGGACAGCGCGCGCACCTGCGATTCGACTCGCTTCGCCGGCGAGCCGGACCTCCGCAATGCCGCCACCGACTGCTCGAGCTTCTGGATGCGCCGGGTGACGTCGCGCATTGCCACGGGATCGAAGCCGGCCACGGCGGCACGCGCCGGCAGCGGAGCTGGCGCCGGTGCGGCGGCCCGTGGCGCCTCGGCATTGATCCGCACCTGCCGCACTTTGACAGGCGCTTCGGCCACTACCGGCTCGGGCACGCGCGGCGGCAGCGGCTCGGCGGGCTGCCCGGCATCGGGCGGAGCGGCGATGATGCGCTCAGGCTCGGCCGCAGGAACAACCTCCGCGGGCGGCGCCGATGCGATCATGGCGTCGATCTCGGCCTGTGACAGTACTTCCTGGCTCATACGTCAACCTCCACGATCACCTTGCGCTGGAGCTCCGGGTCGGAGAGATCGAGATCGTACGGCTCCCGCACGGGCACGCCTTTGACGGTCAGCACGCGCACGACCGGGCGCGCCACCTGTCCCGCGTTCGATGCAGACACGACACCGCCTTCGCCGCTGCTCAGGACCACCGTGATGCCCGCCGGGTACTGCGGGATCTGCCGCGCGAAGATCTTCACCAGCTCCGGATCGAACAGCTCGCCGGCATAGGCGATGATGAACTCGATGGCCTCGTGCGGCCGTAGCGCCTGCCGGTACGGGCGCCGGGACCGGAGCGCAACGTACGTGTCCGCGACGCCGAGGATGCGCGCGTACAACGAGATGTCGTGGCGCTTGAGGCCCTTCGGATACCCCTTGCCGTCCCAGCGCTCGTGGTGCTGTTCGATCGCGAGCATGGCGTCCTTCGCCAGCGCGGCGTCCTTCAGCATCGCCACGCTGTGCGCCGGATGCGTCTTCACGATCTCCCATTCGTCGCGTTCGAGCGGGCGCGGCTGCTCCAGCAGCCCCGGGCGCAGCGCCATGTAGCCGAGGTTCATCAGCGCCGCTGACACGCCGATCGTGAGCAACTCGCGTTTGTCCGCGCCGGCGAGCCTGGCGATGACCATCGCCAGCTCCGCCACCTTGATCGGGTGGATGTAGTGATACCCCTGCAACGAGTACGAACCGGAGATGTCCGCTTCGCCGATCATGTCCGGGTAGAGGCAGCTCACGAGCCGGTTCAGCGGCGGGATCAAGCCCATGAGCCCGCCCTTCGGCACGCCGTTCGTTACGCCCTGGTTCATCACCATGAGCACATTGAGCGCCTGTGATGCCTTCGCCTCCAGGTCGGCGCCGAACATCGCACCAACGACGATGTCCTCGGTCCGTGGATCCTCGATCAGAATCTCCGCCGAGCACGAGCGCGCTAGCAGCGGCAGCCTGGCCTCGGTGAGGGTCGTCCCCTTCTCGATGACCGGCACGCCCTTCACGTCGTAGACGGCGGCCTTCAGGACCATGCCCGGACGGGCGTTCGCGGTCGATACGCGTCTCACGAATCGATGCTCGCTTCCCCTACGCTGATAATCTCGGCCGCGCCGCCGCCGCGGAACTGGCCGCTTTCCGGTAGAAGTTGCCGCCAAGGCGCTCGAATCCGTGGCTCTCGGACCCGATGAGCGCCTCGGTTCCGCCGAGGAACAACACGCCGCCGGCGTTGAGCGACGCGCTGAACCGGTCGAAGAGCCGCTGCTTCGTTTCCTCCGAGAAATAGATCACCACGTTGCGGCAGACGATCATGTCGAAGCCCGTGTCGAAGCGATCCGACAACAGGTTCAACTCGCGGAAGTCAACCTGCCGCCGAAGCGTATCGACGACGGTGTAGGCGCCGCCGCTGGCGGTGAAATAATCGCCGACCTCGGCGGGCGTGGCGTTGCGCAGGTCGGCCGCCGTGTACGGTCCGCCCGCGCGCGCCTTCGCCAGCACCACGCGGTCGATGTCGGTCGCCAGGATGGCCGCCCGGTGAAGCGCGCCCAGCTCGTGCAGGATGATCGCGACGGAGTACGGCTCCTCGCCGTGCGAGCACGCCGCGCTCCAGATCTTGAGCTTGCGGACGCCGTTTGCGAGCAGCTCCGGCAGCACCGCCGTCCGCAATCGCTCGAACTGCGCCGCATCGCGAAAGAACTCGGAAACGTTGATCGTGAGCATGTTGCGCAGCTCTTCGAGCGCCGCGGCGTCGGTGTGCAGGTTGCGGCAGAACGCCGACGCCGCCGTGCCGGCGCGACGCGAAACGAACGCCTCGAGCCGGCGCCGCATCTGCTGCGTCTTGTATGCGTCGATGTCGATCTTGAGCAGCTCGTTGATCCGCCTCTTGAGGGCCGTGTACTCCGGATCCGTCATGCCGAGGCCTCCTGGCGCTCGCGCCCCCGGCACATGCCGACGACGGCGGCGGCGACATCCTGCAGCGGCGCCACCCGGTCGACGAACCCCGCCTCGGCGACGCTGCGCGGCATGCCGTAGACGACGCACGTCGACTCGTCCTCGGCGATGATCCGGCCTCCGGCGGCCTTGATCAGGCCCGCTCCGCGCGTGCCATCGTGCCCCATGCCGGTGAGCACGACGCCCACGGTTGCGGCGCCGTAGACGGCAGCGGCGGACTCCATCAGCACGTTGGCGGCCGGCCGCACGCCGCATTCGCCGGGCGCCTGGCTCAACTCGATCTCGCCCCGCCGGTTGACCAGCATGTGGAACCCGCCGGGGGCGATCAGTGCCAGTCCGGGCTCCACCTTCGAGCCGGGACGCCCCTCCCGCACCTTCAGCGGTCCCAGCTCGTTCAGCCGCTCGGCGAGCGCGCGCGTGAATCCGGCGGGCATGTGCTGCACGACGAGAATCGGCACAGCCGTGTCCGCCGGAAACGACGTCAACACGGCGCGGAGCGCCTGCGGACCGCCCGTGGAGCTGGCGATGACGACGGTCCGGCGCAGCCACACCATCCCGCGGGCGGGTGCGATGTCCGGCGGGCGCACGGGCGATGGCCACCGCCTCCGGACGCGCGCCTGGGCCGCCGCGCGGATCTTCTCGCGCAGCTCGTCGAGCACGCCGTGGACGGAGGCGATGCCGCCCGCCACCGGCTTGGCGATCACATCGACGGCGCCCAGCTCGAGCGATCGGATCGTCGCCGCCGCGCCGGCCTTCGTCAGCGAGCTGACCATGACGACGGGCGTCGGGCACTCGTCCATGATCCGGGCGAGCGCCTGGTGCCCGTCCAAGCGCGGCATCTCCACGTCGAGCGTGATCACGTCGGGCCTGAGCGCCAGCGCCTTCTCGACGCCCTCGACTCCGTCGCGCGCGTATCCCGCGATCTCGATGCCCGGGGCCTTCGGCAACTCGCGGCACAATACGGCGCGCACCGTCGCGGAGTCGTCCACGACGAGAACCCGAATCGGCCGGCCGGTCTGTGCGCCTTCCATCAGCGGACTCCCTCGGTACTGGCCCTCGGGCCGCGCGCGTTCAGGCGACGAGCTTGGCGAGCGCCGACTTCACGCGCTCCGCCTCGAACGGTTTGACCACAAAGTCGCGCGCCCCCGACTTGATCGCCTCCATCACGATGGACTGCTGGCCCATAGCCGTGACCATCGCCACGCGCGCCGCCGGATCGAGCGCGAGGATCGCCTTCAATGCCTCGAGGCCGTCCATGCCCGGCATCGTGATGTCGAGCAGCACGGCGTCCGGCTTCTGGGTCTTGTAGGCCTCGATCGCCTGCAGGCCGTCGCCGGCCTCGATCACCTCGTGGCCCATCTCCTTCACCATCGCGGCGTTGCGCATGCGCAAGAATGCCGAGTCGTCGACTACCAGCACTTTCGCCATGTGATCACTCCCTTCGATTCCCACGCTCGCGAGCCCGCCGCCGAACCGCCGTCACAACTCATAGCTCGCTCCCCCGACGGTCGACACCGTCACACTCCCGGTGGCGGCGGTCATCCGGATCGTACGGCCGTGCGCGCCTCCGACGTCTTCGCTCCTCAGCCGCAATCCAAGCGCGTCCATCGTCGCCCGGGCCGCCTCGATGTTGCGCTGGCCGATGTTCAGGCGGCTCTCGAATCCCCTGGCCACGACCATGTGCGCACCGCCCGCGATCTTGAACACCAGGCGCGAGCGCATCGCCCCGGCCTGCGCGAGGCCGTCCAGCAGGATCGGGATGCCGGTATCGACGAACCTCACCTGGTTTGTTCCGCCGCTCGACTGCTTGCTGTCGGGAAGCACGAAATGCGCCATGCCGCTCACCTTGCTCACGGGATCGAACGCCGTGAACGCGATGCACGAGCCGATGCCGAAGCAGACCATCTGGGATGAGGGATCGCCGGTGACGTGCATCTCTCCCAGGCTGATGACGACCGCCTGCGTCTGGCCGACGGCCTGGATCATGCGGCCTTCTCCCACTCCACCAGCGCCGTCATGAGGCTGGCGCTCGGCATGACGAAGAACATGCCGGAGATCTCGCGGTCCGGCGCGCGGAACGTCGTCTCGGCGACGAACGCATCGTCCTGCGTCATCAGCAGGTCGGCCGCCACGATGTCGAGCAGCGCGCCGGCCATGTCCATCATCACGGCGGGCGGCGAAGGACGCAGATCCATGCCCGCGTCGTCAGCGATCACATTCAGGAACGACGCACCGACGACGTTGCCCATCTCGCCCAGCGCCGACTGCTCCATCTCGCCGAGCGCCGTCGTGGTGTTCGGCGGCTGCGTCATCAGGAGATCGACGAACGCGCACGCGATGTGCGGATCGTAAATGAGCATCAGATGGCCGTCGGCGCTTCCCCACACCGTCAGGTAGATGCCCACCGACATCACTTCCGGCCCGCCGACGAGCTGCGCGATCTCCCCGATGGGGATGCTGCGCAGCCTGAAGGACGACACCTCGATCGGCTGTCCCAGCATTTGCGACAGGTTGGTCATCGCCTTGCCGGTGCCCTTTTCGATGAGCTCCGCCCACGGACCCGCCGTCTGAACCTTCATGCGTCCTCCCCCGCTGCTGCTCGTGCCTCGCCCGACCATCACGCCGCCTTCATCAGCGTCGCGACGTCGAGGATCAGGGCGACCTCGCCGTCACCCAGAATGCTCGCCCCGGCGACGCCGCGCGCGCGGCCGATCGTCGAACCGAGCGACTTCACCACGACTTCCTGCTGCTCCATGAGCCGATCGACGGCCAGCGCCGCCGGCCGGTCGCCGATGCGCACCACCACCATGAAGTCCTCGCGGCCCGACGGCCCTTCGGCCGAGATGACGCTCAGACGGAACAGCGGCATCAGCGTCCCCCGCAGGTTGACCACCTCGCGGTCGACGATCGTCTCGACCAGGCTCGGCTCCAGCCGCCCCGTCTCCTGCACGTAGCTCAGCGGGATCGCGTACACCGCCTTCGCCGACTCGACGAGCAGCCCTCGGAACGTCGCCAGCGTCAGCGGCAGGTGCAACGTGAACGTGGTCCCGGCGCCCGCGCGCGTTTCGACCGAGACGACGCCATTGAGCGCACCGATGCTGCTCCGCACCACGTCCATGCCGACGCCCCGGCCCGAGATATCCGTCGTCGCCACCGCGGTCGACAGCCCGGCGGCGAAGATCAGCTCGAGCGCCTCGTGCTCGGACATGCGCTCCGCCGCGTCTGCGGTCACGATGCCGCGGCGCACGGCGGTCCGCTTCACGGCGTTGGCATCGATCCCGCCGCCGTCGTCCGTCAGCGTGATCAGAATGCGGCCCTGGTCGTGCCGCGCGACGAGCCTGATCGTCCCGGCCTCCGGCTTGCCGGCGGCGGCGCGCACCTCGGGCGGTTCGATGCCGTGGTCCACCGCGTTGCGCAGCAGGTGGATCAGCGGATCCTTGATCTTTTCGATCACCGCGCGGTCGATCTCGGTGTCCTCGCCCTCGGTGATCAGATCCGCGTGCTTGCCTGTGCTGCGCGCCAGGTCGCGCACCAGCCGCGGGAACTTACTGAAGAGCGTGCCGATGGGCACCATCCGCGCCTGCATCATGCCGTCGTTGAGATCCTCGACCATCTTGCCGATGTGCGCCGCGATCTGCTCCAGCGACTGCACCACCTCGTCGCCGCGATAGCGCGCCTGCAGCACCTTCGTGATCTGATTGATACGCGTGCGGTCGATCACCAGCTCGCCGACGAGGTTCATCAACGCGTCGAGACGGTCGACGTCCATGCGAATCGTCTGCGTCGCCTCGATCCTTGCCGCGCCCGCTTCGGCCGCCGCGCGATCGCCGACAGGCGCCGCGCTCGCCGCCGGCTGGCTGGCGCTCGCTTCGTCGATGTCCGCGGCGGCCTGCGCGGCCGCGTCCGCCCACGTGCCGATCTCGGCCGATTGCACGTCATCGATCGCCTGCACCGCGGCCCGCAGTTCCTCCGCGCCCTGCGCGGTGACCACGACGGCCTGGAGGACGTCGCCGCACTGCTCCGCCTGGATTGCGTCGATCGTCGGGTCGGAGGCGACGACCTCGCCGCGCGTGGCCAGCTCCGTGTAGATCTGGAAGCAGCGCACGGCGCCCCACGCGGCGTCGGGCGAGAGCGTCGCCCGCACGACGAAGCACTGCCCGCCCGCGGCGACCGCCTCATCGATGCGCGCCAGCGCCGCCGCATCGCGCAGCACCGCCGGCTCGATCGGCGTGCGTGCGGCCTGCGACGCGCCGCCCGGCGCATCGCCGCCGGCAATGGCTCGCAACGCCGTGACGGCGCGCGAAACATCCACCGCGTCTTCACCGCCCGAGCCGAGGCTCGCGGTGAGGCTCTTCAGTCCGTCCAGGCTCTCGAGCAGCGCGTCGACCAGCTCCGGCGTCACGCCGAGCAGGCCCTTCCGCACCTTGTCGAGCACATCCTCCATATGATGCGTCAGCTCGGCCATGCGCGTGAAGCCGAGCATGCCGGAGGAGCCCTTCAGCGTGTGCGCCGCACGAAAGATCTCCTGCAGGAGGTCCGCGTTGTGCGCCTCCTTCTCGAGCCGGATGATGTCTTCGTCGAGGAGTTGCAGCTGCTCTTCCGCTTCCTGCAGGAAGACGTTCAGCTCCTCAATGTCGATGTCCGCCGGCTGCATGGCTGTCTCCTACGGCCGATGGCCGGTTCTACGCGGCCGCGAGCGTTTCCATGCTGACGACGGCGGCTCGATCCTCCGCGCTCAGCAACGTGTCGAGGTCGACGAGCATGATCAGCCGGTCGCCGAGGTTCACGATGCCCTCTACCACCCGCGTACCCGCGCTCGTCACCACCGACGATGGCGGCTGCACCCGCTCGCCGGACACGCGCAGCACCTCGGTGACCGCGTCGACGATCATGCCGACGTCTTCGCCGTGAATCTCGACGACGACGATGCGGCTCTCACTGCTCGCGTCCGCCACGTCGACGCCGAAGCGCCGGCGGAGATCCATGACCGGGCAGATGCGCCCGCGCAGGTTGATGACGCCCTCTATGAACTCCGGCGCGTTCGGCACCCGCGTGACGTCATGGATGCGGATGATCTCGCGCACGGCCTGGATCTCGATGCCGTAGACGTCGTTGGCCAGCCGAAACACGACGAGTTGCCGCTCGTCGGACCCGCGCTCCTGTACGGCCATGCTCTGCCCCCCGAACAACTGACCCGGCGACGGCAACCCGCGCACGGTCCGATGGACACGGCTCGCATCCGCGCATTGTCGCCCGAATGCAACGCCGGCGACGCGAACCTTCACGCCCGCGCCACCTTCACTATTGTCGGCAGCGGCCGGGCGCCGTTTATGGGGAATCCGCGGGCCCGGCGCCGGGCGGCGCGGCCGGTTCGCGATCTCCCGTAAGGGCATCATGCCCAGCGTGGTCCGCGTTCCGGCACCGGGGTCTCTGCTGGCCGCCCTGCCGGCAACCGGACGTGGGGAACAGGACCATCGGCCGTAGCCACAGCAGGCTCGAAGCCCGACCATGTCCGGCAACACACGAAAGGAGCCCGTATGCACGCCGCGCCCATTCCCGCCGACGGTTCAGCCCCGCCCGGGCCGCCATCGACCGAGGACGGCTACCGCAGCCGCCTGAAGTGGGACAGCGTCGCTCGCAGCAGCCACCTGATCAATTGCTGGTACCAGCGCAGCTGCGCCTTCAACGTCTTCGTGAGGGATGGCGTCGTGGTGCGCGAGGAGCAGTCCGCCGCATATCCGGCCACGAACGACTCCGTGCCGGACTTCAACCCACGAGGCTGCCAGAAGGGCGCGTGCTACGCCGGCGTCATGTACGACGAGGCGCGCCTGCTCCATCCGCTCAAGCGGGCGGGGCAGCGCGGCGAAGGCCGATGGGAGCGCGTGTCCTGGGACGACGCGCTCGCCGACATCGCCGACAAGGTGATCGACACGCTCGCCGGCAGCGGCCCCGACGCGATGATCTTCGACCAGAACCCGGCGGGCGTCGCGTCGTACACGGCTGTGCGGCGCTTCGCCGACCTGCTCGGCGCGCCTGTGCTCGACGTCAACTGCGAGGTCGGCGACGAGCAACAGGGCGCCGCCATCACGCTCGGCACGCCGATCGCGTCGAAGTCGGCCGACGACTACTTCTACTCCGACCTCATCCTCATCTGGGGCGGCAATCCGGCCTACACGCAGATCCCCAACTTCCACTTCTACAACGAGGCGCGCTACCACGGCGCGACCGTCGTCACGATCAGCCCCGACTACAGCCCGTCCGCCGTTCACGCCGACGCATGGCTGTCGGTCCGCCCCGGCACCGACGCCGCGCTCGCCCTCTCGATGGCGCAGGTCATCATCTCGTCGGGCCTGTACGACGCCGGGTTCGTCCGCGAGCAGACCGACCTGCCGCTGCTCGTGCGCACCGACACCGGGCGCTACCTCCGCGAGTCAGACGTGCGGAAGCGCGGCGGCGATGACGCGTTCTACGTCCACGACACGGCGACCGGGCGCATCGCGAAGGCCCGCAAGAAGACGCTCCGCCTCGGCGACACGGTGCCGGCGCTCGAGGGCGCGTTCGAGGTCGAGACGCGCGACGGCCGCGTCACGGTCAAGCCGGTGTTCCAGGTGCTCAGGGAGATGGTCGATCGAGACTACACGCCCGAGAAGGCATCGGCGATCTGCGGCGTCGAGGCGGGCACGATTCGCTGGCTCGCGACGGCGATCGCCGGGGCGAAGGCGGCGTCATGCGTCGCCGGCGCGTCGCTCTCGAAGTACTACCACGGCGACCTGATGGCGCGCGCGCAGCTCCTCGTCTTCGCGCTCTGCGGACAGATGGGCCGCCACGGCGCCGGCTACGACACGCTGCCGATCCTCATGGTCGACGGCATCATGACGCTGCCGCTGGCGAAGGGCCTCGGCCGGCTCGACCGCATCAAGAGCCTCGCGCCGCTCATCCCGACGTTTCTCAAGCTCAAGATGAAGGGCTACACCGACGAGATGGCCTACTACCAGATCGGCCGCAAACAGTTCCTCTCGATGGGGCTGCCCGCGGTCCTCTACTGGTACTACCACGGCGGCCTGCAGCAGATCAGCAGCCGGAGCAAGGAGTGGGACCCGCACCTCACGCGCGACGTCGAGAGCTACCTCGACGAGTCGCGCCGCAACGGCTGGCAGCAGTTCCCGCCGCCGACGCCGCCCGAGGTGCTCTTCGCCACGCCGGGCAACACGCTGCGGCGCGTCCGCGGCGCGCACCGGCTGATCGAGGAGATGGTGCCGCGGCTCTCGCTCATGGTGACGGTCGAGATGCGGATGACGTCGACCGGCATGTACTCCGACTACGTCCTCCCGGCGGCGTCCTCGTACGAGAAGTGCGACGTGACGGACTGGTACACGCCGCTCGCGCCGTTCGCCCACATCACCAACGCCGCAGTGCCGCCCGTCGGCGAGGCGAAGACGGAGTGGGAGATCTTCGTGCGGCTCGCAGCCGCCATCGACCGGCGGGCGCAGGAGCGCGGCATTACGCACTACGCCGACGGCGACGGCAAACAGCGAAAGCTCGGCGACGTGCGCGACCGCCTCACGTACGGCGGCACGTTCACCGAGGACGGCCACGAGGCCGTCGCCGAGGCGATCATCGACGCGTCGACGCAGTTCGGCAAGACGGGCTGGGCGGACATGAAGAGCAGCGGCGTCGCGCGCTTCGAGAAGCTCGGCGGCCATCCGGGGAATCTCGGCCACTCGACCGACTTCACGCCCGGCGAGACGATCGCCCCGCACACCTGGCACACGCAGAAGAAACAACCGTGGCCGACGCTCACCCGCCGCATCCAGTTCTACATCGACCAGTCGCTCTACCTCGAGCTGGGCGAGCAGCTGCCGGTACACAAAGAGCCGCCGACGGCGGGCGGCGACTACCCGCTGATCATGGGCGGCGGCCACAACCGTCACAGCATCCACGCCGCCTGGCGCACCACGCCGACGATGCTCGACATGGAGCGCGGCGAAGCGGCGATCTCGATGTCGGTCGAAGACGCCGCCGCGCGCGGCATCGCCGATGGCGATCGCGTGCGCGTGCGCAACGACATCGGCGTGTTCCTGGTGACGGCGAAGGTGTCGCCGGCGGTGCGGCCGGGGCAGATCATCTGCTACCACGGCTGGGAGAACTACCAGTTCCCGGGCGGCATCGGGCATCGCAACGTGATCCCGACGCCGATCAACCCGGTCGAGCT
>CAYJMJ010000039.1:13667-27657 GCA_964371095.1 uncultured Dehalococcoidia bacterium | reverse complement strand
CGCCCCGTACGGGGCGATCGCATTCTAGCATGAGCCGCCCGTGCGACAAGCGCGGACAACTCCAGCCTCACCTCCCGCTACCGCGCTGCTTCGCGATGATCTCGTTGCACAGATCGATGCAGCCGCCGCAGATGTACACGTCCGCCGGACCCGCGATCAGGTACTCCACGCGGGACTCCGGCTTCTGGCAGAACGAGCACCGGAGCGCCCCGGCTGCCGAAGCGGCGCCGCGCGTCGATGGCAGCAGTTTCCGGCGGCTCGTCACCTCGAGCTTCGTCACGATGCGCGACACGTGCGAGCGCACCGTATGGACGCTCAGTCCGAGGCCGTCCGCGATCTCGGCGTTGGTCCGGCCGGCGCGCAGCGCCGCCAGCACCCGCCACGCTGCCGACGTGAACTGACCCTCGTGGCGCGGCCGTCCCCGCGACCTCCGTGGCACGATGTGCATGCCTGCAGTCGACGAGCGGCCGCCGCGAATTACATCGGCCGTTGCGGACGAAGGAATCGGGCGCGACACCTGGCTATTGCCAGGCATTGGGTCGGTAGTGATAAGATACTCACTCTACGCGGTGCCCTCTCGCAAACTGGGCGCCGCATCATCGATCCATCGCCCGGCGGCGCCGGCGCTCATCCGCGGGAGGTTTCTCGATGGCCACCGAAGTACGTCTGCTCGTAGGCACGAAGAAAGCCGCATTCATCTACACGTCCGACATCGCCCGGCGCGCGTGGCGCGTCTCCGACCCCATCTCGACGGGCTGGTCCGTCTACCACATGTCCGCCGACCTCCGTGACGGCGCGCCGAGGCTGTACGCCGCCGCGAACCACTGGGCCTGGGGCCCGTCCGTCGCTCGAAGCACGGACCTCGGCGAGACGTGGGAAGCGCGGAGCCCGGGCCTGGGCTTCGCGGAGGACATGGGCGTGACCGTCGGCAACGTCTGGCACGTGACGCCCGGCCACGCGAGCGAGCCCGGTGTCGTGTACGCCGGCACGCAGCCCGCCGGCCTGTTCCGCTCCGAGGACTGGGCCAATTCCTGGTCGCCCGTCGATGCCCTCAACCGCCACGAGCGGCGGCAGTACTGGTCCGGCTCCGGCGGCGGTGACTCATGCCTGCATTCGCTCGAGATCGACCCGCGCGACGCTCGACGCATCTACGCCGCGATCAGTTCCGGCGGCTCCTACGTGTCGAGCGACGGCGGCGCGTCGTGGTCCTCCTTCTCGCACACCGTCGTCATGAAGGACCCGCGCGCCATCGAGTTCATGGGCGCGATCGCCGAGCGCTTCGGCGGCCCGACGCTGCCCGACGTCGACCCCCGCGGCATCGACGAGATGCACAGCATGCGGCTCGATGCCAAGAATCCGGACCGCATCTGGACGCAGGCACACGTCGGCGTCTTCCGCTCCGACGACGCCGGCGCAACCTGGGACGACGTGACGGCGGGTCTGCCGTCGTTCCACGGCTTTCCCATCGCGGTCACTAAGCGCGCGCCCGACGCCGCGTACGTCGTTCCGCTCGCGTTCAAGGGCCTCTACGACAACTTCCGCGTCGCCGACGGCCAGTTCACCGTCTACCGCACGCGCGATGCCGGCAAGTCGTGGGACGCTCTGACGAAGGGTCTCCCCGGGCCTCACGATTACCAGAGCGTCTACCGCGAGGGCCTCGACACCGACGGCCTCGACCAGGAGGGCGTGTACGTGGGCACGAGCAACGGCGAGATCTACGCGAGCCTCGACGGCGGCGACTCCTGGCAGCGCCTCCCCGGCACGCTCCCGCCCATCCTCTCGGTGACCTGCGCCGTGTGGTGAGGGGTGCGCCGGCCCGACCTTCCCAATGCCAACGAAAGAGGCGCCCTGCCCGGGCGCCTTCGGTGGTCAATGAATGGTGGGCGATACTGGACTCGAACCAGTGACCTCCACGATGTCAACGTGGCGCTCTAACCAGCTGAGCTAACCGCCCACGGAGGTCTTCGCATCCTATCGGCCTCTCCCGCGTTAGTCAACGCGCACGGGCTGCTGTCGGCACTCCGCCCGCCCCGGACCCTACCACCAACCACAAACTGCGAACTACGAACTCCCCTCACCCCGCAATTCTTGCAACCGACGAGCCCACAGCGGACAGCGCGGCCGCGACGAGCATCGCGAACACGAGCCGCCGGAACAGCTCCGGTTCCACGCGACGCAGCAACGCGTGCCCCGCCGTGCTCCCGGCGAACACCGCCGGCGCCGCCGCCGCCGCCAGTCCGACGGCCAGCCACGTGACCACGCCCGTCGCGGCGAACGCCGCGAGGGTCAGCGCGCCGGCCGCAACGAAGAACACCGCCAGCCCGCCCCGAAACGACTGCGTCGGATAGCCGATGCCCTGGAAATACAGCACGACCGGCGGGCCGTTCATGCTCGTGCTCGTGTTCAGCACGCCGGAGACCAGTCCCACGCCTAGCTCACGCGGCACGCTGCTCGCCCCCAGCCGCACGCCCGAAGCCAGCGCCGCCGCCATGACGATCGTCGACAGGCCGACGCCGAGGCGCAGCGCGTCCTGCGGCGCGAACAGCAGCACCGCGAGCCCGGCCGGCATCCCGGCCACGCTGCCCGCGAACATCCACGACACCGTTCGCCACGGCACGTGCCGCCAGGCGTGCCGCGCGACGATCGTGCTGTTCAGTAGCCCCAGCAACGTCTCCAGCACCACCACGTCCCGCACGTCGAGCACGGCCACGAGCACCGGCACCGAGATCAAGGCGAACCCGAACCCCACCAGCGTTTGCGCCGTGCTCGCCACGAGCACCACGGCCACCACGAACGAGATCAACGCCCAGTCCATCGCGCGCAATCATACCGGCCCCGGGCGTTGGCGACTGATCGCCGGCCGCCGGCCGCTGAATCGGGCCCGGCGACGCGCCTCCTCGAGGCGGCATCGCCGCGACGCGCCCACTGTTCCCATCGCCGCGAAGCGGCCGCCGGTGCGAACGCAATGCCGGCGTTATGCCTCCGCCGGATCGGCAATCCCCGTGTCGCACGCGGAGGCGTACCATGCCATACAGGAGGCCACCATGCACGACATACTCCTCCCCGCCGGCCGCTTCGCCCGCCTGCGCAACACGTTCCGATACCCCTTCCAGTCCTCCGCGCTCGCCCGCATGCCGCTCGTGGGGACGCGCGTCCCATGGCGCGCGTTCTGGCGGCGCCAGCCGCTCGGCGTCACGCGGCGATCGGAGCGATTCCTCGATCGACACGCCATGGCCACGTCGCGCACGGGCGCCTTGTGCTCCGCGGCCGCGCTCGCCTCCGCCGACGCCGCCCGGGGCGCCACGAGGACGGCGCAACGCGCGGCGCGAAACGTCACACGCCTCGACCGGCGCACCCTCCCGCTGTTCGCCGCCGGCGCGGCCGCGGGCGCACTGGCGATGTATTACGCCGACCCGCACGCCGGCCGCCGCCGGCGGGCGCTCGTGCGTGACCGGTTCGCGCACCTGGGCCACGTCGTGACGCGCACCGTTCCTCACCGCGTCGAGAGGCGCATGCGGTTCCTTCGCGGCGTCGCGACGGGCGTCCGCCACGAGGCCGCCGAGTTCGTACGCGTCGACGGCCACCACGCCGAGTTTGTCGACAACGAGACGCTCGTGGCGCGCGTTCGCTCCGAAGTGCTCCGCAATCGCCACATCAAGGCGGGCGAGATTCACGTGGACGCGTACGAGGGTTATGTCACGCTCCGCGGCGAGGTCTCTGCCGGCGAGATCGAAGACCTCGTCGAAGCGACCGCGCACGTCGAGGGCGTACAGGGCGTGCGCAGCTACTTGCACACGCCGGGAACGCTGCCGCCCAACAAGGCCGAAGCGTACCGCCCGCACCCGATGCCGCTCAGCCCGAACTGACGAGCGGCCGGCCGCCAGGCGTCACCGGCGCCCGCGTACTTCATTATCTCTCGGACCGGCGCCTCTGCCCGGCCGACGAAGTTTGGCGCCCGCGCAACGAGCGGGTAGCATTGCCTAATATTTCGCGTATACAATGGCGGCGCGCGGCTGAAGCGGGATTCTGACGTTGCGCTTCAGCTATCGCAGAACGTCGCCCCGGCGCGGGGAAGTGTCGGAATTGGCAGACGAGCGTGACTTAGGATCACGTGCCGCAAGGCGTAGGAGTTCGAGTCTCCTCTTCCCCACCAGGACACTCACCGCGACAGGGAGCACGGGCGCCCGCCGCGGAACCAGGACGGCCTCGCACGCGCGGCCGCCCACGAATCGAACAGGGGCATCGCCGGGGACCTGACTGGTTCCCCGGTTTCGTATCGGTCGGCAGCCGGACCGCCGTACGCAAGGGGAGGCCGAATGGGCACACTGCTTCAGGTTCACGATCTGAAGACGCAGTTCTTCACCGAAGAGGGCATCGTCCATGCGGTGGACGGCGTCTCTTTCGACGTGGAAGAGGGCGAGACGCTCGGCCTCGTCGGTGAATCGGGCTGCGGCAAGAGCGTCAGCGCCTTGTCCATCCTCCGCCTCATTCCCAACCCGCCCGGCAAGATCGTCGCCGGCGAAATCATCTTCGAGGGGGAGGACCTCCTGAAGATGAACGAGGAGGAGATCCGCCACGTTCGCGGCAATCGCATCGCCATGGTCTTCCAGGAGCCCATGACGTCGCTCAACCCGGTGCTCACGATCGGCCGCCAGCTCACCGAGGCACTCGAGCTGCACCTCAAGATGGATCGCGCCGCCGCCAACAAGCGCGCCGCCGAGCTGCTCGAGATGGTCGGCATTCCCGCCGCCGCGAGCCGGCTCAACGACTACCCCCACCAGTTC
Organism: uncultured Dehalococcoidia bacterium; assembly: GCA_964371095.1. Lineage (GTDB taxonomy): Bacteria > Chloroflexota > Dehalococcoidia > DSTF01 > JACRBR01 > CAYJMJ01. Next base: position 22,873 of record CAYJMJ010000039.1, on the reverse strand, counting down.
TCCGGCGGCATGCGCCAGCGCGTCATGATCGCCATGGCGCTGTCCTGCAACCCCAAGCTCCTGCTCGCCGACGAGCCGACGACGGCCCTCGACGTCACGATCCAGGCGCAGATCCTCGAGATCATGGCGCGCCTCAGCCGCGAGCTCGGCACCGCCGTCGTCATCATCACGCACAACCTCGGCGTCGTCGCAAGGTACGCGGACCGCGTGAACGTCATGTACGCGGGCAAGATCGTTGAGACGGCGGCCGCCAAGGAGCTGTACGCCAACCCGCGCCACCCGTACACGATCGGCCTGCTCAAGTCGGTCCCGCGTCTCGACCAGGGCCGCAAGGATCGCCTCGTTCCCATCGAGGGTGTGCCGCCGGACCTCGTCAACAGGCCGGCCGGCTGCTCCTTCGCGCCGCGCTGCGCCTACAAGATCGACCGCTGCGTGGCCGAGGTGCCGGAGTTGATGTCAGCCGGCGACCGCCACCAGGCGGCCTGCTGGGTGTTACCGCACGTCGATACGAAGCCGGCGGTCCAGCAGGAGGCTGCGAACTGATGACGACCCAAACGCTCGACACCGGCACCGTCACCACCGCATCCGACATCCTCGTCAACGTCGAGGGCCTGCGCATGTACTTCCCGGTCACGGCGGGACTCCTCTTCCAGCGCAAGATCGCCGACGTCAAAGCCGTCGACGGTATCAGCTTCAGCGTGAACAAGGGCGAGACGCTCGGCCTCGTCGGCGAGTCCGGCTGCGGCAAGTCGACGACCGGCCGCGCCATCCTGCAGCTCTACAAGCCGACCGCCGGAACGGTGAACTTCGGCGGCACGGAACTGACGAAGCTCCACGCCGGCGACATGCGCCGGATGCGCCGCAAGATGCAGATGATCTTCCAGGACCCCTACGCGTCGCTCAATCCGCGCATGTCCGTCGGCTCGATCATCGGTGAGCCGTTGCAGATCCACGGTCTCGCCAAGGGCGGCCGCGCGCGCAAGGAGCGCATCCAGGACCTGATGCGCGTCGTCGGCCTCAACCCCTACTACGCGAACCGCTACCCGCACGAGTTCTCCGGCGGCCAGCGCCAGCGTATCGGCATCGCCCGCGCGCTCGCCGTGGAGCCTGACTTCATCGTCGCCGACGAGCCCGTCTCCGCGCTCGACGTCTCGATCCAGGCGCAGATCATCAATCTCATGGAGGATCTGCAGCAGCAGTTCGGCCTGACGTACCTGTTCATCGCTCATGACCTCTCCGTCGTGCGCCACATCAGCGACCGCGTCGGCGTCATGTACCTCGGCAAGATGATGGAGCTGGCGGACCGGAACGAGCTGTACGAGAACCCCCTGCACCCCTACACCAAGGCGCTGCTTTCCGCCGTGCCCGTGCCGGACCCGTCCGTCGAGCGGACCCGCGAGCGCATCATCCTCACCGGCGACGTGCCGAGCCCGCTGCGCCCGCCGTCCGGCTGTGTCTTCCACACCCGCTGTCCGATCGCCGTGGAAGAGTGCCGGCAAGCCATCCCCGAATGGCGCGACGTCGGCGGCGGCCACCTCGTCGCCTGCCACCGCGTGTAGGCGGCTTCGCCGCGCTACACGCGAGAACGGAGCACACACAACAGAGCCCTCGATTTGAGGGCTCTGTTCGTTGCCGGGCTAGCGCGACGTGAGAGTTCAACGGGCTGATCCGCTGCACACCCGTTCCCCCAACAGGCGTTGCGGCTATCCGTCGAGCCGGCGCACGTAGTGGCGTACCACCAGGATCGGGCGAAACCCGAGGGCGGCGTACATGCGCATCGGCGTGTCGCTCGGGTCGGCGCTGATGATCACCGAACCGGCGCCGCGGGCGCGCGCATCCGCGATGCCGTGGGAAATCAGTGCCGTGGCGATGCCCCGGTGCCGATAGTCCGGGTGCGTGAACAAGTCCTCGACCACGCCGACGCCGTCCACGCCGGGCCACGACCAGGCGTGCGCGACGGCACTCCCATCGATGTACGCCATCCAGTAACGGAGGTCAGGGGGCGTGGTACGACGGAGAGCCGCGAACCCGGCAGGGACCGCTGGGTCCGGCGGGCGGCCGAGGCGTTCGCACCTCTCGACCCAGTCCATCTCGTGCAACACGCCGGACGACGCCCACTGCTCCTCCGTTTCGACGCGCCGGATGTCGCACGGCCCCGGCTGCGACCGCAATTCTCCTTCGAGGACCAGCTCCAGATCCTCCTCGCTCGCGTAACCCTCCAGCACGAGGCGTGCGACGAACGCGGGCGGCGTCCACGGGTCGATGTCGAACCGGCGGTGGCGGAAGTGCGCATACTCCTGCTCGACGCGCGCGAGCAGGCGCTCGATGTCGAATGCTGACTCGCAGCGGACGTGCGTGACGTGGTTGGCGTCGTAGATGTTCGGCAGCTCGCGGTTGCGTACGAAGCGGGCGCCGTCCGCGTCGAACGCCTCGTTGCCCAACTCGAGGTTGCCGGTGACGGCGGCGTGGACGCGCCGGGCGAGCTCCGCCTCGTGCGTTGTCAATTGGACTCCTCCGCGATGCCTGATGGTATGCGCTGGCTGGTAGACGACGAAAGGCAACCGGGCACGTACTCCGTAACCGCGCCGGCAAGTAGAATCCGAGGCAGCTCAGCCTCGAAAGGAACCGCCATGCCGACCGTTAACACCGTCACCGGCCCGATCGACACCTCCACCCTCGGATTCACGCTCATGCACGAGCACATCTACGTCCTGTCAGAGGGCGTCGTGACGAACTTCCCGCACCTCTGGGACCGCAACGCGCGCTTCGCGCAGGCCGTCGCCGCGCTGAAGGAGGCGAAAGCGCACGGCGTCTCGACGATCGTCGACCTGACCGTGCTCGGCCTCGGCCGCGACGTCGCCTTCGTCCGTGACATCGCGCGCGAAGCCGGCATCAACGTCATCGCCGCCACCGGCCTCTACACGTACGACGAGCTGCCCCACTACTTCGTGTCGCGCAGCGTCGACCACATGGCCGACTGCTTCGTCCGCGACATCGAGGCCGGCGTCCAGAGCACCGACGTCCGCGCCGCCGTCATCAAGTGCGCCACCGACGAAAAGGGCCTGACGACCGGCGTCGAGAAAGTGTTGCGCGCCGCCGCCCGCGCACATCGCCGCACCGGTACGCCGATCTCGACACATACCCACGCCGCGAGCCACCAGGGCCTCGCCCAGCAGCGCATCTTCACCGAGGAGGGCGTGGACCTCCGGCGCGTCGTCATCGGCCACTGCGGCGACAGCGAGGACGTCGCATATCTCGAAAAGCTGATCGCGGCCGGTTCGCTCATCGGAATGGATCGCTTCGGCATCGATTCGTTCCTGCCGACCGACAAGCGCGTCGCCACGATCGTCAAGCTCTGCGAGCGCGGCCACGCGGGCAGCATGGTGCTCGCCCACGACGCCTCGTGCTACATCGACTGGTTCGAGGAGGCGCTCGTCCGCGCCGCGATGCCCCGCTGGCACTTCCTCCACATCTCCGACGACGTGGTGCCGGCGCTGCGGGCCGCGGGCGTCACCGAAGAGCAAATCCGCCAGATGACCGTCGACAACCCGCGTCGCGTGTTCGAGGCACAGGGCGCGTATTAGGGGCGTGCGTCGTGCGGCGTACGAATCTGCGTGAACTCAAGAACTCGCGAGCATGGCCGCTGGTACTGTTTCTCGATGACGGCGGGGTGTTGAACGACAACAGTCTCCGCGGGCCGGAGTGGCTGCGATTGATCGGCGAGTTTATGCCGGCCCGGATGGGTGGAACGGCAGAGCAATGGGCGAGCGCGAACCGGGTAGTCTTCTCACAGCTGTGGGGGAACCTCCAGAAGCGATTGCCCGACTTCGCCAGCCACCGAGAGTTCCAACGAACCTATGCCACGAACTGGATGACGGCCATGTGTGACTGTGTCGGCATCACGCCTCCGCCCGACGACGATGCGGTGACGATGTACAGGGACCTTTCCACGTACATAGGTGAACGAGCAACGTCCGCGATCGCTGGCGCCGCCGATGCCGTTCTCACTCTGAAGCGCGCTGGATACACGCTTCACACCATCTCAGGAACGGCGTCATGGGAACTCCGAGGCATCATGGCGAATATGGGTATCGCCGAGGCCATTTCGGGGTTATATGGACCAGACCTTGTCGATCACGTGAAGTACGGCCCTGCCTTCTACCAGAGAGTATTTGCCCATGCGGGCGTCGCGCCGAGTAAAGCGCTGGTGATTGAGAGTGACTCAGAATGCTGCCGCTGGGCATCCGAAGCCGGCGCAAATGCCGTCTGGATCGACACTGTCGGTCGAGGTGATGCAACGACGCTAGAGACACTGGTTGATGCCCTGGTCTGACATCGGCGCGGGTCGGGGACTAAGCACGGCAACCTCGGGGTCACCTGCCAGGTTGCCGGCAATATGAATACGATTGCCTCCCGGCATCCCCATGCGGTGCGACGGGCGGCCGCAACCATCCCACTTACTGCCCTGGCCCAGGCATCCCAAGGCCGAGGAGGATGCTTCGCTGGCGCTCTGCGGCAACAGCCGGCGATGCAACGCCTCGGCACATCCTGGCGTTGATCCAGGCGGGGCCACGGACGGCGTTGTGACCGGCATAGGCCGGGGCTATAATGCGGCACAATTTGACCGGCCCGACCCCGGGGCCAGCAGGAGTGACGTTGCCCAAGCAGAACCGCCCCCTCGTTCGTGACGGCCGTATCCAGGCGAAGAAGAAGCGGACCGACCGCAGCTACCTGCGCGCGGAGCCGGAAGCCCCCGAAGCTCCCGCGCCCGCACCGGCCGCCGCCGAAGACGAGCCGCAGGACGCGTCCGACGTCGTTCGCGCCGCCGCGATGGCTGCCGCCACCGATCCGATCGCCGCGTTCACGCCGCCTCCGGCCGGTTCCGACGCCGCCGTTCCGTTCAAACGCACGCCCTCCGGCAAGCTGCCGACGACCGTCCGCGCCATCCAGCAGCAGGGCGTCCGCAAGCGCCGCGAGTTCGACGTCCGCGCGCTCGCCGTCCGCGACACGAAGTACGCGATGCACGAGTTGCGCCGCATCGCCATCCTCGCGACGATGGTCGTCGTCACGCTCGTCGTCCTCACGTTCGTCCTCCGCTAACGCAGGGCTTGGCTCCAGTCAGCGCGACGCCCAGCGTGTGGCGTAGCCGCCCTCGGCTGCGCGTCCGGCGAAGCCGGACCCACGCGGTACGATGCCTCGTTCGAGGATCTCGGACGCGTGTGCCGCCGCGCCCGCGGTGAAGAACCGTGAGAACCGCTACTCTACCGCAGCCGCCCGGCCGCGATGAACCCCGCCAGCGTCACGGCGATAAGTCCGGGAAGGTCCACGCGCAGGTCCCGGAACCCCCACCATCCCACGGCGAGCAACAAACCGACGCGCACCAGGTACGCCAGCAGCACGCCGCCGACGGCCGCCGCCTGCAATGGCGGTCCCGCCCGGCGGTTCGTGCCGATCGACACCAGCTCGCCGATGGCGTACCCGAACGCCAGGCCCGCGACGACGCCGTAGAAGAACACCGTCAGCGGGTTGAACAGCCACCACGCGATGCCAACGACGATGCCCGCGCCGAACGCGGAGCCCGCCGCTCGCCACAACACGCCGCCCGACATGTTGTACGTCGGTATCCGACGCACGTTCGCGCATTCAGAGCAGCGCGCCCCAACGGGCGTCTGCACCAGGCAGCGCGGGCAGATCGCCTTGTCGCACCGGCTGCACGTCAACTCTGTCTCGACACTGGGATGGGCGGCGCACTGCATCACGAGTTCCGGGCAATCAAAAGGCGCCATGCCGGCGCCAGCCGCGACAGCTTAACGCGCGATCATGGCAATCGATAGTCGAGATTGACGTACTCCATCCCGGCGGCCTCTCGCGTCCGTCATCCCGAGGACCGCGAGGGATCTTCCCCGGAGCCTTCATCGCCCCCCGAATATCAGGACGTTCTTCGCCCGGCATCAGCCTGACAGCTGACCGCTAATCGCTGACAGCTTTCGATCAGTGCACCAGTTCCCGGTTCGGCAGCGTGCGCGCGAACTCCAGCATGCGCTCGATCGCCCAGTCCGGCAGCGGGATGTCGCCCGGCAACGGCTCGTCGTTGCCGAAAATGCCGTGGTAATCGCTGCCCCCGATCGGCAGCAACCCGTGCCGCTCGGCCGCCACCCGCAGCCGCTCGACGGTCTCCGGCAGGTAATCCTTGTAGAAGACCTCCATCGCCGCCATGCCCGCTGCCTTCAGCTCCGCGAGCACGTTGTCCAGATCGGCGAGATCCGCCGGGTGCGCGATGCACGCCATGCCGCCCCGCTCGACGATGCAGCGCACCGACTCCGCCGGCGTCATCTTGTCGCGCTCGACGTACGCGGGCCCGTTTCGGCCGATCCACTTGTCGAACGCGTCCGCCACCTTCGTCACGTATCCCGCCTCGACGAGCGCCTGCGCGACGTGCGGCCGCCCAACCGATGCGTCGCCCGCGATCTGCTGCACGCGCTCCCACTCGATCATGATCCCCATGCCGCGGAGCTTCTGCACGATCCCGAACCCACGGCCGACGCGCCCCTGGCGCAGCCCGGCGAGCATCTCCTGCAGCACCGCGTCGTCCGGACTCAGGTACAGGCCGAGCATGTGCACTTCCGCGCCCTCGATGTCCGTTCCCATTTCGACGCCCGGGATCAGCACGTGGCCCGGGTGCTTCGCCGAGGCCGCACGCGCTTCCGCAACGCCCTCGGTGGAGTCGTGGTCGGTTAGCGCGTGGTACTTCACGCCCTGCCCTGCCGCCAGGTCGACGAGTTCCGTCGGCGTCAGGCAGCCGTCGGACGCCGTGCTGTGCGTGTGGAAATCACCCTTGCTCGCCATGCTGCTCCCATTCCCTGTCCACGCGCTCGATCGCGCGCGCCCTGCCCGTCGCATCGTCGATGTCGACGAGCACCGAGTTGAACGTTACCATCGCCGAGCGCTCCGCCACCTCGAATCGCGCCGGCATCCCCGTCAGGAACTTCCGGATCACCGGCTCCACCTCCACGCCGATAATCGAATCGCGCGGGCCGCACATCCCCGCGTCGCCGACGAACGCCGTGCCCTTGGGCAGGATGCGCGCGTCGGCCGTCGGCACGTGCGTGTGCGTCCCCACGACGGCCGACACCCGACCATCCAGGTACCACGCCATCGCACCCTTCTCGCTCGACGCCTCTGCGTGCATGTCGACGAGCACCGGCGCGCCCGCCTCCACCGACGCCAGCAGCTGGTCGGCCGTGCGAAACGGGTCGTCGATCTCGTACATGAACACGCGGCCCATCAGGTTGATCACCGTCAGGCCGCCGAAGTGCAGCATGCCGCGCCCCGGCACGCCGTCGGGGTAGTTCGCCGGCCGTAGGACCGGCGCCTCGGACTCCAGGTACGGCACGATCTCGGACTGCGCCCAGATGTGGTTGCCCGACGTGATCACGTCGACGCCGCCGGCGAGCACTTCTTTCGCCGTCTTGGGCGTGATGCCCCGGCCGGCCGCCATGTTCTCGCCGTTCGCGACGACAATGTCGAGCGCCAGCTCGCGCCGCAGCCCCGGCACGAGCGCGCTCACGACGCGCCGCCCCGGCTTCCCGACGATGTCTCCGATCACGAGTATGCGCACGCATCAGTGTATACGGGTGCGCGGCTCCACGGCCCCGAGGCCATTCGACCCGCGCCGCACCTGTTCGGGCTCCCCCTCTGGGTAACCTTTCCCGTCGTGCCGAGGATGTACTTAGAGAGCGAGCCGCGCCCGCCAGTTCGCGGTGCCACGTGAAATACAGGTTCGATGATGCACGCACTGCTCGCCAGCTTCGGCGATACGGCTACGAACCCGTTTGCGCTTGCGTTCCTCGCCGCCGGGCTGTTCGGCTCGGTCGCCATCGGCGCGGGTCCTTCGCTGCGCCAGTTCGCCCGGGAACTGCCGTCGCGTCTGGCGTCCACCCGCCAGGAGGCGCTCGAGGTCGCGAAGGACCCGGGCCGCGCCGCCGCCTCGGCAGGCGCCATCGCTCAGTGGCCGCGCCCCGCGATGCTCTACGGCCTGCTGGGGTTGGCGTTGACGGCATGGGTCGCCTACGCGTTCACGCAACCTGCGACGGAAATGCAGCCGGTCCAACTCGAACACGTCAGCTCGTTCGGTTACATCGCCCGCGGCGCGCCGTCGGTCGCGCTGCCGGACGGTGCGGTTGGCCCCGTGTCCACCGAGACCGTCGCGGAGACCGGCGGCCAGCCGACGCTGTACTCCGCGGCGCTGTCGAACATCGACTTCGGCTACGACTACGAGATGCGCGCGCCGCAACGGCTCGAAGTGCTGGCTACCGGGGCTGCGGCGCTCCGCATCAGGGCGCAGGACGGGTGGGAGCGGACGATCATGCTGCAGCCCAACGAGCCACTCGCCGGTTCCAGGTCCACGATGCTGTTCACCGTCAACCTCGACGCCGTCCGGCTCGTGATCGCCGGCGTCGAACGGACGACCGGCGCGAAGTCCGACTGGTACGACCTGCGGGTCGTCCCCGTCGTCCGGTTGGCGGGCCAGATGGGCGCCGCCCACATCGACGAGACCTACGCGCGCGAGTTCAACCTCCGATACGATCGCGTCCGCATCACGCCGGAGGCAGCGCCGCTAAGTCGCACCGAGCGGAAGCCCGGCAACACGCTGGTGGAGGTAACGCACCGGGCCCACCTGTTCGGGCTATCGATGGAGTTAGGCACGGCGCGATGGGCCGCCGCGCTGGGCGCGATCGTCGCGCTCGTCGGCGCCGCGCTGCTCGTGGCCGCCCGGCCGAAACCGGGCGCCGCCGCCGCGAGCGCCGCGCCGGCCGCTCCGGAATCTCGGCCTGTTGCGCCGCCGGTGCCGGTTCAGACGAGCGCCCCAGCGGTCGATCCAACAGCCGGACCCGCCGCAGTTCCGCCCGATCCAGTTCCGCCGGCGAGCGCCCCTGGCGCCACATCGGCCAGCGCGTCGAACCTGCCCGTCACGCCGCCGCCCGCCGAAGCCGCGCCCGCCGCGGTTCCACCGGCCAGCGCCGCGAGCGCTGCCACAGCCAACGCATCGAACCCGCCGGTCACGCCCTCGCCCGCCGACACACCGGTCCCTCCCGCCGCTCCGTCTCTCCCGATGCCAGCTGACGACGCAACAGCCCCACCGGCCGCCGAGCCCGCCGCGCCGCCGGATACGAGGCCGCCATACGTCGTCCCGCGCACGAGCGATT
>CAYJMJ010000039.1:0-13567 GCA_964371095.1 uncultured Dehalococcoidia bacterium | reverse complement strand
CCCGCCGCGCCGCCGGATACGAGGCCGCCATACGTCGTCCCGCGCACGAGCGATTACGCGCACCCCGCCGGACACACGCCGGCGGATGACCTTCTCGGCGCGAGCGTGGCGACCGGCATGAATGGCGCGTCGCACGCGGACCTGCCGCCGCCGGACGATGCAGAGCGAACTTCCCGCCGGGAATCGCCCGCGGCATGAGCGCCGGCCGCCGCCGCCCAACCAGGTGTCACCGCGGTGAGACCATCCGAAACATCCGTGGCGCGGGCTTTCAGCCCGCGTTACGCGGGTTCACGACACGCCCGTAGCGGCCGGCAATACCGTCGGTCGCGGGCTGTTCAGCGCGCTGCCAGCGCGAACAGAAGACGGGCGCACACCCTTCGGCGTGCGCCCGTTCACGACTCACTACAAACTACTCACTACGAAGACACGCTCCCCTACCGCGCGTACTCGCTGGCGCGCGTCTCCCTCACCACCGTCACCTTGATCTGGCCCGGGTACTCCAGCGACTCCTCGATCTTCTTGCTGACGTCCCGCGCCAGCCGCATCGAGTCCAAATCGTCGATCTCCTCCGGCTTGACGATGATCCGGATCTCGCGCCCGGCCTGGATCGCGAACGACTTCTCGACGCCCTTGAAGCTGTTGGCGATGCTCTCCAGCGCCTCGAGCCGCTTGATGTAGAACTCCAGCGTCTCGCGCCGCGCGCCCGGGCGGCTGCCGCTGATCGCGTCCGCGATCTGCACGATCACCGCCTCGGTCGTCTCGATCTCGATCTCCTCGTGGTGCGCCTCGATGCAGTGGACGACGGCCGGGCTCACGTTGTAGCGCTTCGCCAGCTCCGCCCCGAGCGCCGCGTGCGTGCCCTCGATGTCGTGGTCGAGCGCCTTGCCGATGTCGTGCAGCAGCGCCCCGCGCCGGCACACGTTCACGTCCGCGCCGACCTCCTCGCCGATCATCGCGGCGATGAACGCCGATTCGACGGCGTGCTTGAGCTGGTTCTGCCCGTACGACGTCCGGTACTTGAGCCGGCCCATCGTCTTCAAGATCTCCGGGTGCAACCCGGGGCAGCCCGCCTCGATCGCCGCCTGCTCGCCCGCCGTCTTGATGCTGGCGTCGACCTCGTGCCGCGCCTTCTCGACGACTTCCTCGATCCGCGTCGGGTGGATGCGGCCGTCGAGCACCAGCTTCGTCAGCGCGACCCGCGCGATCTCCCGCCGCACCGGGTCGAACGCCGACAGCGTCACGGCGTCCGGCGTGTCATCGATGATCAGGTCGACGCCCGTCGCCGTCTCGAGCGCGCGGATGTTGCGGCCCTCGCGGCCGATGATCCGGCCCTTCATGTCGTCGCTCGGAATCGGCACCACCGAGACGGTCGTCTCGGTGACGACGTCGGCCATCAGCCGCTGCATCGTCGTCGCCAGGATCGAGCGCGAGCGGCGGTCGGCCTCTTCCTTCGCCTCCGCCTCCAGCGTGCGGACGATGCGGTTCGCCTCGTCGCGGATCTCCTGCTCCAGTTCCTGGAGCAGCAACGCCTTCGCGTCCTGGCTCGACATGCCGGCGACGCGCTCGACTTCGGCGAGTTTGGTCTTCTTGAGTGCGTCTAACTCGGCGCGGGTTGCTTCCTGCTGCCGTTCCTTCTCCGTGAAGGTCGTTTCCCTGCGTTCGAGTGCGTCTATCTTGCGATCGAGATTCTCTTCCCTGTTAGCAACGCGCTGCTCAAGCCGGAGGACCTCGTCCCGGCGTGTCTTGACCTCTTGTTCGGCCTGAGCTCGGACCTGAAGCGCCCCCTCTTTCGCGCCGAGGAGGATCTCCTTTTCCTGCGCCTGCGCATCGGCCAGCAGCTTGGCGGCAGCCTGTTCTGCCTGAAGCTCCTGGTCCCTGGTTCTGCTACGCCGGACGGCGTAGCCAAGAAGAGCCCCGATCGCCAATCCTATGACGACGCCGATCACGGCGCCCAGGACGGCGGTCATTGGTAGCCTCTCTTTCCGGTGGTTTGGTCTCCCTCGAACGTAGCTCGTGAGCAATTCATGACAATCGAGCTACCCGGCCATCATACGCATCGCCCGATCCGGCGGTCAAGGAAACCACCGCGCCGGTACAATCGCCGGCGAGATCGGCGCGCAGGAACGCCGCAGGGGCGTCCGGCCGGACGCCACTGCCCGGGTCGGTCGCGGTCCGTCGATCCGGGGCGACAGCCGTTATGTCACGCCCACGCCGTCCGGCCGCGTCACGGCGTCCAGGTGATCTGCCCGTGAAATGTGCCCGCGCCGATGCGGCTCACACCGCCGCTCTTCAGGTTCACGTCGTACAGCGCCGCCGCGCCGATGACGTAGATGTGCGTGCCGTTGCCGTTCCACGTGATGAACGGCAGGTCCTCCTTCAGGTCGGCGACCCGCTGCGCCGTCCCGCCCGCGGCGTCGATGACCCACACGTCCTCCGGAAGACCGTCGCGAGGCGGCTTCTGCTCCGGACCGAAGCCCCGGGCGCTCACGTACCGCATGTTCGCGCGCGCGCCCGTCTGGTCCGCCGAGGCGAACGCGATCTTCGAGCCATCGGGCGAGTACCGCGGCGCGTTGAACGGCGCCAGGTTCTGATCGAGGCCCACCAACGTCCTCGACGCGCCCGGTCCCGGGGCGGCGGTCAGATCGAGCACCTCCAGCGCCTCGCCCGTCTGCGGCAGCAGCTTCGCGTACACCGCGCTCTTGCGATCGGGCGATAAGCCGAACGCCAGCACGTCCTCCACGATCGGCGCGCGCTGCCCGGTCGCCACGTCGATGCGTTCGAGCGTGTACACGACGCTCGTGGTGCCGCCCGTCTGCGTGATCTCCTGCACGATGGCGATGATGTGGCCGGCGTCTTCCCACTGCGGGAACCGGACGAGCTGGTTCGGCACGTCGTGGGTGAAGATGGCGCGCGCGTTCGTGCCGTCGCGGTCCGACGCCCACAGGTCGGACCCGGCGTCGTACGTCGTGCCCTCGATCTTCGGCGGCGGCTGCACGACGTACGCGAGGAGCGCGCCGTCCGCCGACAGCGCCGGATCGAGCAGGTAGGTGTTGTCCTGCGACGGCTTGATCAGCGGCTTCGACTTCTTCGACGCGACGCTGTACTCGATGAGTCCGTCCGGCCCGGCGATGATCAACGAACCGGCGCCCGCCGCCGCCGTCGCGGCCGCCTCCGCGCTCGCTCCCGCGCTCGGCAACGCCGTTCCGGACGTCCCGCCCGATGATCCGCCGCCGCACGCCACGACGGCAAACGCCGCCGCGATCGACGCCACCGCCACCAATCCGCGACGTAACTTCATCCGTGCAGCCTAGCGGACACGCCGGCGGCGGTCACAACGGCCGTGTCACCGCGGTTGAACGCTCCAGGGCGGTGGTGGTTATGTCCCATAGAGTGACCAGCGGTCCGGCCGCCGGCGTCATAGACGACATCGAACCGCAATTTTCATGTTCTTGCGGCGATGGCGTTTGCTGGTCGGATGCCGGCGGCATCACGATCGTCCGATCGTGGCAGAGGTGCGGGCGATCTCCAAGCGAACGGCGTCACGCCGGGTGCCCCCACCCCCAGCCCCTCACCCACAAGGCGCTTTGCCTCATAACCCCTCCCTGCCCTCAAAATCACTCGCCTGCCCCGGAAAGTGGGCTGCTGCAACCCAAGAGCGACAGCCGCGGCCCGGAGCGCCGCTAATCGAGCATTGGCTTGGGCGAATGCTTCCTCTGCGGCCCTCAATTCGTCGCGCCTGATCCTAAGATCGATCTCCTGTTCTGATAGACGCTGGAGCACGGGTTTCCGAGAGTTAGATTCGACCACACTCTTGGGGCGTGAATGTGTTGCCATTCCTGGCCCCATATCTTAGAATTGAGTCACCATTGGAGGTGACTCATGGCGAACACAGCTCTTGCGGACGGCCTGCTCAAAGAAATGGCGGAAGCTGAGTCTGGGGTATTCGACGCCTACACGGCGCTCGCGGACGCGCGGACGCAGTACCAAATAGCGGCGCGGAAATACGCGGCTCTGCGGGACGTGGCCGGAGAAATTCTCGGCACCCACCCCTATGACCCCAAGATCGAGTGGCCCGCTGCCGCCAAGAAGGCGATGGCGAGCAAGGAACTCGGCGGGTTCCAATTCATCTACATGCCGGTCGGCAGAGCGATCATCTACGCCCTTCAAGCAGCCGAGAACCCGCTCACGCTGGAAGAACTCTATGCGACCCTCCACAAGGGCGAGGCGATCACTTCGCTGCGTGCCGTGAACGCGGCTCTGATGAAGTTGGCAAACGTGGAGAAGGTGGGAGAAACGTACCGCTACAAGCCACCGGAAGGAGACGCTATCGACCCAGACGACTTGCCATTTGAATAGGAATGGGGTGGGCCCGCCTTCCACAGCAAAGACCCACCCCAAAACGTGACCTAGGCCAGTGTGGCGGAATCGGCAGACGCGGCGGTCTCCAAAACCGTTGGTGTGTACGCACCATGAGGGTTCGAATCCCTCCACTGGCACCAGACCCATAAGCATACGGGGGCCCGATGTCTGGAAACATGGGGCACACCCACAGACACGGAGGGTTAAGCTCCAATGTCCGATCCCATTGTAACCGCAGCGTACCCGGAGCCAGAGGGCACTCGACAAGATCGCGGCCTGATCCTGGCCGCCACGAAGCTGATTTCCCGAAACCGGAGCGGCTGGGTGGTTCCAAGCCAGTCCATTGACGGCGCCCAGTACGTCGTAGACGGGAGTCCTGTACCTGCCATGACCATGCAACGCGGGGCGCGAAGTGTAAGCACCAGTGGGCCCCGTTGAGTACGTCGAACAGCGCGAGACGGACGCCGATGGCAAAGCCATACCTGGTTCCCGCCCCGCCGTCCTCACTCGCCTTCTGCTTCCTGCTCTCTGCTCTCTGCCGTCGCGCCCTGCGCGCCGCGCCAGCACCGATCGACGGTCGACCGGCAGACGTCCCAGCCGAAGCCGCGACGCTGCAGGTAGCCGCCGAGACGGTTGCGGAACGCGTCGTACTCCAGCCCCGCAAGCGAGCGCAGCCGGCGCGAGGCCAGCCGGTACGCCGCGTCTTCGTCCGATACCGCCGCCGCCGCCGTGTCGGCGATCGCCGCCTCCACCCCGTTCGCGCGCAACTCCCGCGCGATCAGGCGATGCCCGCGCGGGCTCTGCCGGTCGCGCGACTCCGTCCACGCGCGCGCGTACTCCGCGTCGTCGAGCAGCTTCGTGGCGAAGAGCCGCGCGACCGTGGCATCGATCAGCTCCGGCTCGAACTTCCGCTGGCGGAGCCGCTGCCGCACCTCGCGCTCGCTCCGCGGACGGCGGGCGAGCATCGACACGGCGGCATCGAGCGCCTGCCGCCGGCGGTCGGCCGCCACGAGGGCGGCGATCTGCTCCGGCGTCACCGCCTGCCCCGGCCGCAGTCCCTCGGCCGACGCGGCCGCCCGCCCGAGCACGCACGCGAGGGCGCCATCGACATACACGTCGACGCGCCCCCTGCGCTTCTGCGATCGCTCGATGGCGGTGATGATCACAACGGCTGCGGCATTCCGGGCGTCAGCGTCGGCCTGATACGGAGGTGAAGGTGACGCTCATCCAACTTCCAACCTCCAACCTCTAACTTCTAATCCCCCGCGTCCGGCTCGCCTTCGAGGACTGCGGTGCTGCCGCCCCCGCCGTTGCCGTTACGGCTGAACTCGGCCTTCGGCGCCTCCGAGCCGGACTTGATCAGCTCTTCGATCTCGCGCGCCAGCTCGGGGTTCTGGCGCAGGAACTCTTTCGCGGCCTCGCGCCCCTGGCCGAGCCGCAATTCGCCGTAGCTGAAGAACGCGCCCATCTTCTTGAGCACGTTCGCGTCCACGCCCAGGTCGACGATGTCGCCCTCGCGGCTGATGCCGCGGTGCTTGCCGCTGAAGAGGATGTCGAACTCGGCCGTCCGGAACGGCGCCGCGACCTTGTTCTTGACGATCTTCGCCCGCACGCGGTTGCCGATGATGTCGGTGCCCTGCTTCAGCGACTCCGCGCGCCGCAGCTCGATGCGCACCGAGCTGTAGAACTTCAGCGCGCGGCCGCCCGGCGTCACCTCCGGGTTGCCGAACACCACGCCGATCTTCTCGCGAAGCTGGTTGATGAAGATGACCGTCGCCCGCGACTTCGAGATCACGGCCGTCAGCTTGCGCAGCGCCTGCGACATCAGCCGCGCCTGCAGGCCCGGCAGCGAGTCGCCCATCTCACCCTCGATTTCCGCGCGCGGCACCAGCGCCGCCACGCTGTCCACGACGATGACGTCGACCGCGTTGCTGCGCACCAGCGCGTCGCAGATCTCGAGCGCCTGCTCGCCGGTGTCGGGCTGCGAGATCAGCAGCTCGGCGACGTTGATCCCGCACGACTCGGCGTGGTCCTTGTCGAGCGCGTGCTCCACGTCGATGTACGCCGCCACGCCGCCGCCGCGCTGCGCCGACCCCACCACGTGGTACGCCAGCGTCGACTTGCCCGCGCCCTCCGGCCCGTAGATCTCCGAGATGCGCCCGCGCGGCAGCCCGCCGACGCCGAGCGCCATGTCGAGCGCGAGGGAGCCGGTGGAGATCACCTCCACCTCGAAGTCCTGCGCGTCGCCGAGCTTCATGATGGCGCCGCGCCCGTAGCGCTTCTCGATGTCGGCCAGCGCGTCGATCAGCGCCTGGTCCTTCTTCGCGTCGCTCATCTCCGAAGCGCGCGGGTTCGGCACCGACTCCCTGTCCTTGCCTTTGCCTGCCATTCCTGCCTCCTGCTGTGCGAACACCCGTTCTATTGCCGCGTGATCATAGGCCGGAGCACGCTCGCTGTCAAGTACATTTGTTCGGAATGATGTCCAGTGGAGGCGCCGCCCGCACCCGTGCCACCGATCGAGGATATTGTACGCCTTCGAGCCATGCGCCGGCGTTCCGGCCGAACGCGCCGGGCTTAGGGCTGGTTCGGCTCACCGTGATTTCTTTCGAGACGACGGAGCCGTCCGCCTCACTCGCGCCGTCCGCTCGACGGGGCGAAGGTGCCGAACGACCGGAGTCCGCCGTCGAGGAGGTCGAACGTGCGCTCAACGACCTCCGCGGGGTCGGCCCGGCCATCCGTCGCCACCCAGGCATGAACCGCCGCGCGCACGGCGCCCAGCGCCACGCTCGAAGCGACGCGCGGCCGGAGGTCCAGCTCCGGGTCTACGCCCAGCCGCGCCGCGATCTCCTCCAACAGCGCCTGATCGATGCGCTCGTGGTTCTCGATCATGCGGCGACGCACCTCGGGAATGGAAAGGATGAGGCGCCGCTGGACCAGGGCCTCGGGACGGGTAAACGTCCGGACCAGGGCGATGGCCACGCGGCGCGCGGCGTGGAGGACCGGTTCGTCGGCGTTCGTCGCAGCGAGTTCCTGCCGGACGAGCCGGATCGCCTCCGGCATGTCCGCAACCAGGAGGTCCTCCTTCGACGGGAAGTACCGGAAGAAGGTCCGGGGCGACGTGTCGGCCGCCTCGGTGATGTCCTCGATGGTGGTGCCCGCGAACCCTCGTTCGGCGAAGAGGCGCACACCCGCGGCGATCAGCGCCGCACGCGTCTGAAGCTTCTTCCGTTCCCGGCGAGTCGGTTGGGACGTCATAGCCGTACGATATGCACGATGGCGCAAAATGTCAACTGGCGTTGCTTGCCATTTGGCATGTCCTGCCGTATCATGGCGGCCGGAGGTGTCTGCCATGTCAACAACAGTCGCGCTATATCGATTAGGCAGAGGTTCGGCCCGCCGGCGGAGACTGGTCCTTGCCGCGTGGATCTTCGCCGCCGTCGCTCTCATGTTGGTGATGGTAGCGAAGCCGATCTTCGTCGACGACCTGAAGATCCCCGGCGCCGAGTCCCAGGAAGCCGCGGACCGCCTGCAGGAGCGCTTCCCCGGTGCCGCCGGGACGAGCGCCAGGATCGTCTTCAAGGCGAAGACCGGCCAGCTTTCGGATCCGGCAACGGCCCAGGCGGTCGCCGGCGCGCTGGACCGCGTGAAGGCGCTCGATAACGTCTCGCACGTCGACGATCCGTCGGCCACCGGCATGATCTCCGCGGACGGTACCCTCGGCGTCGCCGAGGTGCGCTATTGGAAGCAGGCCGGCGAGCTGGGTCAGCCCGCCGTCACGGAATTGACCGGCGCCGTCAAGGGCGCCCGTAGCCCGCAACTTCAGGTCGAGCTGGCCGGACCGCTCGTCGAGACGACGGCCCATCCGGAACCCGGACTGTCGGAGGCTCTCGGCCTCGTCGCCGCGATGGTGATCCTGCTGGTCGCCTTCGGCTCGCTGGTCGCCATGGCGGTTCCCATCGCGATTGCGCTGCTCGGGCTCGTCGTCGGCCTTTCGCTCATCGCGTTCCTCGCGCTCTTCACCACCGTGCCGACCGTCGGCCCGACCCTCGCCACGATGATCGGCCTCGGCGTGGGGATCGACTACTCGCTCTTCATCGTCACGCGTTACCGCGAGAATCTCGCGCGCGGCCACGCCCCGGAGGAGGCTGCCGGAAGAGCGGTTGCGACGTCCGGCGCCGCGGTCGTCTTTGCCGGCGGAACGGTGGTCGTCGCCATCCTCGGCCTCTGGGTTTCGGGGATCCAGTTCATCGGCATGCTCGGGACCGCATCGGCGATCGCGGTCGCGGTCGCGGTGCTCGCCGCGATCACGCTGCTGCCGGCGCTGCTCGGCTTCGCGGGCCGTTCGATCGACCGCCTGCGCATCCGGCGCGTCGATGCCGACCCCGGCAACACGTCGGGCTTGAGCGCCCGCTGGGCGCGGGCGGTGGCGGCGCGCCCCTGGCCGTTTCTCATCGGGTCGGTGGCGGTGCTCCTCCTGCTCGCGTCACCCGTGTTCGCGATGCGGCTGGGGCAGGTCGATTCCGGCGTCGCGTCGCAGGACACGACGAAGCGCCGCGCGTACGACCTGATCGCCGAAGGATTTGGCCCCGGATACAACGGCCCGCTGCTCCTCACCATCGATGTGCCGTCGTACCAGCCGGAAGAGTCGCTGCGCCAGATCGCCGACACGGTGCGGGCTGACCGCGGCATCGCCGCAGTGCTTCCGCCGCGGATCAGCCCCGACGGCAGCACCGCCCTGCTGACCGCCATCCCGACGTCGGCGCCGCGCAGCGACGAGACCACCGAGACGGTGCACCGGCTCCGCGACGATGTGCTTCCGCGCACCGTTCCCGCTGCCAACGTGCGGGTGGGCGGTGCGACAGCCACGAATATCGACCTGGCCGATCGCGTGTCCGAACGGCTGCCGTGGCTGATCGCCGCCGTCATCGCGCTCTCGTTCGTGCTGCTGATGGCGGTATTCCGGTCCGTCCTCGTCCCGTTGAAGGCGGCCGCCATGAACCTGCTTTCGATCGGCGCATCGTACGGCGTGATCGTCGCGGTGTTCCAATGGGGATGGGGCCGCAGCCTGCTCGGCGTCGACGACTCCGTCGCCATCGTCTCCTTCGTGCCGATGATGGTCTTCGCCGTGACGTTCGGGCTCTCGATGGATTACGAGGTGTTCCTCCTGTCGCGCATCCGCGAGGAACACCTGTCAGGCCGGCGCAACGTGGATAGCGTGGTGACCGGGCTTTCGTCCACCGCGAGGGTGATCACGTCCGCGGCGCTCATCATGATCGGCGTCTTCATGGCCTTCGTGTCGTTCGACGATGTGGCGGTCAAGATGGCCGGCGTCGGACTCGCCACCGCGGTCCTCGTCGACGCGACGATTGTCCGCATCGTGCTGGTGCCCGCGACGATGGTGCTGCTGGGCGAGGCCAACTGGTGGATGCCGCGAACGCTCGGCCGCTTCCTCCCGGCGATCGACATCGAGGGAGAGCCGGCCCTCGAAGGTGTCCAGTAGATCCCGGGGAAATCCAGGCGGGGTACCTGCGGGCACCGAGGTCGTGCCCGCAGGTACCCGTCGCCGCGCCGGCGACGAGTCCGACGCCTCCTGACCCAGCCTCGCGAGGCCTGCGCGCAGCTCGCCGGGCGTCATCGCCGGCGTTATGTGGACCTGTGCGCCGAGGCCAATGAAGATCGACTCAACCGATGGCGGCGCCTGACCCACGCCGGACTTCCAGCCTCCAGCCTCCAGCCTCCAGCCCCCAAGCTGCTACCATTTCATTCCAATGAACAGCGACGAACGCACGCACCTGCTCCTCGATGCGCTCGCCGGGCGCATCCTCGTCATCGGCGGGCCGTACGGCACGTACGTCCACGGCCGCAGCCTCAGCGCGGCCGACTTTGGCGGCCCCGAGCACGAAGGCTGCCCCGAGCAGCTCAACGTCACCCGCCCCGACGTCATCGCCGACGCCCATCGCGGCTACCTCGAAGCCGGCGCCGACATCATTTCCACCAATACGTTCGGCGGCGGCTCGATCGTCCTCGCCGAGTTCGGCCTGGCCGGCCGGACGCACGCCATCAACGAAGCCGCCGCCCGCCTGGCCCGCGAGGTCGCGGACGCGTACAGCACGCCCGCGCGCCCCCGCTTCGTCGCCGGCAACATGGGCCCGACGACGAAATCGCTCTCCATCACCGGCGGCATCACGTTCGACGAGATGGCCGACGTCTACCACGGATGGGCCGGCGGCCTCGTCGCCGGCGGCGCCGACCTGCTCCTGCTGGAGACGCAGAACGACACGCGCACCGTCAAGGCCGCCCTCGCCGGCATCCGCCGCGTCTTCGACGAGGCCGGCGTCCGCCTGCCCGTCATCGTCTCCGCCACGATCGAGCTGACGGGCACGATGCTCGCCGGCCAGGGCGTCGAGGCGCTCGCGGCGTCGCTCGGGCACGCCGATCTCCTCGCGATCGGCCTCAACTGCTCGACCGGCCCGGAGTTCATGACCGACCACCTGCGCAGCCTCGCCGCGCTGACGGAGTTCCGCACCTCCGTCTACCCGAACGCGGGCCTCCCCGACGAGGATGGCCACTACCACGAGTCGCCGCTGCAGATGGCCGCCGTGCTCGAGCGCTTCGTCGATAACGGCTGGCTGAACATCATCGGCGGCTGCTGTGGCACAACGTTCGAGCACACGCGCGCCTTCGCGCAGATGGCCGCCGGCAAGCGCCCGCACGTTCCGACGCGCCACAGCCGCGCCATCTTCTCCGGCACCGACTTCGTCGAGGCGACCGACGAGAACCGGCCTCTGATCATCGGCGAGCGCACGAACGAGGTCGGCTCACGCCGGTTCAAGCGCCTGATCAGCGACGAGCGGTACGAGGAGGCGAGCGACATCGCCCGCCGCCAGGTCAAGGGCGGCGCGCAGATCATCGACGTCAACCTCCAGAACGCCGACCGCGACGAGCTGCACGACGTCGACCGCTTCTACGAGTTGCTCAACAAGAAGGTTCGCGCGCCGATCATGATCGACACCACCGATCCGGTCGCGCTCGAGCGCGCGCTCACGTACTGCCAGGGCAAGTCGATCATCAACTCCATCAACCTCGAAGACGGGCTCGAGAAGTTCGAGCGCGTGACGCCGCTCGCCCGCACGTACGGCGCCGCCCTCGTCGTCGGCTGCATCGACGAGGACAAGCAGCAGGCGCAGGCGATCACGCGCGAGCGCAAGCGCGACATCGCCGTGCGCTCGTGGCAGCTCCTCACCGAACGCTACGGCATCCGCCCCGGCGACATCATCTTCGACCCGCTCGTCTTCCCCTGCGCGACCGGCGACGAGAACTACCGGGGCAGCGCCGTCGAGACCATCGAGGGCATCCGCCTGATCAAGCAGGCCCTGCCGGATGCCAAGACGGTGCTCGGCATCAGCAACGTCTCGTTCGGCCTGCCCGAAGCCGGCCGCGAGGTGCTGAACTCCGTCTTCCTCTACCACTGCACGAAGGCCGGCCTCGACCTCGCCATCGTCAACGCCGAGAAGCTCGAGCGCTACGCATCGATCCCCGACGACGAGCGCAAGCTCGCCGAGGATCTGCTGTACGACCGCGGCGACGACCCCGTCGCGGCGTTCGCGGCGCACTTCCGAGGCGCGGCGGCGCGCAAGAAGAAGGACGTCGCCACGCTCCCGCTCGACGAGCGCCTCGCCAACTACATCATCGAGGGGACGAAGGACGGCCTCGTCGCCGACCTCGATCTCAAGCGCAAGGAAGCGGCGCCCCTCGACATCATCAATGGCCCGCTGATGAAGGGCATGGACGAGGTCGGCCGCCTGTTCAACGCCAACGAGCTGATCGTCGCTGAGGTGCTGCAATCCGCCGAGGCGATGAAGGCCGCCGTATCGCACCTGGAGCGCTTCATGGAGAAGTCCGCCACGGGCGCGCGCGGCAAGCTGCTGCTCGCGACGGTCAAGGGCGACGTCCACGACATCGGCAAGAACCTGGTCGACATCATCGTCTCGAACAACGGCTACGAGGTCGTCAACCTCGGTATCAAGGTGCCGCCCGAGGCGCTGATCGAGGCGGCGCACCAGCACCACCCCGATGCCATCGGACTCTCCGGCCTGCTCGTCAAGTCGGCGCAGCAGATGGCCATCACGGCGGGCGACCTGCGCGACGCCGGCATCGATGCGCCGCTGCTCGTCGGCGGCGCCGCGCTGTCCGATCGCTTCACGCGCACGCGCATCGCCCCCGCGTACGACAGCACCGTCGTCTACTGCCGCGACGCGATGAACGGCCTCGACACGCTCAACCGGCTGATGGACCCCGACGCCCGCGCGCAGCTCGAGGCGGACCTGCACGAGAAGCAGCTCGCGGACAAGATCGTCACGCCCGCCGCCGAGCGGTACCCCGAGACCGAGCAGCGCAGCCCGAAGATCCGCCTCGACGTGCCGATCCCGCCCGTGCCCGACCTCGACCGCCACGTGGAGGAGCCGTGCGACCTCGACGAGATCTGGAGCTACGTCAACCCGCAGATGCTCTACGGCCACCATCTCGGCTTCCGCGGCCGCTTCAGCGAGGCGCTGGAGGCGGGCGACGTCAAGGCCGTCGAGCTGGAGAAGAAGATCGAGGCCGTGAAGCAGGAGTGCCGCGACGGCGCCATGCACGTCCGCGCCGTCTGGCAGTTCTTCGAGGCCGAGGGCGAAGGCAACGCCCTCCACGTCTTCGAGCCCGGCGGCGCCGCGCCCATCGAGACGTTCCGCTTCCCCCGCCAGCGCAAGCCCGACGGCCTGTCGCTGCCCGATCTCGTCCTGCCGCGCGCTGCCCGTAGCGAAGGAGCTTCAGCTCCGCCCCGCGACCACATCGCCATCTTCGTCACCACCTCCGGCGAGGGCATCGCCGAGCGCGCGGCGAAGGCGAAGGCCGCCGGCGAGTACCTCCGCTCGTACGCGCTCATGGCGCTCGCGCTGGAGACCGCCGAGGCCACGGCCGAGTGGCTGCACGCCCGCCTGCGCGCGCTCTGGAGCTTCCCCGACGACGCATCGCTGCCGCGCCGGGAGCTGTTCCAGGCGCACTATCGCGGCAAGCGCTACTCGTTCGGCTACCCGGCCTGCCCCGACCTGGAACAGCAGGTGCGGCTCTTCCGCCTGCTCCATCCCGAGGAGATCGGCGCCCGCCTCACCGAAGGCTTCATGATGGAGCCGGAGGCGACCGTCTCCGCCCTCGTCTTCCACCACCC
>CAYJMJ010000038.1:23395-27910 GCA_964371095.1 uncultured Dehalococcoidia bacterium | reverse complement strand
CTACACCGTGGCCGCCGCCTGCGGGACGACGACGGGCCGCGGCGCGGCGACCTGCCGGTCCAGGAACAGCGCCGCGATCGAGGCGCACTGCCGCCCGAACTCGGGCACCGCATCGAACGCGTGAGGCGCTCCGGCGTACACGTGCAGTTCTACGGGCGCTCCCGCCCGCGCCAGCGCCTGGTACATGCGGAAGCTCGCCTCATCGGGCACCAGTTCGTCGCGGTTGCCGGTGATCAGCAAGGTGGGCGGAAAGTCTGTGGACGCGTACTCGATCGGGCTGGCGGCTCGCGCCGTCGCTTCTGTGTACCCCCGGCCAAAGAGGAACGATAGCTCCTCCCGCAACGGCTGGGCCGGGTCGTAGAGCTGCGTCGGCGCGTAGAAACCGATGGCGGCCGCGACCTGCGTGCCCGCGCCGGCGTTCCCGCCGTCACCCTCGAACTCCGGCCGGTTCGCCGTCCCGGCGGCGAGCAGCGACAGGTGCGCGCCCGCCGAGTTGCCGGAGATCGCGATCTTGCCGGGATCGATGCCGAGCCGCGCGCTGTTCGCGCGCATCCAACGCAGCGCGGCTTTGACGTCGTGGATCTGGGCCGGCCAGCGGGCCTCGCCCGCGAGCCGGTACTCCGTCGCGACGCACACGTATCCGATGCGACCGAGCAAGATGCCGTAGCCGTGAAGCTGCTCGCGGTCGCCGGTCGTCCAGCCGCCGCCGTGCACCAGCAGCACCGACGGCCGGCCGTCGCCCGCCGCCGGCGGCCAGTAGATGTTGCACCGGAGGTCGCGTCCACCGCCGGTCCCGAACACGACGTCCCGCTCGACCGTCACGCGTCCCGTTTGCGGCGCTGCCATTGAATCCTCCGATTGCTGCGATAACTCCTACTCGGAAACTACGCCGGTGCATCCCAACATGCAAGGGCGCCGCGCGCCAACAGGGCGATCGGCATCTAGCCATTACGCCGGAGCGAGCCTAGAATTGACCTGCCCACGCCGTGTGCATTGGAGAGAAAGAGGGACATATTATGGTGCGCAAGAGCGGCCGCTCCGGAGACTTGCCGGCAGCGACGTACACATTCAGCTTCCAGGCACAGTACGCCAACAAACCGGGCATGCTCGCGCGCATCGCCACGGCCGTCGGCGAGTGCGGCGGTAATATCGGCGACATCGACGTGATCCGGTCGACCGGAAACACGATCGTCCGCGAGATCAGCGTCTCGGCGCGCGACAGCGACCACGCGCGCGAGATCGTCGAGCACCTGAAGACCGCCAAGGGCGTCACGGTCAAGAGCGTCGCCGACCGGGTCTTCCTGACCCACCGCGGCGGCAAGATCGAGATACGCAACAAGGTGCCGGTGACGACCCGCCGCGACCTCTCCGTCGTCTACACGCCGGGTGTCGCGCGCGTGTGCCTGGCCATCGACAAGGACCCGGACCTGGCGTACTCGCTGACCATCAAGAAGAACACCGTGGCCGTCGTCAGCGACGGCACCGCCATCCTCGGCCTGGGCGACCTCGGCCCGAAGGCGGCCATGCCGGTCATGGAGGGCAAAGCGATGCTCTTCAAGACCTTCGGCGGCGTCGATGCGTGGCCGATCTGCCTCGACACCAAGGACCCGGACGAGATCATCGCCATCACGAAGGCGATCGCGCCGGGGTTCGGCGGCATCAACCTCGAGGACATCTCCGCGCCCCGCTGCTTCTACATCGAGGAGACCCTCAAGAAGGAACTCGACATCCCGGTGTTCCACGATGACCAGCACGGCACGGCCGTCGTGGTGCTGGCGGCGCTGCTGAACGCGCTCCGTATCGTGAAGAAGGAGCCCCAGGACCTCAAGGTCGTCGTGCTGGGCGTCGGCGCCGCCGGCGTCGCCTGCTCGAAGATGCTGATGTCCGCCGGCGTGAAGAACATCATCGGCGTCGACCGCACCGGCATCATCCACAAGGGCCGCACCGAAGGCATGAACTTCATGAAGGAGTGGTTCGCCGACAACACGAACTTCGAGGGCCTCAGCGGCACCGTCAGTGACGCGATGGAGGGCGCCGACCTGTTCCTCGGCGTGGCAGGTCCCAACATGATCACCGTCAACGACATCAAGAAGATGAACCGTGACCCGATCGTGATGGCGATGGCGAATCCCGATCCGGAGATCCGCCCCGAGCTTGCCGCTCCCTACGTGAAGGTCATGGCGACCGGCCGCTCCGACTTCCCGAACCAGATCAATAACGTGCTCTGCTTCCCGGGACTCTTCCGCGGCGTGCTCGACGTGCGCGCGCACCAGATCAACGAGGAGATGAAGCTGGCCGCCGCACAGGCGATCGCCGCCGCCGTCACGAAGGCCGAGCTGAGCCCGGAGTACATCATCCCGAGCGTCTTCCACGGCCACGTCTTCAAGAACGTCGCGCGCGACGTCGCCGCGGCCGCCATCCGCACCGGCGTCGCGGAGGGCGAGAAGAAGATGGCCTCGGCCTTCTTCTAGGTCGCTGCGGACCGTCAGCCAACGAAAAGGGGCGCCCGGGCGGGCGCCCCTTCCGCATGCGTCACTCTTGGCGCCCAGGCGGGAGGAGTGGGTCCAGGAGTTGGATCAAGGCTTGTACATCTTCGCTCAGCGTCCGCCAGATAAGGTCAGGATTCACCTCGCCGTACTCGTGCACGAGGATGTTCCTCTGACCGACGATCTTCTGCCAGGCGATCTCAGGGTGTCGATCCCGGAACACCGTTGACACTCGCCGAGCGGCCTCACCAATGTTCTGCAACAGGCGCTCCGCGGCAAGAAGGTAGACCTCATCCGAGTCGAATCGATCGTGACTAACGCCAGACATGATCCGCTGGAGACGACGCGCGCCATCGCGCATATCCCACAGATGCGCGAGGTCGCCATCTTCAGGCGGCATAGATGACCGTGAGATCGCGGGAGACGCTGCGCCGGCGGAATGGATTCCGGATCGTTCCTCGTTCCACGAGGTCGACGTCACGCCCGAGGATCTCGGCTAGCTCACGCTGCATGCCTGCCAGGTCGAACAGGCTCCATGCCGCTTCGGCGGCAAACGTAACCATCAGGTCGATGTCGCTGTCCGGCCGCAGTTCGCCGCGGGCCGCCGATCCGAACAGCGCGAGCTCGACGATCTTCCATCGTCCGCAAAACTCGGCCAGCGCCTCGCGCGGGATCGTGAGCGAAGAGTGAGCCCTCATGATGCACAGTATATAGCCGGGTCGAACCCGCGGTGCTGTCGGGCGCCGGACTTGGTACGGGCGCCGGCGCGTGCCAGCGCCTCAACGCGAGGGCGTCGGTGTGCCTGGCCTGGCCTCTGATTCCGCCCTCTACGGGGCCACCAGTAACGCATCGTGGTCGTACACCTTGACCACGCGCACGCCGGCGACTGCCAGGCACAGCCCGCACAGGATGCACTCGTCGAGGTTCTCGTCGACGATCGCGACCTTGCCGTCGCGCTCCGAGAAGATGTCGACCGGGCATACGCCCGCGAGCCTCTTCGCCGTCTCGGCGTCGGACGCGGCTGGATCGTCGACCTCGACGCGGATGAACATTCCGGAACCAGTCACACCTGCCATCGTTCTCTCTCAGACTCGATCTTGCGCTGACGGCATGCTCGCAGCCAACCAGCGACCATTAACCAGCGACTAGTTACCAGATGCCAGCCGCTGCTTCACCAGCCCCGGGATGTCCGCGATCTCCTCGGCCACCGAAATGCCGGCGTCCTTCATTCGCGCGATTTTCTCCGCCGTCGTGTCGGCGCGGCCCTCGACGATCGTGCCCGCGTGGCCGAAGCGCATGCCCGGCATCTCGTCCATGAAGCGGCCCGCCATGAACGCCACGATCGGCAAGCGCGAGTTCGTCTCTTTGACGTAGCGCGCGAGCTGCGCTTCCATCGGCCCACCCGGCTCCGAGTAGATGACGATCGCCTTCGTGTCCGGGTCCGCCTCGAACAGCGGCATCAGCTCGGCGTATGTCGAACCGACGATGGCGTCGCCGCCGATGCTCACGGCGGTGCTCTGGCCGAGGCCCGCCGCCGTCAGCGCGTTGGCGATCTCCGTCGTCATGCCGCCGGAGCGCGACATGATGCCGATCGGCCCGGCCTGGTACGCCTTCCGCGCGGCGACCGCGGAGCCGCCCATGCCGCCGACGCGCGTCTTGCCCGGTGACATCACGCCCAGGCAGTTCGGCCCGATGAGCCGCGCGCCGTGCCGGTTCGCCAGCTCGATGATCTGCGCGACCTCGAGCCGCGGAATGCGCTCGGTGACGATGACGAGCAGCTTGATGCCGTTCTCGATCGCCTCGAACGCGGCGTCGCGGATCGCGGCGGGCGGCACCGTGAGCACCGAGGCATCGACGCGCTGCTTCGACGTGATCTCGGCGACGGTGTCGAATACCGGCACGCCGTGCACGTCGCGGCCGCCGCGCCCCGGCGTCACGCCGCCGACGACCTTCGCGCCGTAGTCGAGGCACTCGCGCGTCATGCTCACCGCCTCGCGCCCGGTGATGCCCTGGATGATGAACGTCGTGT
>CAYJMJ010000038.1:18899-23295 GCA_964371095.1 uncultured Dehalococcoidia bacterium | reverse complement strand
CGCCGCGCGGCCTCCGACATCGGCACCGTGCGGTCGGCGTAGTCGACGCCGTACTTCTCGAGGATCTTGAAGCCCTCTTCTTCCCACGAACCCGGGATACGGAAGATGGCGATCTTCTCCGCCGGGTCGTAGCCGGACTCGACAACGCCCTTGATCACGCCGCGCGCCACGATGTCCACCCGCGTGTTGCTGACGACATTCATGATCACGCAGATCTTCTCGACGCCCGGCTTGCTGAGGATCAGCTTCGTCAGCCCGCACGCCTTCTTCACGCTCGGGTTGCCGCCGATCTCGCAGTAGTTCGCCGGCCTGCCGCCGTGCTTGCGCAGCGCATCGAAGATCGTGAGGCTGCCGCCGCCGGCGCCGATCACGCACCCGAGATTGCCCTCGAACTCGACGACGCGTCCGGCCACGCCCCGGTGGTCCGAGGCATCGACCTCGGCGCCGCGCAGCTCGAACGGCGTCGGCGGCCGCGCCAGGCGCGTCTCATCGTCGCCGATGCCGAGCTCGGCGAGCAGCGCCTTCTGCTGCTCCCGCGCCTCTTCCTCCATGTCGCAGTGCGAGTCCAGCGCGATGAAGCTGCCGTCGTCGAGCTGCGCCAGCGGGTTGATCTCGGCGAGCGTCAGGCCGTACGTCAGGAACGCCCGCGCCATCCGCGCGACGATGCGCGAGAGCTGGTTCAGCTCGTTGCCCGTGATGCCGAGCGAGGCCACCAGCTCCTTGAACCTGAACTCCTGCAGCGGCTGGAACGTCGAGAAGTGCGCGCGCGCCACGTGCTCCGGATGCTGCTCCGCCACCTCCTCGATGTCGATGCCGCCCATGTCGCTGAAGATCGCCACCGGCAGCTTGGCGACGGCGTCGAAGACGATGCCGGCGTAGTACTCCTTCTTCACCGGCTGCTTTGACTCGACGAGCACGTTGCGCGGCATCTGCCCGTTGATCTCGAGCGTGAGTATGTGCTCCGCCGCCGCGCGCGCGTCATCGGCCGACGACGCGAACTTGACGCCGCCCGCCTTCATGCGGCCGCCGGTCAGCACCTGCGACTTCAGCACCAGATCGCCGCCGACCTCCGCCGCGATGCGGGCGGCCTCGTCCGCCGTCGTCGCCGTGCCGCCCTTCGACGTCGGCACGCCGGCCTTGCGCATCAGCGCCTTCGCCTCGAACTCGTAGAATCTCATTCGTGTTCCTCTGGATTGTCGACGGGCACGCCCAGCGCCACTGCCGCGGCCCGCAACGCCGCGTCCGCCACGACGAATGCGCCGGGCTTTATCCTAATTGGTCGCAGCGCTTTGAACCACAGCCGCGCCGTCGCGAGTTGCACGGCATCGAATCCCCGCAGCCGCCCAACGACTAGAGGTTCGTCAAGAAGCAGCCGTGCGGCCTCCGCGCGAATCGCGTCGGTCAATTCGACGACCGCAAAGTCAGCGGTGTCCGCCAGGAAGCGTCGAAATGCCGCATCGCGATCGGCCGCTGGCAAGTCGCCGGCGAGGGTTCGTCGACGGAGCGCTGAAGCCAGTTCGACCACGGTTATCGACGAGATCGCGATGTCGTCAGCGGCAGCGAGTTGCCGGGCATATCGAGAGCCTCGTTCCGGGACATAGAGCTTCGCCAGGGCGCTGGTGTCCCAAACGTTATCCGGCACGCGCTAGTACCTGCTCTCATCCCGTTCATCGCGAATCGTCTGCGACAACGGCGGATCCAGTCGCGGCATCGACCTGAAGACCGTGTCGCGATCCGGCATGTCGGCCGTTGGCCGAAGATGCTCCGGCCAGTTGTTGAAGTCGATGGGCGGTGCCAGCATTCCCGCCAGTGCCGCTCGCACACGCTCGCGTTCTGATGCACCCGTCGCGGCGGCCGGCCGCCGTTCTCGCCTGCCCAGCGCATGCCGCAGCCCGGCGAGCAGCGACGCAGTCGACAGCGCGGCGACGAGTGCGGCGGCAGCAAGAAGGTACGTGCGTTTCATATCACTGGTATCGTACCGAATCGCCCGCCCGCGCCCCGAACGCCGGCCAATTCCTCTGCTCTCTGCTGTCTGTTCTGGTCGCCGCTAGGCGACCCGACCCATGACTTCGAGGATGTCGTAGCCGGAGACTTCCTTCGACTTCGCCGCTAGCTCCGCCAGGTACTCGGCCGAGACCTTGCCCGCCTGCGCGGCCTTCGCCAGGTCCATCAGCATGCCCTTCGTCGTCGCCTCGTCGTAGAACTCGCCGGTCTCCGGATCGGCGATCGAGCCGCCGCCGAGGCGGTGGTACACCTCGAGCGAGCGTTTCGTCCGCGCGATCGTCTCGTCGTCCGGCGTGAAGACCTCGTTCGCGATCTCCGCCTGCTGCGGGTGAATCACCCACGTGCCGTCCATGCCCAGGTCGCGCGAGCCGATGTTCTTCTCGCGCAGCTGCTGCTTGATCGTCTCGGCCTCTGCCGCCGCCGTGTCAGGACGGATCAGCCGCAGGAACGCGTTGTCGATGACGTGCAGCGCCGCCGCCTTCGCCGCCACGGCCGTCGCCTGCTTCGCGTAGTGGAAGTTGCGGTTCTGGTTGTCGATCATCTCGCGCACGCCCATCGTCGAGCTGAAGTCGGCGATGCCGAAGATAAGCCCGGCCATGCGCGTCGACGCCGTCGCGATCTTGTACGCGTTCACCACGGCCAGCGGCGTCTCGATGAGCGCCTCGATCTGGATGTGCGTCGTCCAGCCGCCCTGCTCCTCGAGCGCGTCGAGCAGCCGCGAGAGGTGCACGATGTCTTCCGGCGTCTCCGTCTTCGGCAGGATGATGCCGTGGAACTTATCCGGCGCGCCGAGCATGATCGCCTGCACGTCGCCGAGGAAGTACTTGGATCGGATGTTGTTCGGCCGGATCGCCACGACCTTCGTGCCGAAGTCGACGGTGTTGAGCGCCTCGACGAGCGTCTTGCGGCTCGCGTCGCCCTTGAACTCGTACGGGCACGCATCCTCGAAGTCCGGCATGACGTGGTCGACGGGGGCCCCGGCCGCTTTCTCGTTCATCTTCAGCGTGTGGCACGGGTACGTCAGCTCCGTCCGCGGAATGACGATCCGCCCCTGCTTCTGCATGATGTACATGGTTGTTGCTCCTTCGTCGCAAGAACCGAGAACTTAGAACCTAGTCTGGTGCGAGGTCAGGTTCTGGGTCCTAGGTTCTAGGTTCTCCCGCGCCAACCGGCGCGGACACGAGCGCCCGCGCGATCACCTTCAGCTCCAGCGTCGCCTTCACGCCCTCGAAGATCGGCAGCACCTGCGCGTCGGCGACGTAGCGCGTGATGCGATCCTCCTCGGCGTAGCCCCAGCCGCCGTGCAGCAGCTGCGCCTCCTGCGTTACCCACACGGCCACGTCCGAGGCGAACAGCTTCGCCATCGCCGGGCCGAGCGGCGCGCGCGCGCCCGGGTCCGTCGTGCGCGCCACGTCGTACGTGAGCTGCCGCGCCGCGGCGATGCGCGTCGCCATCAGCCCGATCTTATACTGCGTCAGCTGGTACTCGCCGATTGGCTTGCCGAACTGCGACCGCTGCGTGACGTACGCGCACCCCTTCTCGAGGCCCGCCTGCGCGACGCCGAGCGCCCGGCCGCCCGTCTGCAGCCGTCCGATCGCGAAGCCGCCGAGCGTCAGGTAGAAGCCGCGCCCCTGTCCCCGCTCCTCGCCGACGAGATTCTCTGCCGGCACGAAGAAGTCCTCGAAGTTGAGCATGTACGAGTGCATGCCGCGATAGCCGGGCGTCGGGATGGCCTCGCCCGTCAGGATGCCTCCGGACGGTTGGCGGTACTCGAACTTGTGCCCATCGAACGCGGCCTTCGGCACGATGAACAGCGAGAGGCCTGCGTAGCCCTTGCTCACGTCCGGGTCGGTGCGTGCGAGCAGCGCCAGCACGTCGGCGCGGCCCGCGAACGTGCACCACGCCTTGGCGCCGTTGATCAGCCAGCCCGGCTTGCCATCGACCGCGCCCGGCGCCGCCTTGCATTGCACCGACGCCACGTCCGACCCGACGTCCGGCTCCGTCACGCCGATGCCGACCAGCACCTCGCCGGTCGCCAGCCGGGGCAGCCACGTCTGCTTCTGCGCCTCGGTGCCGCCCTCGAGCAGCGCGCGCGTCAGGATCTCCGAGCGCGTCAGCAGGCTGCCCGCGATGAGCGACGCCGCCGACAGCTCCTCGGTCAGCACGATCATCGTCAGGTAGCCCATCTCCGTGCCGCCGTATGCGTCCGGCACCGAGCTGCCGAAGAAGCCCAGCTCCGCGAACTGCTTGATCAGCGATTCCGGCACGAGCAGGTCGTCGCGATGGATGCGGTCGGCCAGCGCGACGCCGTCTTCCTCGCGCATGATCTCCTGTTTCGCGAACTGGCGCGCGAACGCTCGCGTCGACGTCGCGTCGTCGTTGTCGAGGTCGG
>CAYJMJ010000038.1:5053-18799 GCA_964371095.1 uncultured Dehalococcoidia bacterium | reverse complement strand
GCGAACTGGCGCGCGAACGCTCGCGTCGACGTCGCGTCGTCGTTGTCGAGGTCGGCGGCGTTGAGGCCGCGCGATTCGATCACGCGCGCGCCGATGCCACGGAGCCGCGCATCGTCGAGACCGCCGCGGATCAGCGCGCGGATCTCGTCCGACGGCTCCGGCAGGTCGGCGAAGTCGCCCGGATGGGCGTCGCACAGCGCCAGCGTCTTGTGGACCGCCTCGGC
Source organism: uncultured Dehalococcoidia bacterium (assembly GCA_964371095.1). GTDB lineage: Bacteria > Chloroflexota > Dehalococcoidia > DSTF01 > JACRBR01 > CAYJMJ01. The sequence continues at coordinate 18,575 of CAYJMJ010000038.1, read as the reverse complement.
CGCGTAGGCGTACGCCTCGTCCTCGCTCACCGGGTCGGCGCGTCCCGACGCGGCGAGCCGCCCGGCGTAATCGACGAGCGCACGGGCGGCGCGCGCCTCCGTCGCCAGCATCGCGAGGCGCTCGCAGAGCACCTGGTGGTCGTCGATGCGCCTGCCGGCTTCGGTCAGCTCCGCCGCGCGCGCGATTGCGGCCTCGGCCAGCGACTGCGCCTCGCTCGCCAGCCGATGCGCCGCTTCGAGCGCGCCGGCGGTGGTGGCTTCAGATGCCATCGATTACCCCTCGAACCTGAAATCAGCCGGAAACCCCGCCCGGCGCCACATTCTACGCACGCCGCCGCTTATGTTCATCCCGTGGCGCATGGGGCGACGGGGAACAGGGATTTCGCGGATTCCACGGATTGGGGATCACGGGAACCACAGATTTCGCAGACCTGATTATCCCCTCATGGCACGCACTCAAAGAACAGGGCAAACACGCCCCCGTGGTCGGTGGCGGCGATCAACCGAAACCCTTGCTCGCCCAACTCTCGACACACGGCTTCGATCTTACTTGAGTCCGAGCTACTGCTAATGATCTTCACTCGGTAATCATACTTCGCTGGCATTGCGACCTCCTCTCGCGGGGTGCACTGCCAGTATGAACCGCAAGGCTGGCAACGAGCGACTGCCGCTACGCCCGTCGGCGAATCGGTGAAATCTGTGGTTCCCCGTCCCCCACCCTTCCGCGTAATCCGCGCAATCCCTGTTCCCCGTCGTCGTCAGCCGGCGACGGCGCGCTTCGAGATCAGCACGACGTAGTCGAGGTCCAGCACGACGTTCGGGTGGTAGCGCTCGCGGTCGCACGCGACGAAGCGCTCGCCCCGCCCCGCTGCTACAGAGCCCGCGTGAGCGACCTGATGCCGATGCAGTTGTAGGCCGACTCGAACTCCGGGTCGAGCTTCTCGTCGATCACCCGGAATCCCGCCTTCTCGTATGCCCGCTGCGCGCGGTCGTTGCCGATGAGCACGCCGACGTCCGCCACGGTGGCGCCGCGCCGACGCCCTCGCTCGATGACCTCCGCGAGCAGCCGGTCGATCAACCCCTGCCGACGGAACTCCGGCAGCGTCGCCACATGCTCGACGATCCACGACGAAGGCTCGTGCTCGGGGTTCACCTTCGCAATCGACGCCGCGCGCGCCCACCCGGTCGCCATGTCGGCGTCGGTGCGGCCCACCGCGGCGTTCGCCTGCTGCATGGCCGCAATCAGCGTGTGCGTGCCGTTCTCCGCATCGATGTAGCCGCAGAGCGCCGACGCCGGCCGCCCATCGACCTCGGCGACGAGGAACAGCGAGTAGTGCGCCCAGTGCGACTCGCCGGTCGTCGCCAGCGCCTCCAGGAAGCGCAGCGTCTCCACCTCCGAGTCGCCGCACAACAGGTCCCACATCCCGACGGGCAGATGCGACCGCGCCGCCGTCAGCATCACCCACGCGATGAACGGCGCGTGCTCCCGCCGCGCCTCGACGATCTTGATGTCCGTTCCCGTGGTCATCGCCACCTCCCACGAATCGACACTGTGCCTCTCCCGGCATCATCGTGCCGCCGGAACACGCTCCGACAGGGCCAGATGGCCTCGGGCGCCTGCACTCATCTGTGTAATCGGTGAAATCTGTGGTTTCCGGTGGCCCCACTCGGCCGCCTCAACCCATCTGCGCAATCTGCGAAATCCCTGTTCCCCGTGGCCCCTGGGCTACCCGGCGACAGCCCGCTTCGGAATCAGCGCCACGTAGTCGAGGTCCAGCACGACGTTCGGGTGGTACCGCTCCCGCCCGTCCTCGCCGGCCACCCGGAGCGAGACATCCTCCCGCGTCGGGTCGACGTTCTTGACGGCGACGAGGCGCAGCCGCAGCGCCCCCAGGTCGTCGCGGCCGAGGTCGATGCGGTCGATGACGTCGGTCCAGGCGAACAGCGTGTCGCCCGCGAACGTCGGATTGGTGTGCGAGCCGCCGTTCCACGCGGCGATCCCGACGACGTTCTCCAGCCCGTCGAACGACAGCGCGTGCGCGACGGAGATGATGTGCCCGCCGTAGACGATGCGCCGCCCGTGCCTCGACGACTGCTGCTGGAGCTGGTTGAAGTGCACGCGCGCCGTGTTCTGGTACAGCCGCGTCGCCATCTGGTGCTCCGCCTCTTCGAGCGTCATGCCCTGCGGATGCGCCAGCCGCTGTCCCGCCGCGTAATCCTCCCAGAACGACGAGCCGCCCGTCGCCGACGCGTCGAACGCCGCGATGCGCGGGAAGTCGACGTGGTCGAGCGTGGCCTCCGCGGGCATGTCGGGCGTATCGTCGGCATGGGTCGGCGTGCCGGGGTCGCGCTTGTTGACCATGACCCACCGGTAGAACTCGAGCACGCGCTCGTCGCGCTGGTTGAACCCGACGGTCCGCACCCAGACGACGCCCGTGTCGCCCTTCGACGTCTCGCGCCAGCCGAGCGTCTCCGTCTCGGCGCGCAGCGTGTCGCCCGTGAACACCGGCCGCAGGAAGCGCAGGTCGGCGTAGCCGAGGTTGCCCGGCGAGTTGAGCGAGATCTCGCCGACCGTGCGGCCGAAGACGATGTGGAAGACGAGCAGGTCGTGCACGGGCGAGCGCTCGAAGCCGAGGCTGCGCGCGAACTCGTCGGAGCAGCGCAGCGGCTCGCGGTCGCCCGTCAGCGCGATGTACAGCGCAACGTCGCCGTCCGTGATCGTGCGCGGCACCGGGTTGACCAGCCGCTGCCCCGGGCCCAGGTCCTCAAAGAAGTTGCCGCCGAGTTTCATCGCGGGTGTTATATCGGCAGAACGCTCTACGCGCACGCAGGATCCTAATCGGCCGCGTCGTCGTTCCTAAGCGCAGCGAACACCGAGAATTGCGAGAACTGATTGTCAAAGGCCTTGGCCAGCGGGTCACCGTTAGCACTTGAGACCGCGATCGCGTCCAGAATCTCCGCGAGGCCAATCTGACTCAACAGGTGGTCGAAGCCCGATTGAGTCAATTCGAAAGTGTTCTCACTCAGATTATGCGTCGAATTCCACTGCAGGACGTAGCCAATTGACGCCGGTCGCGCGGCCAGCGATTCTTTCAAATGCGCCACTGCGCTATCTCGATCTGAAGCCATCCAGACATCGAGCAGCTTCGCTCCCTCGCGACCGAACGCCTCTAGAAGATTGTTAGTCCCGGCGAATGCCGCGATCCTGGCAACTACCACCGCCGTCAGGTCTCGCTCGCGACCTTCGGAGAACAACGGCACTTCGGAGGCGTCCCGCCGATCTACCTTCATCCACCTGAGACACTCAACCGAAAAGTAGATGGGGTCCGCGGCGGTCAGACATTGGCGGGCAGCTACCTCGCGTGCGGACTCATCTTCAATCCGCCGAAGCAAGTCAATCACTAACAGCGCGCCCTGCGAAAACGAGGAGAAGAACATCTCGCCATCGTGCTCGGGCAACAGTGCCCCTAATGCGCTAAATGTAATCGCCAATTCGTACGCGGCTGCTCCAGTGAGTCTTGCCGCTCGCCGTCGCAAGGCATGAACCAATCCCGATGCACGCCCGCCATCGCAAAGCAACCGAAGTCGCGACTCTACGTCTGTCCGGGACGACGCAGAGATTCCTTCGAGGAGACTTTCTACTTCGACATCTGAGACGCCCCGCGAACCGATCGAATATCCGAAGTAACGCGGGAAGTATCGCTCCGAAGCGATGTGCTGTCCGTCCTCCCACGCCTTATCCCAAGACGACGACGAGTATTCAGTCTTCTTGAACCGCGGGAACAGATGATCCAGCAGCTTTCGCATCGCGTCATCCGCATCCGCGGTCATTCCCACCGCCGCCTCGGCGAGAATCGAATCTGCTCGACGCCTTGCGACATCCGCCTTCCAAGGGGCGCCGAACGCACTGCCCAAGAAGAGATCCCCGTTCCTGCGAATCGCATCATAGAGCTGTGGGTGAAACACCCTAATCCCTTCGACCAGCATGAGGTCGACGGGGTTAACCTCCCCGCGCAGTATGGGAAGCGCGAATTGCAGTGCATTCGCGTAGCGCTTCGCGTCACGAGGGTTCCCCAGCTGCGAATCAAGACCGTCGATGAAGTGTCTGGCGAAGTCCCGCGCTTGCTTTTCCGTGAGTTCGATGCCCGCGGCCCTAAGAGCGTCGTCCACGCCCTCGAAACACAGATTTCTGAGTTCAAGTCGATCGGCGACCGGGAGGTGAAGTGGAACCTGTACGATCTTCTCAAGGAAGTCACGACCCGCCTGGGCATCTCCGCCCGCGTACCGTTCACCGAGAGATGCTGCCACGATCTCCTCGTCGAATGCCACAACATACGTTGTGTATGGAAAATCCGCAGTCAACTTCACCAGCTTGAAGATCGCCTGTATCTCGGACCGATCCAGGCGATCGATATCATCGATGAGAACGACAACACGGATGCCCTCCTTCGAGAGCCACCGTTCTATTCGGACCCTGAGTTCTTCCATGTCGGGCGACGCCATTCGCGCGCCAGCCGTGCGCAATGTCTCGCCGACATTGAGCTGTATGGTGCCGGGCAGCCCCACCGAGATACCCGCCGCAAGGGCGCCGTAATCTCGCAGCCACTTGGCTATCGAATCCCTGGTCGTTGAGAGCGATCTTCCCAGCGCTCGGGCAACTGTGTCAAAGAATTCGCCCAGAAGTCTCGCTTCGTCGTTAAACCGCCACGGGTTGAAGCGCGCGACCACCGAATGGCTGGCGCCAGCCAAATCCCCTTCGAGCAGATGCAACACGCTCGTTTTGCCTTCGCCCCACGGGCCATACAGGCCAATGACGAGGCTACTTGCGTCGCGGCGAGACGTTATTGCGCCGGCAAGGCGCTCGGCAAAATACCTTCGGCCAAGTCGATCCTGACTCTTTGAAATGATGGGGGCGTCGCGAACAAAGCCTGTCGCGGCATCCGTAGCCAACGGCGTGTGCATAGAACGAGCGACGTCGCCGGCCGACTGCTGAGATCCCTGGTTCTTCTTCGGCATCTGTAAGACTAGCGACGTGTAGGCTCGCCGCCAACCGTTCCACGACTGGCTCGCGCTTGCCCGGGCCGGCTGACGCCCCCTCACGCCCCCCGCAGCTTGCCCCACAGCGCGTCGGCCGTCTCGGACGGCGCGGCATCGATCGGCGGGTCGACGAGCCACTTGAGGGCGCCGGCGTGGCGCCGCGCGCTACGATGCGGACATGGGCACAGCCTATCTCTGGGTGCCGTGGATTGCGGTCGGCGGCATCTTGCTCGCCCTGCTGTACAACGGCCGGGAACGCCTCCGGGTCCGCGGCCTCATCGCCGAAGCCACGCTCGTCGTCGCCGCGTACGCGCTGTACTTCGTCGTCCGCGGCCTCACGCAGGGCAGCACGGCAGCCGCCGTCGACCACGCCCGCGCGATCGCGGACGCCGAGCGCGCCCTGCGGATCTACGGGGAGCCGGCGATGGCGCGGTTCGTCGCGCCGCGGGAGACCCTCGCCTCGATGTCTAACTGGGTGTACATCTGGGGCCACTGGCCGCTGATCATTCTCGTGGCGGTCTGGCTGTACCTGTTTCGGCCGGACACGTACCGCACGTACCGGAACGCCTTCGTCATCTCCGGCGCAATCGGCCTCGCGTGCTTTCTCGCGTACCCCGTGGCGCCGCCGCGCCTCGCCGAACCGCAGTTCGTCGACACACTGTCGAAGTACGCATCGGCCTACCGCGAACTCGAGCCGGGCGGCCTCGTCAACCAGTATGCCGCGATGCCGAGCCTCCACTTCGGCTGGAACATGCTCGTCGGTAGCGCGGTCGCCACCCAATCACGCCCCGTCGCGCTCCGTGTCGCGGGCGCCGCGATACCGATCGCGATGTCGCTCTCCGTCATCGTCACGGCGAATCACTATGTCCTCGACGTCGCCGCCGGCGCCGCCGTCTGCGCCGGCAGCCTGTGGGTTGCGCGCAACGTGCCGCGGGTCGGCGTGCCTTCACGCTCGGACGTGCCAGGCGGCCCGACGCGCCGGCGGTAACCCGATGGCCGCCGAGTCTTCGACGAAGTGATTCCGACGGCACGCCGCGCAACGGGCCCCGACGAGTCAGCGCGGGACGCCGCAATGCGGCATCGTTGGTTGTACGACGGTCACGAACGCTCGCGGTCGCCCGTCAGCGCGATGTAGCGCGCGACGTCGCCCGCGGACGGGGCGAGTCCCCGCCCAACGCCTCCGCCCGCCGCTTGAGCCCCAAGATCAGCGCAAACCCCTCCACGATGCCCCCGCCCCGCCTTCGTCTCGTGACCAACGACTCTTGATCGCGCGCCGAAGCCGCAACGATGCTGGCGTCAATCCCGGCTGGGCGTAGCAACGGCGGCACGACCCGCCAACGTTAGCGAAGGAGGACGAGATGGAAATCACGGAGGAGACCTGGCAGTTCTTCCAGCAGCACCTGGGCTACAACGACGAGGAGATGGCCCTGTGGCGCGCCAATCCTCGAAACACCGATATCATCAACACCGGCCCGGCGCTCATGCAGAAGACCATCATCGCCGAAGTCATCGAGGCGCAGGGCTGCAACAGCCAGCACAAGGCGGGCGACCGCTTCATCTTCGACGGCGCCGGCAACCTGCTGACGGAAAGGTGCCCCGATCGCATCTGCATGGGCGCGCTGGCGCCCCTGTACCCGCTCGCCTACGCCGTGAGCGAGCTGCACTACGCCGGCGCCGATCCCAACGCCCTGCGTTTCAACCGGACGCACTGCTTCGATGTCGGCGTGAAGTGCGGCGGCTGGGGCCGCGTCATCATGGAAGTGCGGGTCGAGTAGCGAAGCCGAAGCCAGGCGGCCGCGGCCAACATGGCCTTCGTGACAGCGACGCGAAGCGCGGGGCGTAGCCACCCTCGTCTCCGCGTCCAGCCACGCCGTACCGACGCGATACGCCGCCTCGTCTGAGCATCTCGGGCGCGTGCGCGACGACGCCCACGACGAAGGATCGATAGAAGCCCGCTGCTACGCCGCCTTGAGCGCGTCCAGCAACGCATCCACCGTGTCGAACGCCGCCGCATCGATGGGCGCCCCGACGAGCCATTTCACGCTGCCGAGCTGCCGCGAGCGCATCCACATGTCGTTGCGCAGGCGCTCCGCCGCGATCCGCGCGCCGTCGTCGTCGGTGTCGAGCAGCACGAGCACGATGCGATGTGCTTCGAGCCAGCTCATCAGCTCGGTGACCCGGCTCGTGGCGACCACAGACGCGGCGGCAGCCGCGGCCTTCTCCGCCGAGAGGTCATCGCTCGGCAGGAGCTGCGGCGCGAGCACGACGGCCGCCATCGGGTAGCCGTGACGGTGGGACCGCTCGATCTCCTGCTGCAGCCGGTACCGGAAATACCACTGCGCGAGCAGCCCTCGCTCGAACAGGAGGCTCTCGTCCCGAGGCGACGGGTCCGGAGCCGCTGGTTCGTCCTTTTTTCGGCGCGCAAATGGCACGGCGCACCTCCTCAGCCGTTTATCATCCGCCCGGGCGGCGGCTGACGCCATCGGGAAGCCCCGTAAGGCGACGCCGAGCCGCCGCGATCTGCCGGGGTATGCCGAACGGGTTTCGGAGTTGCGAGCGGCTCTTTGCTGCTTGCTGCTTGCTCTTTGCCGTTTGCGCTGCCTACAGCGCCATCGTCTCCCGCTGCTCGCCCCAGACCGAGCGAAGCGAGCGGCAGATCTCGCCGAGCGTCACGTACCGCTCCACGGCCTCGATGAGCAGCGGAATGACGTTCTCGTCGCCGCGGGCGGCGGCCTCGATGCGGCGCAGCGCCGCTTCGACGGCGCCCCCGTCCCGGCCGGCGCGCAGCCGAGCCAGCTCCGCCTTGCGGCGCTCGCCGAGCGTCACGTCGTGCTCGTGCAGCCCCTTCGGCGGTGGCTCCTCGTCGACGAACTCGTTGACGCCAACGACGATCTTGCGGTGCGCCTCGATGTCGCGCTGGATGCGGAACGCGTTCTCGTGGATCTCCTGCGCCTGGAAGCCCCGCTCCACCGCGGCCAGCGCGCCGCCCATGTCGTCGATGCGGCGCACGTAGTCCGTCGCATCGCTCTCCACTTCGTCGGTGAGATGCTCGATGTACCAGGAGCCAGCGGTGGGGTCGATTGTATCGCCGACCCCCGTCTCGTACGCGATGATCTGTTGCGTGCGAAGCGCCAGCTCGGCGGCGTGCTGGCTCGGCAGCGAGAGCGCCTCGTCGTAGCTGTTGGTGTGCAGCGATTGCGTGCCGCCGAGCACGGCCGAGAGCCCCTGCAGCGCGGTCCGCACCAGGTTGTTGACGGGCTGCTGCGCCGTCAGCGTCGCGCCGCCCGTCTGCGTGTGGAAGCGCAGCATCATCGACCGCGGGTCCTTCGCGCCGAAGCGCTCCTTCACGATGCGCGCCCACATGCGGCGCGCCGCGCGGAACTTCGCGATCTCCTCAAGGAAGTTGCTGTGGCACGCGAAGAAGAACGCGAGCCGCGGCGCGAAATCGTCGATCTTGAGGCCGCGGTCGAGCGCCGCCTGCGTGTACTGGATCGCGTCGGCGATCGTGAAGCCGACCTCCTGCGCCGCCGTGCAGCCCGCCTCGCGCATGTGGTAGCCGCTGATGCTGATCGTGTTCCACTGCGGCAGGTTCGCGTTGCACCAGGCGAAGACGTCGGTGATCAGGCGGAGCGACGGGCGCGGCGGGAAGATGTACGTCCCGCGCGCGATGTACTCCTTGAGGATGTCGTTCTGCGTCGTGCCGCCCACCTTCGACAGGTCGGCGCCCTGCTTCTTCGCGACGGCGACGTACAGCGCGAGCAGCACCGCCGCGGTCGCGTTGATCGTCATCGACGTGGTCACCGTCTCGAGGGGGATGCCGCCGAACAGCGTCTCCATGTCGGCGAGCGAGCAGATGCTGACGCCGACCTTGCCGACCTCGCCCTCGGCCATGTCGTCGTCCGGATCGAAGCCGATCTGCGTCGGCAGATCGAACGCGACCGAGAGCCCGGTCTGCCCCTGCGACAGGAGGTACTTGTAGCGGCGGTTCGACTCCTCGGCGTCCGAGAAGCCGGCGTACTGGCGCATCGTCCAGAAGCGGCCGCGGTACATGGTCGGCTGGACGCCGCGCGTGAACGGATACTCGCCCGGCAGGCCGAGCTTCTGCATGTAGTCGAAGCCGTCGAGATCCTCAGCGGCGTAAAGCGGCTTCACGGGCCTGCCGGACGACGTCTCGAACGGGACGTCGCGCTCCTGTGGCGGCTTCTTGTCGTTGTTGTTGGCCATGCGGCAGTCTATGGAGCGGCCGAGGCGGGAGTCAATTGACGCGCTCGGGCAGGTGACGGCGGCGCTACGGGAGGTTCCAGGGCGGCTTGCCGAGGTCGTCGGGCAACAGCATCGCGCCGTGCCTCACCGCCACAACGCCAATCCGATCTCCGTCGATGCGATAGACGATGCGGTAGTTCTGGAAGATGGCCTCACGGAGGTTCTCGTCGCCGAACTCGGGAACCTGCCGTCCGAGACGTGGGAAGAGCGCTACGCGGTCGATTCCCTCGATGATGCGTGCCACAAATGCGGATGCGAACGCCGGAGAATCCTCGGCGATGAATCCCGCGATCTCAACGAGGTTGGTCAGCGCCGATTCGGACCAGACGACTTGAGCCACGAAGCCAGCCTCTCCTTGGCTTCGTCGTGGCTCACGACTTCGCCTCGATCCAGTTGCTTCAACCCCTGGATCACGCTCTGCTTGAACAGCAGCTCAGCCACGATCGTCTCGGTCGAAACCTCATCGGGCAACCGCTCGATGAGGTCGATAGCGGCCTGCTTTGCGGTCTTACCCGTCATCTCGCCACTCCCGCATTCTGAGGTTCGTCGGAAGTATAGCGTCACCTTCTGCGCGGTAGGAACCATTCACGCGCGATTCATCTCTATTGACGCTCGGGCGCGTTAGCTGGCGGCGGCGTATCCTCCCACCCGGAGGCAGCAGCGTGGACCTCGCGAAGCAGCACATCGACGTCGGCCTGTTCACGAACAACACGGAGCTGATGCTTCGGTTCTGGCAGGAACAGGCCGGCCTGCCGTTCGAGGAGACGCTCCCGCTCGGCGCCGGCATCCGGCAGCACCGGCACGGCATGAACGGCTCGGTGCTCAAGCTCAACTCCGCCCGCGACCCGTTGCGGCCCCAGCCGCCCGCGGGATATCGAGAGCTGCTGATCGCGCGCGACGGCGTCACCGCGCCCACGGAACTCGTCGACCCCGACGGCAACAGCATCGTGCTCGTGCCGCGCGGGCACGACGGCGTGACCGGGATCGGCGTGCGGCTCGCCGTGCGGGACGAGCGTGCGATGCATCGCTTCCTCGGAGACGCCCTGGGGCTGCCCGCGGCCGGCGCGAACGCCTATCGCTGCGGCGACTCGCTCGTGACGTTCGCCGCCGACGCGTCGGCCGTCGCCATCGGGCCGATGACGGCGCAGGGGTACCGCTACATCACCGTGCAGGTGCGCAACGTCGACGCTGAGCATGCCGGCATCGTCTCGCGCGGCGGCGCGGAGGGGCGGCCGCCGGTAACGCTCGGCACGACGGCCCGGATTTCGTTCGTGCGCGACCCCGACGGCAACTGGATCGAGATCTCGCAGCGGGCGTCGTTGACGGGGCCGTTGCCGTAGCCCGCGCGACCGCCGCCGCAGTCCGAAACCTGGGAGGTTGCATGGGAGAACTGGTAGTCGTCGACGGACCGGCCGATGGCATCGCCACGCTGACGCTGAACCGGCCGGAGAAGAAGAACGCGCTGTCGATTGCCCTGCGTGACGAGTTTTCGGACGCGCTGGCCGTGCTGGCGGCCGACGAAGGTGTGAAGGTGGTCGTCGTGACCGGCGCCGGCGACGCGTTCTGCGCCGGGTTCGACCTCAAGGAGTTCCAGCGCGTGGGCGAGCCCGGCTTCGGCGACAAGCTGTGGGCATCAAGCGACCGATACCACCGCGCGTGCCTGGCGTTTCCGCTGCCGATGATCGCCGCCGTCAACGGCGCGGCGGTCGCCGGCGGCTTCGACCTCGCCGTGATGTGCGACATCCGCATCGCCGCCGATAGCGCCCGCTTTGGCCATCCGGAGATCAGCTTCGGCGACGTCGTCTACGGGCCGCTGCACGATCTCGTTGGCGGCGCCGTCGCGCGCGATCTCTGCTTCACCGGCCGCATCATCGACGCGGAGGAGGCGCTGGCGCTGCGCCTCGTTTCGAAGGTCGTGCAGCGTGACGCGCTGATGGCGGAGGCGATGAGCGTGGCCGCGCTCGTGGCGCGCGCGCCACGAGGCGTGCTCCTGCGCACGAAGGCGAAGGTGACGCGCCGCGCGGGCGTCGTGCAGGAGCACACACTCGACCTGTAGCCGCGCGCACGACATCGCGCCTAGATGGAGCCCGCTTATGTCCGAGGCACCGGCCACCGCGAACCCCCCACCCGGCTACTGGATCCCGGTGCCGATGATCCTCGCCATCGCCGTCTCCGTGATCCTCGGACGGCGACGCTCGTTTACGCGCGACGGCGCAGTCGTGATGCGGGCGAACCGGGATCGCCCCCGCCGCATCGACGGCACAGAGCACATCCCCGCCGAAGGACCGTTCATCGCCGTCATGAACCACTACAGCCGCCGCGGACTGCGCCCGTTTCACTGTGGCATGGCCGTCGCCGAGGCCGTCGCGAGCGTCCGGCCGGGTCAACCCGAGATCCACTGGGCGTTCACGAGTGAATATGTCGACCTGCGCATCGGCCCGGTGCCGATCCCGGTGCGCTTCCTTCGCTGGCTGTTCGGCCGCGTCGCCCGCATCTACGGCTTCGTCACGATCGCCCGGCGCGAGGAGCTGGTCATGGGCCGCGCGACGGCGCTCCGCCAACTGGCGAGGCTCGCCACGTCGGATCCGGTCGGCCTGACGCCCGAGGGGCTCGAGGGATCGCGCGAGCTGATCGAGCCCCAACCGGGCACCGGCCTCTTCCTCGCCTCGATCGCGGGGCGCGGGGCGCCGCTCCTGCCCATCGGCCTGTTCGAGGAGGACGGCACGCTGTGCGTCCGCTTCGGCGCGCCGTTTCGGCTCGACGTGCCCGCCGGACTCGCGCGTGCAGAGCAGGACCGGTTGGCGAGCCAGCAGGTGATGACGGCGATCGGCCGTCTGCTCCCGCCCCCGTACTGGGGCGCCTATGTCGACGCACTTTCGCGTAGCGACGGATGACGCGGAGACGTCCCGGCCGCGGCAGAATTCGAATCGGCGTGACGAGCCTGTAGCGAAGCAGCTTCAGCTGCGTTCGCCGTTCGGAGCAGCAATCGGGGCCAACAGGCTGGCCGGCCGATCAACGCGCGAGCGGAGCTACAGCTTCTTCGCTACGGGCCTGATCACTTCGGAGTGCGCAGTGACCGGAACGCACGGGTGTGAGCGCGGATAGGGCCATCCGCCCGTAGCCGCATCGCGGCGAGAGCCGTACGATCCGCCCGCACCCGCCGATGCGCGGCGCGCCAGGGCTCAGGAGGGCGTCATGTCGCAGGAGCAGTGGGACGCGATCGTCATTGGTTCGGGTCTGGGCGGGCTCACCGCCGCGGCGTACCTGGCGGCGAACGGCAAGCGCACCGTCGTGCTCGAGCAGCACTACGTTGCCGGCGGTAACGCCCACGTCTTCCGCCGCAAGCGCACGTTCGAGTTCGACGTCGGCGTGCACTACATCGGCGACTGCGGCCCCGGCGGCGGCATTCCGACGATCCTGCGCGGCGTCGGCCTCGACAACAAGATCGAGTTCCTGGAGATGGACCCGGACGGCTTCGACACGCTGATGTTCCCCGGCATCACCTTTCGCGTGCCGAAGGGATGGGACAAGTACCGCGAGCGCCTCGTCGCGACGTTCCCCGACGACGAGACCGCGCTCCACCGCTGCCTCGACGTGCTGCAGAAGGTGACCGAGGAGTTCGGCGCGGTGCGCCTGCCCGTCACGGCCGAGGATCTACCGCGCCTCGCCCGCGAAGCGCCCAACTTCCTCAAATGGGGCCTGCGTCCGCTCGCCGACCTGTTCGATGACTGCGAGCTGGGGCAAAAGGCGCGCGCCGTCGTCGCCGGCGAGGGCGGCGACTACGCGGTGCCGCCGTCGCGGACGCCCGTGCTGCTCCACGCGGGGCTCATGAACCACTACCTCAAGGGCGCGTATTACCCGAAGGGCGGCGGCCAGGTCCTGCCCGCGCATCTCGTCGACGTCGTGCGCTCGAACGGCGGCGAGGTCCGCATGCGCGTCCGCGTCGAGCGGATCATCATCGAGGACGGACGGGCCGTCGGCGTCCGCCTCGTTGGCGGCGACGAGTTGCGCGCGCCGATCGTCGTCTCCAACGCCGACCTCAAGCGCACGTTCCTCGACATGGTCGGCGAGGAGCACGTCTCGGCCGCGACCGTGAAGAAGGTGAGCGAGTACCGCATGGCGCTCCCCCTCTTCTGCGTCTACCTCGGCCTCGATATCGACCTGCGCGACACGATGCCGAACACGAACTACTGGTACTACGACACCTTCGACATCGAAGGCA
>CAYJMJ010000038.1:0-4953 GCA_964371095.1 uncultured Dehalococcoidia bacterium | reverse complement strand
GACACGATGCCGAACACGAACTACTGGTACTACGACACCTTCGACATCGAAGGCATGTACCGCGAGGCGGGCGAAGGCAAGGTCCCGTCGGCGCTGATGATGTTCATCACCGCCGGCTCCGTGAAAGACCCGGAGACCGAGGCGATCGCGCCGAAGGGATGCACGAGCCTCGAGGTGATGACGATCGTCCCGCCTGACTACCGCCTCTGGGCCGTCGAGGAAGGGCCGGCGGCCGGCGAGCGCTATCACGGCAACCGCGAGTACCGATCGTTCAAAGACCGCCTCACCGACATGCTGATCGAGGGCGCCGAGCGCATCATCCCGAACCTGCGCGAGCACATCGTCTGGAAAGAGGCGGCCAGCCCCATCACGCACGAGAAGTACACGCTCTCGACGGGCGGCACGTCGTACGGCATCGAGATCGCCGTCGACCAGTTCGGTCCGAATCGCCCGGCGCCGACGACCGAGATCCCGGGCCTCTTCCTCGCCGGCGCGAGCACGATGAACGGTCACGGCATCGGCGGCGTCATGTCGGGCGGACTGGCCTGCGCGAGCGCGGTGCTCGGCCGCGACCTCGGCGCCGAGGTGGCCGCCGGCACCGTCTTCGGCGACCCGAAGAAGCTGACTGGCGGCGGCCCCGGCTGGGACCCCTGGGAGGCCAGCCGGTAAGCGCGGCGGGACCCTGCGCCGTCGTTGTCATCCTGAGCGCAGCGAAGGATCTACGCCGGCCATGACCGCTGCCTGGCCATGGAGTGTCAACGCCGGTCGAGCGGACGAGGAACTGCCGCGACGATGATGCAGCGCGGCCAAACGGGGTAGGTCCTTCGCTGGCGCTCAGGACGACAGAACCGGAGCGCGAATCCCCAACAAAACGAAAACGGGCGGACCCTGCGGGTCCGCCCGTACGCGCAAGCTGGATGCGCGTGGCGAGGCAATGAGTGGCGCGCGGCTACTCGTCGAGCGCGAACAACGCCCGCACCGCGCGGTCGGCGTGGCGGTGGTTGCCGTCGACCGCTTCCGCTCGCAGTAGCGATATCGTCTTGTGCAGCAGTTTCTTCTCGAACGCCAGCGTCAGCGCCTCGATGCGCCGCCGATCGTCCTCGGTCATGCGATCGAGCACCGATGACGTCCGCGCCAGCTCGGCCAGCCGGATCTCCTCGGCGTAACGTCGCAGCGCCGAGATTGTGCCGACCGCCCGCCGCACGGCGAGCCATTGCTGGAACGCGATCACCTCTTCGTCGACGATCGCCTTCACCTTGTGCGTCTCGCCGATGCGCTCGTTGAGGTTCGCCGCAACCGTCGCGTCCAGGTCGTCGACGTTGCAGAGGTGCACGCCGGGCACTTCGCCCGCGCCGGGCTCGATGTCGCGCGGCACGGCGATGTCGATCAGGACCAGCGGGCGATCCGGCCGATCGGCCATCACCCGCTCCACCTGCTCCTTGGAGATGATCTGGTGCGGGGCGTTCGTGCAGCTGATGACGATATCCGAGTCCGGCAGTGCGTCCTCGAGCTGCGTCATCGCCACGGCGCCGTCGCACTCGAGCGCGAGGCGCTGCGCGCGCTCGGGCGATCGCCCGACGACGGCGAGCCCCGCAACGCCTTTGCTGACGAGGTTCTTCGCCGCCAGCTCCCCCATCTTGCCGGCGCCGACGAGCAGCACCCGCGAATGACGCAGGTCGCCGACGATCTGCCGCGCCAGTTCAACCGCCGCGTAGCTGATCGACGCCGCGTTGCGGCCGACGCCCGTCTCGGTCCGAACCCGCTTGCCGACCGTCAGCGCCGCGCGGAACAGACCCGCGAGCGCGTGGCCGGCCGTCTCCTGCTCGAGCCCGCAGGCGAGCGCGGAACGCACCTGCCCGAGGATCTGCGGCTCGCCGATGATCACGGAGTCCAGGCCGCTCGCCACCGAGAAGAGGTGCTCGACCGCGGCCTCGTCTTCCAGGTAGTACGTGTGTGCGTCGATGTCTTTGAGCGAGACGCCGCGTTGATCCTTCCAGAAGCGGCGGATGGCGTTCCGGACGCCGGTGAGCGTCGGCGCCGCCGCATAGATCTCGACGCGCTGGCACGTGGAAAGGATCACGCCGTGCGCCACGTACGTCCCGAGTGCCGCGACGGCGGGCGCCAGGTCGAACGGGGGGAACGCCAGCCGCTCGCGCAGGTCGAGCTGCGACGCCTTGTTGCTCGTCCCCAGCATCGCGATGCGCATCCGCTGGCTCGGCTTCGGCTGGCGGCCGCGTCGTGTGGCCGGCGCGATGGCGGTCGGCGCCTCGTGGTTCGCCATCGGGCAGCCGTTACCGGAGAGGGGGCGCGGCACCGTGAACGAGGACGGGGGTAAGATCCCTGCCCTCCGCGCTGCCGCCGTGCCCTGGTCGCCCTGCTTCATCGACCGCCACTCCCGCTGATTACGGAGATGGTACGGGTACCGGCGGTCCACTCGCATCGAACCGTCGGTAGACGCAGGAAACAGAATGGCACTCACGGGTCATAGGCACGCCCGTCCGGCGACACATTGACGCCTGTACCACCGGATATGCCCGAAAATTGGGCAAGTCTCGGTTCAGGGACGGCCGTGCCATGACGAACGGCTCTGGCAGGCGCTCGTTGCCAGATGCCAAAGTTGTTTTAACAACGCAATCGCGACCGCCGCCTGGCGCGAGAGAGGGTCCCACGACAGGCGCAACCGCGGGGAGGTTCCCATGCTCAGCCTATCGCGCCTGCTCTGCGGGACGGTCACTTCGGGCGATGCGCTCCGGTACGAACGCCGTTCGGCCGACCTGCCGCCGCACCTGCTCCACTTCTCGGAGGACAAGCGGCCGGTCGTCGTCTGGAACGTCACCCGGCGCTGCAACCTCCACTGCGTCCACTGCTACGCCTCCGCCACCGACAAGCCGTACGAGGGCGAGCTGAACACCGAAGAAGCGCTCAAGGTCATCGACGACCTCGGCGCGTTCGGCGTGCCGGTCTTGCTCTTCTCGGGCGGTGAGCCGCTGACGCGGCCGGACCTCTTCACACTCTCCCGCCACGCGCGCGACCTCGGCCTCCGGGCCGTGCTCTCGACCAACGGCACGCTCATCACCCCGGAGATCGCGCGCGAAGTCGGCGCGCAGGGCTTTTCCTACGTCGGCGTCAGCCTCGACGGCCTGTCCGATATCCACGACAAGTTCCGCGGCAAGAAGGGCGCCTTCGCCGACTCCATCAAGGGCATCCGCGCCTGCCGCGAGGCCGGCGTCCGCGTCGGCGTGCGATTCACCATCACGAAGCGCAACCAGCACCACCTCGGCGACGTCCTGCGGCTGCTCGAAGAAGAGGACGTGCCGCGCTTCTGCATGTACCACCTCGCGTACAGCGGCCGCGGACGCAAGATCGCGGCCGACGCACTCGATGCCGACGAGACGCGCCGCGCGCTCGACCTGCTCTCCGACCAGGTGCTCGACTGGCACCGCCGCGGCCTCGAGAAGGAAGTCCTGACCGTCGACAACCACGCCGACTCCGCCTACCTGTACATGCGCGTCAAGCGCGACCAGCCCGAGCGCGCCGAGGAGGTGCTGCGGCTGCTGCGATGGAACGGCGGCAACAGCTCCGGCACCGGCGTCGGCTGCATCGACTACCTGGGCGAGGTGCACCCCGACCAGTTCTCGTGGCACATGACGCTCGGCAACGTGCGCGAGCGGCCGTTCAGCACGATCTGGCAGGACCTCTCCAACCCGCTGCTCGCAGGCCTGCGCTCTCGTCGCGAGCTGATCAACGGCCGCTGCGCCGGCTGCGGCTACTTCGACATCTGCAACGGCAACCTCCGCGTCCGCGCCGAGGCCGCCACCGGCGACTTCTGGGGCTCCGACCCCGCCTGCTACCTGACCGACGAGGAGATTCACGCGCCGCAGGCGCTGGAGGTGTGATGGAGACCGCAGCGACTTCACCCGGCCGGCCGCCCTACCTCGACGTCGATTTCGACAAGACGCCGTTCACGCTGGCGTGGGAGGTCACGCGCGCGTGCGCCCTCTCCTGCGTCCACTGCCGCGCCGAAGCCATCCCGAAGCGCGACGCCCGCGAGCTGACGACCGCCGAGGCGTTCGGCGTGCTCGACCAGATCGTCGAGCTGGGCAAGCCGATCCTCGTGATCACCGGCGGCGACCCGATGATGCGCCGCGACGTCTTCGACATCATCGGCGGCGCGGTCGAGCGCGGCCTGAAGGTCGGCTTCTCGCCGAGCGCGACGAAGCTCGTCACCCGCGCCGCGATCGAGCGGGCATACAACGCCGGCGTCGACATGGTCCACGTAAGCCTCGACGGCTCCTGTCCTGAGGTCCACGACACGTTCCGGCGCGTACGCGGCGCATACCAGCGCACGCGCGAGATCGTCGCCGACGTGCGCGACGTCGGGCTGCCGCTGCAGATCGGCACCACCGTGAGCCGTCACAACCTCGCCGACCTGCCGAAGATCGCCGAGGTCGTGAAGCAGATCGACGCCACGGTCTGGAACGTCTTCTTCCTCGTGCCGACCGGCCGCGCGGACGCCGACAAGATGCTGACGCCCGGCGAGCACGAAGAGGTGCTGCAGTGGCTGGCCGACCTGTCGGAGCGCGTGCCGTTCCGTGTGCGGACGACGGCGGCGCAGCACTATCGCCGCGTCCTCATCCAGCGCCGCCGCGCGAAGGCGGCGTCCGGCGAGCAGCCGAAGGAGTTCGAGCTGACCGGCGCCGGCTACGCCTTCCGCGAGGGCAAGGCGCCGGCCGAGAAGGGCGTCAACGACGGCAAGGGCTTCTGCTTCATCTCGCACGTCGGCGACGTCTACCCGAGCGGCTTCCTGCAGCTCTGCGGGGGTAATGTGCGCGAGTCATCGCTTTCATCGATCTACCGCGACTCGGCGCTCTTCCGGTCGCTGCGCGATCCCGCGCTGATCGAGGGCAAGTGCGGCCGCTGCGAGTTCAAGGACGTCTGCGGCGGCTCGCGCGC
>CAYJMJ010000037.1:0-28219 GCA_964371095.1 uncultured Dehalococcoidia bacterium | reverse complement strand
GCCCGTTGACCGGACGCTGACGCGCGCGCAGAGACCGGCGGGGCCCCGAACACGTTTCGGGGCGTTTTCATGCCCGACCGATGAGAGGTGACCGATGACGCAGCACGCTGAGCCCGCGCCGGCGCGGGAGATGGCGAAGTCCTACGACCCGCGCGCGACCGAGGACCGCGTCTACGAGTTCTGGGAGTCGCGCGGCTACTTCAAGGGCCGGATCGACGAGTCGAAGCGGCCGTTCTGCATCATCATGCCGCCGCCCAACGTCACCGGCGAGCTGCACGTCGGCCACGCGCTCACCGACACCGTCGAAGACATCCTCATCCGCTGGCACCGCATGCTCGGCGACCCGACGCTCTGGATCCCCGGTGTCGACCACGCCGGCATCGCCACGCAGAACGTCGTCGAGAAGCAGCTCGCGAAGGAGGGCATCAGCCGCCACGACCTGGGGCGAGAGGAGTTCGAGAAGCGCGTCTGGCAGTGGGTCGGCCGCTACCGGCCGATCATCGGCAACCAGCACCGGCGGCTCGGCGCCTCGGCCGACTGGTCGCACGAGGTGTTCACGCTCGACGACGGCCCGCAGCGCGCCGTACGCACGACGTTCAAGAAGCTGTTCGACGACGGCCTGATCTACCGCGGCGAGCGGATGATCAACTGGTGCCCGCGCTGTCGCACGGCGCTCAGCGATCTGGAGGTCGAGCACGAGGACCAGCTCGGCAACCTCTGGTACATCCGTTACCCGCTCGTCGACGGCCGCGACGCCGAGGGCCGGCCGCACACCGGCGACGATTTCATGACCGTCGCGACGACGCGGCCGGAGACGTTCGTCGGCGATGTCGCGGTCGCCGTCAACCCGAAGGACCCGCGCCACGCCGGCAAGATCGGCCGCACGGTCCTGCTCCCGGTCATCCAGCGCGAGGTGCCGGTCGTCGGCGATGAGGCGACCGAGATCGAGTTCGGCACCGGCATGCTCAAGGTCACCCCCGGCCACGACCCGACGGACTTCGAGATCGCGCAGCGGGCCGGCCTGCCGATCATCAACGCCATGAACCTCGATGCGACGCTGAACCAGGAGGCGGGGCCGTACGCCGGCATGGATCGGTACGAGGCGCGCCAGGTGATCCTGCGCGACCTCGAGGAGCTGGGCTACCTGGAGAAGACCGAGCCGCACGAGATGACGATTGGCGTGTGCACGCGCTGTCACACTGTCGTCGAGCCGCTCATCTCGTGGCAGTGGTTCGTGAACCAGCGCGCGCTCGCCGCGCCGGCCATCAAAGCCGTGCACGACGGGCGCATCCGCTTCGTGCCGGACCGGTTCGAGCGCGTCTACCTGAACTGGATGGAGAACATCCGCGACTGGTGCGTGTCGCGGCAGCTCTGGTGGGGACACCGCATCCCCGTCTGGTACAGCGCCGATGAAGACGGCGACCGGATCATCGTGACGCTGCGCGATCCCGCCGCCGGGGCAGACGCGCACCCCCGCGTCGCGACGTACAACGAGCTGCGCGCCGACGGCGTGACGCACGAGACCATCCTCACATACGGGACCTGGTCCGCCATCGAGGCGACGCCGATCGTCGCGGTCGAGACGCCGGATCGCTCGCCGACGGGCGGCGGCCACCTGCTGCAGGAGACCGACGTGCTCGACACGTGGTTTTCCTCGGGCCTCTGGCCGTTCTCGACGCTCGGCTGGCCGGAGGACACCGCGGAGCTGCGCTACTGGTACCCGACCTCGGTCATGGAGACGGGCTACGACATCATCTTCCTCTGGGTGTCCCGGATGATCATGCTCGGCATCTACGACGCCGGCGACATCCCGTACTCCGTCGTCTACCTGCACGGTACGGTGCGCAACGAGCACGGCCAGCGCATGAGCAAGTCGCTCGGCACGGGCATCGACCCGCTCGACGTCATCGAGCGTTTCGGCGCCGACGCGTTGCGCTACACGCTGATCACGTCGAGCGGCCCGGGCAACGACCTCCGCCTGTCCGAGCAGCGCGTCGAGGCGGGCCGCAACTTCGCCAACAAGCTTTGGAACGCCGCCCGCTTCGTGATCTCGATGATCGGCGAGGGAACGGTGCGTCTGCCCGACTCGATGCCCGCCGCGGACGCGCCGGTCGAAGACCGCTGGATCGTCTCGCGCGTCGAAAGCCTCGCGCGCAGCGTCGACGAGCAGCTGCGCAAGTTCGAGCTGGGCGAGGCCGCGCGGCAGGTGTACGAGTTCGTCTGGAGCGAGTTCGCCGACTGGTACATCGAGATCGCGAAGGTGCGCGCCCGCGGCGAGGGCGCTGCGGAGGCGGCCTCGCCGCTGCCGGTGCTGGCGTACGTGCTCGAGCGCTGCCTGCGGCTGCTCCATCCGTTCATGCCGTTCGTCACCGAGGAGATCTGGCAGGCGCTCGTCGCGAAGATCGATGGCATCGATGACGAGGCGCTGATCGTCGCCGCGTACCCGCGCGGCGAGAGCGGCTACGCCGATCCGGACGCGGAGCGCGAGATCACGATGCTGATCGACGTCGTGCGCGCGATCCGCAACATCCGCGCCGAGAAGAAGGTCGAGCCGGGCAGGTTCATCGAGGCGTACGTCGTCGCCGGTGGCGCGCGGCCAATGTTCGAGGCCGGCGCGCGGCATATTGAGATGCTGGCGCGCGTGCGTCCGCTGCACATCGTCGGCGAGGCCGGCGAGGCGCCGCGCGAGCAGGTTGCCAAGGCGGTGCTCGAGGGCGTGACGGCCGTCGTTCCGCTCGCCGGCCTCTTCGACGTCGCGGTCGAGCGGGCCCGCATCGAGAAGCAGATCGCCGAGGCCGCGGCCGAGGCCGGCCGCATCGATGCCAAGCTCTCCAACGAAGGATTCCGCGCCAAGGCGCCGGAGAAGATCATCGCCGCCGAGCAGGAGCGCCTTGCGGCGCTTCGCGCGCGGCTCGACGGATTGCGCGCGAGCCTCGGCGAGCTGGCCTGATCGCGCCGCCCGGGTGCTGCCACCCGGAGATCTCACTAGGACGATCTCCGCACCGGCGCGGCACGAAACCCCTATGCGCTCACCGATGCCTCGCCGCGCTCGTCCGACCGGCCGACACTTCTTCGGAGGGTGCCCGTGATCGGCCGCTTCCTGGTTCCGGCTGCCATCGTTCTCGGAATCTTCGTCTACATGCACGACGGAGATTCGAAGAGCGCGACCGCCACGATCGTGCAGTCCTGCGGCGCTGTCGCGGGCACCGTGAGCGCGTCCATCGATTGGCCGCCGCCGGCGATCCCGCCGGACGAGACGTGGGTCGACCTGGGCATCGCGCCGGGCTTTCCGGCCGGATCGTTTCAGGGGCACGGACCGATCGCGCCGCCTGGCACGAGCGCGCACGTCGAGGGTCTGCCCGCCGGGCTGAAGGTCTTCTACCGCATCAACACCAGGCGCGAGGACGGCTGGCAAACCGCGTTGACCGGATCGTTCACCGCGGACTGCTCCGCGTCGGTGCACGCGAAGCCGACGCCCGCCGTGGATGTGGTGCACCTGAGTCCGTGACCGATTCGGTAGGTCCGAAGCGCTCCGCGATTCAGGCGGCGGTCATTTCCCGCCGCGCATGCGCGGGTCGAGGACGTCGCGCAGCGCGTCGCCGAACACGTTGAAGCCGTAGACGGCGAAGGCGATCGCCAGGCCGGGCCACACCGCCTGGATCGGCTCCGCGCGGAACTGCGCCGAGCCGCTGATGTTGAGCATCGCTCCCCAGGACGGAAACGGGTTCGGGATGCCGTAGCCGAGGAAACTGACGGCGGCCTCGGCCAGGATCGCCGTGCCGAGATTCACCGTCGCGAGCACGATGGCGACCGGGACCACGTTCGGCACGATGTGGCGGAAGATGATGCGCGCGTCCGTCGCTCCGAGCGTGCGGGCCGCGTCGACGTACTGGTTGTTCGCCGTGGCGATCGCGGCGCCGCGCACCACGCGTACCGATGCGGCCGAGATCAGGAAGCCGACGATCACGATGATCCAGAACATGCGGCCGTACGGTCCGGCGCGTCCGGCGAACACGCTGATCGCGAAGATCAAGAGGACGATGGCCGGTATTGACAGGATGACGTCGACGATTCGCTGCACGATCGTGTCGAACCAGCCGCTGAAATAGCCCGAGATCGTGCCGACGGTGAGCGACACCAGGACGACGATCGCGACCGAGCTGTAGCCGATCACGGCGGAGATGCGCGCGCCATACAGGATGCGGCTGAAGATGTCGCGCCCCAGGTCGTCGGTGCCCAGCGGGTGGCCCCACGACATGCCCTGGTTGACGTTGCGGATGTGCTGGTCGTTGAAGCCGTCGGGCGCCAGCCACGGCGTGCTCGTGCCGAATAGCGCGCCATCGACGAACAGCGCGACCAGCAGCATCGCGATGACGATCACCGCGCCGAACGCGCCGAGCGGCTTGCGGCGGCAGAACTGCCAGATGCCGAGCGCCCATGCGCGCGGCCCGCTCGCGCGCACCGCGAGCGCCGAAGGCGGTGTGAGCATCGCCGTATCGATCGTCGCAGCCATCAGCCGTACCTGATTCTAGGATCAAGGTAGGCGTACGTGACGTCGACGGCGAGGTTCGACAGCACGACCGCCACCGATGCCAGGAGCGCGACCGATTGCACGACCGTGTAATCGCGCAACCCGACCGCCTGGAACAGCCACTGCCCCATGCCAGGCACGTTGTAGATGCTCTCTACGATGACGCTGCCGCCGACGACGATCGGGACCTGAAGCCCGACCACCGTCACGACCGGGATCATCGCGTTCTTCATCGCGTGGCGGACGATCACGTCGCGCTCGCGCAGGCCCTTCGCCCACGCGGTCCGCACGTAATCCTGGCGCAGCACCTCCAGCATCTGCGTGCGCATCAGGCGCATGACGGTGCCCGACAGGCTGACTCCGAGCA
The DNA here is from genome assembly GCA_964371095.1 of uncultured Dehalococcoidia bacterium. Lineage (GTDB taxonomy): Bacteria > Chloroflexota > Dehalococcoidia > DSTF01 > JACRBR01 > CAYJMJ01. The sequence goes on along the minus strand of CAYJMJ010000037.1, from coordinate 23,321 downwards.
ACACCGCCGGTCCGGCCGGCACGAAATAGCCGAACGGAAAGACAAGGAACTTCAGGTTCTCGTACGGATTCTCCCAGATCTGCTGGTACTGCTGCGGTACCGGCGTCGCGAGGTTCCACCACACCGACGCGAACACGATGATGATCGTCCCGAGCCAGAACGTCGGGACGGAGAGGAATCCGATCGCGATGCTGCGTGCAACGTAGTCGACGATCGAGTCCTGCCGTATGGCCGACACGACGCCCACCGGCACAGCGATAAGCAGCGATATCGCGATCGCCAGCACCGCCATCTCCACCGTCGTCGGCAGCGTGTGCTTCACGCGCGCGGTGATCGAGCTATCGTCGCGCAGGCTCTTGCCGAAGTCGAGGTGGGCCGCTCCGCCCGCCCACGTGAAATACTGCTGGTACGCCGGCCGGTCCAGGCCGAGATCCTTCTCGATGCGTGCGCGGTCGCCCGCGCTCAGCTGGTTGTCGCCGGCGATCTGGTCGACCACGCCGCCGGGTATCAGACGCACCATGAAGAACACGACCAGCGTCACGCCGATGAGCGTCGGCACCGCGAGCAACAGCCGTCTGATGATGTATGTCCGCATATCCCGTCATGTCATCGGGACGGCCGTCGCGCCGGCCGCCCCGATGGATGCTCCCGTTGGCCGCGCCGCCTGGCGCGGTATTGCGCCGGCGGCGACTACGCCAGCCAGAGATGCAGGGTCGATTCGGTGCCCAGCGCGTACGTCGTCGGCCCAGTCGTGTTCACGGCGCCCTTCACCTTCGGAGCGCTGGCGGCGTACTCCACCGGCGTGATCACCGGCACGTAGAGCATGTGCGTCGAAGCGTACTTCTGCAGCTCGAGGTTCTGGTTCTTGATCTCGTCGATCGTCGTGGCCTGCAACATCTTCTTGATGTTCGCGACGAGCTCCGGGTCGTTGACGCTCGAGTGGTTGCGGCCGCCGCCGGCGTCGCGCGGGTAGAACATGTTTGTCCAGTACGCGGCGATGTCGCTGAACACCGACTCGAGTCCGAAGGCGAAGCCATCGAACTTCCCGGTGAACGTCGTACCGATGTAGTTGCCGTAGGCCTCGCCGACTTCCTTCACGGTGACCCCGGCATCCTTCAACATCGCGGGCAACGCCTGCCGGACGATGTCGTAGTACGGCACGATCGTCGTGTAGGTGTCGCTGCTGAAGTGCATGGGCGCTTCGAAGGTGGGCACACCGGCCGCGTCGAAGAGCTTCTTCGCTTCGGCGACGTCGTACGTGTAGTTCGTCGCGGCGGCGCCCATGCCCGAGCCCTTCGGGTCGAGCCACCACTCCTTCCCGAAGCCGCCATTGATCGGCATGCTCGGCCAGACGCCGCCGGCCTTCGAGACGAGTTGCAGCAGGCCGTCGCGGTCGATCGCGCGCGACATGCCGAGACGCACGCGTTCGTCCTTGAACGGCATCTGGTTGGCCGTGTACGCGAGCGGGTCGAAGTAGAGGAAACTGAGGATGTTCCGCGGCGCCTGGTCGATGATCGCCGTCGGCGACTGGCTCTTCACGGACTCGATGAGCTTCGGCGGAACCGAGATCGTGTCGAGAGCGCCTGCCGCGAACTGCGACAGCACCTGGTTCTGGTCCGTGATGATCGCGAGGTTCACCGCATCCAGGTACGGCAGCGGGTTGCCGTTCGCGTCCTTTTCAAAGTAGTCCGGGTTCTTCTTCCAGGAGATGACCGAGCCCGCGGTGAACGTGTCGAAGATGAACGGCCCCGACCCCAGCATGGCGTCGTCGGCCGCCTTCTCGCTCGACTCGATGAACTCGCGCGGCATGAGCCACAGGTCCTGGAACGAGGCGATGCGATGCACGAAGAGCCCGAACGGCTCCTTAAGCTTGAAGGTCACCTGTGTCCCGTCGGCCGATGCCGTGACGCTGTCGACCATGTCGAGATTGGCCTTGTTCGGCGAGACCGACCGGTAGCGGTCGAACGAATACACGACGTCGGACGCGACGAGCTTGCGGCCGTTGACCGGCGGCACGTTGTGGAACTTGACGTCGTTTCGCAGCGTGAAGACGTAGGTCAGCGGATCGGGGTTCTCAACCTTCGACGCTACCTCCGGCTCCGGCTCGTACCACTGGTCCTGCGGCAGCCCCCCGAGCCGCGTCTTGAACCGCATGAGCCGGCTGTACGAGTACGACGCCAGCGCATGCGTCAGGAACGTCGACGCCTTCATCGGGTCCTTGCCGAGAACGAGGCTCACGGTGCCGTGCAACGTGCCGCCCGGTTTCGGCGTGCCCTCGGACGGCGCGGCGGTGCCGGCCGCGGGCGACTTGCCGGCGGATGGCGTCTTGTCCGAATCGTTGCCGCCGTTGCAACCGACGACGGCAATCGCACCGGCGGACGCTCCGCCGATCGCTGCCATCTGCAATGCCCGACGCCGGGAGACTCGACTATTGGTGAACCGGTCCCAGAACGAAGCGGTGGCGCCCAAGGTAATCCCTCCCTCTGAACCCTCTCTCCTTCGTACCGCAGAGTTTACTACGTTCCTGCGCCATTTGAACTGCCCTAATCGTGCGAATCGCCGCGAATCGCGCACTCCGCGAGCGTCGAGGCGGGCGGTGAAGGTGCTGCTTGCGTCCGAAACCGTCCCGCGAGCGTCACTCGAGCGCTGCCGGCGGCAGGTCGAATGTCAGTTGCGCGCCTGGCAACAGACCGTGCCGGCTGGCCGCGCCGGCGTTGATCTCCAGTACATAACGAACGGCCGCCGCCGGCGAGACGCGTACGAGTTCGGCGTCCGTGGCACCCGGCTGTGCCGGCACGTCCTGCGTAATACTTACGACGCGCTTGTCCTCGCCGATCCATACGATGTCGAGCGGAAAGCGCATGCCCTTCATCCAGAACTGCGGGACGCGCGTCTCGTGCAGGTCGAAGAGCATCCCCGCGTCGTCCGGCAGTGCATCGCGATATCCCAGACCGCGTTCGCTCTGCTCGGGCGTGCTCGCCACCTCCACGCGCAGGTTCTCCTGGGTGCCGTCGACGCCTGCGTACGTCAGTGATGTCGTCTCGAAGATGACCGGCGTCGTGGTTGCTGTGGCTGTTGCCGCCGGTGAAGGAGTAGCCGAGGAGTCACGCCCGGACGAGGAACAGCCGGTGAGCGCGATCCCCATCGCGACGGCGAGCGCGATGCCGGCCAGTCTTGCCATGCGGCCATGATACAATTCGGCGATTTTGGAGAGCCGGAGGAGCGCGTGCCAGAGAGCCTGACCCCGATCGCGCCGTCAACCGGCCCGTGGCGCGCAGCGTTCCTCGGGGCGCGGTGAGCAACGCCGCGCCGCTCCCCGCTGTTTCATCCGACGCCGGCGAGACGGCGACCTCGCTGGTCCGCCGCTGGGCGGCGACCGCGCTGGCTGGCTCGTGGGTCGGCTACTTCCTCTTCACCGGCATGCCGCAGATCACGCTCCACGTGTTCCCGCGCGTGCTGGTGTTCCACATCCTCATCGGTGTTGTCGCCATCATCTACTTCGGCTGCCTCGCGTGGCAGCGGCGGCTGCCCGGCGGTACGCCGCTCGACTTCGCGGCGCTCGCCATCGCAGGTGCGTACGCGATCGGCACCATCGCCTCCGTGAACTGGCGGCTCTCGCTCGAGGCCACGCTGCAGGCGAGCGCCGCGCTCGTCGCCTTCTACGCGCTGTCCGACCTCCCGCTGCTCAGCGCCAGGCAACTGCGCCGCGCCTTCGCGCTCGCCGGGGGAGCGCTGTCGATCTATGCGCTGTGGGTCGTCGGCAACGACTATGCCGACTACCTCTCGTTCGCGCGGCGCGTCGAGGGGCTGAGCGCGGGCAACATCTTCCCGCCGACGGTTCCGCGCGTCCACGATGTCAGCGATCACCCCAACGTGCTCGCGATGCTGCTGACGCTCTTCATGCCGTTCTTCGCGCTGAGCGCGTACCGGTCCGGCTCCCGATGGGAGCGAGGCGGCGGTATCGCCGGTCTGCTCGTGGGCGGCATGGCGATCTTCCTCACGCTCTCGCGCGGCGGCTGGATGGGCGTCGGTGTTGGCGTCGCCTTCACGCTCGCCGCCGGCTGGCTGACCGTGCGCAGCTTCGAGCGCGAGCAGAACCACGAGCCAGTCACCTGGCAGACGTTCGTGCCCGCGGGACTCAGCCCGACGGCGCTGGCGGCCGTCGGCGGCGCGGTCGTCCTCGCGGCGGGCGGGACGCTGGCGTTCCTGGCGAACTCCTCGACACGGCCGGGATGGTTATTCCGCAGCTCGCTGTCCCCGCGCGAGGACGCGTGGCGCGCCGGCTTCCATATCTTTCGCGATCACCCGCTGTTCGGGGCGGGTCCGAACGTGTTCGGTCTGCTCTACCCGCAGTACGCGCACGGCAACTTCCTGATCCACACGCAGCACGCGCACAATGGCTTCCTCCAGTTCGTCGACGACGCCGGCGTCGTGGGCATCCTCGCGCTCGTCGCGGCCGCCGCGTCGGTTGCGTTCGCGCTGTATCGCACGTGGCGCACGGGTACGCTCGAGCAGCGGCTGATGGCCGTGGCCTGCGGTGGTGCGCTCGTTGGTTTCGCGGCGCACAACCAGGTCGATGCCGGCAACATCTGGAAGGCGCCCGCGATCGCTCTGGCCGCCGTCGGTGCGATCATGGCGCGCAACTATCGGGAATCTACGTCCGGCGCCGCCCCGTTTGCGCTGCCCCGGCTGCCGGAGCCGGTGCGCCGTCACGGGCCGGCCGTGATGCGCGCCGTCGTCCTCATCGTGCTCGTCGTGCCGTTGATCGGCTGGTACCGGTCGGACCGCGCGCACTACGACTACTGGCAGGGCATGGAGAAGGCGAACAAGGCCGAGCCGGGCGCGCTCGCGAAGCTGCAGGACGCCGTCAACGCCGACTCGAGCATGATGGTCTACCAGCTCGCGCTCGGACAGGAACAGGCGACGGAATTCATCAATGGTGGCGAGAAGGATCGCTCGCTGCTCGATAAGGCGATCATCCATCTGGAGCGCGCCGCCGCGCTCGACCCGCGCAGCGATCTCGCTCGCGCCAACCTCGCGAAGGCGTACCAGCTCGCCGGCCGCGACGACGACGCCGCGCGCGAGGCGCAGATCGCGCGGTTGGCCGTCTATCACGTGCCGCCGGTGCTGCTCGCCGGCGAAGTGTACGAGAAGATCGGCCGCACCGCGGATGCCGTCGACACCTACGCCGAAGTGATCTCGATGGACGCCGGCCTCGCCGACTCCGCGTTCTGGCAGGGCACGGCGTTCCGCCGCGATCACTTCGACGAGATCCTCCAGCGCTCGTCTTTTGGCCTCAATGCGTGCACCCAGGGCGCGTACATTGTCCAGGCGCACCGTTCCGACCCGCAGTCGCCGCTTGCCGGGCTCGACACCGCCGCCGAAGGCTGCAAATTCCTCCTCTTCGCGAGTTTCCCGAACGATCTGACCCTCCGCGTCGAGCTCGCGAAGATCATGATGGAGCAGGGCCAGCTCGACGCGGCGTTTGAGCACCTGGACTTCGCCGTCAAGCGGCAGCCGGACTTCGGACCGGCGCGCACGGAACTCGGGCGCTGGTATGAGGCGAAGGGCGATCTCGACGAGGCACGCCACCAATGGGTCGTCGGCGGACAGCTCAACGAGCCCGAATCGCTCCTCTTGCTGGGCGACTCGTACCCGCCGGGTCAGGTGCCGGGCGACGTGCCCGACCGCCTGGCGACGCTCCTCGAAGGCTTCGGCAGCAGCGTGCAGAACGACGTCATCTCGATTCTGTACTACCGGATTCGGTACGGCCGCCTGTCGCCGCGCCTGGCGCTCATTCCGGGCGACTGGCAGACCGCCGTGCCGCGCCTCTACGCCGAGATGACGCTCGCCGCCGACCGCTGGCGCGCGGGCGAGGCGGCCGCCGCCCCCTCGAACTGAGCGCGGCTGCTTGACAGCGGCGCTCCTGACGCTGGCCAGAATCGGCCGGGCGCCCGTAACGGGTTAACCTTTGTGGCCCCCCGGACGTTCTCATTCCGATGGAGAGAATGCGCGCGTGGACGGCCTTCGCACCGGACGGGTACCATGATCCCGGTGTCTTTGTTCAGGAACGAGGTATCCGGGTTGGAATTCCCGTCGTTCCAGTCCGTCTCGCCGATCGTGGAACGCGAGACGGTCGACCGGGCTCGTGCTGGCGACCAGCAGGCGCTCGCCGACCTCTACGACTGGTACATGCCCCGTGTGTATCGCTATGCGGTGGCGCGCCTCGGCAACTCGGTCGAGGCGGAGGATCTGACGGAAGAGGTCTTCCTGAAGATGCTCGGCGCGATCGGCTCGTTCCGATGGCGCGACGTGCCGTTCTCTTCGTGGCTCTTTCGCATCGCCCACAACCACGTGGCCACGTATTTCCGGCGCGCCGCGCAGCGCGGCGGTCCGACGACGGTCATTCCGGCGGATCTCGCCGATGGACGCCGCGACCTGGCGGCGAGCGTCGAGGACCAGATCACGATGGAGGAGGTCAGGCGCGCCACGGAGCTGCTGCCCGACGCGCAACGCGAGGTCATCGCGCTGCGTTTCGCGGTGGGCCTGTCGATCGCGGACACGGCCAGGGTGCTCGGAAAGCGCGAGGGCAACGTCAAGGTGTTGCAGCATAAGGCCGTCGCGAAGCTGCAGAAGCTGCTGATCGTGGAGGCGCCCGGGATACCGGTGATGAAGGAGATATGACGGAGTTCGAAACGCGGCTGAGCGAATGCCTGGAGGCCCTGCGCGAGGGTCGCTGGGACGTCGCCGAGTGCCTGCGGCGCTACCCGGAGCACGCCGATGCGCTGCGCCCGCACCTCCTGGCCGCCAGCGCCCTCGTGGCGACGTTCGCCGCCGCGACACCGCGCGACGAATTCGCTGGCGCGGCGCGCGAGCGCTTCCTCGTGGCGAGCGGCCAGCGCCTGCGCGAGGCGTTCGACTTCGAGCCGCACCCGTCGTTCTTCGTCGCGGCGCGCGTGCGCTTCCTGATGGCGGCGCAGCGCATGCGTCTTGCGCGGCCCGCCGCTCCCGGGCGTTTGGCGGGAATCCTCCAGACCCATTTCCGCGCCCTCGCCGGCGCCGCGGCTGCGCTGATCCTGTGCCTGTCCTTCTCCACCTATACGGTCGCTTCGGCGGACAGTGCGCTGCCGGGGGATTGGCAGTACCCGGTCAAGCTACAGACCGAGCGCGTCCGCCTCGCGTTCGCCTTCACCGATCACGCCCGGCGCGGCGTCCAGCTCGACATCGCCGAGGAGCGCGCGAAGGAGATCGGGCAGATGACCAGGCGCGGCCGCATCATCGGTCCCGGCGTGCTCGATCGCCTCGTGGATCAGACGAAACCGCTGGTGGACGATGCCGGCGCCGGGTGGGACACCGGCGACATCGCGCGCCTGCACACGATCGCGGAACTCGAGCAAGTCGCGTTGCAGCAGGCGGAGCCCCACGTCGATCCGGCGGCGCAGGGCGCGCTCGCGATGGCGCGCGACGTGTCCAAACAGGCGGTCGTGCTCTCGGACTCCATCCTCGTGATGCGGCCCGATGCGCTCCCGCGCGTCGTCACGCCGAGCGTGCCGCTCTCCTCGCTCGACACGTTGACGCCGGTGCCGGCGGATGACTCGGCGACGTCGGACCCATCGTCAACAACGTCCACTCCGGCCGCGACGGCGACGAGCACGGTACCGGCTGGTGTCCGCGTCGACGAGACTCCCGAGATCACGCAGGCCAACGTGACCTGGATCAGGCTGGCAGCGGGGCGGTTCACCACGCTCATACCATCGCCTGCGGACGGCTGGTCGATCTCGGGCATGGACGTCGCCGCGGGCCCGGTGCCCGTGCCGTCTCTCCTGAAACTGTCGAATGTCGACGGCACGTCGCTGATCACGTTCAACGTGCGGACGGGAGACATGTACTGGTTCATCGATCACGGCGGACGGTTCGATGAAGTGCAGATGCGCATCGAACTCCCCGACGGGCAAATCGTCGTCGCAGACGCCGAGTACCTGCGGCAGGTCTACGGTGACAGCGCGGCTATTCCCCTGTACGTGCTCGAGAACATCGTGGTGGAGGCCCAGCCGGCGGCCACGCCGGCGGCCGAACCGACGACCGCGCCGTCCGCGGCGCAGTAGCTGCGCTGAGACGATCCGCCCGATCCGTGGCGCAAGCGTTCATCCCGCGTTGTGCGGATTCGGCACAAGCCGGCATCGGATGGCGCTGGAGCAAGCCATCGAGTCTGGCGGCGACGTGCGGACGCTCGGGCGTCTCGATGCGTCGGGCGGTTCGCCGGTCTGGGCTCCGCCGATTACACTGCAGGCGGAGGGCCCTTAGCTCAGCTGGCAGAGCAGCGGACTTTTAATCCGTCGGTCCAGGGTTCGAATCCCTGAGGGCCCACCAGGCTATAGATTCAAGAGGCGCCTTCTTTGGGCGCCTCTTGGCTTGCGAACGGTTTGCTGACAGCAATCCTGACAGCAGCCAGAGGCCCCGTCGGGTCCCCTCCAGTGGCCGGCGTGCTGCCATTGCATCCGAAAGAAGTACGCCTTAGATCGCATGGTCCGGATCTTCCGCTTGACAGGCCCCTTACAATGCAAGGCGGAGGGGCGATGCAGGTCTGGCTTAAAGTTGCCGCAGGCGCTAACCTTCCAGCCTTCGATGCGGCCAAGTCATTTGGTCGTGCCGCCAATGCGGGTCAGGGAAGTAAGGCCCGCCAGTAGTCATTCGCCATCCCCGCAGCGCGGATTGTCCATCTGGACTAGCTAGAGGAAGGGGCGATCGTGGCCGACAACAGTAATATGCAGCAGACCACAAACACCAGTCAGGCAACGAGCGCGATGGGAACCAACGTTCACAGGGACCCACTGTTCTTGATCGTCGAAGAGAAGTTCACTCGTGACGCTGTCCCCGCGCTCGTCGAAAACGAGGAATGGCGGCGGCGATCTCGCAACCTCAACTGGCAGGAGTCCGCCCAGCCGTAGGATGGAATCGCTGACGCTTGCCACTTAGCTTCGTCCCCATACCCACACTTATCGACGCGCTGCAGTTCGCCACAGCAACTAGCTCTTCCCATGCGTTTCACCGCATTGTTCGCCTTGCTCACCAGCGTGGCGCGCGGACCATCGCGTTGGTCTCGGATCACTCTTCTGAAGAATGGGCGCAGGAATACGGGGCTCTCTATCAGAACGTCGCCGTGACGATGTCTCCGACCACGCGCCTTGCGATGTTCGTGAAAGGCAATTGCACCACCGTCAGTGAGATGAAGGAAGCCGCCGCCGCGGGTGCGATCCTCGGGTATGCGATCTTGCGACCATCGCCGTTGAACAGCGTGGCTGAGAGCATGATCGACTTGGACACGGTGGCAGAGGGGCATCACCTCACGAGCTCGTCCAGCATCGAAGTTACCGCTGAGGGTGTGACTGTTGCCGTCTCGGGTCTACCGTTCATGCAACAAGATGCGCTGGCCTCTCGATGCGCGCACGCCAGTCTCTGGATCGCAACGTCGCTCGTGAAGTCGGCCTTTCCTAAGTGGACCGGTTGCGAAGTCATCGACTACAACAAGGTCTCGGCTGCCCTGTCCAGCTGGCCGCCGTTCAGCCGTCGTGTCCCGTCGGGGGGGTTGAGCGCGCCTGAGATCATGCTTGCCCTCGAGCGGAGCGGCTACGATCCCATTTCCTATTCATTTGACACCGAGGCTGAAAAGGCCAAGAGCGACCACACGGTCTATCGGTGGGTTGAGTCTGGTGTTCCCGTCATATTGCTATTGAGTCTCGAAAGCGAGCGCCATTCCGTCGTAGTGGCTGGCCATACGTTCGATTCGGAAGCTTGGTGGCCTGGCGCTCGTATCGACTACTTTCCGTCGCTCGCCGGCGCTGATCGTTGGTATTCAAGTTCGCTCTGGGCTCCTCAGTATCTGGTGCTGGATGATAACTATGGACCGGGCCTCGCGATGACGCGCGGATCTCTTCGCACGAGGAGTTACGCCGCCATCGTTCCGTTGCCGAAGAGCTCGCAGATATATCTGCCTCCGGAAGATGCGGAGGTTGTCGCAGCGAACATGCTGCTCGCGGTCGGCCCGCCGGCCATGGCCGAGGCAATGAAGAAGGGGACCAACTCTTGGATGAAGGCCATGGCCGACAGCGTGCAGCCGCAGGCCAAGGTCCGGTTTGTGTTGAGGACATTTCTCACAACCGCTCGCCAGTTCATGGACTCGATAGACGGCCTGGCCGGGTACACGGACGAGACGCGGGCGCAGCTGAAGACCTTGACGCTCCCCGATTACGTGTGGTTGTTAGAGATCTCTGTTCCGTCCATCTACGGCGACAAGATCAAGCTTGGCGAGGTACTGCTTGACCCCCGGATGCCACGGAGAATGATGGCCGGCACCGAAGGTTTTCTGTGGATGCATCTCCCCGGCGCATACTGGCATCCAGCTATTGGAGCTCTAGCGTATCCGGGTGTGGAGACACCATCTCCGCTATTGCCAAGGAAATGACTGCCCAATCGGTCCAGTCCCTGAATGCGCGCCGCCCCGGCAGGGACCAGCGGACACCGTATCCGCTGGTAGTCGCCCTATTCAGATTCATTATTGGCCCGTTAACGCTCTCAGACAGCAGCGAGTGACAGCAGCCGGGCTGCTTTGGAGTCGTTCAGAGCGTTGCGCACGCTTGGCTGACCAACCCCGTCACACGACCGACAACCGACAGGCGGCGACACATTCCTACACCCGAAAAGAACGTCGCGGGCGGTGTTTCGTGAGGCGTCGTCAGGGGGATGGTACCCGCTCAGGCATGAGCCGCGAGAAAAATGGGCCGGGTGGGTCGCACAGGTTCTTGAAGGGGGATGCGTCTCCCGAGTGAGGATGGACTGTTGCCCCACACGCTGCGGCGAAAACATCAACGCAAGACCCCACCTTCACCGGGGCAACACCCCGGGCAACACGCCCGCACACACCCCACACCGGGGGCTCCCAGATTCGCCGGATGCCCGCGTGCGTAGAGAGGCATCGTTCAGGGGTGGTTGATCCGCCCGCCCACCGTCCTTCATCAAGGGGCGTCTCTAGCGCCGCGTGGCCGGAACCATCGCGGGAACATCACGCCCTCTCCATCATCGAAAGCGCGGTGACCGCATCGGCCAGTTGGGAAGATGGCCGCATATCGGGAATGGAACACAGCGTGGCCCAGGCACGGTCAGGCGTAGGGTTACGAAAATGGGCTTCCGCCTCAACTCGACAGCGGCCTCTTGAAGTAGATTGAGCATTCGTTTTCAACGTCGGTCCCGGCGATGCCGGTCATCTCCCAACCGTCGGCCCCGAGTTCAGCGATGAGCCGTTCGACGGCGTCGCTTTCGGACTTCTCGCCCCGTGATTTGTCTCGCGTGACCACGTGCATTTGAGTGCCTGCGGCATTGAGTCGATAGAACCTGCCGCCAAACTGTCCCAGCAGGTCCAACCGGCAATACTCCCATTTCTGCATTTACGCCTCCACCGCCCAGGACGCCCCTACCGGGCTGTCCGCCGGGAGGTCGCTCGGCTCGCTCTGCGCTTCGCTCACTAATTCGATAATGGCCGGGTTCCTCGTGCAACGTCAACCCCTGCGTTTGAGTGACTTACACTGGCGCCATGTACAGCTACGTCGCCATCATGCGCCGACGGTGCCACGCCACGCGGAAAGACGGCTCGCCGTGTCTTGCGTGGGCTGTCTGGGGCGACCCTCGCCAGCTCTGCGCACCCCATGGCCGGCACCAGCGAGGGAAGCGAGAGCCCACGTACAGGTGGCGCGGGTCGATGCGGACGCGCTATATCCCGTGCACGTGCGCGGCGTACCAGTGGCCGCATCGGCCAGGCGGTGGGTTGTGCTGTTGGCCCGAGGAACCGGAATGGGAGCGCACGACCCGAGCAGGGACACACTCATGGCCGCGTGTCCGTGGGGAGCTGGGACGACAGTTGAAGACGCTTGAGCGGGTGCTCCGGGCCAGGAATTCCTTCTGACGGTACGGGAATGTCGCCTCTTTCGTCCTGAGTTTCCTCGACCTATATGAGCAGCCGTGACTGCTCACACGTCTCCGTCCTGAATCTCGAATCGTAACGGCTCGACTGCGCGGTTTCCTCAGGCGGCATTGGGCGTATACTCCGCATCACAGGAGCGCATGATGGCGAAGCGGGAAGCTTTGGGCGGCGAACCGGCCGCCCCCGATCTCGACGCGATTCAGGCCGACTCCGAGAAGCAGGCGCTTCCGGAGCAAGAGAAGCTGTTCCGTGTCGCGCCGCGCGTCCGCTCCAAGCTCAACAACCTGCCCGATCCGGCGAAGCCTCCGCTGGGCTTCGTGCCGGGGCGCGGCTTCGACGTGGTGTTCCCGTTCATCAAGCTCCCCCATCTCGCGCCCGACCTCAACGGCGACTGGGTGCAGTTTGGCAGCCCGAATCTGGAGCCGAACCGGCTCTATTACGGCGACAACTTGCAGGTGCTGCGGACGTTGCCCAGCAACTCGATCGACCTCATCTACATCGACCCGCCTTTCTTCTCCGGAGCGGAATACAACGTCATCTGGGGCGACACGAACGAAGTCCGCACGTTCTCCGACATCTGGGAGGGCGGACTCGACACGTACCTGATTTGGCTCAACGCTCGGCTCTGGGAGATGCGTCGTGTGCTCAGGGCCACCGGGGCGATCTACGTCCATTGCGACTGGCACGCCAGCCATTACATCAAGGCCGAGATGGACAAGATCTTCGGCTACGAGAACTTCCGTGACGAGATCGTATGGCAGCGAGCGACGGCTAAGGCGCTGATGAGCAGGCAACTTCCAAACAACCACGATGTGCTGCTCGGCTACAAGAAGAGCGCCAGCGCGAAATGGAACAGCGCGGCGACCTTCTCTCCATATGACCTCGACGATCTGGACGAGAAGACGGCGGGAAAATACCGCACTCGTGACGCAGACGGACGGCTTTACGAACTCAAGGACTTGACGAACCCAAACCCCAACCGCCCGAACCTCACCTACACATTCCTCGGTCACACCAAGGTCTGGCGATGGACGAAGGAACGAATGCAGGCCGCGTACGACGCGGGGCTGGTGGTGCAACCAAGCCCGGGCGGAGTGCCTCGCTACAAACGATACTTAGACGAGCAACGCGGTAAGCCGCTCGGCGACGTGTGGGCAGACATCGCGCCGATTAACTCTCAGGCCAAGGAGCGCCTAGGATATCCCACGCAGAAGCCTGAAGCTCTTCTTGAGAGGATTGTTGCCGCCTCCACTGACGAGAGCGACACGGTCGCCGATTTCTTCTGTGGCGGCGGCGGCACACCCGCCGTCGCACAGCGCCTTGGCCGCCGCTGGATCGCCTGCGATTCGTCGCGCGTTGCCGTCTCCGTCACGCTCAACCGCCTCGTTGACTTGGGCGAGCGGCAGTCGGGCGTCATGTCGAACTTCGGCAAGGCAGGTCAAGTTCAAGCCAAGATGGATCTGCCAACGCCTGAAGACGCCGTACCGGACATGCGCGTCCACTACGTCGGTGTGTATCCCATGGATCGCTTCAAGGCCGTAGATCAGAACACCTTCAACAACTTCATCCTCGCTTGCCTCGCCGCGCAGTCCGATAACTCCGAAAGTGCGGTCGCTGGTTGGCGCTCCGCCCGCGAGCCGATCGGCGTTGGCCCGTCCGACCCCGATGCCGCACCAGGCGCCAGAGACGTGCAAGCGTTCTTCGAGGGCGTGCTCAAGCACCTCCAGCCAAACGTCCGCATGATCGCGCGCTACGCGTGCTGGCGTGCGTCGCCCGACCTGATCGCCTACCGAAAGCGTCTATCCGACTACATCCGCAAGAATGTTCAGCCTCGCGGCGCCGATCTCGATTTCGATTTCCTTCTCATCGACAGCGAGGAGTTCCGTGAGCGAATCCGCGACAAGTACCCAGACGCCGATGCCAATGAGTTCCTGCTGCGCTTCACGAAGGAGCCGGTCGTAGGCGAGATCGCTGCGACACGCTCCGGCACGCGCGCGTATAGATTCGAGGCGCGTGACGCCGACAGCACGAACGCGGGCGGCTATCTCGTCAACTGCCAGTGGGACTTCGACTACCAGCGCGGCCACTTCGCCGCACATCGTGACTATGTCCTCGGACGCAGCGAGTTGAAGGGGAAAGAGGCGAAGACAACGGGCCGCAAGTACGAAGCGAAGCTCGACGCCGAGCACACGTTCGAGAAGCCGGGCGCAGTAACGATCGCTTGCCGCGTGCAGGACAACCTTGGCGCGGAGACGATCCGCACCTTGACCGTCGAGGTCAACTAGCGTGAACTACGCGTTTGCGGCGCACGAGGCCAACTTCCGCGACTGGCGAGGCGGCGGGTTCGATGGCGTACCGGAGCGAGGCAAGGACTTCCTGCGCCACCTCACCGGCCCGGACTTCACCCCGAAGCTCTGGAAACATCAGGAGACCGCGATCCTCCGCTGCATCTACGCGTTCGAAGTGCTCGGCATGAAGGACGTGCTCACGAACGTCGTCACCGGCGGCGGCAAGACGGTCATCATCGGCGGCGTCGTGGCGTACATGTGGCAGGTCCACGGCATCAACCAGCACCTTATCCTCGTGCCTAACACGATCGTCCGCGAGCGCCTGCTCGACGCCTTCGACATCAACAAGGCTGAGTACGTCTACAAGATGTTCCCGTTCTTCCACGCCGCTGACGCCGACGTGCCGGAACGGCTGGTGACGCACGTGATGAAGGTGGGCGAGAACGCTGCGGGCATCCGGAGCGGCAACATCATCATCGGAAACATCCACCAGCTGTACGACGGCAAGGACAACTGGAGGGTGCTCGCGGAAAACTGCGACCGCCTGTGCGTTTACAACGACGAAGCGCACAACACACGTGCCGAGAACTACAACGACCTGATCAACAAACTCAAGCCCAAGCGCTTCTTCCGCCTCGACACGACGGCTACTCCGGATCGGCTCGACGGGCTTCACCCGGACAGCGAGATGATCTACGTGTTCGGCATCCGCGAAGCGATGGCGGAGCGCGTCGTCAAGCGCGTCATCGTATTCGAGCCCGAGATCGAGAAGGTGAAGTTCACCTACTACGACTGGGAGACGAAGAAGGAGATCAGCGCCGAGGACGTGCCGTGGGAGCAGATCGAACAGCGCAAGATCGCCGCCGTGCGCTACACGATGAACCCCGAACCCATGGCGCAGCAGATCGCCCTCGCTATGGAGTGCCTGCGGCACCAGCGCCTCGCGGTCCCGCCCGGCGACGACGGACAGCCGCTCTACAAGCCGCTCCTGTTCGTCGTCGCGCTGAACATCACCGATGCCGAGAACATCGCGAACGTGCTGCGTGAGCAAGAGATCGGTGACGACCCCGTCGAAGTGCTCCTCATTCACAACGAGTCGGACGACGAGGCCAAGGCAGACGCGATGCTCATCAACAAGGACGTCCGCAACTGTAAGTACGACGCAATCGTCTCGGTGATGATGCTCCGTGAAGGCTGGGACGTGAAGAACATCTCAGCCATTCTGTTGTTCCGAAAGTTCAGCTACACGGAAATGGGCGGCCAGAAGTTCTCCGTCTACGGCCCGCAGATCATCGGGCGCGGCCTTCGTCGCGTCAACGCCCGCGGCAAGGACTGGGAGCAGTGCCACGTCATCGATCATCCCATCTACAAGCACGACTGGCTCTGGGACATGATCGCCGCCGACCGCTACGCTTCCCCGCTCAACCCGGGCGACGTGATCGATACCGCGAAGATTCCGGAGCCCAAACAACAGGGCGAGTTGGACATCGAAGAAGCGGCCAAGCCCAAACTTGAGCCGTTCGATTTCGCCAGTCTGCCGCCCGTCCCGGAGCCGGAAATGCTGGAGCCGATCACTGATTGGCGCGCTTTCCTCGACGATTGCCAGTACGACTTCCGAAAGCAGACGATCAACCAGTCGATCATCCAGGTCCTATCGCGCAATCTCGACTCCGGCCAGGACACGCTCGACCGCGGCAAGATCCCGGAAATCGACGCGAGGCTTCTGGCGATCGATGCTCCGGATGAAGTCGGCGAACTAAAGACGAAGCTATTGCGCCGCGTCAAAGATCTCGCGCGCACGGCGCTGCTCGAATACGACCAGCAAGCCGATACGCGGCAGGAGATCATCCTGCGCGTCATCCACGAGCACATTGCCCGCCGGTTCACTGGCGGCGTCAAGCTCCGCGACCTGGAGAACACGCAACTGTTGCAATTGGTCTGGCACCTGTTCGATCAGATCAAGTCGAACTTCTACAACCCGAGACTCATCGGCAGCATTCTCGCCGCACCGCCGGTCACGGAGGAGCATGGAGAGCAAGCGGGGAACGCTCTCAGGCCTGCGTAAGTCGCCGCGCGGCACGGAGAAGTACGACTCACTTCTCGAACGCGACTACATGGTCGAATTAGATCACGACCCCACGATAAGGCAGTGGACGAAAGAACACGGCATCAAGATTCCGTACACCCTGCTCGGCATCCCGAGAAAATATCTGCCGGACTTCCTCGTCACGTACAACAACGGCTCACAGCAACTCCACGAGACAAAGGGCCTACCGCTTATGTTCTGGCTCTCCACCAAGCTCAAGCGGGAGAGCGCCGAAGCCTACTGTGCCAAGCTGGGCTGGAAGTACAAGATGATCACGACGGGATGGAAGAGCACGCGTCGGTAGCGCCGGAAAGGGAACATTCTCATGGTCGACAAGTCAGTGCTAGGGCGTTTGGAGCGGGTGACAAACGTTCGCGACTATTGGGCTGGAGAAGCTCAAGACTTCACGCCCTGGCTCGCCATGCCGGAGAACATCACGCTCCTCGGGGAGGCGATAGGCCTCGAATTAGAGGTGGAGGCCCAAGAGAAGAACGTCGGTCCCTTCCGCGCCGACATCCTGTGCAAAGACACCCTGACCGGACACTACGTGCTGATCGAGAACCAATTGGAGAGAACCGATCATGTCCATCTCGGGCAACTCCTCACTTACGCCGCCGGGCTGGATGCGGTCAGCATCGTGTGGGTGTCCACTGCGTTCACCGACGAGCATCGTGCGGCACTCGACTGGTTGAACCGCCTAACGATCGAGTCCGCCAACTTCTTCGGCCTGGAGATCGAACTCTGGCGAATTGGGGACTCCCCCGTCGCGCCCAAGTTCAACGTCGTGTCGCAGCCGAATGACTGGACTGAGGCTGTGGCACAACAAGCCGCAACTGTGGGTTCCAGCGAACTGACCGAGACGCAGAAACTCCACCTGGAGTTCTGGACGCAGTTGCGGCAATTCATGGAAGCGCGCGGCTCGAACGCCCGCACTCAGAAGCCGGCGAAAGATCACTGGACGAACGTGGCTGTCGGGCGGTCCTATTTCGGCATCGTAGTATTGAACGGTATGCGGGACGGGTTCAGCGAAGTGCATCTGACGATGTGGGGGCCGCATGCCAAGCAGCATTTCAACATGCTGAGAGAACAGCATCAGGCCGAGATCGAGCTTAGACTCGGGACGCTGGACTGGCGCGAGTTACCGAACGCCAAGGAAAGTCAGATAGCTATCCGGCGAACGTCGAATCCCACCGACCGCTCGACGTGGCCCGAACTAGACGACTGGTTCAGCACCACCATCGAGCGATGGGTCGAAGTGTTTCGGCCCATCGTTAGGGCGTTAGCCGCGGAGGACGTCGGCACGCCTCTGGCGCCGAACGAACCCAGCTATTCGGCGAGCGACGAGGTGTGAGCGTCGCATAGCGGAGCCCCGTCCGAAGCGTAGGCGCCAAGCGGATCGCTGCTGAGGTCGCCAATCGGCCCTGTTCTTACCTGTTGGCAGGTCAGCACCCCACGAACTGCGCGCGGGCAACGCGCCCGGCTCCCCGCTACACGGCTGTTCCGCCGCCGTTAGCAGTGGGGACGCCGCCCCTGATTCAATGATTTCAGACTCGCGGTATTCAAGCCTGTGGCGTTCCGGCGCGGTCGCCTCCATTCGTCGTGGGAGCGGAACAAGTGGAACAGGCGGAACAAACGCCTATTGTGAAGCTACGGGCTGTTCCACATCGATACGCTGTTCCCCTCGTCGAGCGGAACATCTGGCGGATCGTCCGGAGCAATTCAAGCCTCGTCTTGTTCCGCGTCGTTGGCGTCGTGTTCCGCTTCGCTAGCGCGTTCCTCCGGAACATCTTTCGAATCTGAATCGGCCGCCTGTTCCGGGCGTTCCGCTTGTTCCGATTCCTCGCCGGATGGCGGCAGAGGCGGTAGGTAACGCGCCCAGGCATCCCTAAAGTCCGCTGTTTCATAGCCGCGAACCGTCGTGGTGGGGCTGTCACGCTTCTTGCTCGGTTTGATCTCGAACGGCCGGAGCAGCGTAGCGAGCGAGCGCTCGTCAAGGCCGCGTCCGCGATTCCAGTCGGACCAAGGCGCTTCGCCGATGGCCTTCAGCAGTCCAACGAGCATGGTGCTGGCGACGATGTACTCTCCGGCGCCAAATTCGCCGAACACGTCGCGCACGTCCGACAGCAACCGGATGCCGTGCGACTCGTCTTCAGCCTCAACGCCGGCCGACAGTTCCATCGCTGCGCTTCGAGCGCGTTTCGGCCACGTACCACCGGCCGCGTCAGCAATCGCCAACAGCGGCTCCCAGCCGTCGCTGGCGCGGTCGTTCAGCTCAGGCGGCAGTGCTGGCTCACTCGCCGTCAGCGGCGCCGTGGCGGTCAAGGCCCACGTCTCAAACTGCGCGCGGATCGGATCGGTCACGGCACGCACCAGGCGATACCGGAAGCGTTCGACGCGCTCTCCCTTCGCCTTTCGTCTCATAGTGATCGGAATGGATCGGTCGGCTACGGTGTCCGGCAACTTGCCGATGCCGGCGATCGCCTTCGCGCAGAACGCGGAGAAGTCCGTTACGACGTAGTTCGAGCCCTGACCGACGCAAACGCTCACACAGCCACCTCGGCGGTGTCCGGAGTTGAGAACACCGCGCAGCACCTCGGCATAGTCACGATCGCCGTTGAAAGCGGCGTCCGACTCGTCGAGCAGGAGCGTTGGAGAAACATCGTCTATCTTCCGCACAAGCGCCGCCGGCGACACGCGCCCCGTCAGCCAAGGCCGCGCCACCAGCCCTTCCTCCACTTCCAGAAGCCGAGTCTTGCCGCAACGCTTTACCGGGCCGGTGATGTGGAGGTACGGCGTCGAATCGGCCGCCGCAAGCGTGTGCGTGTGTGCCGTCCAAAGCGCAATCGCGTCCTTCTGGCTCGCCGTAAGCACGACGTATCGCCCGAGCGTCGTAACCACGTCGTCGAGCAGCGCGGCGAGGTCTACGGTCGGTGACAACTCAAACGGCACAGCCGCCGCTATGAGCGCCTGCAGCTCGTCGTCGGCGCCGGTGAAGTCCGCAGCATCGCCCTTCGGCGGCGCGTCCGGCCAGTCGATGCGGCGCGCGTCCTGGTGCCCCAGCACGATCAGCCGGTCGGCGATCGCCTGCATGTGCTTCTGCCCGGCGGTGTCCGCGTCAGGCCAGAGGGCGACAGCCCGCCCGAGTAGTGGCCGCAACGCATCATCGCACGGCGTGGCCGCTGCGCCGGTCATGGTGCCTACTGCAACGATGCCGCGAGCCTTCAGTGCGTCGCGGCCCTTTTCGCCCTCACAGACAACGACCGAGCCATCGGACGGCAACTCGCGCACGCCGTACAACTCCAGGTCGGGCGTTCCCACACCTTCCGGCAGTTTCTTCGTGCCGTCCGGCTGCTCCCACCACATCACCTTCCCATCGGGACGATCGAGGCGTACGTGATCGCCGACGTGGTGGCCATCGATCGCTGAGTGGCCCGCGTATCGCTTTGCCTTCCCCTGCATGCGTCCGTTGCGCCGCCCAGGCTCCGCAGCCTGCGGCCATAGCCCCTGATCCTTCAGCGCCTCGATCACGGCCTCGGACGTACAGCCGCCGTGACAGGTCACGATCACCGGCACCTTGTCGCCCGCCCTCACGGACAACGAGGGCGAGGCATCGGGGTGCGCTGGGCAGTGCGTGTTGCCGTTGCCGCCGCATGAGCAGTGCGACTTCCCGCAGTTGAGCCCAGCCTTGATCGTCGCAACGTCCGCCACGCTCATGCAGCACCTCGGCGAGCCACCACGACGCGCGCTGTCCGTGTGGACTTGGCGGTGATCTGGGCACTACCCCCACCCTGGCCCGTTTCGCCATCTGTGGACGGGGTTTGCGCCCCTTCGCGCATCGTTTTCATGCGTGCCCCCGCTGCCATTGCGGCCGCCTGTTGCGCATCGGAACGATGCACCCGGCAGTACGCAATTGCAACGGGCGACTTCACCCCGCTCCATCCGACAATCAACAGCTTCTTCGCGTACATCTGGAAAAGGGCCGCGCCGCACTCCGCGAGCAGATCGGCGCATGCCTGGCAGGCACAAGTGGCTGCGCTGGGGACCTCGACGCCAATCACGATGCTCGTGAGCATCACTCGCGCGGACCGCCAATCCGCTCGGCACTTGCGGCTTTGCGACGCTCGACATACTCCAGGATGTCGGCGGGCGTCACACGCCGATAGCGGCCGACCTTGAGGCTTGCCAAGTCGCCTGAAAGGATCAGGCGATAGGTGTATGCGCGCCCTAAACGAAGCCGTTCAGCGGCCTCTTCGACGGTCAATAACAACTTGTCTTCCAACGATCACCTCCGAAACCTGTGGCAGATTTCCCGGTACGGTGGTAGACACGGCCGGGGTCGTTCTGCTATCGTCCGCAGTGTAGGGCGTCTACTAGAGATATTCAACGAGAGCACGGGGGCGAATGTGCGATGGACGGCAAGCGAATGACGGAGCCCTTACGTAGTACAAAGCCCTTACGGCGGACTCGTCGTCGTAGTACGGCGACTGAGTGGCAAGCACTCAAAGAACGTTCCTCGGCTGGTCTCACGATCCCGATCGTGGGCGAATCGTTTCGGGGCGCGTGCAAGATCGTGGAATTTGGACAGGAGATCACGGCGCCACCGCCCTCACCACCCGCCCCGCCCCCGCCTGTAGAAACGCCGATCGTCAACTTCTTGGGACGTGTGCCGCAGATCCAGCTGCGCCCGGCGTCAGTCGCAACGCGGCAGGCCGACCGCGAATTCGAGCCATACATGATTGATGTCGAACCTGTCATCGAGCTTGTCTCTGATCAGGAGGGCGAGCGCTTTCGATTGCTCGACGCACCGGTCGTTCCGGGGAGGCCCGCGTACGATGCATTGCGAGGGCTGTCGGAGTCCCACTGGCCGTCATCGGACCTCGGCGACGCCGCGCTCGCGGCGTGTCACTCACCGTCCATCGATGTGCAAGAAACAACGCGCCAGCTGCTCACCAAGATGGGGATGCTTGACTGGGGATCGCAGCACGACTGTTACGCGGACGCCAACGCGGTTGACCTGGTGCACTCGGATGGCCAACCCATGTGGGAATTTGCGCGTGATCAGGGCTCGGACGCTCGCAGTCGCGAGGACTATCGAATGAGCCGATTCCTAAGAATCCACTCGGGGCTCCGCCGCAAGGAGCCGAGCCGGTATGGCAACTGCGTGGCGTGGGTACTCCAAGAGGCTCTCGTCTTGCGACGCGCGATCGTGCTCGCGGACGCGGTTCGCAGCTTTCGTTCTACCGGCGACCTTCGGAAACTCAAGTCACTATGGAAGAGGGATTCGAAAGGCCACCTTTCCCTATTCGATCGCCCCGGCTGGCCCGAGATGCGGTGGAGCGACATGGTATTGGCCAGCACGCTTCGCCTCCGCCACATGATCGTCACCCACATCGACCAGACTCACGCTTCAATCGGGTTCGTCCCAGAGAAGCAACGCCGTAGAGGCGGACGCTCGGTTGAAGGGTACTGGCTCAGCTCCGAAGTGGAATTCGACTCACCGTTGGCCGCACTTTGGCTTGAGTTCTTCAACAGGCTGCTCCGGGACACAGGATCACAGCGATCGTGCCGCGAGTGCGGAGAGCTATTCAGTCCGACGCGGATCGACCAGGAGTTCTGTAAGACCGCGTGTAGCAACAGGTATCACCAGCGCGAATTGCGCCGGCGAAGAAGGGAGACCGGATCATGAGACGCGGGAACAATGAAGGGAGCATCTACAAACGCGGGGACGGACGTTGGTGCGCGTCGATGACGCTGGACGGAGGGAAGAGAAAGAGCGTGTACGGCAAGACCCGTGCTGATGTTGCGCGGCGACTTCCCGAGCTACAGAAACATAAGGCTGACGGGCTTCCTGCGGTGAGCGAACGTCAGACCGTTGAGCGATTCTTGCAAGACTGGCTCAAGAGCGCATCTCAGGGGCTACGCCCCAGGACAGCGATTCGTTACGAGCAATTCATCCGTGTGCACATCGTGCCGGCCATCGGCGCGACATCTCTGGCCAAGTTGACCCCCCAGCGCTTGCAGGAGCTGTACGCGGATCGCCGCGTTGCCGGCTTATCGCCGGCGAGCGTTCGGCAGTTGCACGCAATCCTACACCGGGCCTTCAAGCAGGGCATGCGTTGGGGCGTCTTGGTTCGAAATCCAGCCGATGCAGTAACGCCGCCGCGTGTGGAGCGCCATGAGATGCGGGCACTTGACCCCGAACAAGTGATGACGCTCGTCGATGCTGCGCGTGGCGAACGGCTCGAAGCGCTCATCGTGCTGGCTGTGACTGGCGGATTGCGGCAGGGCGAGTTGTTGGCGTTGCGATGGCGAGACATTGACCTGGAAGGTGCCGCGTTGCAGATCCATGGCACGCTCCAGCCGACCAAGGGCGGCTTCGTCGTCGCGCCGCCAAAGACCGCACGCTCGCGGCGCCAGGTGGCCTTGTCGATGGTGGCCGTCGAGGCGTTGCGACGGCATCGCGCCCGACAGATCGAAGAGCGCCTGCAAACCGGTCCGGCGTGGGAACAGCCGGATCTCGTTTTCGCAAACGAGGCGGGTGCCTACATCGATGGACGCAACATGCGCCACTTCCTCGATCCGCTCGTGGCGAGGGCGGGGCTCCCGCGCATTCGCTTCCACGACCTACGGCACAGCGCCGCGACGCTGATGCTGAGCCGCGGCGTTCACGCGAAGATCGTCAGTGAAATGCTCGGCCACAGTCAGATCGCGATCACGCTCGACCTCTACAGCCACGTAACGCCGACGATGCAGCGGACTGCCACCGCTGAGATCGATGCGGCTCTAGCCCGGTGACAGCAGCCGTGACAGCAACGGGGCTGGACTCAGGATGTTTGGCGGTGGACGCAGGAAGACGTTCGCCACTTGTCTTGATTCTGGACTCGTGCCTACGAAGACGGCTGTAGACCGACCGCTACGGACTTTTAATCCGTCGGTCCAGGGTTCGAATCCCTGAGGGCCCACCACCAGATTC
>CAYJMJ010000036.1:0-30267 GCA_964371095.1 uncultured Dehalococcoidia bacterium | reverse complement strand
GCGCTGGTGCTGGTGGCCGCCAAGCTGGGCGGCGTCGCCAGTCAGCGGTTCGGGCTGCCGGCGGTGTTCGGCAAGCTCGTCGTCGGCCTGGCCATGGGCCCGGCGGTCCTGAACCTGCTTCAGCCGAGCGAATCGCTGGACAGCCTCGCCGACATCGGCATCATCCTGCTCATGTTCATCGCCGGTCTCGAGACCGACGTCGCGCAGATGCGCCGGGTGGGCCTCGCGGCCCTCCTCGCGGCGGCCGGAGGCGTCGCGTTGCCGATGGCCGCCGGCATCGGGCTCGGCTATGCGTTCGGCATGGGCACGGCGCAGTCGTTCTTCCTCGGCACCGTGCTCACGGCGACGAGCGTCGGCATCACGGCGCAGACGCTGACGGAGCTGGGCAAGCTGCAATCGCGAGAAGGCAGCGCGATCCTGGCGGCGGCCGTGATCGACGACGTCATGGGGGTGCTGATCCTCTCGCTTGTGCTCGGATTCAGCGGCGGGGGAAACCCGGCGTTCCCAATCGTGAAGATGGCGGCCTTCATCCCGCTGGCGTTTGTCATCGGTATCTTCGCGGTTCCGGTGGTCATCGACCGCATCCTGCACCTGCACGAGCGCGAGACGCGCACGGCGATTGTCTTTGGCATCGCGCTGGCCTACGCATGGGCAGCCGAGCACTGGGGCGGTCTCGCGGCGATCACGGGCGCGTACATCGCAGGCATGATGGTCGCGCGGACCGAGATCGGCGAGCACGCCACCGAGTCGACGAACAAGATCGCGTACGCCTTCTTCATTCCGATCTTCTTCGTTGTCGTGGGCCTGAAGATGGACGGATCGGCTCTTCGGGATGCGCCGGTCTTCGCTGCGCTCCTGATCGGCGTGGCGATCGCTACGAAGATCATCGGGGCCATCGGCGGGGCGCTCGCGGGTGGCTTCAACGTGCGCGATGCGACGCGCGTCGGCTATGGGATGGTCAGCCGCGGCGAGGTTGCGCTCGTCGTCGCGGTGGTCGGTTTGCAGCACGGCCTCGTCGATGACAAGGAGTTCTCGGCCACGATCCTGATGACGCTGGCAACGACGCTGGTGGCGCCGTTGCTCTTGAAATGGGCGTATCGGGCCGAACGGCGGCGGCTGCCGGGGGACGCGGCGGCGGTCGTGCCCGCCGCCGTCTTTCTGGCGGAGCCCGCGGAGGCGTGATGCAGCATCCGCCTGTGGCCGACGGTGCAGGGTGGCCCGGCGGCCGGCGGCGGGGAAAGGGACTCACGCAACGGCTGGTGGCCGCGCGCGACCTCATCGGGTATGGGGAGGAGGATGAACAGCTGGTGTACGCGTCGCGCGAGGCGGTGGTGGCGCATTCTGATGTGATCGTAGGCGCCGTGTACGGGCACCTGCAATCACACCAGGAGACGGCGGTTCACTTCGGGCGGGCGGACGGTCATACGGATCGCGATACGGTACGGGCTCATGACGCATCTCTCAGAGAATGGCTGACGGTGGCAATCGAGGCGCCTCTCGATGCGCAACTGTCCGCCTACCTGCTGGAGGTCGGAAGGGCGCACACCGGCCGCGGCCGCGAGCCAAAGGCACGCGTGGAGGCGCGCTATCTCCTGGCCACGATCGGCTTCCTGCACGCCGAGATCATCCGTGTGCTCGAGGGCGCCATCGACGAACGAACGACGCTCGTCGCGACGATCACCGCGTGGGGCAGGTTATTGATGATCCATCTGGACCTGTTCCTGGCGGTGTATGCGAGCGCGGAGGGAACCGCACATTGGTATTGACGGTCACCGTTGACGGCCGCGGGAAGAGCCGCGAACGCAGGGCGGCTTCGATTTCACGTGCCAAGCCACCAGAGGAGGAGCGTGTCATGAAGAAGGTAGAAGCGGTTATTCGCGAGGAGCAGCTACCCGTCGTTCGGGCGGCGCTCGAAGACGTGGGGTATGCAGGCATCACGATCTCGTCCGTGAGGGGCCACGGCCGGCAGCGA
This sequence comes from uncultured Dehalococcoidia bacterium, assembly GCA_964371095.1. Lineage (GTDB taxonomy): Bacteria > Chloroflexota > Dehalococcoidia > DSTF01 > JACRBR01 > CAYJMJ01. The sequence goes on along the minus strand of CAYJMJ010000036.1, from coordinate 28,295 downwards.
GGGGTGAAGCAGCACTGGCGTGGCAAGGAGTTCACGGTGGATCTCCTTCCGAAAGTGAAGCTGGAACTGATCGTCGCCGATGCGGACGCTGGGAAGATCGTTGGGTGCATCGCTGAGAACGCGCGCACTGGCGCCGTGGGCGATGGAAAGATCTGGGTGTTCGCCATCGAGTCCATCACGCGTGTCCGCACGGGCGAGACGGGCGAGGTGGCGGTGTAGATCGGAGTGACGACCGCTGTCGCCGTCGGTGCGTGGCGGCCCGGTCCTGGTCCGCGATCCGCAGGTGCCGGGCCCCGCGGGTCTGACACCCGGCGCGGTGCCTGCCACGCCGCGTGTTGACGCGTGGGGAGTGCTCGAGTCGGCTGCGGGCGTCCGGCGCCTGCGGCCGATGTGAGCACTCTCTTCACGTGTGGGAACGGAACGTGTAATTCTACGCGGGGCTCACCGTGTACGACTCCGGCGTGACCTCGATCATCCCCGTCTCCGTTCGTTCGCGGGTGTACTGCGACCTGGCCGACATGCGGGACAGATTGCGGAGCCAGAACCACAATGCGCGTGGGCGCAGCACGTACTTCGGAAGCGACGCGCGCGTGACGCGCCGCATCGTGGCCGCGTCGCGCAGGTAACTTGCCGTGCCGCGCAGCCGCACCACTTCGCCATCGCGAACCTGGAACAGGACCAGGACGTGCGGGTGCACCGCGATATTTCGCACGGTGGGCGACGTCGCCGCGTTGTTCATGTAGATGCGGCCGTCGAGCACCACAAAGTACAGCGGCATGATCAGCGGGCCACCGCTGGGCGTTACTGTGGCGATCCGCGCGATCATAGCGTTGCGCAGGGCGTGGCGAACGCGCTCATCGTCGGCCGTGATCTCGGCCGCCACGCGCGCGCTCACGGCTCCCTCCGTCGCATCGAGCCGTAGTCCCACGTGATGATCTTCTCGGGCACGACTTCCCGGGTCCCGTCGCCCGCGTCACGCAACGTGCCGCGCACGCGGACGCCCCGCAGCTCGAAATAGAACTCGCCATCGTCGAGCATCAGCACGACGCGCGCACCATCCGGGACGGATGCGCCCGGCGGCAGCGTGACGAGCCAGCGCTCGCCGTCACGCCGGCTGGCGACGCGCACGGCTTCCGGCTCGCCGTCCGCCACATAGGCCAGATGCGCATGCGCGGGCGCCTCGATGAGGTCGCGCAGGTCCTCCAGCCCAACGGTGCGGGTTATCCGTTTCACTCGCGTACCGTCCCTCAGGTTCGTGCGGAGCTGCCAGCATCGCATGGCGAATCGGAGCCGGCCGCGCCGTTGTCCAGGGATGAGACAGCGGAGCGGATGTCACAACACTCGCGGCCTCTCGCCGCCGTCCGGCCTCGAAATCTATCCGGTGGCTGGTGCCGCGGCAACGGGCGGCGCCACATCGGTCTTGGCGGGCCGGGGAGTTCAGAGACGAGGATGGCCGTCGATGCGACGCGTTCGGCCGCCCTCATGCCGCGCTCGCGGCACGGCGGAGAAGCTGCCCGAGGTGGGTAGCGGTTGTGCAGGAATGGACCGGGTGCCGCGTCGCCCCGGCTGAACGGCGGAGGCCGCCGGTGCGCGGACACCAGGGAATCTGCCGAACGTCGCCGCCCCGGCGGTGGTGTCAGGGCAGAGGCGTGTCGGTCGGAGGCCCTGTGCGGGTGTACGCTTCGTCGATGCGGGCGCGGATCGCCGCGTGATCCAAGCCCTGCGTCTCCATGGCGACCGCGTCCAGCGCGATGTCCGTACAGATCTTGCATCCCGAGGCGTGCGCCTCGGCAGAGCCGTCGGGCAGGAGGAAGCAGCGATCGAGGCTGGCGTGCGGCTCCTTCAAGAGCCCGCAACCGCAATAGCACGGCAGGTGTGCGAACAGATCGCGGTGCGATGGAGCAGCCTCGTAGGCGGCCCGGGTCTCGGCAGGCATGTCCGGCAGTCCACTGAGATCAAGGCTCGTCCGGCCGGTCCCGCCGGCGGCCGACGTCAGGACCACTGCCACCGCGGCGGCGGTCATCGCCGAAAGGAGCGCAATGCTCGCGCCAATCCAGGTCAGCCGGCCGCGACGGCTATTGTCCACTACCGCTGCCCCCTTGGCCCACAGGCTGGAAGTCACCCTTCACCTCCAGCTTCGTGACCGGATCGTCCGCGTCGTTCGACTTGACCGTGATCTCGAACAGGTGCGGACCATCCATCCCCGCCATCATGTGAGTCGTGAACGACAGCGTGCTCTTCTCGCCGGGCTCCAGGGTCGTCGCACCGACGACCGGCTGGAATGGTCAACACCCTCGGACGGCGCGCACGTTGACATCTCCGAGTCGCAACGTCTTCGCGCCGATGTTCGCGTAGGAGAACGCGTACCCAACCTCTTTCCCAAGTGGCACGACGCCGAAATCGACGGAGGTCGTCGTGAAGTGCAGGTCCGGTCCGCCGGTGCTGGCGGCGGCCGGATGGTCCTCAGGCGCCTGCGTGACGACCGCCTCGGGTTGCGGGCCGCCGCCGCCGCTGCCGAGGATCTCCATGGCCACGATCAAGCCGAGCGCGAGGACGCTCACCGCGGCGATGCCGATCAGTATGGGTCTGGAGCCACTTGCGCTGCGTGTTCGTGTCCTCTTCATCATGCCTCCACGTTCGCGCCGTCACTGATAGTATCGGCCTGCGCCCGATTCGCGGGGTAGAGCCCTTCGGCGTTGCCGCCACGTGCCGTTCGCACTTCAAGTCTCACCGGGCACGAACCCGAGCGCGGCCTCGAGGTCGGGCACCTCGACGTCACCCTCTGCCACGATGGTGTCGTCGATGATCAGTGTAGGGAGCGTCCACACGCGGTGCCGCGCGGAGAGGGCGACGCCCTCGTCCGTCAACTGGTCGACGTGCTCGACCTCCAGCTCGGCGTGGCGCGCCTGGATTTCTTCCAGGCGGACCTTGACCCGCTCGCACGGCCGGCAACCAAGCGCTGAAATCACTCGCACAATCGGCATGGCGCCTCCGTTCCGCAAGGGTGGGCAACCCGCCTCCGGCACCGGCTCGCTGCCGAAGACGGGTTGCCGACGGCGAGAGCCGTCACCTGGATCATCGCGGCATAGGAAGCGCACGTCTGCGGGGCATCGCTGGTTTCGCTGCGCGGGGCTTTGCCCCGCATAGGAGCGCCTCGCCAAACAGATACAATCCCGAACAGGAGAGGTGCATGCGTTACCTGCAGGGTATGTCGCTGCTCTACCGGCTCGTCGCCGTAAGCGCGATCGCCGCCGCGGCGATGGCCGTGTTCGCGTTCTGGGTGACGACGGAGCACATCGCGGCGCCGCATAGCGGACCCCACTGGAACGTGGCGATCTCGCTTATTGCGGGCGGGCTCGTGACGACGCTCGCCATCATCTTCGGGCTGACCCGCGTCGTCCTGCGGCCCGTGGAGGAACTGGAAACGAGCATCGTGGCGTTCGGCGAGGGCGACACGGCAGCGCGCGCGCGCCGGTATCCATTCACGGACGCGCAGCTCACGCGTCTGACCCTGGCCTTCAACCACATGGCGGACCTGATGGTCGAGAAACAGGCGAAATTGACCGAAATGTCATCGCGCGTGATCGCCGCGCAGGAGGACGAGCGTCGCAGGCTCTCCAGGGAGCTTCATGACGATGCCGGGCAGAACCTCACGACCATCCTCCTCGGTCTGAAGCGCCTGGAAACGCTCGGTTCGCTTGACGAGGTGAGAGAGAAGCTTCCCGGGCTGCGGGACCAGATGGCGTCCGCTCTCGAAGGGATGCGGAGCCTCGCGTGGAGGCTGCGCCCGTCGGTCCTCGACGACCTCGGCCTCGCGGCGGCGGTGCGATCAGCCGTGGCTGAGTTCGAGGCAGTATCGCCGACCAGGGTCCGGATGGACGTCGCGGCGCTCGAGGCGCGCATACCGGGCGACACGGAGATCGTGCTCTACCGCGTCTTTCAGGAGGCGCTGACGAACGTCGCCAGGCACTCCGGCGCGAAGACGGCGCGCATCGTCGCGCGGCGCGACGAGCATGTACTTCGGCTCAGTGTCGAGGACGACGGCGCGGGCTTCGATCCGTCCACAACGTCGCAGGGAGAGCACGGCATCGGCCTGTTCGGCATGGCCGAGCGGCTCGCGCTGATCGGCGGCGTGTTAACGATCGAGAGCCGACCGGGACATGGGGCGATGATCGTCGCGGAGATACCACTCAATGGCGGAGCCTGAGAACATCACCGTCGTACTCGCGGACGATCACGCCGTGCTGCGTTCCGGACTGCGCGCGCTGCTCGATGCGGAGCCGGACATCGAAGTGGTCGGTGAAGCCGGCGACGGCGACGCCGCGATCGAGCTGGTCAAGAGCCTTCGGCCGGCCGTGGTCGTGATGGATCTCTCGATGCCGGGGAAGGGCGGCCTCGCCGCGACGCGGGAGATCGTCGCAGGCGTGCCCGAGACCCGGGTGCTGGTGCTGACGATGCATGACGACGAGCAGTACCTCTATCACGTCCTCGAGGCCGGCGGCCAGGGGTACGTTGTGAAGAGCAGCGCTGACACGGATCTCCTGTCGGCGATCCGCACCGTCGCGCACGGGGGCGTCTTCGTCTACGCGCCGGCAGCCGCGCACATCTTGAAGGGCTACGTCGAGACGTCGGGGATGCCCGATCCAGCGAAGAAGGCCGGCCTGTCCGAGCGCGAGGTGGAAGTCTTGCAGCTCACCGCCGAGGGCTTCACGAACCAGGAGATCGCCGAGAAGCTGTTCCTCAGCAGGAAGACGGTGGACAGCTACCGCAGCCGGATCATGGGCAAGCTCAACCTGCAACACCGCTCAGAACTCGTTCGCTTTGCGCTGCAACGCGGCCTCCTTCACGAGTAACGTGACGGACCGCAGGCTGAGGGGCAGAGCCCCGCACCATTGCCGCATGTTGCCCCGCTGACTCGCCGCGCCAACTCCCCGACAATGCCAACGACGACCCGCACGCGCGCGAATACACGATGTGCGGGCCGTTGGTATCTCAGTCAAAGCGGGACCAACTGGAAAGGAACGATTGTGCTGAACAAGAAGACGGCAGCATGGGTATTGGGCCTGGGCGCGATGGGCCTGATCCTCGTCGCGAGCGCGGCGTGCGGCGAGAGCGCGCAGGGTGCGGACCCGGAGAGCGGGAATCCGGACGTGGTCATCGACGTTTCGATCAAGAACCTGCGCTTCACGCCGGCGACGGTGGACGTGCCCGCCGGAAAGACGGTGCGCATCAACGTGACGAATCAGGACGCCACGGAGCATGACCTGCTCGTGCAGGGAATCCACATCGAGAAGATCGGCGAGGCGACGGGTGCGCACCACGCCGGCGCGACGCCGGACATGCTCGTCGTGCACGTTACGGCGAGCGGCGACGGGAGTATCACGTTCCACACAGACGAGAAGGGGACGTTCGCGTTCTACTGCACGATTCCGGGGCACAAGGAGGCCGGCATGGTCGGCAAGATGACCGTGAGCTAACGGCGCGCGCCGCTGGCCGGACGCCCCTCGCGGGCCGGGGCGTGACGGGCATCGCACCACACGATTCATGGGTGTTGCCGAACGTCGCGGCGTGGCGCCTCGCTCGACAATGGGCGCGACGCAGCCGGCGCTTCTGCCGCCAACGTCATCCGGTGAAAGGAGCATGACGAATGGAGATTCTGAGAGGGCTCTTGCCGATCGCGCTGTTCGCCGCCTGCCCGCTGGCGATGCTCATCATGATGCGCGGTATGCATGGAGGCCACGGACGGCACGAGGACCACGGCTCCTCGAACACCGAGTCAGACCCGGCGACGGCCACAAGGCTGGCCGCGATGGAGCAGGAGATCACGCGGCTGCGGGGCCAGATCGACGCCGCCCGCAGCGCGAAAACGGTTGTCCGGGGAGGTAACGGCGGGCGCGGGTAACGGACGCGGCGAATCGTCAGCCTCGTCGAGGCGCACAAGCCGGGACGTATGAGGCCCGGCGCACGGAACGCAAGTCCATCTCGGTGCGCACGCCGATCGGCCGGTCAGTACGACGTCAGACCTTGCTGCTGTGCGCGATGCAGGCCGCGCCCCATGGGCGATCCTCAACCGCGACCGAGGGCGCGAAGCGGCCCTTTTCGGCGAGCAGGTCGCGTCGCGCGACGGGGACCATCGTCACGCGCCCGCTGCGGGCTTCCGCGCCTCGATCAGCTTGACGATGCCGAGCAGGTGGCTCGAGGCCTCAAGGTCCCGCACGCCGGCGTGGCGCAGATTCTCCAGCGTGCGCCGATTGATGTTCGCGCCGGACACCCGCACCATGAGCCGGTTCAGCAGGTCCATGACCTTGCCCAGCACCGCATTTTCGCTGCGCATGTGCTCGAGCAGCACGAGATTGCCGCCGGGCTTCAACACGCGCCACGCCTCGCGCAGGCCGGCGACAGGATCAGGCACGGAACAGAACACGCAGGTGGCGACGACTGCATCGAACGTGGCATCCGGGAACTCGAGATGCTGCGCGTCCATCAGCGCCAGGTCGACGGTCGCGTGAAGCCGGTCGGCGCGGTGCTTCGCCCGCGCGAGCATCCGGTCGGCGAGGTCTATCGCGGTCACGTGCGCGCCGCCCGGGTAATAGCCGATGTTGACCCCGGTGCCGACGCCGACCTCCAGGATGCGGCCGGCCGCCGGCGCCTTCGTCCAGAGTCGCTTCCGCAATCGCCGGAAGACGAGCCGTTCCATGACCGTCTGATGGACATCGTAGAAGCGGGCGGCGCGGTTGTACCGTTTACGCGCTGTCTCGGTGTCGCCGCTCGTGAGGGCTGTGGTATCCATGTCTCTCGCCTCCTGGCGCTGGCATGGCACCACCGTAATAGTGCTGGGGAGTATTGGACAGGGCCGAACAGTCATGCTGCCAGCGTGCCGATCGGCATGACTTGGTGAACCTGTGACGCTCGGACCATCGCATCTGGGCCGGTCGGACCTTCTCAACGGCAAGTCGATCCCATACAGTGTGGGGGAGTATCGGAGGAGACGCATGAAGACGAGCAAGTCCTACGCTGCCGACAAGCAACGGCTTCTTACACGCTTGCGGCGCATCGAGGGCCAGGCGCGTGGCCTCGCCAGGATGGTGGAGGAGGATCGCTACTGCATCGACATCATGCAGCAGATCGCGTCGCTGCGCGCTGCGGCCGATGGAGTCGCGCTCATCCTTCTGCGCGACCACCTGGACGGGTGCGTGCGCGAGGCGGTGCACGATGGAGCCGGGTCCGAGAAGATCGATGAGGTTGTCGCGGCCGTCCGGCGCTACAGCCGAAGTTGACGCCTGACACGCGTCTCACCGGGTGAGGAGTTGAGGCAATGCATCAGACACGTGTATCGAAGACGCTTCCGCTTGCATTCATCGCTGGTGTGATGCTGGCCGCCGCGGTCTTCTTCACGGCCATGGCCGCGTTCACCGTGGCACGAGGAGACTGGGGCATGAGCGGCTGGGGGATGGGCAGCGGCCACATGCAACAGATGATGGGCGGCGGCACCAATTCGTCGAACGCGCCGGTGACCGCCGGCGGCAAGACCGAGGCCGTCGCCATGCGGGGCTCGGTGTTCGCGCCCGGCAACCTTCAGGTACCCGTCGGCGCCACGGTGACGTGGACGAACTTCGACGCCGTTCCCCACACGGCGTCGGCGAAGGATGGCAGCTGGGACACCGGCATCTTCAACGGCGGCGAATCGAAGTCGATCACGTTTGATAAGGCCGGCGACTACGAGTACTACTGCAAGGTCCACCCGGCGATGATCGCTTACCTGGCGGTCCGGTAGGCGGAGGAGACATGCACAGCGTTCGCGCGGGCGAAGGACTGATACCGAACAGACAGGCGATTGTCGGCGAGCGCCGCGGCTGGTTCGCGCGGATCGGCGCCGCATTCACCGCGGCCGTGGGCGTGGTCGCCGGCGTCGCTCCGCACGTCCTGCACCACGCCGGGCCGATCGCGGGCGCGGCGTTGCTTGCGGGCACGGGAGGAACCCTCCTGTTCGGAGTGATCGGCCTTGTCCTCACGATTCCGATGTTGCTGCGGCTCAGGCGACGTTTCGGCACGTGGGCGGCGCCCGGTGTGGCGCTCGTCCTGTTCTCCGTGGCGTTCACGGTATCGACGCTGTGGATCGGGCCGGCGATCCGCGGCGACGGCGGAGGCAGTTCCGGCACGCAGCCGGTCGATCACTCATCGCATCACCCTGGTTAGAAGTTGACAGCCGGGGAGAAGGAGCAACCACCATGTGGCACACGAATGACGGGATGGGTTGGTGGATGGTGTTCATGGGCATCTTCTGGATTCTGTTCTGGGCGTCCCTGGTCTACCTGATCGTTGCCGCGATCGTGCGTCCCGCGCACGGACGTCCCGATGGCGACGATGCAGATGCGATCGAGATCGCCAAGAGGCGGCTCGCCCGCGGCGAGATCAGCACCGCCGAATTCCAGGAGATCCGTCAACACCTCGAAAGGCACGCGCCCGGGCCGGCACCGTCGTGAGGCGTTGATGGCATGACCCGACGGCAGCGCGGCCTCGGGGCGGGCATCGATGACGTCCTGGCCATTGCCGTCGCAGCCGGTGCCTCGTACTCCCCTCGAGGCATCGAGGTGCGGCGCGAGTGGTCGGCACCGCTCATGCCGGCCACCTCGATCATCGCTGCGACGAACGGAGTACCGCTGAAGCGGATCGATCGCGAACTCGCATGAGCCGCCACGCGGTACGCCACTCCGTTGCCGCTCGTTGCTCGCGGCCAACCGCTGATTGAGACCGCGGACGCCGCGGTGCGGGTGAACCCCCATGCGACATGGCTCTCGAAAGGAATCGTCGCTGGTACTTCGCGTACGGTGGGAACTCAGCGACGGCTCGGACCCAAGCGAGTGCTCGGCCCGTCTCTGGACAACGCGCGGACGTGCGTGGCACGGCTCTGGCCGCCGTGAACGATGACTGCCGCTGGATCTGCCTGACGTTTCGGTAGCAGAGTTGATGCTTCAGTGCGCCGCCCAACGACACCACAAGCGCGTATTCTCCCTGCGGGCTCGCCGGGACAGTCCCTGGTCGCTCATGACCAGGAGTCGATGAACGACGGGGCGACTCACGCGGTGGCGGTTCCCGTCTAGCGTGCGCGGGCGGCCGTTGGTCTCGTCGCCCCCGTCCGCGCAGTGCGGTCGAGCTTCGCGACGGCCACCCTGACGGCGCGGTCAACGGGCGTCGGCTGCCACTGGATGGGCCAGTAGCGGAGATGGCCGTAGCCCCCGGCGAAGTGCAGCCATTTCACCATCCCGGGCTCCACGTCCATGGGTCCATGCCAATCGCGGAACTGGTACGGATCCCAGCCGTTGTAGCAGATCACCTGGCCCGGCATGACGGAGGGCGAGAGCTTCACGGGCACCAGAAACTCTCCGACGTCGTTGAAGACACGCACTTCCTCACCGTCCTCGATGCGCCGCCGCCGCGCGTCTCGCGTGTTCATCACGAGATGAGGCCTGCCGCGATGCGTCTGCAGGAGCATGCGGTTGGTGATGTTCATCGAGTGGATGCTCCAGCGGTTGTGGCCGGAGGTCATGACGAAGGGGTAGTCGCCGCCCATCTTCGGGTTGTCCTTGTGGACGGGCAGCTCCTCGCCGGCTTCGAGGAACCAGGGGTGGTCGATGTAGAACTGGGCCCGGCGTGTGAGCGTCGGGTAGGGCAGCCGCTTCTCCGTGTGCCACTGCAGCGACGTGTAGGGCTTCCCGGGCTTTGCGTCCGTCGCCTGGTTGAGCGTGTACACGCTCTCCCCGACGCGAGTGAACTCGGCGCGGCCCGTCTTACGCATCGTCTTGAGACTCTGGCCCTGCTTGAGCATGCCGGCCTCGGCCGTGTCCTTGATCCACTCGTCGACGAGATCGTCCACGCCCTCGATGCCCAGCGTCATCTGGTGATAGAGGTTCTCGAGCCGGTGCACCCGGCCGACGCTGTCGGTGTACTCGGTCAGATTGCGCGCCTTCGCGCCGTCCTCGATCTTCTGAGCGAGTCGGCGGAAGATGTCCCATTCGCTCAGCGACTCCCCCTCCGGTGTCGCCGCTCCGTCCGAGAACTTCAGCTCCAGGAGCGCGGCGCTCGCCGTGTGGAAGTTCGGCTTCTCGTAGTGCTGCGCGGCGGGCAGCACGTAGTCCGAGAAGCGGCCGGTGGTGTTCATGCGCCAGTCGACGCTCACGATGAGGTCGAGCTTGGGCCACAGGTGTTCCAGGAGGTGAGTCCGTCCGCCGCGCTGCCGGCGCAGCATATTGCCGCCGACCTCGAACAGCACCCGGGGTGGCGTGGCCGGATCCGGCTTGATGACGCCCTGCCACCAGCCGCTGTCGACCGCCTCCGCGACGTACTCATCGAACGAACGCCGCATCGTCGGGTCGTTCCACTGCTTGTTGTTCCAGCGATCGCGGTAGCCGCAGTGGTAGTACCAGAAGAGGGCGGGCGGGATCATGCCGGTCAGCCCCGCGCGCGTGGCGTTGACCATGTTGTCGATCGCCGCGATCTCGCGCGAGTCGCTGTTCGCGGCCTGCGCCTCCGAGAATGCCTGGAGCTGGTCCCGCAACGCGATCACCCGGCGCGTCTCGGCGAGCCCCCGCGCCTGCTTCTGCGAGAACAACCCCTGCCCCTCGAGGCCGCTGCCCGGCGACCAGCTGGTGATGCCAGCGCCCAGCCGTCCCCAGTTACCTGTCAACCCCAGCAGCAGGATCATCGCGCGCTGCATCAGGTCCCCGTGGTAGTACTTGCAGAGATTCATCCCCATGAAGATGCCCGTCGGCCTCGTCGCGACCTTCTTCGCGAGCGACCGGATGACCTCGGCATTCACTCCGCAGATCATCGAGGCCTGCTCGGGCGTGTAGTCGCGGTTGAGGCGCTCGCGCAACACCGCGAACACGGGCGCCACCTGCACACGCGTGCCATCAGCGAGCGGCACGGCGCGGCGCCGTCGATCGAGCGCCGGTACGACCTTGCCCCACCGCAGCGTCCTCATGGGCGCCAGGGCGATGCCGCCGGTGGCGAGGTCCCACGCGTAGAAGCGATCGTCGGAGCCGCCCGCCTCGACGTCGGACTGGCGGAGGAACCGGCCCGTGTCGAGCCGCACGAGCAGGGGCAGGTCGGTCTGCTCCTTCACGAAGCGCTCGTCGAAGAGACGTTGCTCGATGATCGTCCTGCACATCGCGAGGGCGAGCGCCGCGTCGGTCCCGGGACGTACGGAGTAGAAGTAATCGGCGTGGATGCTGGAGGGGCCCGCGTCGGGCGCGATGTGCACCACCTCGCACCCCTGGTAGCGCGCCTCGGCCATGGCGTGGTAGTTCGGGATCTGCGTGTAGACGGGGTTGCCGTGCCAGATCAGCCGGAGCTTCGTCCGCATCTCGTTGCCGGCGCCGCTCGCCGGGTTGAACTTGCCCCAGGTGATGTAGTGCCCCGGCTGGAAGTCGTTGATGACGGCGTTGACGTCGGTCGCGACGCCGCCGAGCAGGTTGACCAGCAGCCGCTGCGTCGGCCAGATCGACATCGTGCCGCCCTCGGCCGGCGTCATCTCGTGGATGATGGTCTCGGGCCCCGACTGCTCGATGGCGTCAAGCATGTGCTCGGCGATGTCGGCCAGCGCATCATCCCATGACACCTGCTCCCAGTTCCCGGCGCCACGCTCGCCGACGCGACGGAGCGGATAGCGCAGTCGCTCCTGGCCGTAGAGCGTGCGACTCCAGGCGGCGCCCTTCTGGCAGCCCATCGGATTCTTGTCAGGGACGTCGTCGAAGAGCTTGGGAGCGCTGCCCGCCACCTCCTCGAAGGCGACCTTCCCGTCCTTGAGGTAGATGTGGTACATGCAGCTGCCCGGGTAGCAGTCGACGCAGTGGGTCGCCCACGCCACACTGTCCCAGGTCCACTTGTCGCGGTATGCATCGGCCCCACCGGTGGTGCAGGCTGGCGCGGTTGTCCTGGATGCCATCGCTACTTCCTCCCCGTCGCCGCGTGCCTGACCGTCGCCGGGTCACGTGTGAACGGCCCGAAGAGATCGTTCCAGTGGTAGACCGTGAGCAGGTCCATCAGCTTCGATTTCTTGCCGGCACGTGTCTTCGCCATCTCCGTTTTGAGCGTCGCCAGCGCTTCGCTCACCTTCGATCCGAAGAGGCTCTCGAGATAGCCGATGGGGATGCGGGAGCGCCGGTCGTCCGGGGCGCCGTTTGCGTCGAGTGGCGCCGGCGAGAGGGGCGGCACGTAGAAGACGTTGGGGCCGGTGCCGTACTCGGCGTGGAGCGGCAGCGCGACGCGCCACTTGTGCACGAGCTGGTGGATCGGTCCCTCCGCATCATCGAGATAGCCGACGAACACCAGCCTGCCGGGACACTGACGGGCGCACGCGGGAGCGACTCCCTGCTCGAGCCGGGGGAAGCACATGATGCAGTGCTGGCTGATGCCGCGCACATGGTTGAAGAAGATCTTCTTGTATGGACAGGCCTTCGCGCAGCGCTGCTTGCCCTCGCAGCGCGACTCGTCCCGCAGGACGATGCCGTCCTCGGGACGCTTGTACATGGCGCCGGTGGGACAGGCTTCGACGCAGGCGGGATGGGTGCAGTGATTGCAGAGCCGGGGCAAATAGAAGAAATAGCTGTTTGGCCACTCTCCGGCGCCCTGGTCCTCGTCCCAGTTCGGACCCCATGTGGGCGCCTTGCCGATGGGGGCCAGGTGGGCGTCGGTGCCCTTGCCGCCGTAGAACACCTCCTCGTAATTGAAGTCCCAGCCGCCGCCGAAGTCACCGCGCGTGGGGCGCTTCCCTAGCTGGAGGCGTCCGTCCCGGTAGCCGCCGCCCATCTGTTCCCAGTCCCTGGGATACCCGCGTCCCGGCATCGTGTTCACGCTGCACCACCACATGTAGTCGGTGCCCTCGCGCTTGTCGTCGTCACGAGTCCAGAGCATCTTGCACGCGACGGAGCAGGTTTGGCAGCCGACGCATTTGTTGAGATCGAAGACCATCGCGATCTGGCGGGCTTGTTTGGCCGACCTACCTGTTGCTGGCATGAGCTTCTCCACCAGTGCGTCTTCCGTCTCCCTGACGGTCCTCGGCGCCCCGCCTGGCCCGACACGCCGCACCTGACGGTCTTGCACGGCGGCAGCCAATCGAAGCGGTGGCACCTTACGTGTCACGTGTTGCTTTAGCGTCGCGAGGTTGCTGAGGCTAGGGCCAAATGGCATCGCCGTCAGCCTCTGCACCATGCGGCCCAAGAACCAGGCCCAGGTGGCTCGAGCCCGATATGATGCCGCGGCGCGCGCCCTTCGTTGGGCGTCGAGTGGGCCGGTGCGAGAGTCACCCAGCTCCTACGCGTCCCCGATCAGACCAGGTGCGGCGTTCAATCGCGTTAGAGGCGTGCCTTGCGGCCAAGCGACGCAGGAATCGAGAACGCGCAGTATCCCGGGATGTTGCCACCGCGGCAACAGTGACATCACTCGTTCGAAGCTACTGTGGTGCCGAAGGTGGGAATCGAACCCGCACGGGCGTTGCCGCCCGACGGTTCTTGAGGTCGTGTACGTTTCGTACGCCGCCGTCCGGCGCCGGGCGCACGCGATCGGAAACCGGCAACCAGTTGCCGACCAACGACGAGGTGGATGACGCCATCTTCGAGGTCGGAGGACCGGTGCAGAAACCTTTCGGACGGTGGACGCTGGCCGATTAGCTCTGCGTCGGTGGTACGAACCGCAGGTGGCGGCGTCGGCAGGCCAACCACCTGCCGCTGGCCGCCACGATGTCCTCATCGTGCGAGGAGGGCGTCACGGAGCGGCGCCGGGCGCGAGATTCCAATCGCCCAATGAACCTATTGCCTCTGAGTACCGTCACTTCCGCTGGGCCCTCTCGCTGCCGATGATCACAAGTGGAGGCCGCAGTGACACGCATCCGGGAGCATGCGCTCAGCAGACGTCGGTTCCTCGCCGCCATGGGGGTGATGGCGGGTGCCGGCGCATTGACGCTCGCGAACACGGAGTGCGCGCCCGCGGTGCTCCGGCGGGTGGTGCAGTCGAGGACCGCTCCGCCGCTGCGGCACGCCATCTGGGTGTGGCAATTCTCGATCGATGGCTCCGCGGACGAGATCGCGCCGGCGCTGGCGGAGAACGATCTCTCCGTCGTCGTGAAGACCCACGACGGCTTGGACTGGATGGCAACGTACGACCAGGTTCCTGGCGCGATCGACGGGCCTGCCCAGGTGGAAACCGTCGCGGGCACCTTCGAGCGATACGGCGTGGCCTTTCATGCCTGGGCGGTCGTGAAAGGCATCGATCCTCTCCGTGAAGCCGAGATGGCCGCCGACGTCCTGAACGCCGGCGCGCGCAGCCTGACGCTGGACCTCGAGAGCGACGACGGATTCTGGGTGGGGAGCAGCGATGACGCCCTGCGTTTCGGCGAACGACTGCGAGAGCGCAGCGAGTTCGCTCGCGTTGATGTCTCGATTGACCCCCGCCCCTGGAAGATGCTCGCAGCGCCCGTGGGCGAGTTCGCGACCTTCTGTGACGGCATCCGGCCGCAGCTCTACTGGGACATCTTCAACACTCCGGACAACGTGAACGGGTACGCCTACATGGGCTTTCCACCGGGCCCGGACGGCATCACTCCGGAGTTCCTTGTCGCCACGACGCGGCAGTTGCTCGCGCCCTTCGACCGCTGGGTGGTTCCCATCGCTCAGGACACGGGAGGCAGTGTCGACGTCTGGTCACGCTTCGCGCACGACTCCTGGAAGCTACAGATGCCGGCGATCAACGTCTGGCGCTACGGCACGACGGACCCCGCGATCTTCGATTATCTCCGCGCGAATCCTCCCGGCGACGAGCCCAGCATCTAGTCGGCCGTCGGCCCAGCGCGGAGAAATGCGTCTGTCCACGGCGCCAATCGATCCGCGAAGCCGCGACCGACGGGCACGATGGCGAGTCTGAGTGGACCGTCGTGAGGGTAGTTGGCGTCACCAGGCACCATGACCAAATGGTGCTACGATCCAACGCACCTCTGCGACCCGTCGTTCGCGATCCGGAAACTATGGGCCTGTGCCGGCGGCAGGAATTCGTCGCACCGGACGCGATGGCTCTCCCTCCGCGTTTGGCCCCGCGCAGAACAGCGTCAGGTCGCCGGAATCAGGTGACGGCCGGCCGTTCGGCCCGCCGGGGGCGGTAGGCATCGACGATGGGCAGGAGTTCGGCGGGTGTGGCGCCGTGGAGAATTACTCCGTCACAGCCGAGCTCGAACTGCCCCATGATCGCGTCGACGCATTGCCCTGGACTCCCCGTCGCGGCGGGCGCGAGCCATTCGTCTGGGATCAGCGTCGCCACGTGTTCGAGCTCCTCGGTGGTGGCCTTGGCGTCGAGCGCGCCGCGGACGCCCGCAACGAACGGATCGGTGCGGAACCGCCCGAGCACGTTCGGGTCCCAGCGGTTCGTGCGAACCAGCAAGTCCCCGTAGGCCTGCAGGTAGGTGGCGAGCCGGCCGACCGTCTTCTTGAGGCGGAGGTCCGGGGCGATGTGGTCGCCCACGGTCGCGAAACACGACCAGACTTTGACCATGCCTGGGTCCCGGCCCGCCTTCTCGGCAGCGTCCTTCACCGTCTTCACGGCCCGAGCCGTCGTCTCGTCAGTGAAGAAGGTATGCAGGACGACCGCATCGAAGCAGCGGCCACCCAGCGCAAGGGAGTTGGGACCGAATGCGACCAGCGTCAACGGGATGTCTTCCTTGAACGTGGGGTCCAGGAACAACATCGGGTATGAGCCGGCCGGGCCGGAGTGACCGAGCACGACTTCACCCCGCCACAATCGGCGCATGAGGCCGACGAAGTCCTCCATCTGCGCCGTCGTGATCGGGGGAAGGCCGAATGCTTTGAATATCGGTTCGATGCCGCGCCCCAGCCCAAGGCTGAACCGTCCGTCGGTGAGCCTGTGCATCGTGGTCGCATAGGACGCTGTGACGATGGGGTGGCGGGTGTTCTGGTTCGTGGCGGCGGTGGCGATGTGGATTCGGTCCGAGACCGCGCCGGCCGCACCCGACAGCGTGCACGCCTCCTTGATGTTGAATCGTTCCGATATGAACGCCGTGCCCAGGCCCATGGCCTCGGCCTGGCGCACCTCGTCGATCAACGCGCGCGGCGATTCCGGCGCTCCCGCGAGGGTGTAGAAGCCCAACTCTTCCATCAGCGTCATCATGCCCAAATGTAGCACGACACAGACGCCTCGGCCCGCGCGTCTGAGCCTCTACGATTTGCCCCCGCCGCTCGCCGCAAACGGCGCCTGACACCGGATCGGGTCGAAGCCGCACGGCACAATGAGGACATGGTGCGCCTGCCTGCGGTCGGGCGCGACGCCCTCGTGGCGGGCCGGCGCGTGTGACCATTGACTCTGGCGCGGGACCACGGCCGAATGACAGGATGGAGCACCGTATTCGTGCGCCGCTGGCGTGCGCGCCGGCCGACAGGCGTTTGCCTCTGGAGATTCGGCATGCCACGTCAACTGTCAGACGGTCCCGGCGCCGCACGACGCGCCGTTCGAGATTCCGTCACGCGCGGGGGCGGCGTTGCTCGTAAGCGACCTGTGGCCAAGTCCGACCGCAAGGCCCGGCAACGGTACCCTTGCCGAACCTGGGCCGGCCACTGCCGTCGATGAGCCGCGAACGCGCCGGTCCTCGGCGGCAAGGCGGGGTGCCGGAGGCGCTCACGAGCGTCCTGCTTCCGGAGGGGGCTCTGCCTCTGACGGGGTGGGGGCGCACATTCTCCTCGCTGTCCGGCAACCGCGACTTCACGTTCCTCTTCGCCGGCAACATCGGCTTCTTTTTCGGGATGCAAATGATGATGATCCTGAGTGGATGGCTCGTCATCGACCGATGGGACAACGCCGCGTATCTTGGCTATGTCATGGCGACGGCCGCGATCCCGATGCTTGTGCTGGCGCCCATCGGCGGCGTAGTCAGCGATCGGGTGGACAAGCGCAAGCTGATCCTGGCCACGCAATGCGTGCTCGTCGTGACGAGCAGCCTGGTGTCGGTCTTGATCCTGACCGGTGCCATCGAATTCTGGCACCTCCTGGTGATCACGCCAGTGTCGGGCGCTGCGTTCTCCTTCAACATTCCCGGCCGCCAGGCGCTCGTCGCCATCCTCGTGCCTCGCGATCGGCTGATGAACGCGATCTCACTCAGTACCGCCGCCATGAACGCCAGCAGGATCGTTGCCCCGCCGATGGCCGGACTCCTGGTTGTCCCGATCGGCATTGGCGGCGCGTACATCGTCGCGACCGCCTGCTACGCCAGCGCCGCCGCTGCAACGGTCTTCTTGCCGCCCTCACGGCCGCGGCGGCTCCGGGAGTTCACGTTCTTAGAAGACTTCGCCGGCGGCTTTCAGTACATCCGGAGTTCGGCGCTGCTCATGGGCCTGCTGCTCTTCGCCACGGTCCCGATGATCTTCGCGATGCCATACCAGACGCTGCTGCCGGTGTTCGCGGACGATGTCTGGAACGTCGGGTCTGCAGGATTCGGCGTGATGCAAGCCTCCGCAGGCGTCGGCGGGCTCATCGGCGCGTTCGTCGTCGCGAATCTCGACGACTATCGCCGAAAGGGTACGCTGATGGTCGGCACGGCGCTCGCCTTCGGGGCGCTTCTGTTTCTCTTCGCCCTCTCGCCCTGGTTCGGTCTCGCGCTCGGGTTGATGGCAGTCCTCGGGTTCGTGTCCATGACGTTCATGACCGTGAACAACGCCGCCATCCAGATGGTAATCCCCGACGAGGTCCGTGGGCGGGTGATGAGCGTGATGATGATGACCTTCGGACTCATGCCCCTGGGCGCGGTCCCCGCAGGGATTGCCGCGCAGAGCGTCGGTGCTCCGCCTGTCGTTGCGGTGGGAGCGGTGCTGTTCGTCATCTCGACGCTCGGCATCTTCGCGGCGAACCCGTCGCTCCGTACCGTGGATCGGAGTATGGAAGAGGGTCGCCAGCGCGAGACGGCGCGCCGCGCCGCACCAGCACTGGGAGAGTCAGGTTCGATCCCGCCAGACGCTTCTGCGCACGCAAGCGGAAGCCGTCTGACCGAGCGACCGTAGCATCGAGGGCTTCCGCGAGCGCGCCCGACGAAGGCGCGTCCACACGCGATGCCGATCGTGTCTACGTGCCGCCGTCTTCACTGCACGCCTTGGCTCATCCTACCGAGGTAGTTCGGATTCTTCCCTAAGGTGCGATCCTGCTCAAGGCGCCGGTTTCCCCACCGGATTCGCCGCGAGCGGGCCTCCGGGGCGTGCGTAGCCCACCCACCTGGGCCGGAGGAAGAGAACGGCGCTCGATGGTTCACGGATCAGTTCCCACACATGACGCCCCGATATCCGGGGGACCGCCTTCCCTGTCCGCCGAAGTGTTCGTTATCCCGGTGGAGAGAGGGAGGTATCTCATCTACGCTCCGTTGCGACGTGCGGCCTTCGTCGGGAACGCGAAGATAGTTGACTTCCTGGCGGATGTCCGAGATGGCCGTCTTGATGCGTGCGCTGATCCGGATGGCTCGCTTGTCGAGTTTCTGCGTCGCCTGGAGATACTGGATGCTCGCCCCGAACGCCAACCTATCGCGAGCGTCCGTAGCGGCCCCGAGCCCACATCGGTGACGCTCTTTCTGACAACGGGCTGTAACCTTCGGTGCACATACTGCTATGCCGCTTCAGGCGACACGCCGTTCAAGCACATGACCGTGGAGGTTGCCAGAAGAGGCATCGACTTCGTAGCCACCAATGCATCAAGACGAAGCGCAGGGTGGTTTGAGATAGCCTTTCACGGCGGTGGGGAGCCAACCACGAACTGGCGCGTCCTAACCGCGTCCCTGGAATACGCGCGGGAAAAGGCGTCGGCGATGGGCCTTGACGTCTACGCCTCTGTGGCGACGAACGGTGTGCTGACGGACAGGAAGATCGACTGGATCGTCTCCAACCTCAGCGGCGCCAGCGTCTCTTTCGATGGACTGCCGGAAGTTCAAGACAGACACCGGCCAATGGTATCCGGCAGAGGCTCAAGTGCGCGTGTGATGGATACCGTCCGTCGTTTCGACGAGGCAGGGTTTCAGTATGGACTGAGGGTGACCGTCACGGCCGATCAGATTCCGTTGCTGCCGGCATCGGTTGAGTTCATCTGTGCTTCGTTCCGCCCTGCGCGACTTCAGGTGGAGCCGGCCTATCAAATGGGGCGTTGGCAAGATGCGCCATCTGCGGAAACCGAGGAATTCATCGCGGCATTCCGCATTGCGCAAGAACACGCGAGGTCCCTCGGTCGCGAGATCAGCTTCTCGGCTGCGCGGCTAGGCAGTATCACGAGCCACTTCTGCGCGGCCAGCCAGGATAGCTTCTGTCTCTCCCCTGATGGCAATGTATCCGCCTGCTACGAAGTCTTCTCAGAGGACGATCCGTTGGCCAAGACGTTCTTCTATGGGAAGCCTGCGGAGGAAGGCGACGCCTATGAGTTCGACTTGCCCGTTCTGGACAATCTGAGGAATTACGCTGTCCAGAATCGTGACTACTGCCAGGGATGTTTCGCCAAATGGACGTGCGCTGGCGACTGCGCCAGCAAGGCGTTGCGGGTCGGTGGCGGAGGACGGTTCGCTGGCACGGCTCGCTGCCACATCATTCGAGAACTCACGAAGGACCAGATACTGGAATGCATAGCCGCCTCAGGGGGCACATGCTGGCACGAGCCTGCAAGCGGCGCTGAGAGCGACCTGGTAGGCAAGGAGGCGTGGTGCCTATGAGTATCCCAGAGCCTCACTTCGAGCTAGCCCGGCTGTTTGATGATGGTTCCGAGGAAGCGCCGGCGGTCGTTCGACTGACGGCCATTCCGTCGCACACTCGCATGAGTAGGCGCGGCTTCGTCGGCACTGCCGTTTCAGCGGCGGCGGCCCTGGTGGCGGTCAGCGCCCTGGCTGATGGCTGTCGGTCGACAGGGCCCGCCGCTCCAACTGAGACGCCGACGCCCAAGGCGACGCCGACGCCGATGCCCACTCCCACGCCCTTGCCAGATCGGAAGGCCTGTGAAGAGATCCGTGGTACCGAGTACCGGTCGCCCACTGAGCGGGAATGGTTCTTGAAGAACTGCACCGACGCACGCATCACCTACACAGCTCGCGACGTTACCGGCCAGATAGTCACCTACACGATGCCGTGTGGCTCTCCGATTCCGCCTGGAGCGACGTGCACCTGCAACTGCGTCCCGTCGGCAGCAGCACCGCCCGTTCGGGCTCCGGGCAGGGTTATCTGCACCTGCGACAAGGTATGCACCTGTGTCCCTGTCTTCCGCTGAGGAGGAGAGCAGTCGCGGGCCCGTCGCTGGGCTGCTTGCCTGGAGGTGGACATCGTCGTACTCGGGAAGACAGTCCAGCGCCGTCGCCCTGTGCACGCAGGCGGGGGTGTGGGACTCCGGAGCCGGCCCGCGTCCTCCGGTCGCACTCCCACGAAACTAGAAGATGACCGTCCCAAGTATCGCCGCCGGACTTCTCCGGTCGCGCTCGCAGGACGCGCCTGCCCGTGACGTGCACACCATCTCAGAATCGTGTGATCACACGATACGAGCGTCACCTTGCCGTCGATGTTTACGTCTGCGCGCATGGTCGCACGGCAGATGACTGAGCGCCGGATCACGGGCCCGCCCAGACGCGCGTCCTCGCGACGACATGAATCCGCCGCCCCTGGGGTTTTTCCGCCAGGGCTTCGTGATTCGAACGCCGTGCCGATGGTAAGAGTGGGTGCGGGAGACGTTCATGCTCGTTTCAATCACCGCGCGCGTAGCGCTGGCCGGGATCGTAGCGATGGCGGTCGCCTTCGCGGTCGCTGAACGCGCCACGCCGCGCACGCTAGCGGCGGGCGACTGCACGGTCGACGCGACGATGGACACCGAGGAGCAGGCGTTCCTCGTGCTCATCAACAACTACCGCGCGCAGAACAACCTGCCTCCGCTCGCCGCGTCGTACACGCTGACGAAGGCGTCGGCGTGGAAGTCGAGGGATCTTGGCACGAACAACTACTTCGCACACGACGACCTGAGCCGCACGTGGGTGCAGCGGATTCGTGACTGCGGCTACGGGTTCAACACGTCGCTTGGCGAGAACATCGCGGCAGGCTATACCACGGCGCAGCAAGTGTTCGACGGCTGGAAGAGCAGCCCGGGCCACAATGCGAACATGCTCGGTGCGACCCACACGGGCGTTGGCATCGGACGCGCCTACGTTGCGGGCAGCACGTACGGCTGGTACTGGACGACGGACTTCGGCGGCTTCAGCGACGGCTGGGCAACGGTCACCGCCACCTTTACGTCGACTCCAACCCTCACGCCCACGCCCACTGCTATTCCGGCGACGGCAACCACAATTGCGACCAACTCGCCGACGCGGACACCGACCCCAACCTGCAACATCATGCGCGCCGACGTCAACAGCGACGGTCGCGTCACCCTGGCGGACCTGATCATCCTGGCGGCGGACTACGGCCAGCCAGTGCCGCCCGCGCCGGCCTCCTACGACCAGAACGGCGATGCGAAGATCACGCTCGCCGACCTGATACTGCAGGGCCAGGTCTACGGCCAGGACGTGACCGCCTGCCCGTAGACATCACGGCATCCGCGCCCTGAGCTTGTGCACGCTCTCCTGCGGCGGGTCGTGAATGAGTTCGCCTTTCGCGAGGTCGCCTCAAAGGCGGTCGCCCGCCAAGCGGATATCTGTCGAGTTCGTCGAGAAGGTGGTGCCGCTGGGCGCGCCAACGAGCGGACGCATGTGCCAATGACCTGAGCGTATCCGTGAGCGGTGAGGGACGAGACCTTGCCCTTCTTGAACGATCGCCCGCTGTTGATGGAACGGTCGAGCGTGTCCAAGTGGCGGAGGAAACCCTTCATGTGTTCCGGCGTCAGGCTCTCGACCGAGGTCACGCCGCCACTTGTGAGCCACTCGGCGAAGAACGGGAGCTTGTGGGCGTACCACTCGATTGTTCGCCTCGACTTGTTCTCAGCGCGAAGGTCGAGCATCCAGGTACTGATTGCGGTGTCGATGTGCATGCGGTGCGTTCCTCTCTGCCAACCGAGAGAAACCGCTCGCGAGTTTCCACAACGTGAAGACCGAGCCGGCCGTCTTCAGACGGAAGTACCGGAGAGTTCAGGTTCGAAAAGTAGCTTGGTGCCGAAGGTGGGAGTCGAACCCACATGAGCCTTGCGGCCCAACGGTTTTTGAGTTTCTGCCTTCTTCCCTTCCACGTCCCGACCAGTACCGTTCCGTCCCAACCTGTGTCCGGAGCTGATCATCCTCGTACCAACGCGCCTCGTCCCGTCCCGCCCAGTACCACGAATTACGGGTCGAGTTCGGGTCGAGCGCGGGGACATAACGTCGCTGCTTTCGCGCCGGAGCACCGGACTTGCCAGTCCGATGGCCCCACTCGCGCATCCGGCCGGTTGCCCGGACCTGGTGTCACACGAACGGACCTCTTGCGACTGAGCGAGGCTGGTCGATCAGTCCGATCCGGTCTTCCTTCTCGGCGCGCAATACTGCGAGCCGAAGAAGTGTCCTCCCCAGAGCGGCGCGATCGGGCAAAGGTTGAACACGCCGGCGGCGATGGGCACGAGTCCAAGCACCGCTATCGCCAAACCTGCCGGTCGTGGAACGGCGGTGAGTCCGATCGCGACGACCGCGATCCCAAGACCTAGTCTGATCAGGCGTCCATAACCCGAGGCCATAAGACGCGCAAAGGCACTGCTTTCATCGATCGTTGGTTGGGACGTCATCTGATTCCTCCTGTGGCAATTCTCAATGTGCGAAGCGGATGTCCGGCAGCACGCGATCAACGAAGCGCGGCAGCCACCAGGCCTTGGGGCCGACGATGTGGAGGACCGCTGGCACCAGGACCAGCCGGACCAGGAAGGCATCCAGCAGCACCGCCGTGCCAAGGATCAGCCCCATCTCCTTCATGGGCAGCGTGCCCGCGATGGCGAAGGTGAAGAACACTGCCACCATGACCCCCGCGGCGGCGACGATCGGCCGCCCGGTGTGGGCGAGTGCCCCCTCGACCGCCTCGCTGGCGTCGTTCGACCGTTCGAAATGCTCGCGGGCAGACGCCAGCAAGAAGACCGTGTAGTCCATCGAGATCGCGAAGACCAGCGCGAAGAAGAAGAGCGGCGCCCACGACGTCAGGTAGCCCTGGCTCTCGAAGCCCATCGGTCCAGCTGCCCATCCGTGCTGGAAAGCGAGGGCTCCGACACCGAAGGCGGCGCCAACGGAGAGCAGGTTGAAGAGCACGCCGGCGACAGCGATGAAGACGGCCTGCAACGCAAAGAGCAACAGCAAGAACCCAAGCAACAGGACCACGCCGATTACCATCGGGGCACGCGACCGGAGCATCTGGTCGAGGTCGTGGTTCTCGGCCACCGGGCCTCCAACAAGCACGCCGGGCGGCAACTCCGCTCGCAGCGAGCCGACGAGCGCGCTGGATGCCTTGCTCGACGGGTCTGTTGTGGCGATGGCCGTGATGAGCGTCGAACCGTTGGCAGCCGTCTGCGCCGGGAAGACAGCCGCGACGCCGCGGTTCGCCGCGACTGTTTGCGACACGTCGGGTGCATTCGTGCCGGACGGGACCACGATCTGCAGGGGCCCTGGACCGCCGGGTCCGAAGGCCGAAGCGAGCAGGTCATATCCCACGCGCGCGTGACGGTCCTTTGGCAGGACACTGATGCTTGGCATGCCTGTCTTCAGGCCAAGCAGTGGCGACGCGAGCAGCAGAAGGAACGCGGCGGCGGCGATCGCAAACAGCACGGCGCGCTTCTCGATCCGCTGCGAGAATCGTGCCCACCAGGGGCTACGGTGTTCACCCGCCGTGTGCCAGGGCAGGGCGAAGCGGTTGATGCCAGGACCCAGGAGTGCTGGGAGCAGCGTAAGGGCGGCGAGCAGGACAAAGCCCACCGACAACATCATGCCGGCGGCCATCGATTGGAAGGCCGGGATCGGCACGAGCAGCACCGCCGAGAGACTGATCAGCACCGTGAGGCCGCTGAACAGCACTGCCTTGCCCGCCGTGTCCATTGTGACGCCGATGGCTCCCTCCACGTCGTCCGGCGCGGCATGCAGGGCGCCGCGAAAGCGGCTGACAATGAACAGCGCGTAGTCAATCCCGAGCGCGAGCGCGAACATCATCGCGAAGTTCAGCGTCCAGATCGAGAGATCGGTGTACCGCGTGATTCCGTACAGGATGCCCATCGAGCTGATGAGGCCTGCTGCCGTCAGGACGAGCGGCAGCCCGGCGGCGGCGAGCGTCCCGAAGGCCAATACGAGGATGATGGCGGTCACCGGCCAGGTGATGAACTCTGCCTTCATCATGCCTTCCCGGTTGACGGCGTTGAAGTCGGCCCAGAACGCCGGCGAACCAGTGAGCGCAACCGTGACGCTGTCATCGCTGAGTTCGCCGATCGGATCAGACACGCGTTCCGCCGCACGCACCGATTCGGTCGGGTCGACGATCGAGCCGGCCTGCAGCACGACGGTGTGGCCGTCCTGACTAACCTGCGGCGGTGCTGTGGGTCCAAGTGCAGGCTCTGCCGCGAAGACGCCGGTAGCCAGGTCCACCTTTGCCTGGAATTGCGGATCGCTTGCCTCAAGACGGTCGCTGTGGATGACGGCGACCGCGGACTGCGAAGAGAAGCCGCCGAACTCGCGCTCGATCACCTGGCGAGCGGCGAGTGAGTCACTTCCGTTCACCTCCCACATAGCACCAGAGAGAGCGCTCTCGAGCCGCGGCGCAAAGAAGCCGAGGCTCACGGCGAGGATCGCCCAGCCAATGATGACAGCGAGCCTGTGGCCGTGTGCGGCGCGACCGAGGCTGGCCAAAGGGGCAGAAGAGCGCATTATCTATAACTCCTTGACTATAGAGCGATGAAATGGACAGAAAGAGTACGGCCAGTAGCCGTAGGGGACTCAGGCGATGGCGAAGGTCCGGGCGTCTTCCTTCGCCTGGCGCACCAGGCGACTGCAGACGAGGTCACAGAGCTTGGTGATACTGGGGTCGGCAATCTTGTAATAAGCAGCCGTGCCCTCTCGGCGGCGGGCGACAATGCCGGCCAGCGAGAGCGTGCGCAGATGTTTGCTGATATTGGCCTGGCTGCTGTGCTCAAGAGCTTCGCAGATTTCGCCGACGTTGAGCTCGCCCCGTTCACGTAGGAGGCGCAGGATGGAGAGCCGGGTGGCGTCGCCCAGGACTCGGAAGCGTTCTGCGACGTGTTCGATGAGCGGGGGGGGAACGAGATCTGACATGCCGGAAACTATATAACTATAGGACGATGGAGTCAAGAGACGATTCGCTTGCGTGCGCACCACGGGCCTCATCTGATCTTGGCCGGGAGCATCAGACTTCGAATCCGGTCGCCCCAGGTTCGAGTCCTGATGGGCGTGCCAAGGCTTCCCGGCCGGGGATCTTGTGTGGAGGCCTTCTGCGGGTTGCCACTCCGGCAATTGTGAGGCGCTCTCGGCCGATGTTAGCTTGGTGCCGAAGGTGGGAGTCGAACCCACATGAGCCTTGCGGCCCAACGGTTTTTGAGTTCAGCCAGCTTCGTCCCAACAAGCTCCGCTAACTGTAGTCAGAGCGCGATTCGTATCTAATTTCAGCAGTCGAGTTGCGTTTATTCCCGTCTTTCGGCATCTGTCCACAACAAGAGCGTGAGCAAAATGTGAGCAGGAATTCGGGTTCGCCTTTCGCGCAAGATCCATCGCTCTTGACGCGCTCAACCGGGCCACTCTGGCGCGTGGTTCGCACTTCCCTACTTGGGCGAACCATTCGGCGTCGCTCGCACCCCAGATGGCCAAATGGGGAGCATGTCCCAAACATCAAGCGACCGCAGCTCTGCCGACGCACCGTTCACGAACGGCTGTACACCACGGCTGTCCGCCAGTGTGGGATAGACACGGCTGGTGAGACAGACCCGGTCGTTCGCGAAGACTTCAATCACCGAACCGTCGAGGAAGACACGCAGATTGAGGACTCCGTCCGGAGTAAGCCGCAGGGGCGCGCTCCGGACATCCCGGACCGTCCCGGGATCCAGGCTCGATCGTTCGCGATCGATGACCAATTTCTGGCGGGTGCTGTCGAAGAAGACACGCGTCCGCTCCACGCCGTCGGGAGATCGAAACAAATGCAACCCGGCCTGGTTTGCGGCACCCGGAACGAGCACGGCCTGAATTTCCAGCCGGGTGCCGGCGATGGAGTCGAGCCGGTTGTCTTGCGCTGGTCGTATGGTGACATCACGGTATTGCCTGTGCGCGGCTCGCAGCGAGGTGAGCTCCGCCACGGGGCGCACGCACAGCGTTCCGTCGCCATCCATCGACAGCTCGGTCGGCAGCGACAAGGCACCGGACCATCCGGCCGCCATTTGTGCCTGAGCGTCTCGGTCCTCGCGCAGCCAACCCCACATCAACCGGCGGCCATGTTCGTCCAGCATCACCTGCGGGGCGTAGAACGATCCGCCATGATCGAGTACGCTCGTCCGCTCGGGCGTGAACCGGTGGTCGCGGTATTCGCCGACCATGCAGAGCACACTGTTGAGCGGGATCGACGACACCAGCAACACATGCTTCCCACCGATGGGGAAGAAGTTCGGGCACTCCCACATGCGCCCGGTTTCGCCGGCGTCGCCGCGGCACAGCTCGTGCAGGTATTGCCAGTGCACCAGATCTGGAGACCGATAGAGGAGTACGAGTCCTCCGCCACCCTTGACGCCTGATCCGACGGCGCAGTACCAGCCGTCCGCTTCCCTCCAGACGAAGGGGTCTCGAAACCCTGCTACCTCCAGTTCCGCCGGCGGCGCGGCGATGACGGGGTTGGCCGGGTGCTTTCGCCACACAGCCAGGTCGGGGTCGTGGGGATCAGCGGCCTCGGCCAGGCACTGCACTTCGGGAAAGATGCCCGTGTAGACAAGCGTTGGAACCCCTTCGCGATCGACGGCGCAACCAGAGAAGACGCCGTCCTTGTCCGGCCCCTCGGGGGTGGGCGCCAACGCGATCGCCAGGTCCCGCCAGCGCACCAGATCGTCTGAGACCGCGTGACCCCAGTGGATGGTGCCGTGGAAGGCGCCGTTGGGGTTGTACTGGTAGAAGAGGTGATACCGCCCCCGCCACTGCAGCAGGCCGTTCGGATCGTTCAGCCAGTTTGCCGGCGGCGAGAAGTGATAGGCAGGGCGATCAGGTGCGGTCGACCGGCTCATGTCCTCCGGGCGTGTCCACGCGTCGTGTAGCCGATGACGCGGCAGCCGAGCGCCATCATGGCATCCACGCGGCGATCAGGCCAGCAGCTTCTCCACCTTGCCGATGGCCTTCTGATACTTGTCCGTCGCTGCCGCGTAACCTTCAGCCGCGAGGAGCGCGTCGCCTTCCGCGATGAGCCTTCTCGCCTCGCGCACGGCCTTCACCTGACCGGAGCTGGTGGCGACGGCTTCGGCCCGGGCGACCACGTCAAGGGCAACCGATTTTCCCGCCCACGCCAGAACGAGCCGGACGTGCCCGAGGTCCAGGTCGCTGTCCGCGGCGGCGGCGCTGTTGAGGCAGGCGATCGCCTGCTCCATCTTCTCCACTGCGGCGCCGTACTGCTTCGACGCAAGGAGCGTGAAGGCGCCGTTGTTCGATGATCCGCCGTTGTTGCCACCCAGGTCGGCGATCGCGCACTGGATGAATGTCCGGGCGGCGACGTTCGTGCCGGGATCGGTGGCCAGCGCGCTCAGGGTTGAGCTGACGCGTCCCAGCGCGTCGAGCGGGCTCACGACCTCGATCGTGACCGACTCGGCATCGATGCCGCCGTCATCGTCGATCACGGTGATCATGACGGTGTAGGTGCCGGGGGAGGCGAACGCGTGCACGGGCGCGAAGGGGCTGTTGACGGCGCCCAGCGCCTGCACTGGCGAACCATCGCCCCAGCTCACGGTCGCGGTGTGCGTGTCGAGCGCTCCCGGATCGGTGAAGCTGACCGACGCGTTGACTGGCACGAGCGTGAGGACGAACGGCGCTCCCTGCGCAAACTGCGCGATCGTGACGACGGGCGGGACGTTCAAGACGGTGACGGTCAGCGCGTCGCAGGTCATGGAGCCGTCGTCGTCCGTCACGCAGACAGTGACCGTAAAGGCGCCGTTGTCCCCGTAGACGTGCGATGCGGCGACGGTTCCGCTCGCGCCTGACACCAGGCCGGGCGGGCCGAACGGCGCTTCGGTGACGGCGGCGGACTCGATCGCGCTGCCATCGCCCCAGTCGACCGTCGCGGTGTGCGTGTCGAGCGTGCCGGGGTCGTTGAACGTGGCCGGCGCGAGGGCCA
>CAYJMJ010000035.1:27382-30586 GCA_964371095.1 uncultured Dehalococcoidia bacterium | reverse complement strand
AATGTCGTCTATCGTAGGCAGAGCATTCCATCGATTGCGCCGAACGGTCGGCCCGCGGCACCACCCCCCGGACGCCGCGCCGCCGTCATTGAGCCAGCATCGATGCGTGGATACGCTTCGGCGTACCCCCAACGCGCCGGCGGCGCTCCATCCGGGCGGAACGATGAGCCGCGAAAAGTACGTCCTCGCAATTGACCTGGGCACCGGCGGACCGAAGACCGCGCTCGTCTCGATGCGCGGCGAGGTTGCCGGGCACGAGCTGATCCCGGTCGAGACGCGGCACCTCGCGGACGGCGGCGTGGTGCAGGATCCGCACGAGTGGTGGAGCGCGATCACGTCGTCGGCGCGGAAGCTGATTGCGTCGGGCATCGTGCCGGCGGCGGACATCGTCGCGGTGGCCTGCACGGGGCAGTGGGGAAGCACGATCCCCGTCGACGAGCACGGCGGAACGGCCGGCGACTGCATCCTCTGGATGGACGGGCGCGGCGAGCCGTATTCGGCGAAGGTCGTCGGCGGCCGGGTGCAGGTCGGCGGCTACGCGCCGCTCAAGGCGCTGCGATGGATCCGGAAGAGCGGCGGCGCTCCGTCTCCGCTTGGCGCAGATCCGACCGGCCACATCCTGTACCTCCGGAACGAGGAGCCCGATGTGTACGCCAGGACGGCCGTCTTTCTCGAGCCGGTCGACTACCTCAACATGCGATTCACGGGCCGGGTCGCCGCGACGCCGGCCTCGATGGTCATCTCCTGGCTGACGGACAACCGCGACCTCACAACGACGCGCTACGATCCCGAGCTGGTGCGTATGTCGACGCTCGATCCGAAACGGCTGCCGCCGTTGCAGGCGGTCGGCTCGATAGTCGGCATCGTGCGGCCCGAGGTGGCGAGCGACCTCGGCCTGGCGAGCGGGGTGCAGGTCGTCACCGGCACGCCGGACCTGCATTCGGCGGCGATCGGCTCCGGGGCGATCGGCGATTATGAGCCGCACCTCGCGATCAGCACGACGTCGTGGATCAGCTGCCACGTGCCGTTCAAGAAGACCGATGCCATCCGGCAGATCGCGACGATCCCGTCGGCGATGCCCGGTCGTTATCTGCTGGCGAACAACCACGAGACGGCGGGCGTCTGTCTGCAGTGGCTGCGCGACAACGTCGTCGTGCAGGACGACGGGCTGATCGACGGAGTGGCGGCGGACGGCGGCTACCACGCGTACGACCGGCTCGCCGCGACGGTGCCCGCCGGAAGCGACGGCGTCGTCTTCACGCCGTGGCTGGCGGGCGAGCGCTGCCCGGTCGATGACCGGAACGTGCGCGCCGCGTTCTACAATCTCTCGCTGCGGACGACGCGCGGCCACATGGTGCGCGCGGTGTTCGAGGGCGTCGCGTACAACGCGCGGTGGATGCTCGACGCGGTCGAGAAGTTCGTGCGCCGGCCGCTCGGCGCCATCCGCTTCATCGGCGGCGGTGCGGCGTCGGACGTGTGGTGCCAGATCCACGCCGACGTGCTGAACAGGCCGGTGCATCGCGTCGCCGAGCCGCTGCTCGTCAACGTGAAAGGCGCCGCGATCTTCGCCGGGCTCGTGCTCGGCGAGGTGCGGCACGAGGAGGTGCCCGATCTGGCGCGCATCGACGCGAAGTTCGAGCCGCAGCCGGAGAACCGCACGGTGTACGACGAGTTGTACCGGGAGTACCCGGGTCTGTATCACCGCCAGCGCAAGATGTACGCCCGCCTCAACGGCAGGAAATCAGCGCCCGTGCGGGCGTAGGAGGAGTTGCCATGCGCCGCGAAGAACTGAACGCCGTCCTCGGCATCGTCAAGAAGTCGCTCAAGCCGTACATCGGCCGCTTTCCGGCGAACACGAGGCTGCCCGAGAAGGGACGCTCGCGCGAGGAGATCCTCGACGAGATCCGCGAGATGAAGTCGGGCGAGCAGGCCGTCTGGCGCGAGGGGTACGTGTCGGGCGCGGTCTACCACGGCGACGAGGAGTTCATCGGATTCCTGAACGAGGTGTACGCGCTCAACGCGGAGCTGAACCCGCTGCACCCCGACGTGTGGCCGCGTGCCACGCGGTTCGAGGCGGAGATCGTCGCGATGACGGCGTCGATGCTCAGCGCGGACCGCAGCCCGACGCGCGAGCAGGACGGCGGCGTGGCCGGTCTCATCACGTCCGGCGGCACGGAGAGCATCCTGACGGCGATGCGCTGCGCTCGCGACCAGGCGCGCGCGGAGCGGGGCATCACGGAGCCCGAATTGTTGATGCCTGCGACGGCGCACGCCGCGTTCTCGAAGGCGTGCCAGTACTACGGCATGACGCCGGTGCGCGTGCCGGTCGATGCGACCACCGGCCGCGCCGACGTCGCCGCGATCAAAGCGGCGATCACTCATCGTACGGCGGCGATGGTCGGGTCAGCGCCTGGATTCCCGTGGGGAGTCGTCGATCCGATCGAAGATCTGTCGGCGCTGGCGCACGAGCGCGGCATCTGGTTCCACACGGACGGCTGTCTCGGCGGCTTCCTGCTGCCGTGGGCCGAGCGGCTGGAGGAAACGGTGCCGCCGTTCGACTTCAGGCTTCCCGGCGTGACCTCGATCTCCTGCGACACGCACAAGTACGGGTACGCGGCGAAGGGCACATCGGTCGTGCTGTTCCGCAACCCGCACCTGCGCCACTACAGCTACTTCACGATGACCGACTGGCCGGGCGGGCTCTACAACTCGCCGACGATGGCCGGCAGCCGGCCGGGCGCGCTCAGCGCGGAGGCGTGGGCGGCGCTGCTCAACATGGGCGAGCAGGGCTACATGGACGCGACGCGCAAGATCGTCGCGACGGGCAAGAAGATCCGGGCGGGCATCGCCGCGATTCCGGAGTTGCGTCTGATGGGCGAGTCGCTGCTCGTCGCGGCGTTCACGTCGGACGTGTTCAACGCGTACGCGTTGCAGGACCTGCTGTCGGCGCGAGGCTGGAACCTGACGGGGTTGCAGCTGCCGCCGGGCATCCACTTCGGCATGACGCTGCGCACCGCCGAGCCGGGCGTGGCCGAACGCTTCCTGTCGGACCTGAACGCGGCGGTAGCGGAGCTGCGCGCGAACCCCGGCCGCGGCTCGATCATGGCGCCGATCTATGGCCTCGGGAAGGCGATCGAGACGGAGGTGTCACTCGCGGACGTGCTGACCGGCTACCTCGACGTGCAGTACGAGAACTGAGGGCGG
>CAYJMJ010000035.1:0-27282 GCA_964371095.1 uncultured Dehalococcoidia bacterium | reverse complement strand
ACTCGCGGACGTGCTGACCGGCTACCTCGACGTGCAGTACGAGAACTGAGGGCGGCGTCTCGCACCACGTCATGCTGAGCGAAGCGAAGCATCTTGATCGGGCGCGATCCTGCGCCTCAACGCGCGCCGCTTGTCGTCCGGGCAGGCGACAGTGGCGTTCGTCATGGAGGTGTGTGTCCGGGGAAGATCCCTCGCTCGCGCTCGGGATGACCCGTCCGGTGGCGGGTCCGCACTAACGCCGGAACTTGCAGAAGTCGGGCGCGCGGCGTTCGAGGAAGGCGTTGCGGCCCTCCATCGCCTCGTCGGTGGCGTAGTAGAGCGCGAGCGCGGACATGCCGAGGCCGCCGATGCCCTTGATGTGGTCGGTGTCGGCGTTGAACGAGGCCTTCGCCAGCTTGAGCGCCGTCGGGCTCATCGCGAGGATCTCGTTCGCCCAGGTGCGCGCCGTCTCCATCAGCTGATCGCTCGGCACGACGGCGTTCACCAGGCCCATCGCGAGCGCATCGTGCGCGGAATACTGGCGGCAGAGGTACCAGATCTCGCGGGCGCGCTTCTCGCCGACGACGCGGGCGAGGTACGCGGTGCCGAATCCGGGGTCGACGCTGCCGACGCGCGGCCCAACCTGACCGAAGCGCGCGCTCTCGGCCGCGATCGTCAGGTCGCAGAGCACGTGCAGCACGTGGCCGCCGCCGATCGCGTAGCCGTTGACCGCGGCGATGACCGGCTTCGGTATGTCGCGGATGATTGCGTGCAGGTCCTCGACGTCGAGCCCGATGTCGGAGCGGGCCTGGCGGCCGGCGTAGCCTTCGGAGCCGCGGACCGACTGATCGCCGCCGGCGCAGAACGCCCTCTCGCCGGATCCGGTGAGGATGACGACGCCGATCGATCGGTCCGCCCACGCGTCCTGAAACGCCGCGACCATCTCATCGACGGTCTCGGAGCGAAACGAATTCATGACTGCGGGACGGTTGATCGTCACGACGGCGACGCCGTCCGTCTTGTCGTACAGGATGTCCTCGAACGCCATGTCACCCTCCAATTCTCAGTTCCGGTGCATCGGCGCGCCCGGCGTCGTCACGCCATCGTCAAGCCGCCGCTGACGGAGAGCGTCTGTCCGGTGATGAAGCGCGCGTCGTCGGAGACGAGGAACGCGACCGCGGCGGCGATCTCGTCGGGCTCGGCGAGGCGGCCGAACGGGACGGCGCGTTTCAGTGCGTCCATGAGGCGGTCGTTCGTGCCCGCCAGCTCGGCGAAGAGCGGCGTGTCCGTCGGCCCGGGGCAGACAACGTTGACGTTGATCTGCTGGCGCGCGACCTCGCGCGCGATCGTCTTCGAGAACGCGATGATGCCGCCTTTCGCGGCGGCATACACGGCCTCGCCGCTCGATCCGACGCGGCCCGCGTCGGAGCCGATGCTGACGATGCGACCGCTGCCGCGCTCGATCATCCCGGGCAGGACGGCGTGCACGCAGTTCAGCACGCCCTTGAGGTTGATGGCGATGATGCGGTCCCACGTCTCCTCGGTGCTCTGGACGAACGGCTCCAGCTTGTCCCAGCCGGCGTTGTTCACGAGGATGTCGATCGGGCCGAGCGCGCGCTCGGTTGCCGCCACGGCCTCGCGGACGCTGGCGGCGTCCGTTACGTCGCATCGGACGGCGAGCGCGCCGGGGCTGATGGCGGCCGCGACCTCGCCGGCGGCCGCGGGATCGAGATCGAGGACGGCGACCTTCGCGCCGGCGCCGCCGAGGCGTAGCGCGATGGCGCGTCCGATGCCGCGTCCCGCCCCCGTGACGATCGCCACTCTGTCCTTCAAGTCGGGCATCGGAGACCTCCGTTTGAATCACCGAAGTGGAGCGACACCCGCGACGCGGGCGACATCGCGCCATCGTTTATGCCACGTCCGGCATTCAGGCGGAAGGACGCGTGACGGCGGATCAGGGCTTCGGGAGGCCGCCGGTCAGCTTGAGGACGAAGCGCATGCAGCGGTGTCCGGCGTCCGTGCCCGGGAGGAACATGTTGGGGCACGCGCCGGCGATCACCGTGATGCCGCGCTCGCGGCAGAACGCGGCTGCTTCGGCGGAGACGCTGCCTTTGCCGAACGAGCGGTGCATCCACACGCGCGACACGCCCTGCTCCGCACATGCCCGCACGACGGAGTCCGTCGTCTCGGGCGTCGTCGCGACGACAGCGGCGTCGACGCCGCCCGGGATGGAGCGAAGATCGGCGTAGCATGGGTCGCCCTCGACCTGGGCCGCGTTGGGATTGACGGCGAAGACCTCGTAGCTCGCTTTTCGCAGGTTGCGATAGACCAGGTTGGCGGCCTGCGCGGAATCGCGAGAAACGCCGAAGACGGCGATCCGCTTCTGTGCCAGGAAATCGTCGACGGCTTGTTGAAGGGTTGGCATGGGAGCCCCCGTGCGTGTGTGGCCCGGCGCGGGCGGGGATGGCGTTCGACGGAGAGTGTAGGCCCGCTGCCGGGGCGCGGTCGCCTGTCGGTCGGCACGTCGGGCAGGGCCGAAGGGCCTATGTGAAGACGCGGGCGCCGACAACCTGTCCTCCCACGGCGAAGGCGATCTCCGCGGGGATCATCCAGACGGGCAGCCCAAGTGCGAATCGCGTCGCGATGAGGACGGGGATGCTGGCGTGAATCGCCAGGAACCAGAGTGGGGAGAAACGCCGCTGGCCGCTACGCCACCATCCGAGCGGCAGATTGATGGCGAACGCAAGGAGGAGGAGGATCAAGATCGATGTCACGCGTACGCCGCCTCACCGCATTCGATGCCGCCGGAATTGGCAATGTAACGCGGCGAGCGGGAGCGGGACAGGGCGTCCCATCGACGGGCCACGGGACCGCAGGTCTGCTGTGAGAAAAGATCCGCCGATCTTGACGTCGGGCACTAGAAAAGGCGGCGCCGGCGGGACTACGATGGCTGCGCCTGGCGCGGATCACTCCACCCATTCGTGGCGCGCCTTCGCCCTGAGCCGCTTTCCGGGAATCCCGGGAGCGGCTTTCCTCTTGGTGTCGCCGTCCGGCGACCGGCGCGCGGGCGGGGCTGTTATTGGCTGGAGCCGATGTCGCGGCGGCGGAAGACCACGAGCGCGAGGCCGACGAACACCACGGTGTACGTCAGCAACAGCAGGCCGGCGTAGAAGGGCGAAAGGGCGCCCGCAATTTCGCCATGGCCGCCGCCGAACCGCGGGAGTACCGCGGGCACCGCGTTCTGGAACATCACCACCTGCCTGTTCGTGCTGAGGAAGTAGTTCGGGATGTCCTTCCACGGGCTACCCGCGGCGCGCATCAATTCGCCGATGATCGGCTCGACGAACGCCACTCCGAGTCCGCTTCCGACGCCGGCGAGCGTCGATCGGCCGATGACCGCGATCGCGAAGGCGAACGACACGTACGGCGCGAGCACGAGGAGCGTCCTTCCGTACGCCGCGATCTGTTCGCCGACGAACGTGGCGGTCACGAAACTGGCGCTCGCCTCGCCGTAGTACGTGGCGATGATGAAGCTGTAGATCAGGGCCACGGCCACCGCGAGCAGCGTGCCGGCCGCGGTGAGCCCGAAGACGACGAGCAGCTTCGCCGCGAGCAGCCGCATGCGCCCGCTCGACGCGGTAGCCACAAGGCGCACGGTGCCCCAGGCGTACTCGCTGCCGATCGACCCGGCCGCGAGGATCATCGCGAGAATGCCGCCGAAGAAGCCGACAATCTGCAGCCCGTACGGCACGGCTGCGGGGAGGAAGAGCGCGCGACGAAGGTCGAGGCCGGTAAATGTCTCGCGCTCGCCGAACGTCGCGACGCGGACGCTGGTGCTCCACAGAACCGAGTAGAGCAGCACCACGAGCCCGACCATGAACCCGGCGACGACCCAGGTCATCATGCGCTTGCGCAGCTTGAAGAATTCGGCGGCGATCAGCTGGATCAAGTAGGCAGTCCCTCGCCGGTCAATTCCAGGAACACGCTCTCCAGCTCGGTCTCCCAGGGCGTGATCTCCGAGAGGTAGACGCCCTGCGCCGCGAGCACCCGGGTCAACTCGCTGGAACGAGACACCGGGACCGCCGCGCGTATCGCGCCATCGACCTGCTGGAGGGCCGTCACCCAGGAGACGGAGCCGAGGGCGCGCGTGAGCGCGTCGTTATCGTCGGCACGGAGACGGAGGTATTCGCCACGGCCCAACAACTCCTCGACCGTCGTCTCTTCGACCAGCCGACCCTTCTTGACGATGGCGATCCGGTCGCTGACTGCCTGCACCTCGTGCAGGAGGTGGCTGCAAAGGAAGACCGAGTGGCCCTCGCGCGCGAGGCGGGGGATCAGCTCGCGGACCTCACGGGTGCCGGCGGGGTCGAGGCCGTTCGTCGGCTCGTCGAGGATGATCAGGTCCGGGTCGCGCAGCAGCGTCGAGGCGATGCCGAGGCGCTGCTTCATGCCGAGTGAGTAGGTCTTGTAGGCGTCCCCGCCGCGATCGCGGAGGCCCACCAGCTCGAGCATCTGGTCGATGCGGCCCTTCGGCACGTTGCCGAGGGTGATGGCGAGCGCCTTCAGGTTGTCGTAGCCGGAGAGGTACGGGTAGAAGGCGGGCGTCTCGATGACGGCGCCGATGCGTTTCAGCACGGGCCAGGGGTGGACGGCGATATCGGTGTCGAAGACGAAGACGCGACCGCGCGTCGGCCGGACCAGGCCGAGGATCATGCCGACGGTCGTGGTCTTGCCGGAGCCGTTCGGTCCGAGGAAGCTGAACACCTCGCCCTTGTAGATGCTCAAGCTCATGTCGGCGACGGCCGTGAGGCGGTCGTACTGCTTCCAGAGCCCTTCGGTGCGGAGGATTTCGGTGGTGGTCGGCATGTTGTGCTCGCCGCGGCGGACGGCCGGTGCGAGCTCCCCTGCGTCGAGTATATCGGGAGGCGGCGTACAACGAGTGTTGCGGAACGGTAACCGCCGATCGCCGAGAGCGAACGGCGCGCGGCCGATGCGGAGCAAGTCGTGGCGCTCCGCCGACAGGCGACATCATGGCCGCTATGAGCGCTGCAGCGGACGATCGATCCTCACCATTCCAGACGCATCGAGAGGCGGCGGAGGCGGCCGAAGCAGCGACGCGTTGGCAGGCCGCTGTAGAACACTACGAAGACGCTCTTGGCCTCATCGACCAGTCGCCGGACGTTGCCGCGGCCGATGTGCGGCGCTCCTCACCGCACTTGGCCGTTGTTACTGGAGCTTGTCCGAGGCCCGGACGGCGTGGCGCACGCTGCGGCGGGCAATCTCTCTGTATCGGGAGCGCCGTGACGGCGACGGACAGGCGCACGCGCCTATGCGCGGTCCAAGGCGTACGAGGCCGCCGCTCAGGTACTGCGCGGGTCCGGCGACACGACGATCGCACCGGGCATACTTGACCGCGGCTTCGAACTCGCGCGATGAACCTTCGACTACGCCTCGGGGGTGAATCTGCGGTTCACCGCGCAACTCGCTCTCCTGGACATGGTGGGCGTGGCGTTCGTCCGGGGAGACTTTGGCCGCTGCGAAGATCTGCTGCATGGATCGCCCGGCGACGCCGATTTCCCTGCCAATCTGTACAGGATGTGGATTGCGGAAGCGCGCGGCGGCGTGGACGGCGCGCTCAGACTCATCGTGCAGCCGGAGCGGGGTGGCGGCGCACCGACGTCGCCGGTGCTCCCGCGATGACCAACCCCAGCCCCATGGCGGCGACCTCCAGTGACAAACGCACGGGTCTCAGTTGGACCGGCGCTAAGCTACCCTGCGCCGCCGCACGGATCTCTCCGGCCCGACGATGCCGAACTCGACGTAGAGGAGATCGGTCGCGGCGTTTAGCCGGGCGAGCAGCGATTCTGTGATGGCAGTGGCCGCGTCCAACGGGCGGCATCGCTGCACGTGGGAGGCATAGTCCGCGCGCAGGGTGAACGATTCGGTGCAATTGGGGCAGTTCATGGGTCACACTCCTTAGCGGCGGCTGGCTGAACCACGTGGCGGTTCTTGACGTCCACACCGATCGTACGCAGATGCCTTCCGCCCCGAACCGTGACAGACGGGCGATCGTGCGCGTCCGATCGGCTCCAACTCTGATGCGGTCCGGCGGAGTCTCGGCAGGCCATGCGTCCCGTCGTGAGTGACCGGCGGCGGACCTGCGACTCACGCCAACGAGTGCCGCCGGCCGGGCTATCGGCGATGCGCTCGCTCACGCGCCGGTGTCCCGAACACACCATGAACGATTCCCCGTCAACGCCGACCAGGCCGGCCCGCACGGGCTCCATGTAATGGATTCCGTTGATGCCCGGCCGTGCAGATGCCTACATTTGTGGAAAACACAAACATTCATCTCAAGCGAGCGCGCCGCGAGCCGAGACTGAAGCACAGGAAGATTGGATGGGCTGGCATGGAGCGGTTTACGGCGATTCGCGTCCTCCTCGTGGAGGACAACCCGGCCGACATTGAGATCGCCAAGCGAGCGCTCAGCAGGAGCAGTCTCTTCCACGAATTGCATGTCGTGCAAGACGGGCAGGAAGCACTCGACTTCTTGTTCCACACCGGCGAGTACGCCGAGACCCTGCCGCCGCGTCCGGACATCATCTTGCTGGACCTGAGTCTGCCGAAGGTGTACGGCATCGAAGTCCTGCGGCGGGTCCGGGCGAGCACCAGGTATGCCGCCACGCCAGTGATCATTCTGACCAATTCGTCGCGAGACGAAGACATCAACGCCAGCTACCAGCTGGGCTCCAACACGTACATCCAGAAGACCGCAAACTTCGTCCGGACCGTCGAAGCGCTGGCGGAGTACTGGGCGGTGTTTGCGTCTCTGCCACCGGCGGCATAAGCGCGACGAGCGGTCGGAGGAGTGGTCCTATGCATCACGAAGGCACG
This sequence comes from uncultured Dehalococcoidia bacterium, assembly GCA_964371095.1. Taxonomy (GTDB): domain Bacteria; phylum Chloroflexota; class Dehalococcoidia; order DSTF01; family JACRBR01; genus CAYJMJ01. The sequence continues at coordinate 20,409 of CAYJMJ010000035.1, read as the reverse complement.
AACCTACGAAACACCGGGGTTGACCGGTCCGCGCGCGCGGCGGTCGACCTGGACCGCTTCTTCTACCTTTCGAGAGACATGCTGTGCATCGCCGGGTTCGACGGCTACTTCAAGTGCGTCAACCCCGCGTGGGAGCGTACGCTCGGCTGGACCGTCGACGAACTCACGAGCAGGCCGTGGTCCGATTTCGTCCACCCGGACGACCTCGAGGCGACGGTGGCGGAGGCGGCCAGGCAAACCGAGCAGGGGCTCGACGCGATCTCCTTCGAGAATCGATATCTGGCCAAGGATGGCTCCTACCACTGGCTGCTCTGGAACAGCCGCCCCTGGCCTGAACACGGAGAAATGCACGCGACCGCCCGTGACGTGACGGAGCGCAAGGCAGCCGAAGAGGCCCTCAAGACGCTGAACGAATCACTCGAGCAACAGGTCCGCGAGCGCACCGCGGCCGCGGAACAGCGAGCGATCGAACTCGCACGCAGGAACGAGGAACTGGAGGCGTTCACGTACAGCGTGTCGCACGACCTGAAGGAGCCCCTGCGTACCATCGAAGCGTTCAGCCAGTTCTTGATCGAGGACTACGGCGAGCAGCTCAAGGGCCAGGGCCGGACATATCTCGAGTCGCTCGCGGCGGCGAGTGTGCGCATGAAGCGCCTCATCGAGGAATTGCTCACTCTCTCCAGAGTGTCGCGTCAGGTCGCCCCGTCCCAGCGCGTGATCACGCGGCAGATCATCGAGGGCGTCGTCGGCGGCATGCGCGCGCTGATCGAAGAACGGGGAGCCATTATCGACGTGCAAGCGGACCTGCCCGACGTCATGGGGGACCGGCTTCGCATGGAGCAAATCGTGGGAAACCTGGTGGGCAACGCACTGAAGTTCAACCGGAGCGAGCAGCCGCGTATCTCGGTAGGCGTGCGGGAGGCCGCCGGCCGGATGGCGACGTTCTACGTGCGGGACAACGGGATCGGCATCGACCCGCAGTACCACGACCGCATCTTCGGCGTGTTCCAGCGTCTGCACCGGCGCGAGGAGTACGAGGGGACGGGCGCCGGACTGGCCATCGTCAAGCGCGCGGTCGAAGCGCTCGGCGGAACGGTCTCAGTGGAATCGGAGCCGGGCGCGGGCTCCACATTCTTGTTCACCCTGCCGAGATGGACGGACGATTCAGAGACGGCGGATCGGGCCGCCTGAGGGAGGGAAGTCGCCACATGCAAGCGTTCAAGCCCGTCCAGATCCTGCTCGTGGAGGACAATCCGGACGACGTGGAGATCACGAAGCGTGCGCTCGCGAAGAGCCGCGTGGCGAACGAGCTGCACGTCGTCCGCGATGGCCAGGACGCACTGGACTTCGTGTTCAACCGGGGGGAGTTCGGAGCGGCGCAGCGCCCTGACCTCATTCTGCTCGACGTGAACCTGCCGCGAGTCAATGGCATGGAGGTGCTGGAGTCGATCCGCACGGACGAACGCACCTCCGTCATCCCGGTGATCATGCTCACCGCGTCCGACCGCGAGGAAGACGTCGTGAAGAGCTACAAGCTGGGCTCGAATACGTACATCCAGAAGCCGGTGGAGTTCGCGAAGTTCCTCACCGCGCTCGATGTGCTCGGCCAGTACTGGATCGTTATCGCGAAGCTGCCGCCGGCGGTGTGAGAGACAATGTGCTGATGGATCAGGCAATCATCTGCATCTTGCTGGTCGAGGACAATGGCGACGACGTCGAGATCGTCCGCCGGATGCTCGGCAAGTATCAGCGCGCCGCATTCCGCATCCAAACGGCGTCGTCGGGGCAGGAGTGTCTGAACGCGCTCACCGTCATACCCGTCGACCTCATCCTCCTCGACCACGGTCTTCCGGACATGAACGGTGTGGCGCTGCTGCGCCAGTTGAACGAGCACCACGGCGCACCCCCGGTGATCATGCTCACGGGACAGGGAGATGAGCGCGTCGCCAGGGAAGCCATCCAGAATGGCGCCCACGATTACTTCCCGAAGGAGTCCATTACCTCGGAACTGCTCGGCCACGCGATCCACCAGACCGTGCAACGGCTTCGCGCCGAGCGGGATCTCGTCGACGAGCAACTCGGCGGCGTCGAGCAGGTGATCGTCGCGCTGGCCTCCGCCGCTGAAGCGAAAGATCCCACCATCGAGCAACACCTCCATCGCATGGCGACGTATGCGGTAGAACTCGGCAAGGCCCTGGCCCTCGACGAGCGGCAGTTGCTGTTGCTCCGATACGGGGCGCTCCTGCACGACATCGGCAAGATCGGCGTCAGCGACGCCGTTCTCCTGAAGCGCGGGCCGTTGACGCTGGAGGAGTGGCGCGAGATGCGGCAGCATCCGATTATCGGCGAACGCATCTGCGCGCCGATGCGGCTTGCGGAGGCGCTTCGCCCCATCGTGAGGCATCACCACGAGCGATGGGACGGTACCGGCTACTCGGACGGGCTGGCCGGCACGGACATCCCGTATCTCGCGCGGGTGGTCAGCGTTGTCGACGCCTTCGACGCGATGTCCACGGACCGGCCTTACCGCCGCGCGCTGCCACTCGAACGAACGCTGAGCGAACTCGAGTCCGGCGCCGGGTCGCAGTTCGATCCTGCCATCGTCCGCGTCTTCGTGGAGTTGGTGCGGGGCCGAGGGATGGACTTCGTGGAAGAGGTCTCGCACCACGGGGCGGCGTGAGCCTGCTCGGTACGCTCGGTCTTGAAGCCGTCCGTCGGTGAGCACGGCAGCAGCGCTCGCGTCGCGATGGGGTCTTCCGCAGGTGTTCGACAAGAGGCCAGCACGTGAGTTCAGTGCCAGGTACGGCGGGTTGGGGCCGACTTCCCTGGGTGCCTTATGCTTCCTTCTGGTGAGCACGCTCGATTGCCAGCCCGCACCGGCACCGCGAGGCACTCTGGAGGCTTCCGTGAAACGAGACGCGACCCACATCCCGTTCACCGACACCGGCTCGTACCCCATCCGCGCCGGCAACGCTGTGCGTCCGCTCGTGGACGGCGAACCCGCATTCCGGCGCATTTGCGAAGCCGTCGAGGCCGCGCGCCACAGCGTCTGGGTCACCATCGCGTTCTACGAGCCTACCTTCCAAATGCCCGACGGCCGGGGCAACCTGTTCGACGTACTCGATCGCGCGGTAGGGCGGGGCCTCGACGTGCGGGTGATCTTCTGGCGCCACGTGGAACTTGAGCAGATCGACCCGGGCGTACACTTCTCGGGTACCGCCTCCGAGCGTGCCATGTTGCTGGCCCGCGGCTCGCGCTTTCTCGCGCGATGGGACCGCGCTCATGGACCGTACTGCCAGCACCAAAAGAGCTGGTTGATCGACGCAGGCCAATCCGAAGAGGTCGCGTTCGTGGGAGGCATCAACCTGAACCGCGGATCGATGGTGTCGCCCGGTCATACGCCGACCGACGCCGGCAACACACACGACGTCTACGTCGAGCTGTGCGGACCCTCCGCGAGCGACGTGCACCACAATTTCGTGCAGCGCTGGAACGAGGCGAGCGACCGCGACGCGCACGACGGGCTCTGGCCCGATGCTGCGAGCCAGGACCAGCTGCGGTTCCCCGAACAGGCGTCGCCGGCGACAGGCGACGCGGTCGTACAGATCCAGCGCACCGTGCGTCGCGAACGCTACGCCGACGGCACGCCTGCGCCCGGCGCCCGGGTGTTTCCGATCGAACGTGGCGAGACCAGCATTGCCGACCAATACCTGCAAGCGATCGACGCGGCGCAACGCACGCTCTATCTCGAGGATCAGGCCATCGGCGCGCCGCAGGTGATCGACGCACTGATCCGCGCGCTGCGGCGGGGCGTCCGCGTGGCGTTCGTCGTGCCGATCGTGCCCAACGCGGAGATGGCCCGGGCGCGCAGCGATCCGCGCAATGCAGTCTTCTTCGAGGCGCTTGGGGCGCTCGCCAACTTCGAGCATTTCACGCTTGCCGGCCTCTCAACCCGGCGCAGCAGCGGCGAATACCAGGACGTCTACGTGCACGCCAAGATCGGGCTCATCGACGACGCGTGGTGCACCATCGGCTCTGCCAACGTCGCGAACCGCTCGTTCTACGGCGACACCGAACTCAACGCATCGATCTGGCACGGCCCCACCGTTCGTGCTCTGCGCTGCGCGCTTCTCGAGGAACATCTGCAACAGGACACGAACGCACTCGATGACGTCGCAGCGCTCGATCTGTTCGCACGCGTCGCCCGCGAGAACTCAGGCCTTCGACGACTGGGCGAACCCCAGCGAGGCCTCGCACTCTCACTCGATCCGACGACTTACGCGAGCTGATCGCCCGCCGGTCGGCGTCTGTCGCCTCCCACCATCAGGTTGCACATCGCCCACGAAAGGCCAGCTTCGACGACGCCGTTGCACACCATGAGCGGATGGCGCGGTACGAACGGGAGCGCGGCTGTGACGCGCGCATGTGCTACCTGCCGACGTCGCGGATCCGGCGGGCGCCCTGTCGTCTGGTACAACATACGGGCGGCAGCCGGACGCGTGGCCGGCCCGCAGTGCAAGGAGAGCGACGTGAAGTACGACGTCCAGTACGGTCCCGCATATGCGCTCGGCACCATCCACCTTGAGGCCGGCGAGAAGTTCCAGGCCGAGGCCGGGGCGATGGTGAGCATGACCGACGCCATCAAGATGGAGTCCAGCGTGAAGGGCGGCATCATGTCCGGCCTGAAGCGCTCGGTGTTGGGCGGCGAGAGCTTCTTCATCAACACGTTCACCGCTGAGCAGGCCGGACACGTTACGATCGCGCCGGCGCTGCCCGGCGACATCGTGCCGCTCGAACTCACGGGCAACACGCTGCTCTTGCAGTCGGGGTCGTTCCTGGCTTCGACGGCGGACGTCAACGTCGACACGAAGTGGGGCGGCGGCAAGACGTTCTTCTCGCGCGAGGGGCTGTTCCTGCTGAAATGCACCGGCACCGGCACGGTCTTCGTGTCGAGCTACGGTGCGATCCACCTCATCACGCTGGGCGCCGGCGAACGGCACAACGTCGATACCGGCCACATGGTAGCGTTCGATGACACGGTGACCTACGACGTCGGCCGTGCCGGCGGCTGGAAGACGACGCTGCTCGGCGGCGAGGGCCTTGTGTGCAAGCTCACCGGCCCCGGGCGCTTCTACATGCAGACGCGCAGCCCGGACAGCTTCATCGCATGGCTGGCCCCGAAGCTTCCCGGCAAACGCGAGTAGGGCGCAGTCGACTGCAGCGCGATAGGACGCGCACGGTGACTTCGTCGTGCGTGCTGCCGCGTCTTCGGACTCCCGGACGTGTTGCCATGACACGCCGCCCCGCGTTCTCGCCGAATCTATCGGCGTGAACACGTGCGACGGCATGAGCGTATGCATGGCGGCATGCATTCGGTCGCGGAACAGAGGGGCGCTCCGAGCCTGCTTCGGCAACATGTGGAAGTGGGGCCGAAGGCCTCTTGCCCTTGTCGCACCCAATCCACAGGTTGTTTCTCAACAGAGGGGGTTGCCCATGAGTGACGGGGTCCCCAGCCACCGCGCTTTCGGCCGAACGGCGCTCACGTTCGCGGCCGTCCTGGCCGTCGTCCTCGTGGCGGCAGTGCTGGGTGGGCTCGCCTGGGCGTTCCTTTCCGGCAACGACGGCCGTCCCGAACTCCTGCGCATCGACGCGGGCAGCGGTCACCCATTGCGCGTCGCGATCCGCGAGCCCGCGCCGGGGGCGCGGATGCCTGCCTCGGACCCGGCGACGATCGTCGTGGAAACGCTCAGCGCGCAGAACATCGAGCGCTACGAGTTGTGGGTCGATGGCGAGTTCGCCCGCCAGATCACCCCGTCCGACTCCGCCACATCCACCGTCGCCCGGTTCGCGTGGCTTCCCGGCGAGCCCGGCACGCACGTGCTCGTCGCCCGCGGCATCACCGGCGATGGCACCATCGGCCGTTCGGATCCGGTTGTGGTCGAGGCGTTGGCGGACCCGCACGCCGGCCTCGTCGGCGTGAGCGTGCAGGTCGGCGAAGGCGCCACCGTCGCGTCGATCGCCGAAACGTTCGGCGCATCACCGCAGGATGTCATGGTGCCGGGCGGACGCGCCGAGCCGCAACCGGGTGACGCGCTCGTCGTCTACGTCCCGCCCGGGCGCGTGCCCGACGGCTACGTGGACGACGACGGCCCCACGCCCGCAGCAGAGCTGCCGCCCGTGCCGAACCCTCCCGATGGCGGCGCCCCCGAAGCCCAGCCGGCCGAGGATGCCGCGCCCGATGAGCTGCCCTGGGGCTTCGATCGACTCGGCGACCCCGGCCCACCGTCCGCCCCGGCCGATCTGCGCGTCACGCGCGGCGACGGGTGTGACGTGCGTCTCGACTGGCGCGACACGTCGGATTCCGAGACGGGTTTCCGCGTCTACCGCTTTGCCGTCGGCGGCGACTTCCGCGCCATCCGCGATCTGGCCGCGAATGACGGCGCCGGAGCGCTGACCTACACCGACCGCGTACTGTTCGGCGGCCACTACGAGTACTACGTCGCCAGCGTCAACAGCGGCGGCGAATCAGACAGCAACCTCGCCGGCGTCGACGTCCCGGAGGACGCCTGCGCGATCACCGTGCCCGGGATCGTCGTCGATGCCGCCGCCATGCTCCAATTCGAGGCGACGAGCCTCCGGACGACCACGCAGTTCGACGACGCGTATTGCTACCTCTCGCTTGCCCGCCTCGACCCGTACGCGCGCATACCGGAGCACGACGACGTCTTCCTGGCGCCGACGCGCGGCGGCGGCTGGGACATCGACCGATGGGCAGCCGGACTCGCGCGGCGCATCTTCATGCAGCCCCCGCGCGAGCCCGTCCCCGTGCGTATGGAGTGCTGGGGCCGGCGCGGCGACGAAGAGCCGCTGCCACTCGGGAGCTTCGAGGCCAGCCATCCGCGCGAGGAGTGGGACGGTCGCGACCTCGTCGGGGACGCCGATGGTTTCCGCGTCGTCTATCGCATCCAACCCTACGTGCCGCGTCCACGCGTGGTTGCCATCGAGGATAATCGCATCCCGGCACCGACGAACCTCCACATCCCGGACGATCACGGTGACTGCGATGCCCACGCCGACTTCAGCGACGGCGAGGACATCGAGGGCCGGCTGGCGCTCTGGGCCTGCGCCGAGGTCGCCGAGCGCCTGGTCGTCTGGGACTGGACGGAGAGCCCGGCGTTTCCTCGCAACGAAATCACAGGGTTCCGCGTGCGATACCGGGTCATCGACGACATTCCGTTCGGCGACGCCGAACCGGTCTGGCAGCGCCTGGGCGACATCGGCCCGTACACGCAGCTCTTCCCCATACTGCTGCCATCGTGCGATGAGAGGTTCGAGTACAAGGTCACCGCCATCGTCCGTCCTGCCGACGGCAGCGAGGAACGAGAGTCCCCGGCCAGCCCCCGGTTGCCGGTCGCGCGCAGCGGCTGCCCGCCGCCGGAGGTGCAGGTGGAGATCAGGCTGCTGAGCCTGGACGTCCGGGACACCGATGACGGAGTTGGACTCGAGTGTCTCGTGTGGCCCATCTGCATTGCGGTCTATGACTTCACGTTGGAGGCCTACGGCAGCGGCGGTTTCAACGTGCTGCGCTCCGATGGACGCTCCCAGGTGGACTACGGGACGAACTTCCTGTTCTTCACGCACGATTGCGGCGGCGACGGTTTGCAGTTTATGACGGGGTGCGTCGGGTTCCATCCGCTCCGGGTTGGCGCCCGCCCCGGCATCGACGAGGCCCACGTGAATTTCGCGGACCAACAGATGGCCACCTGTCACAACTACCGGTGCGGGGCGTTCGGCAAGTACCACGACACGTTCACGGTCACCGTTCAAGAGGGAGACAGCATCGAGTTCTGGTTCAACCTGCGCGACGACGACGACGCCGCCGACGACACCTGGTGCGGCACCGACGAGGATTACACGCTCGAGTCGGAGATCGACGAGTCGATCCCGTTCGTCATTGGACCGCGCTCGCTCCAGGAGTGGCTGGGCACCTCGGCCGAGGATTGGGACAACGGCGCCAACGCGCTCGACGACCAGGACGCGAACTGCAACCTCCACATCCAGGTGCGCGGGTCGAGGATCGAGCGATGAACCGCATGCTGGTCATCCCGGCCGCCATTGCCGTCATCGGCGCAACCGCCGTCGTCGCCGTGCTCGTCACGCGCGACGGCGGTTCCGGTGGCGCGGACGTCGCGGCGGCTGGCGCAGGACCGCACGTCTGGATCGATCATCCGCTCTCGGGCAGCCAGTTTCGGCTCGGCCAGAGTGTCACCATTCGCTGGCACGCGTCGGCGGCAGGCGGCATCCGGCAGGTCGCGTTGCACGTCAACGGCGAACGTGTCGCCCTGGCCGAGGACTTCGACCACGCCGCGCAGATCGTCACGGAGCGGCACGAATGGACGCCGCCGGCGCCGGGCGAGTACCTGATCGAGGTGACGGGAAGCGGCGCCGATGGCGCGGCCGGAGCCGCCGCCCGGAAGCCGATCACCGTCGCCGGCGAGCCAACGCCCGCTGCGGCGCCGTCCGCCTCGGCCACCGCAACGCCCGCCGCCACGCCGTCCGCCTCGGCGACGCGGCTACCCGGCGAGTCGCCGACGCTGCTTCCCGCCGACACGCCCGGCGTCACACCGCCGGCGACGCATCCGCCGGCCAGCAGCACACCGGTACCCCCTACCGTCACGCCGGTGCCGCCGACGAGCACGCCGACACCGGTGCCCGACACCACGCCGCCGGCAGCGCCGTACCAGGTCTACCCGAAGGGCGCGTTCAACCTCGCGTGCCCCCCGGACGTCACGCTGCGGTGGCTCAAGCCGGACGATCCTAGCGGCATCCAGAGCTACACCGTCGAGTTGGAGAAGAAGCTGACCGCTGACAGGTGGACCTACGTCGTGCTCGGACTGTCGAAGGACGTCAGCGCTGTCGTCGATTGTGGCGACGCTTATCGCTGGCGTGTCCGCGCGCGCGACAGGGCGGGAAACACAGGATTGTATTCCGCCTGGGCTGAATTCGGCATACCGCTGCCGTGACGGGTAGCCCTGCTTCGTGCAGGGAACGCTCACTGCGTCGATCCCGAAGACCCGGGTCACGCCCGCCGCCTGCGGGGCATCGAACTCCGTGCGGCGGAGTTGAGGCGAGGCGTGTCGACGCCGCCGGGACCCGTCTGCCCTAACTCGGGAAGCCACTCGACTGCCGGGGCGCGTTTGCCCGTGCCGTCGAGCACGACGCGTCTTGGCGCATCGCCGACGCTTCCCGGCCTGTCTCGCGTTGCGCATCGTGGCGCTATCTTCGCCGGATCGGGCGAAAGAAACCGGCCGCGGGCAGCGTCCCTAGCTCCAGAGGACCGTAGTTCGTGCTCGGAGGAGGCTCGTACAGATGAGGCCGATTACGAAGTTCGCAGTGAGTGGCGTCCTGGCCATGGTGCTTGCGTCCGGTGCGGCGCTCGCGGCTGCCGATTTCGGCGGGACGCTCTTCGCCGGGTCGAATTCGAATACGCAGGGCACGACGGCCAGATTCAGCGGCGGCGGCGCCGGCAGCGTCGGGGCCGGCGGAACCGTGCCCGTGAGTGGAAGCGTGGCGGCCGACTCGGGCGGCAACACCGGCGCGAGCGTGCCGACGGGAGCGATTGGGAGCCCCGCACGACTGGCAGGCAGGGCGGCGACGTCCACAACCTTCAATACGTCGGAGCCGCGTACCGCGACGTCGGCGACGGGCTCGGTGAGCGGCCAAACGCCCTCCGTCGCAAGCCTGGCGGGTGCGGTCGGGGGCGTAGTGAAGCAGGTTGAGGCGACCGTCGACAGCCCGAATCCGATGCCGTTCAGCGCCCGGACGAGCGCGCCGATTGTGGAGGTGGACGCCTCGGCCAACTCACAGGTCCTCGCGAGCGTCCGTTGAGCGAAGACGCCAGCCACCAGCATCGCGCGCCGGGTGATACCGGTGGCTACACTGGAAGCGTAAGGGGTGTAACGCTTGGTCACAGCAAGAACCGGCACGCTGCCGCAGCTTCGAACGGCGCGCAGCGAACAAGACGCACTCGTGATGGCGGCCGCCGCCCGCAATGCCGATGCGTTTGGCGCGCTGTACGACCGCCACGCGCGCGTCGTGTACAACCTGATCCTGCGCAGCGTGCGCAACAGGGAGACGGCTGAAGACATCGCTCAAGAGGTGTGGACCAAGGTGTACCACGATCTCCCCAGGCTGCGTGATCCGATGGCATTTCCCGCGTGGCTCTACCAGATGACATCGAGGATCTGCGTGGATGCCGCGCGCAAGCGGACCCGCATACCGCAGATGGCGGAAATCTCCCGGGACGTCCCCGCCACGGACGACGGTCCGGAGGCGTCCGTACTGGGTGGGCACGATGCCCAGCTGGCCCGCGGCGCTTGCCTCGCTGCCCGCGCATCAGCACCTGGCTCTGTTCCTCCGCGAGGTGGACGATCGCAGTTACCGGGAGATCTCGCAGGCCATCGGCATCTCGGAAACCGCTGTGGGGCTCTGCCTCCTCCGGGCACGGCGCTCGTTCGCGAAGACCTACGAGCGCCTCGATCGTGCGAGCCGGCAAGAGCGGTGCGAGCAGATGCAGTCGAGCCTGGCGCGCGTGTTCGACGGCGAGGCCACACCCGTGCAGCGGACGGCCGTCGACGGACACCTCACCGCGTGCGCCCATTGCCGCGAAGATCTCCGGCTCATGAGGGAGGGATCGAGGCGGTACGCGGCGCTCGCGCTTGCCCCGGTCCCGGCTGCACTCAACGCCAAGATCCTCGGCGCGCTGGGGCTGGGCGTGGCCGGTGGCCTGGGAGGCGCCGCAGGCCTTGCCGGTTCGCTCGCCGCCAAGCTCAAGATGGCGCTGTTCACGCTGCTCACGGCCGGCGGCGTTGCCGCGGGCGTTGCCGTCGTGCCAGGCACCGCGCCGGCCGTGGTACGTGGAATTTCTCATCTGTACGATGCACCGGTGGGCGACCGCGTCGCCATCGATACGACGGCCAGCGGAAGCGTCCCGTCGTCGGCATCGACCGTCGTTGCTGCTGAATCAAACAAGAACCTGGCGCCCCGGCAGATCGTCGTCATGAAGCCCGTCGCCGCCACGACCGTAGTGTCCGGCCAGGTCACCGATCCAACAAGTGAGTTGAGCGTCGTCCCGGACGTTCCTGTTCTCCCGGTTGTTCCGCTCGTGGCGCCGAATATCGCATCCGTCATTCCGACGGTCGTGGCGTTGCCATCAACGCTGCTGCCAGAGGCACCGCTGCCCGCGCTCCCTCTCGCGCTGCCGACGATCACCGTTGGAGGCCTGCCCCTCCCCTGACAATGGACCCGCCTGAGACATTGCAGACGGCGACCATTGCCGGGACGAAACGAACGACATCGCCCGTACGGAGAAGAGCTGTCCAATCGCCTTCTCGCTGCTCCGCACTGGAGGTGCGCCATTGACGGGAGCACTCACCAATCTGACTGCCCATTCTCCTTGTGATTCTTTCGTGATGTTCGCCATACATGTGACGGCCATGACAGCCGATAGTGAAGTAGAGCCAGGATAAATAGCCTAATTAAACGGGAGAGACATCTCGCCGTGGCTCTACCGGCTTCAGCACCCTACGCGACGCCCCGCGACACTTCTCCTGCGCCCGGGAAGGGCGACCTCGACGGGTTTCGCGTGGCGATCGTGTCGGCCGACGCACGGTTCGCGGAGGAATTGGCCGCGGCGCTGGCCGGGCGCGGACTCTCAGTCAGCACGTTCAGCCTCGCCACGCTGATTGGGCTCGGATCCTTCCCGGAGGTCATCGCGTTTGATGCCGGAACAGTGCCGGTGGATGCGCTGGCCCGATGTCGCCTTCGGTTCGACGGTGCCAGATTCCTCGTGCTCGGTCCGATGGAGCCCCGCCTCGTGATTCAGGGATTCGCCGCCGGCGCCGACGCCTGGATGCTGCGATCGGAGCCGCTGGACACCATCGAGTTAGGTGTCCGCCTGGTGGCCCGCGGCGGCGCGGGAACGTCGCGTGCCATCCTCCAGTACGTGCTCTCCCTCGCCAACATCGACAGTGACCGGGGCCGGACGGAGAACCAGCGAGCGGGCCTGTCTCCGCGCCAATTTGAAGTCCTGAGCATGGCGGCCCGGGGTCTCACGGATCAAGAAATCGCTGACCGCCTCGTGCTATCGGTGCGTACCGTCAACCGCCACATGTCTGACATTCTTTCCGTACTTCACTGCTCGAACCGGAACGAGGCGAGTCGGGTCCTCCTCCGCGGTGTCGAGGGTGGGAGTGCTTCGCCGAGGCCGGTCGGGCCCTCCCTGACGCCGGTCATCCCGTCCCGCGTCCCGATTCGGGCGCGTGCCGAGGGTGCGTCCGGCCGCGGGGCGACGCTCGCACGAAGGCCGCGCCGGGCACGGCTCAGCCCGCCAGCCGGATTGAGTATCCCCGTTGGGTATCGATCAGGGTCCGGATTCGCCGCGGTGCGCCGATTACCCAAATGAGACCGAGGTTTGTGAGAAGCGGGGAGCAACATGGACCCTGCGCGTTGGGATCTTCTCGAGGAGCCATCGAGGATTAGCCGGGGAGTGCTGGGACGGCTCGACGCGTGGCGTCGATTCCGCACCAGCACCCGCCGCCGCCGGTTGATCGCCGCGACGGGCGCGGGGAGTCTCGCGTGCGCGGCGATCGTGGGTGCGGCACTGATCATCACCGCCAGCAGCGGTCACAGCCTGACCGGCGCACTCGGCGAAGGTGGGGCCAGGACGGGCGGTCAGGCGCCTTTGGCTGCAGATTCTGCCGGTTCCGGCGCCGGACAGGCACCAGCCGACGGCGCTTCGGTTCCGGGATCCCAGCTCGGCCAACCGCCGGCGTCGAGCCAAGAACCGGCGCTCACGCCGGTACCCGCATCGTCCGGAGAACACGGCTCGGCGCTTGGCGGACCTGCGGGTGGCCGGACGCCCGTCACCGTCGCGAGTCCGACGCAGGCGCCCGTCGCCACTCCAACGCCTGCCGCCACGCCGCCGGCGCTCCCCGGACTCGTACCGACCGTCGTTGCCGCGATCCCCACTGTGGTCTCCTCATTGCCAACCATCGCGCCGACCGTGGCGCTGCCGCTCTTGAACACGCCGTTACCACTTCCGACGGTGGAGATCCTGCCGATCGTGCCAACACTAACAGCGCCTCTGTGTCCTCCCATCTGTCTCTGATCACCTGAACAGCTCGCACGACGGCCCATTGCTTCAAAGCCCGGGATTCACGGGACTTCGTCGTGATCCGAGCTGGTAGCCTGCCCAGCGGCGCCCGACTCCATACCAGTTCTGCGATTTCTTTGACTAGGCCGAAAGAATACGCCACAGAGCATCGTCCTCTTCTCTGACGCGGTCATCAGTCTGCGTACAGCGAACGGAGGAGGCAGTGGCGTCGCGGATGCAAGCGGCACCCGGCGGGATTGCCGGCGCTCCAGCTTCTGGCGCGCCACACCTCGCCTCCTGGTTCGCGCCTCTGACGCGGGATGCAGTTGATGAAGCCGTCACAGGCAGGATGCCACTCCGCACGACGCGGGTTACCCCTTGCTCGCTCGTGACAGCGGCCCGCGTGCGAACTACGGACGGGTCCCGGATCGCTCCCCCCACCCCATCCGATCCGGGACCCCGTTCGTGGACGAGAGCGGCCTAGTCGCCGCGCTCGGGCGATGACGAAGCCCGGCGGAGTCGCGGCGTCGTCGGCGGCAGAGGGAGGCAATCGTGGACAACGAGTGCGATGACGTGGTCGAGGTGCATGTCGGCGAATCGGTGGTCGTACATCGCGCTGACTTGCTCCGTGATTTGCGCGGCGCCGTCGAGCGCGGCGAGTTCCGCCTGCACTACCAGCCGATCGTTCAGCTCCGTACGGGACAGATGGTGGCGGTGGAGGCACTGATCCGATGGCAGCATCCCCAACGGGGGCTGCTCCACCCTGGGCGGTTCGTTTCGCTGGCGGAGCGATGCGGCTCGATCGTCGGTCTCGGGCGGTGGGTGGTCGATGAGTCGTGCAGCCAACTTGCGCAGTGGGACCGCGACTATCCCGAGATGCCCCTGACGATGAGCCTGAACGTCTCCGTCCATCAACTGCTCGACAGCGACTTCGCGGCCGACACGGCGGGCCTGCTGTGGCGGCGGGGCATCGACCCGCGCCGCCTCGTGATGGAGATCACCGAGAGCTTCGCGGCGTGCAGCACACGCGCCCGTCAGCAGATTCAGCAGCTCAAAGCGCTGGGCGTCCGCCTCGCTATCGACGATTTCGGGACGGGGTACTCGTCTCTGAGCACGCTCCGTGAATGCCCGTTCGACATCGTGAAGATCGACCGTTCATTCGTCTCGGGCGTGACGCACAACGTGCGCGACCAGCAGCTCGCCCATGCCATCATCGAGATCGGCCACCTGTTCGGCGCCGAAGTGAACGCGGAAGGCATCGAGGAACGCGAGCAGTGCGTGGTACTCGGCGCGCTGGGCTGCGACGGCGGTCAGGGGTACTACTTCGCTCGACCGCTGGACGCGAAGTCCTTTGACACGTTCATGCACGGCCGATGCCGAACCGCTCGGCGTCGTGCCGAGTCCGACACGTCGCCTCGTCACCTGGGCAGCGGGGTTCCGGCGCCGCAGTTCACGTGCGAGGTCGCGGTGGCGGACCGCGACAAGCGTGGCGGCTCGATCGCGTCCGGCGCGGCGCGACCATCGTGAACGCAGCGGTACGGTGGCCGCGGAACCTGGCCGGGCGACGGCGCCTCCCGCGGCATCATCTCGCCGCCGTCAATCCTGACACACCTCCGCAGCCGGGCCACGAGTTGCGAATGGCACAAGGGCGCGGCGCGCAGCCTCCGTCACGGGTGCGCATCCTCATGGCAGACCACAACCGCCGGAACATCGACCTCGCGCGGGACGCTCAGGTCCGTGGCGGCCTCGGGCACGACCTGCGCGTCGTGCAGGATGGCAAGGCGGTTCTGGAGCTGTTGTTTCCGGGTGGCTGCGACGCGCCCGCATTCCTTCCAGACCTGATCGTGATGGCTATCGACCTCCCTCGCGGCAACACGATGGAGATCTATCGCAAGATCCGAGCGAGCGTCTGGATGCCAGGCATTCCGGTGATCCTGGTGACCTCATCGGTGCATCAGGAAGCCGCTCGCAGGCATTACCGCGTCGCCGACAACACCTACGTCTGTTCGCCAGCCAATCTCGGCGAGACGATCGAAGCGCTCGGCGGCCACTGGGGCATCTTCGCTCTCCTTCCGCCGGTCGCCTGACGGACGTACCGGTTCAGGGTTTCGGTCTTCCGCTGCGCGAATATCATGACTCCTGCGACCGAGCCGTCGACGCGGGCGTATCCCGTCGTAGTTCGGACATTCCGGCGGGCCTGCGCCATAATGGCTCCGGCGGGCAGCACGCAGGAGGAGCCATGCCCCGACACGACGTCCGCTTTACGATTCCGGAGCGCAAACTCGGCAATTCGGACATTGAGTTCGCCGTCTACAGCGACAATGGACGCCTCGGCGCGCTGAAGATCAGCAAAGGCGCGATCGTCTGGTGCCCCGCCAACAAGAAGCGCGGCTACGTGCTGGGATGGGACGCGTTCGATCGCACGATGCGCGATCAGGGGCGCCGCGAGACGCTGCGTCGATAGCGTGCCAGGACATGGATTACGCCCGTGATCCGCTTGAATCGCCCGGTGGCGGGTCTCGCTTGACTTCGTCGCGTTCAACGCAATCACGGTGACGGCTTCGAGGACGGGGCGTCGCCATGCAGACGATAGCGCGGGAGAAGCGCCTGTGGCTCGATCCGTGGCCGGCATTCGAGGGTCTATTTGCCCACCGTCGTGAACGGTGTGGACATGGTACCCCCGGCAGGGGCCGAACCCGTTTAGCACACACAAGTACAAACCTGTTCGCGCCTGAGGAGTTGATTCTGAAGGCGTCATAACGGAACCGCGCGGACGCAACCGCGTTCGTGTGGCAATTCAATAATTCGCTCGGAGCGGCGGAGAGGCTCCCAACAGGCCTGGGAAGGGTCTGTGGGAGTCTCTTGTGGCTTACGCAGACCAACCCCGTCACATCATTGTTTACGGCAACCTGGCCGAGGCTGCGCTGCGAGAGCGCAGTGAGGCGTTGCTGGTCGTCTATGGCGTGGCCGTTGAGATGAAGCGTTCGTCGGGTGCTCACGGCATACCGAATCGAGCCCTCATCGATCGCCTTCGTGGCCTCGGCCTCTTCACTTCCCGACCGCACGTTCAGGGCCTGCTGAAGCGTGGCCATGGCGTCTTCTGGTCGCTCAAGGGCGATCGCGTCTGGCTGATCGGCGTCGGCCGTCTCGCGCGCGACCTCGATGCGCGAAGGGCGAACGCCCACCGGCAGCTCATCCCGATCGAGCGGCTCCGCTCCCGTGCCGACCGTCGGGCGGCCCTCCTCTCGGCGACGCTGCCGCAGGGCACGCCGATCCGACAGCGGTCGATCCGGCGCACGACCGGCGTGAGCGAGCGCACACAGCGCAGGTACCGCGCCGCGCAGCACTTCGCCGCACGTCGGCAGAACGCAGACCTGACGCCGGCCGCACCGTGGCTGCCCAACGACGAGATGCGTCGCTTCTGGGCGAGGGGCAACGCCGAGCACGGCGTCTACGTCTTGGCCGGTGGGCGGCGGCTCATGAAGCGCCTTCCGAACGCCTACTTCGTCAGCGACACGCGCCTGCGGCGAGGCCGTAGGTCGAAGCAACTCTTTGCGGGACAACCCCTCTCGACATGCGCCGAAGGGACATTGACCGTGCCGCGAGTGTTCTTCGACCAGGCCTCGAGGTGGGTGCGCTGTCGCCGGATCAAGCTCGGCACGGACGCGGGCGATGCGTACGCCGACCCGTACAACCTCGCCTACGTCCGTGCCGGCGCCAGCCAATGGGAGGCCGTGGCATGAGAGTGACGCTCACTGGCCGCTATATAGAGCGCCGAGAGAGATCTCCGGACGCGCGGGGGCGGCCCGCTCCCACTCCTTCATCAAAGCCCATCCAGTTCTCCGCTCGGAGACACCGTGACCGAATCGTGCACGCAGGAAGGAGCGAGCCATGCCCACCCGCCCACCGGCACCCTGCCCTGCGCCCGGTTGTCCCGCCCTCGTCGCCGGTGGCGGCGGCTGCGAGCGTCATCGCTACCGGCGGCTGCCACGGGCCGAGCGCCCGCAGGCGCGCTTCTACAGCACCGCGGCCTGGCGACGGCTCCGCCAACACGTCCTCGCGGCGCATCCCCTGTGCGGCGACTGCGCCACCGCCGGACGCACGACCGCCGCGACGGAGGTCGACCATGTCGTGCCGATCTCCCGAGGCGGCGCGGCGCTCGACGGGGCCAATTGCCGCTCGCTCTGCAAGCGCTGCCACTCCCGGCGCACCGCCGCGAGCGGGCTCCGATGGGGGAGGGGGGAGTGAAACTCTGGAGGGCTCAAGGCCTCCGACCGGTGGGCAGTGTCGCGCGTGCGTTGCCAGATTAGGGTAAGGGGGGGTCAACGATGAAACGCGGAGCGAAGCCGGCTCCCACGAAGCTCAAGGCATTGCGCGGCACCGTGCGCGCGGACCGCGCCAATCCGCACGAGCCTAAGGTCCGCGTGGAGATTCCGCCCTGCCCGCGGGAGCTCTCGGAAGTGGCGAAGAAGGAGTGGAGGCGCATCGCGCCGGAGCTTTCCCAGATGGGGCTGCTCTCCCGCATCGACCGCGCAGCTCTGGCGCTCTACTGCGACGCCTACGGCCGCTGGCTGGAGGCGATCGGTTCGCTGCAGAAGTTTGGCGTCGTGATCAAGTCCCCGAACGGCTACCCGGTGCAGTCGCCCTACGTCGCCATCGCCAACAAGTCCGGCGAGCAGGTGCGGCTGTTGTTGAGTGAGTTCGGCATGTCGCCGTCGAGCCGCACCCGCGTCCACGCAACACCGCCGCTCCCAGGGGAGAACGCGCTTGAGACGTTGATGCGCCGGAGGCGGGAGCAAGAGGCCGACCAGGAGTTCGAACGACAGTACGGAGGACGAACATGACCGCGGCCGGCGACTGGCCGAGGGCGGGGAGGGGTCGAAGAACAAAACGACTTCGGACTCCCGACCGCTGCGCAACCTTCATTTTTCCGTCCGCGAAATTGGCTAGGGGGGTGTCAGCGTGAGAGGCCGCAAGCCGAAGCCGGCCGGGATGAGCACCAGGCGCCCCGCGCGCTTGGGCAGCGGCCCAGTCGTGCGGCTGCCGGCGTGCCGTCGCATCTCGTCGGCGAGGCGCGGCGAGAGTGGAAGCGGCTCGGCCGGAAGCTCGTCGAATGCGGCCTGCTGACGGAGATCGACGCTGGCGCCCTGGCGCTCTACTGCCAAGCGTGGGCGCGCTGGGTGGAGGCCGAACGCGCGCTGGAGCGGTACGGCGTGGTGGTGAAGTCGCCGAGCGGCTTCCCGATGCAGAGCCCCTACCTTGCCATCGCCAACAAGGCCATGGAACAGATGACGCGGCTGCTGACGGAGTTCGGGATGTCGCCGAGTTCGCGCGCCCGCGTCGCCGTGTCGCCGCCGCCGTTGCCGGCGGAGCGGTCGGAGTGGATTGAACCGGAAGAAGACCCGCGCAGGCTGTTGAGCGCGCTGAAGTGAGAGAGGTGGTCGCCATGACGATGACGGCTGACGTGAACATGCAGGTCGAGTACGTCGCGATCGATACGCTGCGTCCCGATCCGGCGAACCCGAGACGCATCAGCGATGCGGAGATGGAGGCGCTGACCAGGAGCCTTCGCGAGTACGGCTTCCTGCAGCCTGTGATCGCCCGGCGTGAAGACCGGGCGGTGATCGGCGGTCACCAGCGGTTGGTGGCCGCCCGCCGGCTCGGCATGAAGACGGTGCCGGTGATCTTCGTCGACCTCAGCCTTGAGCAGGCGCGCGTCCTCAACCTCGCCCTGAACAAGATCTCGGGTAGCTGGGACCAAGAGCTGCTGGCGCAGATGCTCGCCGACCTGCAGCCGGTGGACGGCCTCGACCTGTCGCTCTCGGGCTTCAGCAACGATGAGCTCGGGAAACTGCTCAAGAGCCTCGACGTGCGTGAGAAGTGCGAGCGGCCGGAGGCGGGGTTCGACGTGGACGCCGCCCTGGAGGCCGCACGTGCGGCCACACGCGCGAAACGTGGCGAGTTGTGGGCGTTGGGCGACCATCGGCTCCTGATCGGTGACGCGACCGACGCGGCGGCCGTACAGCGGCTGATCGGCGAGACGCGCCCGGCAATGGCGTTCTGCGATCCTCCATACAACGTCGCCCTGGGCGACCACGGCGGACAGCAGCGCGGAGCGCGCAAGCGCCGGATCGCGAACGACGCGATGCCGGCGGAGCAGTGGGAGACGTTCTGCCGCGGCTGGGCGGCCAACGTCGTCGCATCCGTCGATGGCGCGATCTACGTCTGCATGTCGACGAAGGAGTGGCCGCTGGTCTCGCGCGTTCTAGCGGAAGCAGGCGGTCATTGGAGCGACACGATCATCTGGAAGAAAGACAGATTCACGATCGGCCGGGCGGACTACCAGCGGCAGTACGAGCCGATCTGGTTCGGCTGGCGGGAAGGAGCAAAGCATCACTGGTGCGGCGACCGCGACCAGGGTGATGTCTGGGAGATCGAACGGCCGTCCGAGTCCCAGGCGCATCCGACGATGAAGCCGCTCTCGCTGGTCGAACGCGCCATCAACAACAGCAGCACGCCGGGTGATGTCGTGCTCGATCTCTTCCTCGGCTCGGGGACCACGCTGATCGCGGCGGAGCGCACCGGGCGCGTCTGCCACGGCATGGAACTGGACGCGCACTATGGCAGCGTCGTGTTGGCGCGCTGGGAATCGTTTACTGGCGAGGAGGCGATATGTCTCGCGTAATCCAGGGACCGTCAATTGACTTCACGCTCGTGGAAACCGCGGATGGGCCAATGGTGCGAATCACCAGACACGCGACTGGCGAGCTGATCGACCACATTGACCTTGAGCTGTTCACGTACATGGTGGGCCGCGCCGAGGCGAACGTTCTTCGGCAGACAATGGGGCGAAGGAGGGAGGATCGCGACGACCGATGGACGAACGAGCCTTCGTGATCGGGAGGGACGCGCGCGGCGCGGTCGTCCATGTGCGCAGGCGCGACGACGGCGAGTGCATTGGCTGCATCGAGGCCGGGCTGTTCGAGATCGTGCGGACACTCGTGATGGAAGAACGCGGCGGCCGCGGGCAGCGGCAGGAAGGGCATCGCACCGCGCCCGCGGCCACCGGTGGGGCTCAGGATACGACGAGGCGGGGTGAGTAGATGTGTCTGAACGTTAACAGTGCGGCGACGGCGTTGACTTCGTCTGCCGCCGGAGTGATGTATGGCGTCGCCAACCAGACAGCCCTCGCCGAGGGCCCAGCAAAGGAGACGTCGGATGCCACTGGAGAACAGGAACCTGGAGCCCGGGACCGT
>CAYJMJ010000034.1:0-31965 GCA_964371095.1 uncultured Dehalococcoidia bacterium | reverse complement strand
ATGGACCCTCTCTAGCGCCACAACGTTACATGGGAGAGAACGCCGCTGGCAACCGGGCGGCGCCGCGGCGATCGATTCGGCTCCCGGGGCGGCACGCCGTTGTCACGCATCCGCTCTCGGCACTTCACCGAAATCACCTTGATTTAACACTTAGACAACAGGTTGAGGTACGACCGTTAATCGCGAGCGCCCGATACATCGAGTGGCAGGGCGGCGGGAACCGCCCGCGATTCGGAGGAACACACAGTGCACACGTTTGTATCGATGGTCAGGTGGACCGGCGACCCGCAGCCGCACCCGGCCGACGTTCGCGCCGCGATCGCGGCACACGAGCGGACGTTGTCGGAGGCCGGACTGCACTCCGTCGTGTTCTTGCCTGACGAAGGAACCTGCTCCGCGATCATGATCGCGACGTGCGACTTTGAGGCGGACGTTGCGCGGCTGGCCGCCGCCATCCTTCGCAACGCGACGGTACACATCGAATCCACGAAATTCGGCGACGTCCCGCCGGCGCCACTGGCACTCGAGTTGGAGGATGCTCCCCCTCCTCCGCCCGGCTACCTGGACGCTGTGCTGGAGGCCGTCGAGGCGGGTTAAACGCGGCACCCCCCGCGCGAGGCACCCGGACGGCACGCTCGAGCGTGTCGTCTCAGCGTGCGGGGAGCCGTCGATCCGGCTTCTCCCGGGGATGTTCGCCGGGGCGTACCTACCGCAGCCGCAGCGCGGCGGCGTGGGCACGCAGCTCGGCGCGGTCATCGATCGGCGCGAGGGGGAGGTCGCCGTGGCGGCGGGCCAGGGCGAGAGCGATGACGTGGTCGGCGAGCACGGGATTCTTCGGCAGCAGCGAGCCGTGGATGTACGTGCCGATGGCGTTGCGGTAGACGGCGCCCTCGGTGCGATCCTCGCCGTTGTTGCCGTAGCCGCGCCGCACGCGCGCCAGCGGCCGCACGCCCGGGCCGAGGCGCGTCCGGCCGCCGTGGTTTTCGAATCCGACGATGGTTTGCGGTCCTGACGGCGCGTCCCACTCAACGACGATGTTGCCGATGCAGCGTCGAGCGACCTCCCCGGGGTGCTCGGTGTAGAGGTCGAAGATGCCGGCGCCCGGAAGCTCCGCTCCGGAGGCATCCCGGTAGAAGCGCCCGAAGAGCTGATATGCGCCGCACACGGCCAGCAGCGCCACGCCGTCCTCGATAGCCGCGCGGACGGCGTCCGCCTTCGTCGCGAGCAGATCTTCGGCGACGGCGCGCTGCTCGCGGTCCTGCGCACCGCCGGCGAAGACGAGGTCGTGCGCCGCCGGATCGAACCGGTCGCGGAGGCCCAGCTCGGTCAGCTCGAACCCGATGCCGCGCGCCTCGCAGCGGCGACGCAGGCACACGATGTTGCCCCGGTCGCCGTAGATGTTCATCAGCCGCGGGTACAGGTGCGCCACCCGCAGGACGGGGCCGCTCATGCGCCCTCCCAGAAGCGACGGGCTCCGCCGCGTTTCGCGAGCAGTTCTCGCACCTCGAGCATGGCGGTGTAGGTCGGGACGACGTAGAGCGTGCCGCCGGGCGGCGTCGCATCGAGCGCGCGGCGCAGCGCGGCGTCCGTCGCGTGCTCGATGGGCACGTCGTCGCCGAAGCCGGCGTACTTGAGCCGCAGGGCGAGGTCCTCGGCGCGGGTGCCTGCCGCGAGTACCCATTCAGTCCGGGGCTGCGCGATCTCGTAGTCCGTATCCCAGATCCACGAGACGTCGCGTCCGTCGGCGATGCCGTCGTTCAGGAAGAAGAGGACGCGCCTCGGGCCGTCTCGCGTGGCGATCGTTCGCAGCACCTGGTTGAGTCCGGTCGGATTCTTTCCCAGCAGCACGCGCACGTCCCGGCCGCCGACATCGAACTGCTCTTGCCGCCCGAACGCGGCGGTGAAGGCATCGAGCGCGCGGACGACGGCCTCGGTCGGCAGGCCAAGCGCGTACGCACCCGCAGCGGCCGCAGCAGCGTTGTACGCGTTGTACAGGCCAGCGAGCGGCAGGCGGACATCTATGTGCTCGCCCTCGGGGAGCGCGATCAAGAGCGACGTCTCGTCGTCGCTGGGAGCGACGCGCGTCACGCGCACGTCTGGCGTTGGCCGGCGGTTCGCGCACGAGCCGCAGCGCCAGTGACCGACGTGGCCGTAGAAGGTGACGTCGTACACCAGCTCGGCCCCGCATTCGAGGCATGTGCGGAAGTCCGACGCGTGCTGCTCGGCCTCGGCGCCGGCGGACGCATCCTCGACGCCGTAGTAGAGCGCGCGGCCCGGCGCGGAGCGGCCCAGGTGCGCCACTGCCGGATCATCGGCGTTCAGAACGAGCGTCGTATTCGGCGATGCCGCGGCGAGCGCGCGCTCCCACGAACGCGACACCGCATCGACTTCGCCGTAGCGATCGAGCTGGTCGCGAAACAGATTCGTGAAGACGATCGCGCGGGGGCGCGTCTCGCCGACGATCTCCGGCAGCGTCGCCTCGTCGACTTCGAGGATGGCGAGCCGTTCGCGAGCGCTGCGAATGGCGCCGGTGAGCGTCGCCTCTTCGACGAGCATGGCGGCAACGCCGCGCATCAGGTTCGAGCCGCTGCGGTTGTGGAGCGGCCGCAGCCCGGCGGC
This sequence comes from uncultured Dehalococcoidia bacterium, assembly GCA_964371095.1. GTDB lineage: Bacteria > Chloroflexota > Dehalococcoidia > DSTF01 > JACRBR01 > CAYJMJ01. Next base: position 29,346 of record CAYJMJ010000034.1, on the reverse strand, counting down.
CGCGGCGATGCGGCTGAGCATGAGCGAGGTCGTCGTCTTGCCATTGGTGCCCGTCACGGCGATCGACCCGGCGCCCGCTTGCGAGACGAGCCGGCCGACGACGCGCGGATCGATGCGCAATGCCGCCACGCCCGCGATCGCGGTACCTCCGCCTCGGCGAGACAGGCGGCTGGCCGCGCCGGCGATCTTGCCGGCGCACACCGCAGCGGTCGTTCGGAGATTCATGCGTGAAGGTTACCCGGTGCGCCTCCGCAATCGTGACACCGGCTCCACGGGATTCGCCACGCCACGATCCCGACGATGCGTCCCCCTTCACGTTGGGTGGAATGCTCCGAGTACTTCACCAGAATGCAATGGTTAATCGGGGTCTACCGACACGCTCCTACGGAGATCGCCGCTTAGGGTCTGTTGCCGAACTTGCGATGCTCGTTCAGGCGTGCAGAACGGACCGCGTGGCGTCCGCGACACACGCTCAGCGCGCGAACGCCGGCCTTGCTGCGGGCCGCGCGCCGGGCCGCCCGGGTGATCGCATCGGATCGCCCTTCTCGGCCTCAGGCGAATCGTATTGGGACGGATGTCTCCGGCGGCGCCGGCGCATCCGCGGGTTGAGTCATCGCTTCGGGCGAGAAAGGTCGTTATGCGCAGGCTTCTACACAGGATAGGACGCGTTCGTATTCGCAGTGCAAACGCCGGGACCGGTCCGCTGCTGCCCCGGACCTCACTCTGGCTCGTCCCCGCGGTCGTGGGCCTGCTCCTGGGCGCGATGTTCGCGTGGGGCGACTCCCGCGCGTCGGGCGCCGGCACCGATGCTCTCGCCGGGGGCCTGAGTCATTCCTGCGGGTTGCGCGGAGGCGCGGTCTCGTGCTGGGGCCTCAACACGAACGGCCAGCTCGGCGACAGCACGAACACGCAGAGCCTGGTGCCTGTCGCCGTGACCGGACTGACGAGCGGCGTCACGGCGGTCGCGACGGGACAGAACCACTCGTGCGCGATTCAGAGCGGCGCGGTCTGGTGCTGGGGCGCGAACGCCTCGGGTCAGCTGGGTGACAATACGATCATCGACCGCAACGTTCCGGTGGCAGTCTCGGGCTTGTCGTCCGGTGTCACGTCGATCAGCGCGGGCGCCACGCACACGTGCGCAGTGCAGTCGGGCGCGGCCGTATGCTGGGGCAGCAATATCTACGGGCAGCTCGGCAACGGCGGCGGCGCCGACAGCCACGTGCCCGTGGCGGTCACCGGTCTCACGACTCTTGTCGACGCCGTGAGCGCGGGCACGAACCACGCCTGTGCGTTGAAGTCGGGCGGCGTCTCGTGCTGGGGACAGAATCTCAACGGCCAGCTCGGCGACGCGTCGATTAACCAGCGCAATTCGCCGGTCGCCGTCTCCGGCCTTGGCAGCGGGAGCGGCGTGACGGCAATCGCCGCCGGTTACTACCACACCTGTGCGATACAGTCAGGCGCGGCCACGTGCTGGGGCAAAGACGCCAACGGCCAGCTCGGCGACGGCGGAACCACCGACAGCAACGTCCCGGTCGCCGTAATCGGACTGTCGAGCGGCGTGACCGCAATCGCCGCGGGCGGCGCACACAGCTGCGCCCTCGGCGCGACCGGCGCGGTCTGCTGGGGCCGGGACGCCGAAGGGCAGCTCGGCGACGCCTCGAACACCGACAGCGGCGTGCCCGTGGCCGTGACTGGACTTTCGAGCGGGGTCACCGCGATCGCCACCGGTGCGTTCCACAGCTGCGCCGTGCAGAACGGCGGGGCGGTCTGCTGGGGCAAGGACACGAACGGCCAGCTCGGCGACAACGGCACGGCCAACAGCAACGTGCCGGTCGCGGTGTCCGGCGCGGTCGGCGCGACGGACACGCCGACGCCGACCAACACGTCGACGCCGACGGACACGCCGACCGTCACCAACACTCCGACCGTGACCAGCACGCCGACGGCAACCGACACGCCGGCGCCGACATCGACCAACACGCCGTCGCCGACGCCAACCGATACGCCTGTGGCGACGTCGACGAACACACCTGCGCCGACATCGACGAATACGCCGGATCCGACGGCCACCGACACCGCTGTCCCGGGCGCAACCGATACGCCGACTCCGACGGCCACCGACACGGCCGTCCCGGCCACGGCGACCAACACGTCCGTGCCCAGCACCGCCACGTCCACGTCGGTTCCGGCAACGGCGACCAACACGTCCGTGCCGGGAGGCCCGGCCGTGACGCGTGCGACGGCAACGGCGACGAATACGCCGGACGCGACGGCCGTTGCGCCGACGGACACGCCTGCCGCATCGGCACCGCCGCAGTCGGTTATCGAGCCACCGAACGCCGGCCCGGGACCGACCGGGGACGCAGCGGGTCAGGGAGTGCAGGCGCCGGATACCGGCACCGGCGACGCCACCCAGCAAGGCAGCATCGCCTGGTGGTTCGTAGTGGCCAGCACGGCACTTGCGGCCGCAGGCGGGGTAACGATGGTTGCAGGCGCGCGACGCAGGTAACCCGAACACCCGAACGAGTGAACAGCGGGAGGGGCGCAGGGCGCCCCTCCCGTGCGTTCTCGTCCGGCGCGCCTCAGTGCATCTCCTGGCCGCCGGAGATGTTGATGGCCTGGCCGGTCATGTAATCGGCGTCGTCGCTGGCGAGAAACGTGATCGTCTTGGCTACGTCCGCGGGGTAGCCGACGCGGCCCAGCGGGATCGCCGGCAGGATCGTGCCGATGAGCTGCTTGAAGAATGCGTCGTTGTTCTCGAGGCCGAGACCTGCGCCGCGCAGCAACGGCGTATCGATCGTTCCGGGGCACACGCAGTTGACGTTGATCTTGTGCGCGCCCACTTCCTTCGCGAATGCCTGCGTGAAGAGGATGATGCCCGCTTTCGACGCGGAGTACGGCGTCAGCATCGCGTAACCCGTCTTGCCGGCCTGCGAAGCGACGCTGACGATGCGGCCACCCCCGCCCTGTTTGATGAATTGCAGCGCCGCGAGCTTCGAACAGAGGAAGACGCTCTTCAGGTTCACCGCGATCGTGCGGTCCCACGCCTCCTCCGGCATGTTGATGATCGGCACCGGTGGGTTCCCGATCCCGGCGTTGTTGACGAGGATGTCGAGCCGGCCGAAGCGCCCGATCGCGCTATCGAAGAAGCGCTGTACGTCGGCGCTCGAGCTGACGTCGCCCTGCAGCGTGATGTACTCGGCGCCGGTGCCGCTGGCGTCAAGCTCCTTCGCCGTTTCGTCGAGGTGAGACTGCTCCAGGTCAACGAGCGCGAGCTTCGCGCCCTCGGCCGCGAATCGGAGCGCGGTACCGCGCCCGATGCCGCGTCCGCCGCCGGTGATGATCGCGATCCTGTCCTTGAGCAGCATGGCCGCCGTCCTCGCTCTGTGGGTTGCCGGGTTCGGGCAGTGTCGGCTCGCGGCGCGCTGCGCGCAAGTGCGCAACCATCGCCGCATTCTTGACGCGCGATCCGCCGACGCCTACGCTGATCTCGAACAGATGACCTGATCTGCCGAATCGGCGTGCCGTCGAGACCCGCCGCCACGAAGGGCGAAACCCTGACTCTGCCGGTCACCGTCACCATGGCCGAAGACCGCCTTCGGAAGGTACTGGAGCTGGAGCGCGCGAAGCGGTTCAACGATCGCGCCGTAACGGCCGGCCTCGACGTCTTTCTCAGGAACCTGACCACGCACGAAGGCTCGCAGTTGAGCGGCGAGGTCTTCTCACGCATCCAGCAGCTGCCGGTCGCGGGCTACCGCTCGCTGACGCCGCCGCATCGCAGGGCGTGGATCGAGGAGATGCTGGCGGTGCTCAAGGCCCAGGCGAACGGCGGGCCGCGGACGGAATCGAGAAGCGAGAAACGGGAAGCGGGAAACGGGACAGCCGCGAGTACCTGCGCACGCGCCGAGACTGCCGCTGCGCCACGCAAGGCGGTTCCACGAACGCCGCAAGCGAGGCTCGGGCAGGCGCGCTTCTCACCCGGCGAACTGGAAGGGCTCGGCGTCGAAGCGCCGATCTTCGCCCTCAAGCGGGTGCCGTTCGGACTCGCCGTGAAGTTCGACAAGCTCAACGTGCGTACGGTGCGCGAACTGTTGCTCTTCTTCCCGCGGCGGCACGTGGACTACGGCGACCCGGTGCCGGTCGCCCACCTGGAACTCGGCCGCGAACAGACTGTGCGCGCGCAGGTCTGGAGCGCGAAGGAGCGCCGCATGGGCTTCCGCATGCGTTCCACGGAGGCGACGATCGGCGACTCGTCCGGCATGATGCAGTGCACGTGGTTCAACCAGCCGTGGGTCGCGAGGCAGTTGCCGGTCAACGCCGAGATCGTCGTTTCCGGTCGCGTCGGCGAGCGGCAAGGGCGGCCGTGCTTCGACAACCCGGAATGGGAGCTGTGGAGCGCCGACCTCGTGCACACGGGACGGCTGGTGCCGATCTACCCGCTGACGGCGGGGCTGCAGAATCGAACCGTGCGGCGTGTCATGCAGGAGGCGCTCGAACGCTTCGGCGACAAGCTGCCCGACCCGCTGCCGGAGTCGATGCGCGAGCGCCTCGGCCTGGCGCCGATCGCCGCCGCGGTCGCGCAGATGCACTACCCGGCCGATCGGGCGACCCTCGAGACGGCGCGCCGCCGCCTGGCGTTCGAGGAACTGCTGCCCATCCAGCTAACGATGCAGCTGCGCCGTCGCCTCTTCCAGAAGTCCGCCCCGGCGGAGCCGGTGCCCATGTCAGCGCCGATCGAGCGCGCGTTCAAGCACGCCTTGCCGTTCACACTGACCGGCGCACAGGAGCGCGTAATGTTCGACGTGCTCAACGACCTGCGCAAGCCCGTGCCGATGTCCCGCCTCGTGCAGGGCGACGTAGGCAGCGGCAAGACCGTCATCGCCGCAGCCGCACTCGTCGCGGGGGCCGCGAACGGACGTCAGGGCGTGATGATGGCGCCGACGGAGATCCTCGCCGAGCAGCACTTCCGCACGATCAAGCAACTCCTCGGCGCGAACGGCAGCAACGGCCCGCTCGCGACGGCGCAGCCGCCGTTCCTCGACCGGCCGCTGCGCATCGCACTACTCACCGGCAGCCTCAAGGCAAAGGACCGGCGGGAGCTGTACGAGGCGCTCGAGCGCGGCGAGATCGACGTGGCATGCGGCACGCACGCGTTGATCCAGGGCGGCGTGCGATTCCACGACCTCGGCGTCGCGATCGTCGACGAGCAGCACCGGTTCGGCGTGATGCAGCGCGCGGCCCTGCGCGAGAAGGGGGCGCACGCAGCGCACACGCCGCACATGCTGGTCATGACGGCGACGCCGATCCCGCGCACCCTCGCGCTCACGCTCTACGGCGACCTCGATATCTCCGTGCTGGACGAGATGCCGCCAGGACGGCAACCCATCAAGACGACGTGGGTTGGCCCGGACGAGCGCGGCGGCGCCGAGAGCTTCGTGCGCGAGCAGGTGGAGGAGGGACGACAGGCGTTCGTCATCTGCCCGCTCGTCGAGGAGTCGGAGACGCTCGACGTCAAGTCCGCGGTGGCCGAGTACGAGCGGTTGAAGCGGCAGGTGTATCCGGACCTCCGGCTCGAATTGCTGCACGGGCGCATGTCGGCGAAACAAAAGGACGACATCATGCGGCGCTTTCGCAACGGCGAAGCCGACATCCTGGTGTCCACGTCTGTGATCGAGGTGGGGATCGACGTACCGAACGCGACCGTGATGATGATCGAGGGCGCGGACCGGTTCGGCCTCGCGCAGCTGCACCAGTTCCGCGGACGCGTCGGGCGCGGCGGCGAGCAGAGCTACTGCCTGCTCCTGAGCGACGAGCCGAGCGAGGACGCGCGCAAGCGGCTGGAGTTGATGGAGGAGACGAACGACGGCTTCCGCCTAGCCGAGGCTGACATGCAGAATCGCGGACCCGGCCAGTTCTTCGGCACGAAGCAGTCGGGCCTGCCCGGCCTCCGGGTCGCGCGGCTCACCGACGTCAAGCTCATCGAGCTGACGCGCGCGGAGGCGGAGCGGCTGCTCGACGCCGATCCCGGACTCGTACGACCTGAACACCACGATCTCAACCAGCGCGTCGCGTTGCTCATGGACTCCATCATCGACGAAGAGCATTAACAGCACTGCGAAGAACTCGGCAACCGACGCCGTCGCCACTCGACGGAGGCGTGCCCCGAGTCCCCCCGACGCGGGCTGAAAGCCCGCGCCACGGATGCAGGGGACTGGTTCAGCACGCTGCCGGGCGGCAGGCCAATGAGCCTTACCCGAGGGCGGCGCGGAGCTGGGCCGCGTGCTCGACGTCGTGCTCGCTCAGCGTGCCGAGCGTGTCGCCGAGGCGAAGGGGCGGGACGGCGCCCGGCAACTCGACGGCGAGGTGTTCTGGTTCGAGTTGCGCGATGAGGTCGAGCACGCGGCTCCGCGTCGCCAGCATCTCCGCGATGACGGCCTCGACCGGCGCCGGCGCCCAGGCGCTGATGTTGCGCGCGTTGATCGCGTCGTTGTCAGCCATGTCGGCCGGCGCGCGGCCGATGAGGACGCTCTCGAGGCGGTCGATGCGCACGACGTAGCCGGTCGCGAGGTGGATGAGCAGCTCCTTGTTGGTCCAGTGACCGCATCCGCTGGGTCGATCCCATCGATCCACGGGCATGCGCGCGACGACCGACATGAGTTCGCCGGTGACCTCCCGCCAGCGGGCGGCAGCGGCGACAATCGCCGATAGCACGACCGTTACTCTTTCCGCCGGAGCTGAGGGAACAGGATCACTTCCCGGATCGACTTCTGGCCGGTGAGGATCATCACCAGGCGATCGATGCCCATGCCGAACCCGCCAGTCGGCGGCATGCCGTGCTCGAGCGCGATCAGGAAGTCCTCGTCGAGGGTCTCGACCTCTTCGATACCGGCCGCCGCGAGCCGTGCCTGCGCCTCGAAGCGTTCGCGCTGGTCGATCGGGTCGTTGAGTTCGGTGTAGGCGTTGCCAATCTCGAAGCCGGCGACGAACGGCTCGAATCGCTCGACGATGCCCGGCGCGCCGGGCTTGCTCTTCGCGAGCGGCGAGATCTCCTTCGGGTAGTCGATCAGGAGCGTCGGTTGGATCAGCTTCGGCTCGACGTAGTGCGAGACGGCCTCGTCGAGCAGCTTGCCCCACGACCAGCCGACATCGACTTCGATCTTCCGCCGCTGCATCTCTTCGAGGAGCTTGTCGCGCGTGCGGTACTCCTCGAAGTCGATACCGGCGTGCTCGATGAGCGCATCGCGCATCGTCAGCCGCCGCCACGGCGGCGAGAGGTCGATGCTGTGTTCGCCGAACTGGACGGTCGTCGTGCCGAGCACGTCCATTGCGGCGGTCGACACCATCTCCTCGGCCATGTGCGCGACGTCGTTGTAGTCGGCGTAGGCCTGGTACGTCTCAATCATCGTGAACTCGGGGTTGTGCTTCGTGGAGACGCCCTCGTTGCGGAAGATGCGGGACATCTCGTACACGCGGTCGAAGCCGCCGATGATCAGCCGCTTCAGGTGCAGCTCGAGCGAGATGCGCAGGTAGAACGCCTGATCGAGCGCGCGGTGGTGCGTGATGAAAGGCGTCGCAGCCGCGCCGCCGGCCTCGGGCTGCAAAACGGGCGTCTCCACTTCCATGAAGCCGCGCGCATCGAGGAAGCGGCGGATGGAGGCGATGACGGCCGCCCGCTTGCGGAAGATCTCACGCACGTCGGCGTTGCCCAGCAGGTCAAGGTAGCGCTGGCGGTACCGCGTTTCGACGTCCTCGACGCCGTGCCACTTCTCGGGAGGCGGGCGCAACGCCTTCGCCAACACCTGGTATGCGTGCGCCTCGACGGTGATCTCGCGTGTACGCGTGCGAAAGAGCGGTCCGGTCACCGCCAGGAAGTCGCCGAGATCGAGGTCGGCGATGCCGGCGTACGCTTCCTCGCCGATAACGTCCTTCTTCAGGTAGCACTGGACGCGGCCGCTGCCGTCGCGCACGTCGAGGAAGGCGGCTTTGCCCATGTCGCGCAGCGCGGTGATCCGTCCGGCGACGCTCACCTCGGGCGCGCCGATCTCCGCGCCGGTGGCTTCCCACGCCTCGAACGCCGCGATCGCGTCGGCGGCCGTGTGGGTCCGGTGGACGCGCGGAGGATACGGATCGATGCCGCGCGCGCGGAGGCGCGCCAGCTTCTCTCGCCTGAGTTCGATGAGTTCGTCTTCGCCGGGCATGGGGGAAGGCTATCGGTTTTGGCGTGCTGGATGTAGCGGTGGCCAGCTACGCCTCGCTCGCCACCTCGACGGGGCGCGTTTCGAGCGAGTCGAGAGCGGTGCGGACGTTGCGGGCGAACGCCTGGAGTTGCTCGTCGAGGCGGCGCAGCATCTCCGTCGCGTAGCGGTCGGCCTCGTCCATCTGCTCGTTGGCCATCTTCTCGGCCTCGGCGAGGCGGGCCCGCGCCTGGTTCTCGGTGTCGAGCAGCATCCGGTCGCCCCGCGCCTCGGCCTCGCGCACGAGCATCTCGGACCGGGCCTGTGCCGCTTTCACGATGGATTCGTTGTCGAGGATGTCATCGACCTGCTCCTGCGCGCGGCGGAGCTTGATCTGGGCCTCCTCTTCGGCGCGGGCCAGCAGCTCGTCGCGGCGACGCAGGATGTCCTCCGCCTCGCGGATCTCGTTGGGGAGCGCCGCGCGCATCTGGTCGACGAGATCGAGCAGGCGTCGGCGGTCGACCACCACGCCCGCACCGATCGGCATGCGCCGGCCTTCGGCGACCATCTCTTCGAGCCGGTCAATCAAGTGTACGGAGTCGATGGCGCACCTCCCTGCGTGCCCGCAGCGGGCATCCTGCGAGTTCCCTGACGGCGGCCGTCGCGCCGGGCAGCCGTGGCGCGGGCCTAACCCCGTTCCGCGTACTTCTTCTGGAGCGCCGCCCAGACGTGCGGAGGGACGAGGTCGCTCACATCATACCCCAGCCCGGAAACTTCGCGAATGCGCGTTCCGCTGATGAACAGGTGCTCGAGGCTGGCCATCAGGTACACGGACTCGACGCCCGGGGCCATCTTCTTGTTCATCAGCGCCATGTCGAACTCCGCCTCGAAGTCCGTGACGGCGCGCATGGATCGGACCAGGATGGTCGCCCCCTGCTCCCGTGCGAAATCGACCGTGAGGCCTGAGAAGGACTTCACCTCGATGTTCGGGCAGTCCGCGACCGCCTCCTCGAGTAGCGCCACCCGTTCGGCCGTGCTGAACAGGTAGTTCTGCCGGAGGTCCGCCACGGCGACGATCACCCGATCGAACAGCCGCGCCGATCGTCGCGCGATGTCGCGGTGGCCATTCGTGACCGGGTCGAACCGCCCGGGAAACATAGCGATCGTCACGTCAGTCCCTCCCGCGGTATATCGAGACGACGGTGTCGCCGTGCCGCCTCGAGCGATACAAGATCAACGGCCCCATTGTCTCCGGAGCAGTCCGCCGCCGGTGATGCTCCAGCACAAGCACCGTGCGCCGATCGATCAGCGGTGAGGCCGCGATGGCCCGCACCACCTCCGGCGCGCCCTCATCGTAATACGGGGGGTCGGCGAGGACGAGGGTGTACGGGCCCGAAAGACGGGGGGCGGCTCGTTCGGCTGTCAAGCGGAGCACCTTCGCCCGAGACTCCAGGCCGGTGATCGCCAGATTCGCCGCCGCGGTCGCCGCAGCGCCCGGATCGCTCTCGACGAAATCAGCCGTCCCGTCGCCCCGGCTCAGCGCTTCGATGCCGAGAGCGCCGCTCCCGGCGTAGAGGTCGAGGACGCGCGAGTAGTCGGCGCCCATCGCGTCCAGCATGTCGAAGATGGCGCCGCGGACGAGATCCGACGTCGGCCGCACGCCGGGCCGGCCGGGCGCGCGCGGCCGAGGAGGGCCCTGCAGCCTGCGGCCGCCTGCGCTGCCGCCGATCACCCGCACGGGAGGCACCGAGGCACGATGGGCACGGTCAGGGGGCCGGCGGCGCGACGACGTCGAGCGTCACCTGCTGGCCGCCGCGCACCACGCCGTCGCTAACAACGAGCACGACGTTGTAGGAGCCGGTCTTCGCCGGCGCCGTCCAACTCGTGCTCGCGCCGTTCGGCGCGCTGAACGTGCCGTCGCTGGCCGTCCACGTCGGCGTGAAGAGCTGACCGTTCGGCTTCGAGAGCGTCAGGCTGCCGGTGTCCGACAGCTGCTGCACGGGCTGCCAGACGTCCGCGCCGCCGCCCTCGATCGAGACGTCGTCGATGGCGACGCCGCCGAGGCCGTAGCGCTGGGCCAGCTCGAGCCGGAACCCGGCGCTGAACTGGTTCGCAATCCAGACGGTGCGCTTTCCGCCGCGCCCGGGGTAGCTGAACGTCACGGAACGTGCCTGATCGTCCCAGTGCAGGCCGCTCGCGCCTTCGCTGAGGTTCTGGGCGATGAGCTGGATGGTGGCGCCCGGGGTGATATCGCCGGTCGTCTTCACCGATACGACGCTCGCGCGCGCAAGCGCGTCGTTCATCGCCATGGCGTGCAAGCCATCGCCGCCGCGCTCGATGCTGAGCGAGCTGATCGTCAACAGCACCTTGGTGCGGTCCACCTCGTCGGTGATGTACGCGAGCGCCGCCTCTGTGTTCTGGAAGTAGAGCTCCTGGTCGATCTCGCCGGCGAGTTCGATGCTGTCGGCGAGCTTGCCGAGTTGCTCCCAATCGTACGCGCCGGACTGCATCGCGCCGCCCTCGCTCGCCGGCATGGGCAGGGTCAGCGTCAGCGTGCGGCCGTCGGCGTGGAGCGCTTTCGCCAGTTCCGAGACGAACGCGGTATAGCGATCCTTGAGCGACGGGCTGACGCTGCGGTAGTCGATGTCGATGCCGGCGAAGTTGCCGCTCTTCACGGCGTCGGCGATGGCCGAGGCGTGCTTGCCGGTCAGGTCAGACGAACGCAGGATGTCATCGACGATCGAGGGCGTGGGCGCAACGACGGATGGCACCACCTTGTAACCGGCCGGCGGCACCGCAGGCGGCTGCCCGCCGATCGCGCCGGTGTCAGCGGGAACGAATACGATCGGGTGCAGCGTCGTGATCGACGCCTCGGCCTGCTTGTAAAGGTTCGTGCCCGCCGGCAACGATCCGGCCACCTGCAGCGCCGCCTTGCTCCGTCGCAGCACGACGACGTTGCCGGGCAGCGCCCCCACCTCGCCGCGGGCGGCAGCCCCGCCCGATACGAGCTGCGCGTCGCCCAGGCGTTGCCATTTGCCGTCAACGTACGAGTAGAGCGCCAGATTGCGCTGCTCGGTCTGTTTCTCCTTCAGTGGCACGGTCACGCGCGACGCGCCTCGCTGATCCTCCGGCGCGGCCAGGTCGAACAGGGCGCTCACGGCGGTCAGGCCCGCGGGCAGCTTCGGAATGCCGCTGCGGACCGTCGAGGTGTAGGTGTCGGCGACGCCGGGGCCGCTCGGTATCTTTGAGCTGCCGCCGCCTCCGCTCAGGATCGATATCGGGGGCAGGACGAGGATCAACAGCAGAAGCGCGAGGCCGATGATCGTGCCGACGATGTACACGGGGGCGCGGTCACGCTGGCCCGGCTCGTCGGACGTCGTGGCCTTGAGGATCCGGTCGAAGGGGCCGTGCTTGTCGTCGCTGGTCATGGGCACGTCGCGGGACCGCGCGGGCGGTCGCGACAGATACCTCCGGATGTCGCCCTTCTGGATGATTCGGAGCGCCCCGGGCGCTGGCCTCGTGCGCTTGTGCCACTCCATTTCCCGGCCGGGCGCGGGCGGGTCGCGTGACGCCTGCCGCCGGGACCGAGGCATTCTAGCAGAGCCGCGCCAGAATGGGATTTTGACGCCGACCCATTTGTCATGGAATGGAAATGTATTGGACGCGGGCGTGCTTTACAGGCTGGCGGGCTCGCAGGTATACTCGGGGCCAAATCGCGACTGAGGCTGGCGGTGCCTCAGTTCTTTTTTTCACAATCCGGTCTCATGGCGCAGCCGGCTTGTGGCGCTCTGGGCGTCCACGGCGGCGGCATCGGGGGAGGAACCGCATGGTCGACAAGGTACAACCCATCACGAAAGAAGGCCTTGCCAAGATCGAGGAGGAGTTGAGCTACCTCGAGACTGAGCGCCGGCGCGAGGTGGCCGCACGCATCCACCAGGCCAAGGAGTTGGCCAGCACGCAGAACAATGCCGACTACGAGGACGCCAAGAACGAGCAGGCCATGGTCGAAGGGCGCATTCAGACGCTGCAGGCGTTGATCCAGAACGCGGAGATCATCGACCAGGACGGCGCGCACAAGTCGAAGAAGGTGATGCTCGGGAGCACCGTGAAGGTCAAAGTCAGCGACGGCGCCGGAAAGGCGCAGGAGTTCACCATCGTCGGCCCGGCCGAGGCAGACCCGCGCGAGGGGAAGATCAGCAACGAATCGCCGGTCGGGCGCGCGCTCATCGGCAAGAAGATCAACGATGAAGTGCAGGTCAGCGTCCCGAAGGGCATCCTTTCGATGAAGATCATGAAGATCAGCTGACGGCGCCGACCACAGGATCGCATCCAAGGGACGGCCGTTCGCGGCCGTCCCTTCGCGTTGCGGCGAACCCGCGCGCGTCGTGCGATCTGGCTGAGTTGCGATGCTTCCGGGCCCATGTTACGTTCGCCGCATGGCCGAGCCGTTCGTCACGGTCCTGGTCCCGGTCCGCAACGAGGAGCGCTACATCGAGCGCTGCCTGTACAGCCTCGCCCGCCAGGACTACCCGCGCCACCGCTTCGAGGTGCTCGTTGTCGACGGGCGCTCGACCGATGCCACGCGTGAGATCGTGGCGCGCTTCGCCGCCGAATCGACGATGGACGTGCGTCTGCTCGACAATCCACACCAGGCGACGGCCGCCGGCCTCAACGCCGGTCTGGATGAAGCGCGGGGCGACGTCATCGTCCGCGTCGACGGCCATGCGGCCATCGAGAGTGATTACCTGAGCCGCGGCGTCTTCGCGCTCTTCGACCAGGGCGCCGATTGCGTGGGCGGCGTCATCGCGAGCGAGGGCGACACGTACATCGGCCGAGCCATTGCCGTCGCCATGGCGTCGCGATTCGGCGTCGGCGGCGTGTCGTTTCGGGTCGGCGGCGAGGGACCGGTCGAGACGGTCGCGTTCGGCGCCTACCGCCGCGACGTATTCGACCGGATCGGCCACTTCGCCGAGGACATCGACAAGGGAGAGGACGACGAGTTCAACTACCGGCTCCGCGATGCCGGCGGGCTGATCCTCCTCGTGCCGGGCATCCGCGCCCGCTACACGGTGCGCGGCGACCTGCGCGGGCTGTGGCGGCAGTACTTCGGCTACGGGCGCGCCAAGCCGTTTGTGCTGGCTCGGCACCCGGCGCAGGTGCGTGCCCGCCAGTTCGCGCCGGCCGCCCTCGTCGCGGCGGCGGCGGCCTCGTCGTCGCTGGCGCTGGCCGACCGGACGGCCCCGTTCAAGGTGCTGGCCGCGGCGTACGTTGGAGCCGCCGTCGTGGCATCCGCTGCCTCCGTGCCGCGGCACGGATGGAAGCCCCTTCCCGTGCTGCCGGTCACGTTTGCCTGCCTCCACCTGTCGTACGGGTTCGGATTCATTGCCGGCCTCTGCCGGCTCGCCGGCCGGACGCTCGTGCACCCGTCGCGACCCGGCGCGCGACGGAGCGCGAACACGCCGCTGTAGCGCGGTCCGACACACCTGGACTCAGACATCCGCTCGATCCCGACCGCGGCAGCCGTGATACCATAACGGCTGACACGGGCCCGGACGCGTCGGAGGCCGAGCATGCTCGTCGCGAGAATCGGGTACGTCCTCATCGTTCTGGTAATCGCTTTGGCGGCCGCCGCCATCGCAATGGTCCTGCGGCCGGAGAGCGCGGCGCATCCGCCGATGCTGGAGTTCCAGGAGGTCGTGAACTTCAGCCGATTCGGAGTGATCGACCGCATCGACGCACAGGGGTCCACGCTGACGGTGCATTTCAAAGACGATTTCGATACCGCGGAGCCGTTTAGGACGGACGTGCACACATTCGAGGCGCCGGTGCCCGACGGGCAAGACATCGTGTCGGCACTGACGAGCGCAGGCGTGCCGTTCAACACGGCGGGTAGTATGCAGGTTACGACCGATTGAACGAGCACGAAGACTTCCTGCCCTACAACCTGCCTGACATCTCCGACGCCGAGATCGACGCGGTCGTGGAGACGCTGCGCTCAGGCTGGCTGGCGCCCGGTCCGCGCGTGCGCGCGTTCGAGGAGGAGTTCGCCGCTCAGGCCGGCGTGAAGCACGCCATCGCGCTCGACTCCGCCACGGCCGGCATGCACCTGGCGCTCGAGGCGAGCGGCATCGGCCCCGGCGACGAGGTGATTACCACGCCGACGACCTTCGCCGCGACCGTGAATGTCATCATCCACGCCGGCGCGACGCCGGTGCTGGCCGACATCCGCATCGACGACTACTGCATCGATCCGGAGGCCATCGAGCGGGCGATCACACCGCACACGCGGGCGATCATGCCGGTGCATCACGGCGGATCGGCGTGCCGGATGGACGAGATCGTGAGCATCGCCCGGCGGTACCGGCTCCGCGTGTTCGAGGACGCGGCGCACGGGCTCGGGACGCAAATCGACGGCACGCCCATCGGCGGTTTCGGCGACGCCACGATCTTCAGCTTCTACCCGACCAAGAACGTGACCAGCGGCCGCGGCGGCATGCTGACGACCAACGACGACGCGCTGGCCGAGCGATGCCGGCTGCTCGCATTGCACGGCATGAGCAACGACGCGTGGGACCGCTACACGGCGCGCGGCACCTGGACATATCGCGTGCTGGCGGCCGGATACAACTACGCCATGTCCGACTTCCAGGCGGCGCTTGGCCACGCCCAGTTCTCGCGCCTCGACGGGTTCCAGCGCACGCGGACACGTCTGGCAAGCCGTTTCAACGAGCGGCTGGCGGCGCTTCCGGAGATCGTGCCGCCGATCGAGCGTCCGGGCACGACGCACGCGTGGCACCTGTACGTGGTGCGACTCCAGTCGGAGATGCTCACGATCTCTCGTGACGAGTTCATCGTCGCGATGAAGGAACGTGGGATCGGCACCTCGGTGCATTTCATCCCGATCCACCATCACCCGTACTATCAGGAGACGTACGGCTGGGCGCCCGGCGATTTTCCCGTCGCCGACCGGGCGTTCGAGACGATGTTGTCATTACCGCTGTATACGCGCATGTCAGACACGGAGGTCGACCGCGTGTGCACGGCGGTCGAAGAAATCGTGCGAGGCCACCGGAACTGACGTGATGCTGGTGAAGATCTTTGACATCGTGGTCGCGATCCTGGGACTCGTGGCGTTCATCGTCACCTATCCGATCATTGCGATCGCCGTCCGGCTCGATTCGCCGGGCCCCATTATCTACTCGCAGAAGCGCGTCGGGCTGCGCGGGCGAGTGTTCACGTTCTACAAGTACCGATCCATGTCCCACGAGGGCCACAAGCCGTACGAGACGCCGAAGCTCGATCATCATCACTTCAAGACCTTCGTCTTCGTCACGCCGACGTCGAGGCTGACGCGCGTCGGTCGATTTCTCCGGGCGACGAGCCTCGACGAGTTGCCGAATTTCTGGAACGTGCTCAAAGGCGACATGCGGCTCGTTGGGCCGCGGCCGGAGATCCCGGAGTTGGTCCACCAGTACCCGCCGGAGTACCACCGCAGGCACGACGTGAAGCCGGGGATCACCGGGCTGGCGCAGGTCAGCGGCCGCGCGGATTTGACGTACGAAGAAACCATGACCTACGATCTCGATTACGTTAACAATCATTCGCTGGCACGCGACCTGTCGATCCTGTGGCGGACGCTGCCGGCCGTGATCACGCGGAAGGGCGCGCGATAGCGCTCAGCATGGAGGCGTCGTTACGAGCATCCAGCCGAAGGACAGGCTGCCAGCACCGCTGAGAGGCGCCCGGCAGTTCATGAACAGAGGTCTCCCGCCGAGCCTCCGCGATCTCCTTCGGCTTGTGCCCGTCCTCTTGCTCGACGCGGCCATCGTAATTGCCGCATACGCCGCGGCGCTGGCGCTGCGGTTCGACGGCGACGTGCCGGGTCAGTCGATCCGGTTCTTCGCCGCGACGTCCTGGTTTATCGCCCTGGCCTACCTGACCGGCAACTTCTTCTTCCGCATCTACCGCACGTCGTGGAAGTACGCCGGCATGGTCGATGCGCTCAACATCGCGCTCTCGATCGGCGTCGTATCGATCTTCCTGTTTGCGATCAACGCGTTTCTGAGTCCGCGCCACATACCGCTGACCGTCAACGTCGTCGCGCCGGCGCTGATGTTGATCGCGATGGGCGGCATCAAGTTCTGGCCACGGCTGTGGGCGTCGCGCAATCCCTTCGGCGGGTACGACGCCGGCGTCAAGAACGTGCTGATCGTGGGCGCGGGCCACACGGGGCAGCTTCTCGCGCGCGAGTTCCTGCAGAACCCCCGGTGGCAGTATCGCCCGGTGGGCTTTGTCGACGACGACCGGCGATTGCGCGGCGTGCGCATCCACGCCGTCACGGTGCTCGGCGACCGGTTCGACATACCGGAGATCTGCGCGAGCAAGCGCGTCGAACTCGTCGCGCTGGCGATACCGTCGGCGGGGGGCGCGGTCATTCGCGAGGTCGTCGGCATCGTCCAGGCAACGCACGTGCCGCTGCGCACGGTACCCGGGCTGCGCGACCTCGTCCGAAGCGAGTCCGAGGCGGCGCAGCTGCGCGAGGTGACGGTCGACGACCTCCTGGGCCGCGAGCAGGTCGAGATCGACGCGGAGATGTGCGCGGCCACGATCCAGGGGCGGTCGGTGCTGATCACCGGCGCCGCGGGGTTCATCGCGTCGGAGCTGGCGAGGCAGGTGTTCGCCTTCGGACCGGCACGCCTTCACCTCGTTGACGTGAACGAAACGGGCCTCTACGACCTCGAGCGCGACCTCGAGGCTGACGAGAGCGACTCGCGCATCAGCATCTGGCTCTGCGACATCACCGACCCCGAGCAGGTGGACGACATGTTTCGCCAAACCCGCCCCGACGTGGTCTTCCACGCCGCCGCGTACAAGCACATTCCGGTGATGGAGGACCACCCGGACGCCGCGTTCCGCACGAACGTGCTCGGCACGCTCAATGTATGCCTTGCCGCAAGCGATCATGGCGCGGCCAAGATGGTGTTCGTCTCAACGGACAAGGCGGTGAACCCGGACAACGTGTACGGCGCGACGAAGCGCATCGGCGAGCTGCTGGTCGGCGCCATCGGACGCGAGAGCGTGACGACGTTCGCGGCGGTACGGTTCGGCAACGTCATGGGCAGCCGCGGGAGCGTCGTGCCGCTGTTCCTGCGCCAGATCGAGCGCGGCGGCCCCGTTCTGCTGACCGATCCGGAGACCACGCGCTACTTCATGTCCGCCGACGAGGCGGCGAGCCTGGTCATCCAGGCCGCATCGTTCGCGGAGCAAAGCCAGATCTTCATCCTGGACATGGGCGAGAAGGTGCGCATCGCGGACCTGGCCGAAAAGATGATCCGGCTCAAGGGCCACGAGCCGGGACGCGACATCCAGATCGTGTATACGGGCATGCGACCGGGTGAGAAGCTGCACGAGGAGCTTGTCGGCGCGTCCGAGAAACTCCTCAACACGCATCACCCGAAGATCTTCCTGACACAGGGACGGCCAACCGTGACCCGCGACGAGCTGGTCTCCAAGATTCGCGAGCTTGCGAACACACCGCCCCGCAACCGCGAGGCGATCGCCGCACGGCTGCATGCGCTGGCCCGCATCGACCTGCGCGACACCGGCGAGGTTGCGCCCGACGCGGGGGGGTCCGTCGACCACCTCCGCAGCGGCTCCCAGAGCTGATGCAAGTTCCGGACGACAGCAGACAACAGACAACAAACCACAGAGTCTCGGACCGCAGACTGGTGTCTGTTCTCTGTTGTCTGTTGTCCTCCGTGGCACCTCCGGCACCGCGCGACGTCCGCCTTGAACGCCAGCGAACTCACGCCCCATGAAGATACTGACCGTCGTGGGGGCACGACCGCAGTTCGTGAAGGCCGCCGCGTTCTCGCGCGTGGTTCGGCAGCGCCACACAGAGATCCTCGTGCACACCGGCCAGCACTACGACACGCAGATGTCGGCCGTCTTCTTCGACGAGCTGGCACTGCCGCAGCCTGACTACCACCTCGGCGTGGGCTCCGGGAGTCACGGCGTCCAGACGGCCCAGATGTTGGAGCGGCTCGAGCCGGTGATCCAGCGCGAGGCGCCGGACCAGGTCGTCATCTACGGCGACACCAACAGCACGCTCGCGGGCGCGCTCGCCGCCGCCAAGCTCTGCGTGCCGATCGCCCACGTCGAGGCGGGCCTCCGCAGCTACGTGCGCGACATGCCGGAGGAAGTGAACCGGATCGTCGCCGACCGGCTCTCGACCTACCTGTTCGCACCGACCCAAAACGCCGTCGACAAACTCGCCCACGAGGGCATCGTCGCAGGCGTGACGCTCACCGGCGACATCATGTACGACGCCCTGCTGCGTCACGCACCGATCGCCGCCGAGAAGTCGAGGGCCGTTCGCAACCTCGGGCTCGTACCGGGCGGCTACGTGCTCGCGACGGTCCATCGTGCCGCCAACACCGACGATCCGGCGCGCCTGGCCGACATCGTCGACGCGCTGGCGCTGCTCCACGAACCGGTGATCCTGCCGATGCATCCCCGGACTCGTGCGGCGCTCATGGGGACCGACATCGAAGTCGAGCCGCCGATCCGAATCATCGAACCGGTTGGCTACCTGGACATGCTGGCGCTGGAGCAGGCGGCACGCGTCGTGCTGACCGATTCCGGGGGCGTGCAGAAGGAGGCGTACCTGCTCGGCGTCCCGTGCGTCACACTGCGCGACGAGACGGAGTGGACCGAGACGCTCGAGGGCGGCTGGAACGTGCTGGCCGGCTCCGACACCGAACGTATACTGGCAGCGGCGAAGCGCTCGCGCCCCGCGGGCGCGCCCCCATCGGTATTCGGGAACGGCCACGCCGCCGAGCGCATGGTCGCGGCATTGGAGAACGAATCGTAGGGCTTGCGCTTCCTGGGGCAGTTCCCGCGCGCCGGATGCGATGAGGTGATCAATGAACATGAACAGACAACAGCGAACAGACAACAGAGACTCGATTGACGGTCTGTTGTCTGTTCTGTGCTGCCTGTTGTGCGCCACTCGCAGCGAGGCGCGCTGATGCCGGTCACCATTCACCCGACGGCGGACGTTTCGCCGGACACGCAGATCGGCGACGGGACGCGGATCTGGCACGAGGCGCAGGTACGCGAAGGCGCGCGCATCGGACGGGAGTGCATCCTCGGAAAGGGGGTGTACGTCGACCAAGGCGTCGTCGTCGGCGATCGATGCAAGATCGAGAACCGCGCGTCGCTGTTCCACGGTGTCGTGCTCGAGGACGGCGTGTTCATCGGTCCGCACGCGGTGTTCGCGAACGACCGCTTCCCTCGGGCGGTGAACCCGGACGGTAGCCTGAAGGGTGCCGCGGACTGGACCGGGGAGGCCGTACTCGTTGAAAAGGGCGCGTCTATCGGCGCCGGAGCGGTCGTGTTGCCGGGCCTCACCATCGGCGCGTGGGCGATGGTCGGAGCGGGCGCGATCGTGGCGGCGAGCGTGCCGGCGCACGCGATCGTGAAAGGCAACCCGGCCCGGATTGCCGGCTGGGCATGCGTCTGCGGCCGCCCGTTGCGCATGTCCGAGGCGCGGGAGTGGCACTGCGAAGTCTGCGGCCAGTCGTACCGCGTCGGCGAGTTCGGCGAGTGACGCACGGCGAAGACAGACAACAGACGACCGACAACAGAAGTACAGTCGCACCGTCTGCTCGTTCCTGCGATGCATCGTCTGCCGAGGGGCGCGAGCGTGGCCAGTAGCGAGCCGCCGATCGCCATCCGCCTGGCGCATCCGATCATCGAAGATGACGAGAAGCGCGCGGTGATCGCTGCGCTCGAGTCCGGCCAGCTCGCACAGGGACCGCGCGTCGCGGCGTTCGAGCGCGCGTTCGCGGACTACATCGGGGTGCGACACGCCGTGGCGGTCAACAGCGGCACGGCCGCACTGCACGTCGCACTGCTCGTCAATGGCATCGGCCCCGGCGACGACGTGATCGTACCGGCGTTCAGCTTCGCCGCTACGGCGAACACGGTGCTGCACGCCGGCGCCCGGCCGTTCTTCATCGACGTGCGCGAGGATGACTTCGGCATCGACGTCGCGCAGATCGAGCGGGCGATCACGCCACGCACCCGCGCCGTCGTCGCCGTGCACCTGTACGGCCAGCCGTGCGACATCGCCGCGATTGAAGCGATCTGCGCGCGGCGCGGGCTGGCGCTGATCGAGGATGCGGCGCAGGCCGTCGGGGCTGACGCCGGCGGCCGGCGCTGCGGCCGCTTCGGCACAGGCGCGTTCTCCTTCTATGCCACGAAGAACCTCCAGACCGGTGAGGGCGGCATGATCACGACGGACGACGATGAGGTCGCCGGCCGCGCGCGTATGCTGCGTTCGCAGGGCGAGCGCGCGCGCTACGTGACGGAGGAGGCTGGCTACAATTACCGGCTGACGGAGGTCGCGGCCGCGCTCGGCCAGGCCCAGCTGCCCAGGCTCGACGCGCGCAACGGCGTCCGGCGCGCCAACGCCGCGCGACTCACGGCATCGCTGGCCGCGATCGACGGGATCATCGTGCCGAGCGAAGTCGCGGGGCGCCGCCACGTCTGGCACCAGTACACGGTACGGGTGGGCGCCGGACGCGATGCTCGCGATCGCCTGCGGGCGTCGCTGCGCGAGGACGGAATCGAAGCCGCGGTCTTCTACCCGACGCCGATCCATCGCCAGCCGCTCTACCAGCGCCTCGGCTACGGCGACGTGCGTCTTCCCGTCGCCGAGCGTCTCAGCACCGAAGTGCTGTCGCTGCCGGTGCATCCGGCGCTCTCGGCGCAGGACGTGGACGCGGTGGCGAGTGCGGTGCGCGGCGCGATGACGGGCCGCGCGTGATGGCGGATCGGGTGCCGGCCCAGCGCATGCGATGCGAACCGCCGTAGCGGCCGCCGCCGCCGGAGGCACGCGGCTTGCCGGTATGGGGCGCGTGCGGCTACTATGCTGATGGGCGGCATCCCCCAGAGGTGCCGCCATTCGCTTTTGCCGGCCCCCCGGCCTGCGGGAGAGTATGCCGAAGTTCATCTTTGTGACTGGTGGGGTGGTCAGTTCCGTCGGCAAGGGCATCACCACAGCGGCTCTCGGCCGAATCCTCAAGAGCCGTAACGTTTCCGTCTCGATCCAGAAGCTCGATCCGTATCTGAACGTCGATCCCGGCACCATGTCGCCGTACCAGCACGGCGAGGTGTTCGTGACGAGCGACGGCGCCGAGACGGACCTGGACCTGGGCCATTACGAGCGGTTCATCGATGAGGAGCTGACGAAGACCAGCTCCGTCACGACCGGCCAGATCTACCAGTCCGTCATCGCCAAGGAGCGCAAGGGCGAGTTCCTCGGCGGCACGATCCAGGCGATCCCGCACGTCACCAACGAGATCAAGGCGCGTGTCCGACAGATCGGCCGCGAGACCGAGGCGCAGGTCGTGATCGTCGAAGTCGGCGGCACGGTCGGCGACATCGAGGGGCAGCCATTCCTCGAGGCGATCCGCCAGATCCGGCGCGAGGAGCGGCCAGAGGACACGCTCTCGATTCACGTCACGTTCCTGCCGCACGTCGGCTCGACGAACGAGATCAAGACGAAGCCGACGCAGCACTCGGTGCGCGAGCTGCGGAGCGCCGGCATCCAGCCCGATGTCATACTCTGCCGCGCCGACCACGAGGTGACGGCCGAGATCCGCCGCAAGATCGCGCTGTTCTGCGACGTCGACGAGCGCGGCGTGATTTCCCTGCCGACGATGGACAGCATCTACCAGGTGCCGATCGTTCTGCAGGACGAGAACCTGGGCGACTACGTGATCGAGCTGCTCAAGCTCGATGCGGCGCCGCGCGACCTCGCCGGCTGGCGCGAGATGGTGGACCGCCTCGAAAATCCGGTGGGTGCGGTGACGATCGCCGTCGTCGGCAAGTACGTGGAGCTGCACGACGCGTATCTCTCTATCAAGGAGGCGCTGATCCACGCCGGCATCGCGCACCGGGTGCGCGTCGATCTTCGCTGGGTCCACTCCGAACGGCTGGAGCAGGAGCCGGTCGCCTCGCTGCTCGACGGCGTCGACGGCATTCTCGTCTGCCCCGGCTTCGGCGAGCGCGGCATCGAGGGAAAGCTCGAGGCGGCGCGTTACGCGCGGGAGAACAAGATCCCGTACCTGGGCGTTTGCCTCGGCATGCAGATCATGGTCATCGAATACGCGCGCCACGTCCTCGGCCTGCTCGGCGCGAATTCGACGGAGTTCAACGCGCAGGCACCGCACCCGGTGATCAGCCTGCTCAGCGAGCAGATGGGCATCGAGGACAAGGGCGGGACGATGCGGCTCGGCGGCTACCCTTGCACGCTCGTGCCGGGCACGAAGGCGGCGGCGGCATACGGCGTCGACAACGTGATCGAGCGGCATCGCCACCGCTACGAGTTCAACAATAAGTATCGCGACCAACTGGCCGCGGCCGGCCTCGTCGCGAGCGGCACGTCGCCCGACGGGAGCCTGGTCGAGATCTCGGAGATCGTCGACCACCCGTTCATGATCGGCTCGCAGTTCCATCCGGAGTTCAGGTCGCGCCCCGACCGGCCGCAGCCGCTGTTCCGCGACTTCGTCGGCGCGGCAAAGTCGCTGCAGGATGCTCGCGACGCTGGCCTTCTTTCGGGCGAGCGCTCCAAAGTGGCTGCGGCCGCGATGCCTGAGTGAGCACGAGCGAACAGATCCTCCGCGCCCTTCACTTCCTGTCATTGTTCCTGATGACGGCCGGGCTTGGAGCCGTCATGGTCGCACTGTGGCGCGGCTGGCGCGACGACGACGTCGAGCGCCAGGTGGTCGCGTTCGAGGACGCGGCGACCGGGCACAAGGCGCTGCTCATGCCCGGGACGATCGGCGTGGGCGCTACGGGGATCTTCCTGGCGGCTGACGCGGGCTTCAACTTCATCACGACGGGCTGGCTGCTGGCGCTCGAGGTGCTGTACCTC
Organism: uncultured Dehalococcoidia bacterium; assembly: GCA_964371095.1. Taxonomy (GTDB): domain Bacteria; phylum Chloroflexota; class Dehalococcoidia; order DSTF01; family JACRBR01; genus CAYJMJ01. The sequence continues at coordinate 6,228 of CAYJMJ010000034.1, read as the reverse complement.
ATCGTGCTGTTCGTTTGCCTGCCGGTGCTCGGGCACGCGTTGAACCGCATCGAGATCGAGACGCTGAAGTCGCGCAAGCAGGGGAAACGCACCGACGAACTGCAGGGCCTGATCGACGACAACGTCCCGATCGTCATGTGCCTCGTGATCCTCCTGTTGCTGCCGATCATGGTGTTGCTCGCCGAGTTCAAGCCCTTTTGACCCGATAGATTCGGCGCGGGGCGCTCGCGGCCGTGACCCGTGGCGGCGACTGGCCGCGGGCCGCACCGGCGGCGATACTTCCGGCGTGGCAGATTCGCACGACTTCAGCGCGTTCCAGTTCCGCACCATCACTTGCGCCGCGATCGCGGACGCGGACCGCGCCGCCATGCACGGCCTGTTCGACGCGGCGTACCGCGATGCCAACCACGCCTATCTCGACAAATCGCTGACGCGCATCCGCTACGCCGCCTTCGCGACCGAGGCTGGCCGGCCGGCCGGCTTCGCGCTGGCCGACATGCGCGTGCTCGACCTGCCGCGCCTGCCCGGCACGACGGTAGTCCTCGCGGGCATGTGCTGCATCGACGCGGCGTACCGGCGGCGCGGACTCTTCGTACAGCTCGAGCGGCTCGCTGCCATGGCGGCCGGCACGCCGCCGGCGCAGCGCGCGATGACGGCGGGGCGCATGGCGCACCCGGCGAGCTTCCGCCTGATGAGCCGCAACCCGTCGGCGGTGCCCCGACCCGGCATCGTGCCGACGGCATGGCAGAAGGAGGTCGGCATCGCGGTCGCAGAGGCATACGGCGCGGAGGACTTCGATCCGGCGACGTTCGTCTGCCGGGGCAGCGGCACGCCGATCGGCTACCCGGTCATGGAGGTAGACGTCGCGCCGGCGGAATGGGAGGTGTTCCGCCCGGTCGATCGCGATCGCGGCGATTCGCTGCTCGGCATCGCGTGGATGGGTGAACCGCCCGCCGGCTGGTAGAAACCGGCCGCCGTGTCACCAATCGGCACCATCGATGCCGATACCCCCAGCCATAGACGACATCGAACCGCAGTTTTCATGTTTTTCGGCCGGGATCGACTGATCCCGCTCCGGCCGAGCGGCGTCGCGCCACCGACGTGACGCATACCACGTGTCCGAGCAGGGCAGCCAGGACATCATGATCCCGGAAGATACCGGAGGCGAGGCGCGAATTCGAAAGCGGGTTGTCACCGGCAGCGGCTCGATGCGGGCTGAACGCTCGCGCCACGGATCAAGACGCGCGTCCGCCGCTACAGCTCCGGGTACTCGAAGTCGTCGACCTTCACGGCCTCGACGATCTTTACCTGGGGGAAGCGGTCCTGCACGATGCGCTCGATGCCGAGGCGCATGGTGACCATGCTCATCGGGCAGCCGTGGCACGAACCCGCGAGCTGGAGCCGCAGCCGCCCCTCGTCCGGCAGCCAGTCGATGAGGTTGAGTTCGCCGCCGTGGGAGTGGACGTACGGCCGCATCTCGTCGAGGCACGCGTCGACCTCGGTGAGGAAGGATTCGTATTCGGCAGCGGCGGTGGAGTTGGGGGTAGTCATGGCTGGTTACAGCGTAAGACGGCGGCAGCGGGAAGGCAACGGCGAGAAGCTTTCAGCCTTCAGCGGTCAGCTATCAGCGGTCGGAACGCGACCTTACCTCCCGATGCCGACATACGTCAGCCCGAGCGCCTGCACGGCGGCTGGCTCGAGGGCGGCGCGGCCATCGAGGATGGCGCGGAGGCCGGCGAACGCCGTGAAGTCGAGCGTGCGGTACTGCTCGTGCCACGCTTGCACCACGAGCGCATCGGCCGGAAGCGGGAACGAGGGCGGCGGCTCCAGCCCGAGGGCGCGGATCTCCTCGGCGGAATAGAGCGGATCGTGCACGTAGGCGGTCGCACCGGCGCCCGCGAGCGCATTGACGAGTCCGAACGCACTGGAGTGCCGTGACTCCTTGACGCCCGGCCGATATGCCAATCCGAGGACGACGACTGTGCGGCCTTCGAGCGTTCCGATGGCATCCGCCAGCCGGCGCACGGCGTAGCGCGCCATGTCGTCGTTGAGGCGGCGCGCCGCGGCAATGATTTCCGTCTCCTCGTTCGCCAGGAAGTACGGGTAGACGGGGATGCAGTGTCCGCCGACGCCGACGCCCGGAGCGTGGATGTGCGAGTACGGCTGGGAGTTCGCCGCGTCGATCGCCTGCAGCGCGTCGACGCCGAGCCGGTCGGCGAACCGCGCGAACTCGTTGGCGAGCGCGATGTTCACGTCGCGGTACGTCGTCTCGGCCAGCTTCGAGAACTCGGCCGTCTCGACGTCGCGCACCTCCATGATCTCCGCATCGAGCACCTGCCGGTAGAAACTCGCGGCAAGCGCCGTGCTGTGCGCGTCGATCCCGCTGACGATCTTCGGGTAGGTCGCCAAGTCGCGTAGCACGCGCCCTGACGATACTCGCTCGGGGCTGAACGCCACGGAGAAGTCGGTGCTCGGCGTCATACCCGTCAGCGCACGCACCTGCTCGGCGACGCGATCGCGCGTCGTTCCCACGGGCACCGTCGTCTCGACGATGATCAGCACTCCCCGGCGCAGGTGCGGCGCCACGGCCGCGACGGCGGCATCGAGCAGGGTGAAGTCGGGCTGTTGCGTCGCGTCGACATCCACGGGCACGATCAGCACGACGATCTCGGCAGCAGCGACGGCGTCGCGCGGATCCGTCGTGGCGCGCAGGCGCCCGCTGACGACAAGGCCGGGGATCCGCTCCTCGAGACCCGGCTCCGACGGCAGCGGATTGTACTTCTCGTTGATCGCGGCGACGCGGGCCGGCGCGATGTCGTAGCCGATCACCGTCGCGCCCTTCGAGGCGAACTGGACGGCGAGCGGGACGCCGATCTTTCCGAGGCCGACGACAGTGACGTTCACGGCGGGCCGCCTTCGGCGTCACAGCAAACAGCCAACAGCAAACAGCAGACAGCACGGCAGAGACTTGTTGTTTGCTGTTTGTTGTTTGTTGTCACCTGGCTGGCTCCAGCGACAGGGTCACGGCCTCGCCGGTACGGGCGGCGCGGACCAGGGCCTCGGCGGCGGCCATCGCGGCGATGCCGTCGCCGGCCGACACGGCGGGCGGGGTGCCGTTTCGCACGGACGCGGCGAACGCTTCCAACTCCACGCGCAGCGGCTCCCGCTTCTCGACGTCGATGCGGCGCACGGGGCCCTCGCTCACGCCCTTCAGGTGGCGCGCCGCCCAGTCGGTCTCCTGCCCGCGCGCGTGATCGTTCTCGAAGAACGTCAACTCGCGCGCCAGGTAGTCGACGACGAACATCCCGCGCTCGCCGAGCACGGACAGCTCGCGGATCTTCGCCGGCGTCAGCCAGTTGATGTCGAGCACGCCGACGACGCCGTTCGTGAAGCGCAGCAGGCCGGAGAGCATGTCCTCGTGCTCCGTGGCGATGCGTTGCTCCGTCTCCGCCTGCACGCGCGCCACCTCGGCGCCGAGCACGAAGCGCATCACGTCGATGTCATGCGGCGCCAGGTCGAGCACGACGCCGACGTCGCGAACGCGCTCCGGGAACGGGCCAACGCGGCGCGCGTGCACCTGGAACACCCGCCCGAGCTCGCCCGCCTCGACCCGCCGCTTGAGTTCGATCACGGCCGGGTTGAAGCGCTCGATGTGGCCGACGGTCAGTGCCACACCCGCAGCCGCCGCGAGGTCGCGGAGGCGCAGGCCCTCGTCGATCGTCGCGGCGAGCGGCTTTTCGACGAGCACCGGCACGCCCGCCTCGATGACGCGAGCGGCCACTTCGGCGTGCGCGCGCGTCGGCACGGCGACGGTGACCAGGTCGAGGCGCTGCTCCTGGAGCATGCGGCAGTAGTCCGTGTAGCCGGCGACGCCGCGCTCCTCGGAGACCGCGCGCAGGCGCTCGCCGTCGACGTCGGCCAGCCCGGCCAGATCGACGCCCGGCATCTCGGCGTACACGCGAGCGTGGTTCGCGCCCATGGCGCCGAGGCCGATGACGGCGGCGCGGAGAATTCGCGGCATGAGGCAAGTGTATCGGGTGGGCTGCGCGCCGTGGCTCACGTCGCGATTTCCGAAGCCTGGATTTCGTTTTGTCAGTTTTTCGTTTCGGCGGACGCCGCTCTCTCCCGGGACGCTGGACAGCGCGGGCCGACACCGCACCAGGTTGAGGTTAGCCGCGGCTGGCCTGAACTCCGAACGGGCGTGTCACTCAGTTGGGCCGCGCTTGACGAAACGGCGGGGGCGGCTAGGATGGACGGGGACAGGGAGTGAATTCTGATGTGGAAACTTGCCGCAGCGTTGTGCTTACTGGCCGCCCTTGTCGCCGGGTGCAACTCCGGCGACAGCGCGAAGGAGATGGACCCGGGGACGACCGCAGTCTCCGGATCGGTCACGTTGCTGGGTCCGGCCGAGTACAAGTCGGCGATCGCCGGCAAGGACGTGTTCGTCGTCAACGTTCACATCCCGTACGAACGCGAGATCGAGCGGACCGACGCGTTCATCCCATACGACAAGATCGAGGAGCACGCGGGTGAGCTGCCCGCGGACAAGTCGGCGCCGCTCTACATCTACTGCCGCTCGGGGCGGATGAGCGCGCTGGCTACGCCGGACCTCCAACGCCTCGGGTACACGAACATCGTCGACCTCAACGGCGGCATGCAGGCGTGGGTGGATGCGGGGCTGCAGCTAGTGGACCGCAAGCCGGGTGGATAGCGGCGGGCACGCGGCGGGTCGGGCACCGGCCGTCAGACCGTGCGCAGGCTGATCTTCACCCCCGCGATTCTTCCGCTTGCTGAGGCGTTTCGCCATCTCGTCGGCCGCAACCGGGCCAGCTATCGCGCCAACCAACGCACCTACTGCGCACCTCTCCACGTAGGGTTTGGCCGTCTTCCACACGAGCGCCACGTGCTTGCAGAACGCGCGCGTCTTCCAGCATGGGTCACTCAGGATCTGCCGCGCCGCCGCCTGCACCGCCCGCTCCGCCGCCATCAGTTCCGCGAACGGAGTCAGCCCGCTCGGGTCGACCAGATTGGCCGGATTGTCGTTGGCGTAGGCGTACCGCTGCAGCAGCGGCAGCGGGTCTTGCGAGAGGAACCTTCCGGTCGAAGCGTCGTAGTAGCGCGCCCGCAGGTACTCCAGCCCCGTCGGGTCGTTCTGCTCGCCGGTGTACGACCATTCGGTCGTCGCGCCGGTCTGCGCACGCACGGTGCCGAACACGTCGTATTCGTACGTGCCCATCCGTTGGCGCGCGTAGTGCCGCCGGATGCGATTCATCCAGACGCACCGTATCGCTCGCGGCGAATCACCTCGTCACTATGGCCGCAACCATCAGCGGAATCCCGAGCCCAAGCGCAGCGAGCAGGCCAATGATGGCTGTCTTGCCGGATAGCGTTCCCCTCGGGTGTCTTGGCACCTTGGTCCCATACAGGTTCGGTCCTCTTACTCGACTGAAATGGTTCGACGCTACGATCACCCCGACCATGCCGACTGTTGATAGAGCCGCCATGAGGTCGGGGAGTACACCCAGGCCCAGCAGCACCAAAGCGCCGATCCAAATGGCCATGCTGACCGTCCACGGCCACCAGAATACGAGCCCAACCAGCCATCGACGACTCACGTGGCGGTTCATCGAGCCTCGTGAGCTACGGTGATCCCTAGATCCCATGCGGCGGTCCCGACCGTGACCAGGTCGTTCCTTAGAATTTGGTAGATCAGATCAGGCAACGCCTGAATGGCAGCGCCTCCACCAGAGGTCGCCACCGCCGCCCGCCACGCGGCGTTCTGTCGCAGCGCTCCACCAACGGTGACGGCTCCAACACTTCCTACGTCCAGGGCGCTGCCTACACCGACAGTCCCCAAGAAGATGTCGACGGGCATCATCGCACAAGACGCGTCTGACCCGCCACGACACCCTCGAAGATCGTCTCCAGCCAAGATGCCAGCGCCAACAACAACCAACCCTGCGCAAGCGATACCTGTGAAAGGACAGGCCGCGACGCTTCCCGTGACAAGCAGGGCTGAGCCGATACCACGCGTGCAGCTACTATGGTCGAGACACCAGCCGATGCCCTCCTTTGCTTCCTTCCAGACCAGCGCCACGCTCTTGCAGAACGCCCGCGTTTTCCAGCACGGGTCGTCGAGGATCTGCCTCGCCGCGGCCTGCACCGCCCGTTCCGCCGCCATCAACTGCTCGAACGGGGACAACCCGCTGGGGTCGACCAGATTGGCCG
>CAYJMJ010000033.1:17147-32874 GCA_964371095.1 uncultured Dehalococcoidia bacterium | reverse complement strand
CCGCATAGCACGATCGGCACTTCAGGATGACGGGCCGAATGCCCATCATTAATGGTGCGGAGTATCCGGTACCAGGGTGCCTCGCGCGACGACCGCGGTATCATCGGGCCGACCCGGGTGTGCGGCGACCGCGGGCGATAGAGGAGCGAAGGATGAGCGACCTCGATCGGGCGACCGGCGACGGCGCGGCGCGCGCGAACGCTCCCGAACACCCGCACGTCATCCTCAACTACATCACCATCCTCGGCGCGATCGTCGCCATCATCGGGCTGTGCGGCTCGACGTTCGCGCTCGTCGCGGGATACCTGAACGCCGACCCGAGCGCGGTCAAGGGCATGCTTGGCTACGTCGTGATGCCGAACGTGGCGCTGCTCGGCGTGCTGCTGATGGCGGCGGGCGTCGCACGCGGCGCATGGCGCGCGGCACGCGCGGCCGAGGCGGCGGGCGAGCCGCCGAGCGTGCGTATCGACATCGGCGGCTGGCGGCAGCTCATCGGGATCGGCGCGTTCGCCGGGATCGCCGTCGCCACGCTCGTTGTGCTCGGCGGCACGGCGTACCGCGGCATCGAGTTCACGGAATCGACCACGTTCTGCAGCACCTGCCACGTCGCGATGCAGCCGCAGGTCGAGGCGCACGTGGCGGGCCCGCACGTCGACGTGGAGTGCGCGAAGTGCCACGTCGCATACCGGGCGAGTCCGCTGGGCCCCAACGCGACGGCCTACATCAGCTCGAAGATCGGCGGCATGCGGCAGCTGATCGCCGTCATCTCGGACAGCTTCGATCGGCCGATCCACGCGCCTGCGGACGCCATCCCGGCGACCAACGGCACGTGCCAGGGGTGCCACCCGGCGACCAAGGACTATCGCGTGGTGCTCCGCGCGTATCGCGAGTACGCAACGGACGAGGCCAGCACCCGCCACACGCGCGTATTCGCGTTCAACGTCGGCGCGGCCGGCGAGCAGACCTCGGACGCGAACGGGCCGATCATCCACTGGCACGCCTCCGCGAAGGTGTACTACGTCCCGACGGACGAGGGCCGCTCGACGATCTCCTGGGCCGGCGTCGAAGGACCCGGCGGGCTGGACGAGTGGACGAACCCGAATGCGCCGCTCGCGGGCACGCCGGACGCGAAGCAGCGAGTGCTGATGAGCTGCATCGACTGCCACAACCGGGCCGGCCACCGCATCCCGACGCCGGATGAACTGGTCGACGACGCGCTCGAGAGCGGCCGCATCGATCGGACGTTGCCGTACGTGAAGCGCGAAGCCGTCACCCTGCTCGGAGGTACGGCGCCCGTCCCCGCTGCCGACGTGCTCGCCGCCGATTTCGCTCGGCGCGGCTGGTTCGACCAGCTGACGAAGTTCTACGCGGACAACTACCCCGAGATCGCCGCGACCAGGCAGGACGCCATCAAGAGCGCCGTCACCGAGCTGGAGAAGATGTCCGCGGAGATCCTGTACCCGTCGATGAAGACGAACTGGCAGACGTATCCCGACAACCTGAGCCACGCGCTGCCTGCCGGCATGGGAACAACGGCGACGAGAGACACGCCCGGGTGCTTCCGCTGCCACGGCACGCTGGTGAACACGAAGACGAACCAATTGCTTCCCGGGACCCAGGGCGGCGGGGGCTGCCTCGCGTGCCACGGCGTCGCGGCGGGGTCAGTGACCGAGATCGGCACCGCCGATCCCACGAGGACGCAGGCGTGCTCGTACTGCCATCACACCATCGAGGAGCAGGTCGCCGGGGTCGGGACGGCGGTCAGCGAGGGCGCGATACCCACGTCTGAAGCACCGCACCCGTAACCACGCGGCGCAGCTCTCAGAGCGCGCTGAGCCTCGAACACGGATCGAGCGGCGACGCGGGCGATCAGTCCTTCCAGATCGGGTACTGCTGCGCGCGGCGGAGCTTGAAATCGGTCTCCGGCAGCTTGAACCCGACGGCGCGGACCTTCCGGAGTGCGGCCTCGACCTGGCGGATCTCCGCGGCGCTCAGCGCGGCGGAGAACAGCTCGTCGTACAGCTCGGCGGAGATCTTGACGATCTCGGCGGTGACATCGTGGCCCTTGTCGGTGAGCGCGAGGCCGACGGCGCGCCGGTCGTCGGGATCAGGCGATCGCTTGACCCAGCCGCGCGCCTCGATGCGCTGGAGGATTCCCGTGATGCTCTGCGTCTCCTGGAAGAGGAGCGTTGCCACGAGGCTCGGCTTCATCGGTTCCTTGGCGAAGTGAAGGACGGCGAGAACGCGCGCCTGCGACGCGGAGACGCCGAGATGGTAGAAGCGCCGTTCGAGGAGCTTGTACGACATCCAGTAGATCTCGCTGACGAGCACCCAGGGCATCAGCGCTGGATGCATGAACGTCGGGGACGACACGGGGGCCGCCTTCGTTGTCTTCGGCATCGGTCTTCCTCGCTTGTTTCGTCGGAGCGCCCAGCGCCGAGGTCCTGCCCTGCATGCACCACGGTACACCACCCCGGCCAGAGGTTCTAGCACCGACTGTTGGGAATGTATTGGCGCCGCGCGACCTTGGCGGCGTGCGGACCGGCGTCCCGTTCAGCGATCAGCGCTGTCGCGCGGCCTCGGCGCGATGCGGCCGGCGGCGACGAGCAGGCCGTGGATGATCGCCTCGGGACGGGGCGGGCAGCCCGGGATGAAGACATCGATCGGCAGGACGGCCTCGGCGGAGCCCGACGCCGCGTACGTGTGCGCGAAGACGCCGCCGCCGACCGCGCAGGCGCCGACGGCGACGACCAGCCGGGGCTCGGGCATCGCCCGGTAGGTCAGCAGCGCGGCCTCCTGCAGGTTGCGCGTCATGACGCCGGTCACGAGGAGCAGGTCGGCGTGCCGCGGCGACGCGACGAAGTCGATGCCGAGCCGCTGGACGTCGTAGACGGGGTTGAGGAGCGCAGTCAGCTCCCAGTCGCACGCGTTGCACGAACCGCTGTCGAGGTGGCGGATGTGCAGCGAGCGCCCGAGGCGCCTCGCGATGGCGCGCTCGAGTTCGCGTGCCTCAGTCATGCGCCACCGCCCTCACGATGTGGACGGCGACGACGTCGTCTCGCCGGCGCGCCGCGAGCGCGAACTCGCTGGTGGCCACGATCGCGTCCTCGGTGCACGACTCCACGCAGCGTCCGCAGAAGACGCACAGGCCGTAGTCGAGTTGCCAGCGCGTCGAGCCATCGGCCTGACCCTGAACCGTGATCGCCGCCGTCGGGCAGGACGCCGCGCAGTCGCCGCGGCCCCGGCATCGTTCCGGCTGCAATGCGGGAGTGCCGCGGTGACCGCGGTCCGGCACGTCCGCGTGCGGTGGGTAGGCACGCGTAACCACGGTGGATCGGAGCGGTCGCAGCAGGACGTCAAGGAGCCCCATCGTTCACCTCACCGATCGCAGCAGGCGTAGCAGAGTTCGAAGCTCTTGTTGATCAACGGGAAGTCCGGAACGACGTTCCCGACGACCGCGCGCGTCACGAGCGGCCAGTTCGCGTACGAGGCCGAGCGGATGCGCAGGCGGTAGACCCGATCGTCGCCGTCCGCCATGAGCCAGTGAACGTTCGCTCCGCGCGGGCTCTCCGAATATCCAAGCGCCGACGCGCCCGCGGCCGCGGGGGCGAGCGTCGACGAGACGGCCCCGCCGGGCATCGCCTCGATCGCGCGCGTCGCAAGCGAGAGGCTCTCGAGCGCTTCGCGGGCGCGCACCTTCAGCCGCGCGGCCACGTCGCCGCTCTCTTCAACCATGCACCGGGGCGCCAGCGCGGCGTACGCGAGGTGCGGGTGGTCGATCCGGTAGTCCGCCGGCACGCCCGAGGCCCGTGCGGTCACGCCGGTGCCGCCGAAGGCCAGCACCGTGGCGGCGTCGACGTGGCCGGGTCCTTCGATGCGATGCACGAAGCTGTCGGCGCCCAGGATCATGTCGAAATACGCCTCGACGTCACCGCGGACGGCGGCGAGGCCCCGCAGCGCGCGCGTCAGCGCAGCGGACGGGAGGTCGTAGCGCATGCCGCCGATGCCGACGACGCCCATGAGGAATCGATGGCCGGTCAGCTCCTCGTTCAGCCTCTGCAGGCGCTCCTTGAGGATGGCGCCCTGAGACGTCCCGGCATGGAACCCCGCGCCGGCGCAGATGTTTCCGATGTCGCCGACGTGGTTGTAAAGGCGTTCCATCTCGAGCAACAGCGTCCGGAGCCACGACGCACGCTCGGGAACGACCGTGCCGGTCAGCCGCTCGGCCGCCGTCGCGAACGAGACGGCATGCGACACCGTGCAGACGCCGCACGTACGCTCGACCGTGAACAGCGCGTCGTCGAACGTCTTGCCCTCGACGATCTTCTCGATGCCGCGGTGCGTGTAGAACAGCCGCGCATCGACGTGGAGGATCGATTCGCCGATGTTGGAGAAGCGGAAATGGCCCGGCTCGATGATGCCGGCGTGGATCGGTCCGACCGGCAACTCGTACACGCCCTCTCCGTGGACTTCGAAGTAGTCGAAGCGCCGCTGGTCGTACGCAGGCGGCTCCGTCGCCGACACGTCTTTCCGGAGCGGGTGGTAGCCGTGCGGGTAACGTTCGTGGAGGACGAGCCGCCGCGGATCCGGGTGATCGGCCGGCGTGAGGCCGAGCAGATCCTTCACCTCTCGTTCGTACCACTGGGCGGCCGGCACGAGCAGCGTCGCGGATGGATATTCGCGCTGCTCCTCGGCCACGTCGGCGCGGACGCGCAGGAACTCATCGCACGCCGGCAGGGAGAAGACGTACTCCACGGCGAACATGCCGCCGCGTGGTCTCAGATCGAGCCCGACCATCGTCGCGAGCGTCCCGCCGCGTTCGATGAAGTGCGCGGCGACGGCCGGCACGTCGTCGCGGCGGCACAGGACCAGCACCTCGTTGGGAGCTGACGTCGCCTGCGGGACGAGGTCGAACGGGCAATCGTCGAGGATCGTTCGAGTCTGGGCAATCATCGGGGCGCCTCCAGCACCGCCACGGCGCCCTCGATGGCGCGATGGAATCGAGCGGGGGGTAGGACGCTGACCCAGAGCAGGATCGCCAGCGGCACGCCGATGCTCAGCGCGGACGCGGCGGACATCGGGCGTGCCTCGGTTTCACGGCGTGGCTCGTGGTAGACGGACGTAATCACGTGGTGGAGGAGACTGGCGGCGGCGAGTGTCACGAGCAGGATGCCGATGACGCCGATGGTCGCGCGGCCGTTCGCGAACGAGCCCGCGACCAGCCCGTACTCGGACGTGAACATCGCGAACGGAGGGAGGCCGGCGAGGGCGAGCGCGCCCAGGATCAGGCCGGCACCGGCGAGCGGCGTCACAAGCAGCAGTCCCCGCATTCTGTGCATCGATCGGCTGTTGAACGCTTGCACCACTGAACCCGCGGCGAAGAAGAGGCTGGACTTGGTGAGCGAATGCGCGACGAGATGGAGGATCGCGGCGTAGAGCGCCACGTGGCCGCCGATGCCGATCGCAAGCACGATGATCCCCATGTGCTCGACGCTGTGATAGCCGAGCATGCGCTTGATGTCGTGCTGGACGATCAGGAACGGCACGGCCAGCGCCACGCTGAACAGCCCGAAGCCGATGAGGAGGTGATCGGTGTAGGACGGCCCGGCGGCGTCGATCGTCAGCACGCGGAAGCGCAACAGCGCGTAGACGGCGCAGTTGAGCAGCACGCCGGAGAGCAGCCCGGAGACGGGTGACGGCGCCTGGCTGTGAGCATCGGGCAGCCACGTGTGCATGGGCGCCAGTCCGGCCTTGGTGCCGTATCCGACGAGGATGAAGACGAACGCCAGGCGCATGACCGCCGGGTCGAGCTGCACGGAGCCAGCGCGCAGCCGCGTCCAGTCGAGGGCGCTCACGGACTCGCCGATCGTCGCTGACGCCGCGTAGTACGTCATCATCGTGCCGAAGAGCGCGAGCGCGATGCCGACCGAGCCGAGCACGAGGTATTTCCACGCGGCCTCCAGCGAGCGGCCGGTGCGGTAGATGCTGACGAGCAGCACCGAGACCACGGTGGTGGCCTCGATCGCCACCCACATCACGCCGAGGTTGTTCACCACGGGCACGGTCGCCATCGTGGCCATGAACGCCAGGAACAGGGCGTAGTAGCGTGATTCGTCCTGGCGGCGCAACTCGCCGTGCGCGAGGTCGTGCGCGATGTAGGACTGCGAATTGAGCGCGGCGCACAGGCCGACGACGGCGATCAGCGCGAGCACGATCGCTCCCAACGAGTCGACGTACACCCATTGTCCAAACGCCGTCTGCGGGCCGCGATCTTGCACCCGCAGGAAGATGGCGAGAGCGGCCGCGAGCATGACGGCGGAGATCGCCACCGAGAGGGGACCGCTGGATCGGCGCAGGCGCATGAGCCAGATGGCGGCGGCCGTCGCGAGGGGGAGCACGACAAGAGCCAAGACGGCGGCGGCAATCATCCGCGTAGCCTCCGCAGGCGATCCGTATCGAGCGATCCGAAGATCACGTGCATGCGCTGCGTGTAGACGAACGCGACGAAGACCGCCATCAGGAGGTCGAGGAAGATGCCAAACTCCACGACGAGCGGCATGCCGTAGGTCGCGGTGAGCCCGGCGAGCGCCATGCCGTTCTCGAGGACGAGGAAGCCGATCACCTGGGACAGCGCCTGGCGGTGCGTCACCATGATCTGGATGCCGATGAGCATCACCGTCACCGCCGTCGGGAGAACACGCTCGGCGCCGATGGCGGTGTGGAACGGCCGCGCATCGAGCGTGCGAGCGAAGACGAGCGCGATCAGTATCGCGACGGCGACGCCGGTGCGCTGGCCGAGCGATGGCTGGGCGTCGTGCGACGTCGCAAGGCGCTGGAGGATGAGCCAGAGGAGCATTGGCGTTGCGATGACCTTGAGGGCCGTGGTGAGGCCCGCCGCCGCGACGATGTGCGGCGAACTCGTCGCGAGCCCGGCGCAGAGTGCGGCCGTAGCGAGCATCAGCGACTGGGCGCCGAACAGGACGAGCGCCCACCCCAGCGAGCGCGTCCAGACGATGCCGAGCGCGGTGATGAGCATCGCGATGGAGAGCACGTCGATGGCGCTACTGGCGAATCCGTAGCTCATGCGAAGAGCACCGTGAGCGCCACGCCGAGCATCGCCGCGAATCCCGCTGCTCCGATCAAGTCGGGGAGCTCGAACAGGCGTTTCTTGGCGAACGCCGATTCGACCGCCGCCAGCCCGAGGGCGACGAGCGTCACCTTCACGCTCACGAGCGCCGCTCCGAGAGCGTAGCCGCCGGCCCCGCCCCAGCGCGTCATGCCGAATGGCAGAAAGAGGTTGGCGAGGAGCACCGCCAGCAGCAGCTGCTTGATCATCGCGGCGCAGTGCAGCATGCCGAGACTGCGTCCTGAGTACTCGATGAGCATCGCCTCGTGAATCATGGTCAGCTCGAGGTGCGTGTCGGGGTTGTCGACCGGTATGCGGCCGGTCTCGGCGACGAGCGCAACGGAGAACGCGGCCGCGGCCAGCGCCCAGCCAAGGCCGAGGAAGCTCCCGGCGTGGCCATCGCCGAACGCGACGATCTCGCCGAGGCGAGTGCTCTCTGGCTGGAGCGCGAGAGCCGCCAGCGAGAGCAGCAGCACGGGCTCGACGAGCGCGCCGACGGCCAGCTCGCGGCTGCTCCCCATCTGACCGAAGGCGCCGCCGCTGTCCATGCCGCCGAGCGTCAGCAGGGCGCGCGCGAGCGCCAGCAGTCCGACGACGACGATCAGGTCGCCGGCGGCCGTGAGCGGCGTGCGCTCGCTGAAGACGGGCACAAACAACAGGGCCGCGACGGTCGCGGCGAGCACGCCCGCCGGAGCGAGCACGTGGACGAACGACGTCGACTCGGCCAGCTGCTCGGAGCGCGCGAGCCACTTTGCGAGGTCGCGATAGCCCTGCAGCAGGGGCGGCCCCTGCCGGCGCTGGAAGCGCGCTTTGATCTTCTTGATGAATCCGTTGAGCAGTGGGGCTGTTCCGGCCGCCGCCGTGACCTGCACGACGCCGAGGATCGCGGCGGCCGCGGCGTCGTTCATCGCGCCACCACGAGCAGCACGGCGAGGGCGGCCATCATGTAGAGGAGGTAGACCTGCACGCTGCCGCTCTGCAGCAGCCGCAATCGCCCGGCGCCCCAGATCGCCAGCGATCGCACGGGCAGGTAGAGCCGCTCTTCGAAGAGGACGGGCACACGGCCTGAGTACCGGACGAGCCTCGGGAGCGGCGATGCGCCATGGTAGACGACGTCGATCTGGCGCTCGGGAAGCAACACCCGCCCGAAGAACAGGCGGAGCGGTTTGGAGAACGATGTCCCGGTGTACTGCATCGACGGCCGGAACACGACGCCCGTCGACCACACCGGACCACGCCCGCGACGGTTCGCGCCGAACAGCGCTCGCGCCAGCAACCAGGGGAGGGGCGCGATGACGATCAGTGCCACCGCGAGCGCAACGGGTGAGAACGACCCGCCGGCGAGCACCGTCATCCGGCCGGCACCTTCGGCGTGTGCGGCAGGCGCGCCGAACAGGCCATCGGGCACGGACTGCAGCCAGCGCACGATCCATGCCGCGGCGACGCCGGTCACGATGCAACCGAGGGCGAGCAGGATGAGCACTCCGGTCATGACGGGCGCCGGTTCACGGGCGTCGGTTGCCTCACGCGTGCGCGCTAACCCGCCAAACGCGATCCCGAACATCCGGACGAAACAGGCGACCGCGAGGCCGCCGGTCAGGGCGAGCGCACCGACGGCGGCGAGCGCGGTCAGCCGCACGGCGTCGCCGTCTGCCTGTTCGCCGGCGCCGATCAGCGTCCTGAGTAGCAGCCATTCGCCGCTGAACCCATTGAACGGCGGCAGCGCAGCGATCGCGAGGCTGCCCACGAGCGTCGCGGCCCCCGTCGCCGGCATCGCCCGCGCGAGGCCGCCCAGACGATCGATGTTGAGTGTGTGCGCCGCGCGCTGGACCGATCCGGCGGACAGGAAGAGGAGCGTCTTGAACCAGGCGTGGTTCGCGGCGTGAAGCAGCGCGGCGGTCAGCGCCGCACCGGCGAGCGCGTCGCGGCCCTCGGCGCGCAGAGCGACGGCGGCGCCGAGCCCGATCGCGACGATGCCGACGTTCTCCACCGTGCTGTAGGCGAGGATGCGCTTGATGTCGCGCTCCATCAGCGCATAGAGCACCCCCAGCACCGCGCTGACAGCGCCGACAGACATCAGCGCGATGCCCCACCACGGCTCGCCCGGGCCGAGAAACACCAGCGAGACGCGGGCGATGCCATACAGCCCGGTCTTCACCATCGCGGCGGACATGAGCGCCGACACGTGAGAAGGGGCCACCGGGTGTGCGCGCGGCAGCCAGATGTGCAGCGGGATCAGGCCCGCCTTCGTGCCGAAACCGGCGACGGCAAAGAGGAACGCCAGCGACGCCATCGGCACCGACAGCGACGCGCCGCTCATCGCCGAGAAGTCCGTCGAGCCGCTGTCTCGTGCGACGATGAAGAACGACGCCGCGACGAAGACCGTCGCGACGTGCGTCATGACGAGATAGAGGATGGCGGCCTGGCGGCGCGAGGTCGCGCCGTCGCCGAGGACCAGAACGAAGCTCGTGAGCGCCATGCCCTCCCACGCCACCAGGAACGTGTAGACGTTCGCGGAGCACGTGACGAGCAGCAGGGTCAGGATGAAGAGCGGGTAGACGAGGTCATCGACAAGCCGGTGGCGCGCGTAGCCGGTTCCGAAGACGGAGGACGCGAGAGCGACGCCCGCGACGATCGCCATGAAGACGCCGCCCAGCGGATCAAGGCGCAGATCCAGAGTTGCGTACGGCGATGGCTTCCACAACGTGAGCGTCGCCGCGCCGCTCGTCGCGACCACGTCGGCGGCGGCGGCCAGCGCGAGCGCGGCGGCCACGGCCGAAAGCACGAGCGCCGGGCGGAGACGCCTCGCCGGCGCGATGAGTGAGAGAATGGGAGCCGCAACGAGCAGAGCCAACGAGGCGGAGAGAAGAGTTGAGGCCACCGTGCGCCGGGCTCCGTGTAGCAGTATCTGGTTGTCTTAGCAGATGCATGTATTCTAAGATACTGCACGTTAGGCGCAACTTGAGAAAGGCGGGCGTATGCCGGGAAGCCTCCAGGAGTTCAAGGCCGGGTTCTTCAAGATCCTCGCCAGCCCGGTGCGCATCCGCCTTCTCGAGGAGCTGCGCGGCGGTCCGGCGACGGTCGGCGATCTCCAGCAGCGTCTGGGTCTGGACTCGTCCAACGTGTCGCAGCACCTCGCACTGCTTCGGGCGCAGGGCGTCGTGGTGACCCGCCGCGACGGCAACAAGATCTGGTACGCCGTCCCGGAAAAGCGCATCTACAGCATCCTCGACGCGGCCCGGGCGATCTTCGAGAACCAGGTCAAGGCGAGCACGCGGCTGCTCGCCGAATAGCGCGCGAGCGTGACGGTGTGGTCACATCCCGGCCCGTGCAGGAGATTGCGGGTCGGGCGGCCTTGCACCCGCCGCGGCCCTGCGGTTCCATACGCCTGATGTCAGCCAGCCCCGCCATGTCCACGCTCGATCGCGACCGCGTCCTCCACACGCTGGAGACCGGCCGGTTCGACGTCGCCGTGATCGGAGGCGGCATCACGGGTGCGGGCCTGGCGCGCAAGGCGACGCTCGCCGGGCTCTCGGTGGCGCTGCTGGAAGCTGACGACTTCGCATCGGGCACGTCGAGCCGGTCGTCGAAGCTCATCCACGGCGGGCTGCGCTACCTGGCCATGGGTGACGTGAGACTGGTTCGAGAGACGGCGCTCGAACGCCGGGCGATCTTCGACCTGGCGCCGCACCTCGCGGAGCGGCGCTGGATGGTGATGCCGGTGCGCTCGCGCACCGCGCTGCTGGGGTTTCGCGCGGCGGTGACGGTCTACGAGAAGCTCGGCGGCATCAGGGGCAGCGACCGACACGCAAACTGGTCGGACACGGAACTCGAACGCGAGGAGCCGCTGATCGACCGGTCCCGCTTTCCGTACGCCTGCGCGTACCGAGAATATCTCACGGACGATGCTCGCCTCGTGCTCGCCAACCTGCGCGCCGCGACCGCGAGCGGCGCGCAAACGCTGAACCACGCGCCCGTCAACGGGATAGCGATCGAGAACGGACGCGCGGTCGGCGTCGATGCGACGTGCCGGCTGACCGGCCGGCCGTTGCGCGTGCGGGCGCGCTGCGTGGTCAACGCCGCCGGCCCCTGGGTCGACGCGGTGCGACGGATGGAGACGCCGGACGCACCGCCGCTGCTGCACCTCTCGAAAGGGATACACATCGTCCTGCCGGTGTCGCGCCTGCCGTTGCGCAACATCATCCTCCTGAACACCGCGGACGGACGGACGATCTTCGCGATCCCGCAGCGCGACGTGGTGTTCATCGGCACGACGGATACGACGTACGGGGCCGGGGCGCAGCTCTGGCCGGAGATCTCGCTGGAGGATGTGGAGTACCTGCTCGAGCCGCTGGCGCGGTACTTCTCGATGGACCGGCTGACGCCGGCCGACGTGATCGCCGCGTGGTCGGGGCTCCGCCCGCTCGTCGCGCAGCCCGGCAAGAAGCCAAAGGATACGTCGCGCGGCGACGAGGTGTTGGTGAGCCCGACCGGCGTCGTGACCGTGTCGGGAGGCAAGCTCACCGGGTACCGGCCGACCGTCGCGAGGGTGCTCCGGAGCGTCGCCGCGGTCCTGGATCGCCGCCTGCCCGATGCCACCGAAGATCGGCTTCCCGGCGGTGAGTTCGACGGCGATCTCGATCGGCTGGCGCGCTCACTCGTCGAGAAATTCGGCGTCAGCGGCGCGACGGGCGCGCGGCTTGCCCGGCTGTACGGCTCCGAGGCGCACGACGTGGCCGGACTCGGGGCTGCGCCGCTGGTGGCGGACACGCCCGCGCTCGCCGGCGAGATCGACTGGGCCGTGTTGAATGAGGGTGCGGCGCGGGTCGAGGACGTCGTGTACCGGCGCATGCGCGTCGCGCTCTACGAGCCGGAGACGGCGCGGCGCATCGTCGAACCGGTGGCGGCACGGATGGCCGAACTGCTCGGCTGGAACGCGCAGCGGACGGGGGAAGAGGCGGAGCAGACGCGGCGCCGTCTCGCGGCCGACCTGAGTTTCGGAGGATCTGGCACATGAGCGACATCGTCGCGGCGTTGCGGCAGGCGCTCGGCGACCGCGTCGCCACCGATGCGGACACGCTCGACGCGCACCGGCGCGACTACTGGGCGCTGGCGCAGATCAACGATCTGATCGGCGCGGGCGCACCGCGGCCCCTTGCGGTCGTCCGCGCGACGTCGACTGAAGACGTCGCACAGACGCTGCGGATCTGCCGCGCCGCGCGCGCTGCCGTGATCCCGTTCGGCGGAGCGTCGGGCGTATGCGGGGCGATCGAGGCGGACGCCGGCAGCATCGTGCTGTCGACGCGGGGGCTCGACGGACTGGTGCGGATCAGCGACGAGAATCTCACCGCGACGTTTCGCGCGGGCACGCTCGGCATCGAGGCGGAGAATCGCGTGCGGGAGGCGGGGCTGACGATCGGCCACTGGCCGCAATCCGTCGAACTCTCGACCGTCGGGGGCTGGGTCGCCACGCGCGCCTCGGGCCAGTACTCGACGGCGTACGGCTCCATCGAGGACATCGTGCTGGCGCTCGAGGTCGTGCTGCCGGACGGGTCGGTGCTGCGCACGCGCGAGACGCCACGCGCGGCGGCCGGCCCCGATCTTCGGCAGATCTTTATGGGCAGCGAGGGGACGCTCGGCGTCGTAACGGAGGTGACGTTTTCGTTGCGCCCGCTGCCTCAGGCGTCGATCGGGCAGGCGTTCCACTTCGCGAGCTTTGCCGACGGAATCGAGGCGATCCGCCGCCTCATGCGCGACGGCTGGCGGCCCCCGGTCGTGCGGCTGTACGACGAGAGCGAGGCGCAGCGCAGCTTCCACGCGTGGTGTCCCGGCGGGCGCAGCCTGCTGCTCCTCCTCCACGAGGGCCCCACGGCCGTCGTTGCGGCGCAGGTCGACGCAACACGGGACCTGTGCATGGCCGGCGGCGGCAAAGAGGCCGGCGCGGCGAGCGTGGACGACTGGCTTGAGCATCGAAATGTAGTGCCGTCCTTCCGGGAGCTGAACGAACAGGGTGTGGTCGTCGACACCATAGAGGTCGCCTGCACGTGGGATCTCGTGATGCGGCTGTACGACGAGGTGACGCGCTCGCTCCGCGATGTGCCGGGCATCATCGTCGCGTCGGCGCACTCGAGCCACTCGTATCGATCCGGCACGAACCTGTACATCACGTTCGCGGCGCGCGTCGACGAGCGCGAGCGGATGCCGGCGGTGTACCGCGAGTGCTGGGAGCGCACGATGCGCGCGTGCGTCGCCGTCGGCGCGGGGATCGCGCATCATCACGGCATCGGGCGGGTACGCCGCGACCGGCTCGTCGACGAGATCGGCGAGACGGGTGTGGCGTTGCTGCGGACGCTCAAGCGCGCCCTCGATCCGGACGGGCTGCTCAATCCGGGAGCGCTGCTGACGCCGGATAACGCCGGGAGGCGTTGAGCGATTCGCACGGTGCTGAATCTTCGATGACCGACGCTACCGCAAGCCGATACAGGCGTGTCTTGAAGCCGCATTGCGCGGGCTGAAAGCCCGCGCCACGTAGCGCCGGCTCATTCAACATCTATTCAGTTCCAGTCGCGCGCAAGACGACCATGCCGAGGCTCGGAATGGTGGGAATGGACGGCGTTCCGACCGCGACCCGACCGATTATGTTGTCGCCGTCGGCGCGCGTACCATGGTGGACGTCGCGGGCGCGATCGAGCGCGATCGCGGGTTCAGCGGAGGCTCTAAGGTGGCGTCACGGCCGGACGGTGTCAAGCTCGTCGTCTTCGATCTCGCCGGGACCACGGTCGATCACGGCTGCTTCGCGCCGGTGACGCCGTTCATCGAGGCGCTGGCGCGTCACGGCGTGGAGGTGACGGTCGAGCAGGTGCGCGGTCCGATGGGGATCGCGAAGCTCGAGCACTTGCGTGCGCTGCTCGCGCTGCCGACGTCCGCGGCCCAGTGGCGCGCGCGGCATGGCGCCGACGCGACCGACGCCGACGTCGTCCAGATCTACCAGGACCATTTCGTCCCGCTTCAGCTCGCATCGGTGGCGCGGGAGAGCGCACTCATCCCCGGCGTCCTGGAGTGCGTCGAGCGGCTCCGCGACCGCGGGATCCGAATCGGCACGACGACGGGATACTTCGGCGCCGCGGCAGACCTGTGCACCGCCGAGGCGGCGCGGCAGGGCTTCGCGCCGGATGTCTGCGTGCACTCGGAACAGGTGCCCGCGGGCCGGCCGGCGCCGTGGATGATCTTCCGGATCATGGAGACGCTCGGCGTGTACCCGCCCCGCGCCGTTGTGAAGGTCGGCGACACCGTCCCGGACGCCCAGGAGGCGCTCAACGCCGGCGCCTGGGCGGTCGGGGTCGCCGAGACAGGCAGCGGGCTCGGACTGCGCGCGCCGGAGCTGGACGGGCTGCCGCCCGACGAACGCATGCGGCGCGTATCCGCCGTGCGAAGGGAGCTTCTCGACGCCGGCGCACACTACGTCATCGACTCGGTTCGTGACCTGCCGCCGCTGTTGACGGAGATCGAGGGGCGCATTCGGAACGCCGAAGCGTCGGCGCGACCGGGGCAGTGACCGGAGCCGGGGATGATGGTTGACGACGACACGCCGTACCTGCTTCTGACGCCCGGGCCGCTTTCGACCTCGCCGTCGGTGAAGCGGGCGATGATGCGCGATCTCTCGACGTGGGACGACGACTACAACGAGATCGTGCAGGATGTCCGGCGCCGGTTGGTCACGCTGGCGGGCGGCGGTGCCCTGACGGCCGTGCTGATGCAGGGGAGCGGCACGTTCGCCGTCGAAGCGACGCTGGGCTCCGTCGTACCGGCCGACGGCAGGCTATTGGTGGCGTCGAACGGCGCGTACGGTGACCGGATGGCGGCCATCGCTCGCCGGCTGCGGATCCCCGTCACGGAGATCGCCTGCGCCGAGACGGAGGCGTGCGATCCCGGGCAGATCGACGCCGCGCTCACTGCCGACACCGAGATCACGCACGTTGCGCTGGTGCACTGCGAGACGACCACGGGGCTGCTCAACGATGTGACTGCCGTCGGCGAGGTCGTTCGCCGGCACGGCAGGTCGTTCATCGTGGATGCGATGTCGTCGTTCGGGGGCATACCGATGACGATGGAGGCGCTGGGCGCCGACTACCTGATCTCGTCGGCGAACAAGTGCATCCAGGGCGTGCCGGGATTCGCGTTCGTCGTTGCGCGACGCTCGGCGATCGCGTCGACGGCGGCATACGCCCGATCGCTGAGCCTGGACCTGTACGACCAGTGGCGGGAGATGGAGGAACACGGCGGCAAGTGGCGGTACACCTCGCCGACACACGTCGTGCTCGCGTTCGCGCAGGCGCTGGAAGAACTGGAGGCCGAGGGCGGAGTGGCCGCGCGTCACGAGCGCTACGCCGTGAACCAGCGCCGTCTCGCGGACGGGATGCAGCGGATAGGCTTCCGCGCGCTCCTGCCGAGCGAGCTGCAGTCGCCGATCATCACGTCGTTCCTCTATCCGAACCCCGCGTTCGACTTCTCCCGCTTCTACCGGGCGATGAAACGTCGGGGGTTCGTGCTGTATCCCGGGAAGATCAGCCGCGCGGACACGTTCCGCATCGGCACGATCGG
>CAYJMJ010000033.1:15040-17047 GCA_964371095.1 uncultured Dehalococcoidia bacterium | reverse complement strand
GGATTCATCGCGTATCGAATCCTGCGCCCACACGTTGCGGGCGTCAACAAAGACGTCGTGCGCGAGACGTGGGACGCCGTCGCCGACGGCACGCACAACTCCAATACCGATCTCACGTTCTTCGACGGCTGGTTCTACCTGTGCCATCAGACCTCGCCGTACCACCTCGGATCGCGGCACAGCCGGCTCCTGCTCTGGCGCTCCCGGGACGCGCGCGCATGGGAGAAGGTGTCCGAGTTCAAGAACCAGATCGGCTTGGAGTACCGCGACCCCAAGTTCGCGACGATCAAGGGGCGGCTCTTCCTGTACGTACTGCCGAACCTGACCTTGATGGCCGAGCCGGTCTCGACCGAATACACATCGAGCGCGAACGGCGTGACGTGGGACCCGCTGGTCGAGGTGGACCAGCCGGGCTGGCTGTACTGGCGTCCGAAGACCCGCGACGGCGCGACGTGGTACGTCACGGCGTACTGGAACGAGCACGGGAAATCGATGCTGTTCAAGTCGGGCGACGGCATCGACTGGGCGCCCGTGTCCACGATCTACGAGGGCGAGCGCAACGACGAGACGGACTTCGAATTCCTGCCGGATGGGCGCATCATCTCGACGGCGCGGCTCGAGGGGAACGGCAACCAGTGGGGCGACGCCACCGCGGCGACGCTCATCTCGGTGGCGTCGCCGCCGTACGAGCGCTGGAGCTACAGCCGCAGCGCGGTCACGCGGCTCGACGGCCCATGCCTCTTCCCGTACAACGGCCGCGTGTACGCCATCGGCCGCTACCAGGCGACGCGCGCGCCCCGGGTCGTCGAGCAGGGCGGGATGTACAGCCGCAAGCGAACGTCGGCGTTTCTCGTGGAGGAGCGCGGCCTGACGTACCTCACGGATCTGCCGAGCGCGGGCGACACGTCGTACGCCGGCATCGTGATCCAGGGCGACGATCTGTTCTCGTCGTACTACACGAGCCCGCCGGAGAAGGACTGGCCCTGGTCGATGGGACTGTTCCGCCGGACCGACATCAAGATGGCGCGGCTCCACCTGCCGAGCCTCGAGGCGCTGGCGCTGAAGCGACGGCCGGCGTAGCCGTCCGGCTCATGGACCCGCCACCGGGACCACGCGGCCGGGCGTCGCATGGGCCATTCGGCATCTTGCCGGGCGCGGCCGGCGTTGCGAGCATGTCGCCATGATCACCGCGTCCGACGCGATGCAGCTGGCGCTACGGGAGTTCGCCGATCCGGCCTGCCGGCGTTGCCGGGGGCGGGGGCACCGGGGAGAGGATCCCGTTGCCGGGCTCTGTCGATGCGTCGAGCAGCGCACGCCTGGGGGCGAGGCGACGCAGGACGCCGGCGAAGAGCCTCTGCCGCACCCCTGGGGCGTCATCACGAAGCGTGCCCAGAGCATCCACGCGGCGGCACTCCTCCAGTGCGTGCCCGACGACTGGAGCTGAGCGGCCCGCGCCCCATCCGCCGCCCCGCTGGTCCACCCGACGCCTTCGATTCAGGTTGGAGAAATTTCCCCCGCAGAGCATGGGAAAGCCGCCCCGGCCGGCGTATAGTTGTTGAACTCGCAAGTAATTCGTCGGAGGCAACACGATGTTCGGCAGTGTGTTCCACATGGTGGCAAACCCCGGGGCGAAGGAGCAGATCATCCGGCTGATGGAAGACGACTCGCGGATGCGTTCGATCCCGGGCTTCCAGAGCGCGTACGTGTTCGACGCGGCCGGGAACGACCTCTGGGGCGTCGCGGTGTTCGATGACGAGCAATCGTATCGGGCGAACGCCGGCAACCCGGAGCAGGACCAGTGGTACCGCAAGCTGCGCGCGCTGCTCCAGGCCGATCCGGAGTGGCACGACGGAACGATCCGGGCCTGGACGTCGGAGATGCGGGCCGCCCGGGTCTAACGGCGCGACGGCGCCGCCCGGCGCATCGTCGATATGACGGATAGCAGTGCGGCCCCCCCCGGCCGGGCGGGCCGGGCGGGGGCGGGGGGCAGCGGCGGCGGGCGGGAGG
>CAYJMJ010000033.1:0-15030 GCA_964371095.1 uncultured Dehalococcoidia bacterium | reverse complement strand
CCCCCCCCCCCCCCCCCCCGCCCCCCCCCCCACACCCCAACCCCCCGCCCCCCCCCCCCCCCCCCCCCGCCCGGGCCGCCCGCGGGTCCATCCGGAGCCTCTCGCTAGCTCCAGACGATGTCGGCGGGATCCCGCCGGAGGTGGCCCAGGGCCTCCTCGAAGCGGTACATAACGAGCAGGTCCATCAGTTCCGATGGCTGGCCCTGGCGGCGCTTGGTCATCTCCGACTTCAACGTGTCGACCGCGCCGTGCACCGGCTGGCCGAACAACGACTCGAGGTACGAGGCCGGGATGCGGTCGCCGTTTTCGTTCCAGCTGCCGTCGGCGTTGAGTGGCGCCGGGCTCAGCGGCGGAATGTAGTACACGTTCGGCTTCGTCTCGAACTCGGGGTGGAGCGGCAGCGCCACCTTCCACTTGTTGACGAGCTTCGCGACGGCTCCGTGCGCATCGTCGAGGAAGCCGATCCAGGCGGCGCGGCCGGGACACTGGCGCACGCACGCCGGCGCGACGCCCTGCTCGAGGCGCGGGAAGCAGCCGATGCACTGCTGGCTCACTTTGGTCGCCGGGTTGAAGTAGATCTTCTTGTACGGGCATGCGCGGGCGCACATCTGCGCGCCCTTGCAGCGGTCCTCGTCACGGAGCACGAGGCCGTCCTCTTCCCGCTTGAAGAGTGCGTCGTTCGGGCACGCCTCGACGCAGCCCGGCTGCGTGCAGTGGTTGCAGAGCCGGGGCAGGTAGAAGTAGTAGGAGTTGGGGAACTCGCCGGCGCCCTCGTCCTCGTCCCAGTTCATGCCCCAGGTCTTGCTGCCCGCCGTCTTTTCGAGGTGGACGTTACGACCCTTGCCGCCGTGGAGCACCTCGTCGTAGTTGTAGTCCCAGCCGCTGCCGAACTCTTCGGCCGTCGGGAGCTTGCCGGGCGTCTGCTTGCCGTTCTTGTAGCCGCCGCCCATGCCTTCCCAGCCCTTGGGCGTGCCCTGCCCAGGCTGCGTGTTGACGGTCATCCACCACTGGTGCTCGGTGCCCTCGTCCTGCGTCCAGAGCATCTTGCAGGCGACCGAGCACGTCTGGCAGCCGATGCACTTGTTGAGATCGAAGACCCAGGCGAGCTGGCGCTGCGATGCTGTGATCGTGCCCATTAGTTCCTCTCCACTTCGAACTGATGCCGGCCGATGATGCGCCGCATCTACTGCACCTTCTCGACGTCGACGTAGACGGCGCGGTCCGCCGGAATAGGCTGCCACTGGAGCGGCCGGTACTGCAGGTGGCCGTAGCCGCCGACGAGTCCGAGCCACTTGACGTGGCCGGGCTCGACATCCGCCTGGCTGTACCACTCCTTGTGCATGTAGGGCTCGAAGCCGTTGTAGACGATGACCTGGCCCGGCCGCACCGCTGGCGAGATCTTCGCGGTGATGAGCATGGAGCCGACGTCGCTTTCGACCTTGACCCACTCGCCGTTCTCGATGTGCTTCGCCTCTGCGTCCCTGTTGTTGATGAACGCGAACGGCTCACCGCGGTGGGTGTTCAGCATCATGTTGTTGGTCATGTTCATGGAGTGGATGCTCCAGCGGTTGTGACCGCTGGTCATCTTGAACTTGCGCTTCGGGCCGCCGTGCGTCGGCGGCTCCTTGTGCACCGGGAACTCCTCGCCCGCCTCCAGGAACCATTCGTGATCGATGTAGTACTGGGCGCGGCGGGTGAGCGTCGGGTAGGGGATCTTGTCCTCGGTGTGCCAGCGGAACGGGTTGTGCGTCTCGTCCGGCTTGATCGTCGAGGCCTGTCCGAGGCCGTGACCGACGAGGCCCCAGCCGGTCCACCGGATGGCGCCCTTCTCGCGCGCCACCTCGAGCGTCGAGCCGGGCGGGAGGATGCCGTAGGCCGCGTCGTCCTTGATCACCTCCGCCATCAGGTCCTCCTCGTCGAGGAGCGCACCGTTGAGGGTGAGGTCGTTGACCAGGTTCTTCAGGCTGTGGACGACGCCGTTGCGGTCGGTGAACTCCGGCATCTCGCGGGCAGCCGCGCGTTCCTCGATCGCGCGGACGAGGCCGATGCCGATGTCGTGGTCGTTCATCGCGTCGTCCGGCGGATCGATCGCCTTGTCGATGAGGACGAAGTTCAGGTGGTGGACCGACGGCATGCTGTTGCCGAGCTTCTCGTAGTGCTGGGCCGCGGGCAGGATGTAGTCCGCGTACATGCCGGTGGTGTTGATGCGGAAGTCGACCGAGACGATCATCTTGAGGTCCGGCCACAGCTTGTCGAGGAGGAGGCGCTGGCCGCCGCGCTGGCGTCGCAGCATGTTGCCGCCCGACTCGAAGAGCACGCGCGGGCGGACGTTCTCGTAGGTCTTGGCAAGGCCCGAGTCCCACCAACCCTTGTCGATCGCCTCGTTCAGGTACTCGTCGAACGTGCGCTTCATCGATGGGTCGTTGTTGTCGGGGTTGTTCCAGCGCTCCTTGTAGCCGTACTGGTAGTACCAGAGGAAGGCCGGCGGGATCATGCGCCCGAGACCGCCGAGTTCCGCCGCCATCTGCGCGGCGCGATAGGTCACCATCTCGAGCGTCAGCGTCGGGTCGTCCTGGCTGAGGAAGCGCCGCGCCTTCGTCAGGTTGTTCATGTGCTCGCGGGCCGCGTCCTGCCCCATGCGGCCCTTGCCGCGCATGAAGCTGCCGCCGTCGAGAGCGGAGATGGCCCACGACCGCGTGCCCGTTCCCTGCTTGCCCCAGTTGCCCGTGAGGCCGAGGAGCAGGGTCATGGCGCGCTCGTACAGGTCGCCGTGGTAGTACTTGCCGGAGTTCCAGCCGATGAAGATCTTCGTCTTGCGCGTCGCGACCTTGCGGGCGAGCGTGCGGATGACGTCCGGGTGAATCTCGCAGAGCGGCCCGATCTTCTCGGGCTCGTAATCGACGAGCTTCTCCCGCAGGCGGGCGAATGCCGGTTGCACCTCGACCTTGCTGCCGTCCTTGAGCGTGACGGTCCAGGAGCCCTCGAGCGCCGGGTCGACGTCGGCGAGGGCGAGCGTGCCGCGCGGAGCCGGTGTCAGGACGTTCGAGCGGGCGTCCATCCAGAAGAACTGGTCGTCGCGGTCGCCGTCTGCGATGTCGGTGCCGCGGAGGAATCGGTTGTTGTCCTTGCGGATGAGCAGCGGCAGGTCGGTCTGCTCCTGGACGAAGCGCTTCTTGTAGATGCCCGCGTCGATGATCACCTTGCACATCGAGAGGCCGAGCGCGGCGTCGGTGCCGATGCGCACCGGGACGTGGTAGTCCGCGTGAACGGCGGACGGGCTGAAGTCCGGCGCGATCGTCACGACCTCGCCGCCGTTGTAGCGGGACTCCGCGACGTAGTGGTACCAGTGGATGTTCGTGTAGACCGGGTTGGCGTGCCAGATGAGCGTCAGGTCGGCCAGGAACCAGTCGTCCATCGAGCTGACGGGATTGAACTTGCCCCAGGTGATGTAGAAGCCCGGGCTGAAGTCCTGGAACTCGGAGTTGCCGTCGGTCGTCGGCGAGCCCAGCGCGTTGGAGAAGGCGCGGGCCGGCGCGGCGCCCGGCTCGGGCGTCATGAGGTTGATGATCGACTCAGGGCCCTGATCCTGCACGGCGTCGAGCATCGCGTCGGCGATGTCATTGAAGGCTTCGTCCCACGAGACGGCCTTCCACTTGCCTTCGCCGCGCTCGCCGGCACGCTTGAGCGGCCGGGTCACGCGGTCCTTGGAGTAGTGGATATGGCACCAGGAGGCGCCCTTCTGGCAGCCCATGGGGTTCATGTCGGGCACGCCGGCCTGGATCGTCGGCAGGATGGCGCCCTGCTCCTCGCGGACGACCTTGCCGTCGCGGGTGTAGACGCGCCACGGGCAGCCGCCCGGGTAGCAGTCGACGGAGTGGCTGCCCCAGGTCACCTTGTCCCACTTCCACTTGTCGCGGTAGCGGTCGGCCCAGGCTCCCGAGGCTGTGCGCGGTGCTGCTTTCTCTGACACTACTGTCCTCCTGATCTCTACGTCACCGGAGACGCGACCGGTAGCGAGCCCTGTCGAACACGGCGCCGCGTGTCGCGAGAACACGCGGATCTCCCAGAAAATGACAACGGGCAAGCGCGGGCGTGTGTC
Organism: uncultured Dehalococcoidia bacterium; assembly: GCA_964371095.1. GTDB lineage: Bacteria > Chloroflexota > Dehalococcoidia > DSTF01 > JACRBR01 > CAYJMJ01. The sequence continues at coordinate 10,931 of CAYJMJ010000033.1, read as the reverse complement.
TGTGCGTCGCGCAGGCCGGTACGCGATCGCCAACGTCCGTGGGTATGGTTATAGCGCGAGCGTGCCGCGCTGTATCGGGCCGTTCAGCACGTCGCGGCGTCCGAAGACCCCGAAGTGCCCGGGCCGTTTGGCCCATGCAAAGTATTCGGGCGGGCGCGGGCGTCTGGCGACGGCGGCTGGGCGCCGGGTGCGAGCGGCGGCGAGCCGAACGGCCCGGTGGGGCGGGGCCGATCGCCCCGTGCGACTGCCGGTCCCCGGGCCTACCATCGCGTCACCCGCGCCACGAAATATGAGGGAGGCCGAGATGGTCGATTTCGCACTGTCCGAAGAGGTCGAGAAGATCCGGGATATGACGCGCGAGTTCGCGCGCCAGGAGATGCGGCCGGCGGGCATTGCGCTCGACCGCATCCAGGACCCGGAGGAGGCGTACACGAGCGAGACGATGCGTACGGTGCTCGCCCGCTCCTACGACGTCGGTTTCCACAAGATGGGGCTGCCGAAGGCGGCGGGCGGGCTGGGAGCGCCGCCGATGGCCGGACTCATCGTGCAGGAAGAGATGGCCGTGGCCGACGCCGGCCTGGCGAGCCACTTCCTGGTTGCGCCGATGATCGCCGGCATTGCGGCCGCGACACCGGACAAACACCCGTTCTATCGCGACTACCTCGACAAGTTCGTCGCCGACACGAAGGGCGTCCACAGCGGGGCCTGGGCGGTCACCGAGCCGGAGCACGGCTCCGACCTCTTCCAGTTCGGACGGCCGGAGATCCACATGGACACGACGGCCGTGAAGGACGGCGACGACTACGTGCTCAACGGGCACAAGTCCGCGTTCGTCAGCAACGGATGGATGGCCGACGCCCTGCTGTTGATGGTCAACTTCGACCCTTCACAGGGGATGGAAGGGACGATCACGTTCGCGATCCCGGGCGACCTGCCGGGCATCACGCGGGGCAAGCCGCTGAACAAGCTCGGCCTGCGCGGGCTCAACCAGTCGGAGATCTTCTTCGACAACGTGCGCGTCGCGCCCGAGTTCATGCTGATGCCACCGGGTCCGGGCTACAAGTTCATGATCGAGCGCATCGTCACGGGCGGGAACACGGCCGTCGGCACGCTCGCCGTCGGCGTGGCGCGCGCCGCGTACGAGGAGGCGCTCACCTATGCGCGGCAGCGCGTGCAGGGCGGCCGCCGGATCGGCGAGTACGAGTCAGTGAAGCTCAAGCTGTTCGACGCCTACCGCCAGATCGAGGCGGCGCGCGCGCTGCTCTGGAAGTCGTCGTGGCTGCTGAGCATCGAGCAGCCGAGCCTGCCGCTGGCGATGGCGGCCCGCACGGTGGCGAGCGACATGGCGATGAAGGTGACGGCGGAGATGGTGCAGGTCTTCGGCGGGTACGGCATCTCGAAGGAGAGCCCGGTGGAGAAGTTCTACCGCGACGCGAAGCTTCTCCAGATCATGGACGGCACGAACGAAGTGGTATCGTTGAGGGCCGCCACCGAGCTGGTCGGCGTCTAAGCGCGGGCACTCTAAGGGAGGTTCTGATGAGACAGGTCGCGATCGCCGGCGCCGGCATGACGCGCTTCGCCAAGTACGCGGACCGGGGGCTGAAGGAGTTGACGAGCGAGGCCGTCGCGGCGGCGCTGTCGAGCGCGGGCATCGACAAGAGCGCGCTCGAAGTCGCGATCGTCGGCAACGCGGCGGCCGGGCTGATCACGGGGCAGGAGTGCATCCGCGCGCAGGTGGTGCTGCGCTCGATGGGCATCGACAAGATCCCGATGATCAACACCGAGAACGCGTGCGCCAGCTCATCGACGGCGTTTCAGCTCGGGTGGCTGTACGTGGCGTCGGGCGTCTACGACGTCGCGCTCGTGCTCGGCGTCGAGAAGATGTTCTCCGAGGACAAGGCGCGGTCGATGGCGGCGTTCAGCGCCGGCGTGGACGTCGAGGAGCTGCGCCAGATCATGCAGCAGCTCAAGCCGCCGTCCGACACGGGCGCGGAGAGCGGCGCCGGCAAGTCTCGTAGCCTGTTCATGGATATCTACGCGGCGGGCGCGCGGGCGCACATGGCCAAGTACGGCACGACAAAGGAGCAGTACGCGCGCATCGCCGTCAAGAACCACAACAACGGCAGCCTGAACCCGCACGCCCAGTATCGCGAGCGCTACAGCCTGGAGGAGATTCTCGCCTCGCCGAAGGTGTCTGAGCCGCTGACGCGCCTGATGTGCGCGCCGATCGGCGACGGTGCCGCGGCGGCGATCCTGGTGAGTGAAGAGAAGATCCGCCAGTACACGACGAAGCCGGTGTGGGTGCGCGGCAGCGCGCTCATGTCCGGCTCCGACCATCGCGCGGAGGAGGGCGGCATTTCGGCGAGGGCGGCGACGCGCGCGTTCGAGATGGCGGGCATGACGATGCGCGACGTGAACGTGATGGAAGTGCACGATGCGTCGGCCGCCGCGGAACTCTCGCTGTACGAAGAGCTGGGGCTGTGCGCCGAGGGCGAGGGCGGCAAACTCATCGACGAGGGGATCACGGAGATCGGCGGACGGCTGCCGGTGAACACGAGCGGCGGACTCCTCGCCAAGGGGCATCCGGTCGGAGCGACGGGCGTGGCGCAGATCTACGAGATCTTCCTCCAGCTTCGAGGCGAGGCGGGCGACCGGCAGGTCGCGGGAGCGCGCGTCGGCATGACCGAAAACGGCGGCGGTATGGTGCGCGGCGAGGCGGCCGCGACGACGGTGCACCTGCTGTCGGTGTGACGGCACGCGACATAATCCACCAATCGTGTAGGGGCGACCGGCTGGTCGCCCCTGCCGTTTCTACGCCCGGTGGAACATCCATCGAAGCGGCGCGCCTTCCGGCCGGTGACACGCACCGTTGGCGTTCGCCCGAACCTTCGCCATGCTCCAGTGATCGCCGGGTCGCGGAACTGGCTCCGGCGGACCCAGTGTCACCTGCGGACGGGGCGCCCTCCGCCGAAAGACATGAAAACTCCAGTTAATCTCGTCTATCGTCCCTGCCAACCGGTATCGACGCCGCGGACCTGGGGAGGCGCGCGGACTGCTGCGGCCGTCCGCCGCGCGTGTGCCGGCCGTTTCTACGCGCCGCCGAAAAAACATGAAAACTGCGGTTCGATGTCGTCTATCGCCGCCGCCACCGGGTATCGACGTTGCAACACGACAGGTGTAGGGGCGCAGCCTGCTGCGCCCGCCCGCCGCGACCGCGCCGGCCTACGCCACCACCGGCGGAAAATGCTCCGGGACGCCGTCGCGCAGCGGCAGGCGACCGACGTGCACATGGCCGTTGTCGAAACGGACGAGGTTGACGCTGCCCGAGTATTTCGGCGAGCCGGAGTAGTACGCTGCCACGCGGCCGTCGCCGGCGCGCTGCGCCAGATCCCAGTGCCCGAGGGCGACGTAGTCCGCCTCCGTCGCGGCGATGTCGTCGTCGTGGATCAGCCAGCTCCGATGCGCGTCGTGGGGGCCGGTCGCCCAATGGCCGTGCGCCATGACGATGCGGCGGCGGTGGCGGCGGTCGCCGGGCACGTGCACGGGCGGCATGTCGTCGTATCCCGTGTGCGGCTTGCCGCTGATTTCGAGGTCCAGCTCCGGCAGGTCGAGACGCTCGTCGATGGTGACGCCGAGGACGTGGACGTTCGGCGCCTCGGCGAGACCGCCGCGCCGGTACACCGAATCGGGTGTCGCCGGGTCGTGGTTGCCGGGAAGGATCACGACCGGCAACGCGGCATCGGCCATGATGCGGGCGGCGTCGTCGAGCAGCGCGAGCGGGACGCGGTTGTGGTCGAAGACATCGCCGGCGAGCAGCAGGAGGTGCGCCCGGGCGGCGATCGCGGCCGCGACCACCTCCTCGAGGGCGCCGAGGCCTTCGGAATGGCCGGCCCATGAACTCGCGCCGAGGTGCAGGTCCGAGCTGTGGACGGCGATGAACTCGTCGAGGCCCGGTTTCGCGTGGCGCTGGCTCATCGTTCGGTTGTCACCATGGTGGGCATGCTACCGTGCGGCGCGCGTGAACGCCCTGGCGTCGTTGACGGACCTATACGACCTCACGCTCGCCGTAGTACGGCATGTTCACCGTGCCCGGCTTCGCCTCCGGGCTCATGGCGCTGACCATCGCCATGGTGATAGGCGCGATGACGTCGGGATCGGTGAGCACGTTGACGCACGCGGGGCGGCCGGTGGCGAACGCACGCTCGAGCGCCGGCACGATCTGCGCCGCGTCTTCCACGAGTTCGGCGTGGCAGCCGAAGCCCGCCGCCGCCGCGTCGTATCGGACGACGCCCAGCTCGGAGACGACGGTGCGGTGCTTGCCGTACATCAGCTCCTGGCCGTGCTTCGACATGCCCCACTGCTGATCGTTGTTGACGACGACGACGATCGGCAGCTTGTGGCGTGCCATCGTATCGAACTCGGCGAAGTTCAGGCCGATCGAGCCGTCGCCGGTGAAGCAGAGCACGCGGCTCTGCGGATGCGCGCACTGGCCGGCGATGGCGAACGGCAGGCCGGTGCCGAGGCAGCCGAGGTAGCCGTGCGACATCCAGTGGCCCGGCTGGCGAATCGTCGACGTCATCTCGAGCCAGAACGACGTTTCGCCGCCGTCGGCCACGAGCACGTCGTCCGCGCGGCTCATGAACTGGGCGACGTCGCGGGCGAGCCGGTACGGGTGTATCGGCCGCGTCTCGCTGGCGGCGGCCTTGCCGAACATCATCTCCATGCCGGCGCGCGCGACCCGCAGCGACGCTACCCACGGCGAGCGATCGGTCCAAGTCCGGCTTGCGGCGGCGGACGACAGTGCCCGTACCGTTGCGCCCACATCCGCGGTAACGCCGATCTGGATGTCGCGGTTGCGGCCGATCTCCTCGCCCTCGATGTCCACCTGGATCACCTGCGCGGACGGCGGGATCAGGGAGTTCTGAGCGCCGCCGGTGAAGAGCCCGAGGCGCGCGCCGAGGATCAGGACGACATCGGGACCGCCGGCACCGCGGGTGGCGGCGAGCGACATGAATACGCCGGCGGCGAGCGGGTGGTCTTCCGGAAGGATGCCGCGGCCTCGCCCGTTGGCGAGCACGGGGATGCGCGTGACCTCGGCGAGCGCGGTCAGATCGGCCGCCGCGCCGGAGAACCACGCGCCGCCGCCGGCCATGATCACCGGCCGCTCGGCGCCGGCGAGGAGATCGAGGATGCGCGAGACGGCCTCCGGCGACGGTGCCGCTGCCTCGGTGTGCCGCGACATGTTCGGCAAGACGACCCGTTCCGCGTCGATACGCGCGAAGAGCACGTCGACGGGCACCTCGAGGAACACCGGCCCGGGGCGGCCGCTGGCGGCGACGCGCAACGCCTGCGAGACGTAGTCAGCGAGGCGGTGAAGGTGGGTGACGGTCGTCGACCACTTCGTGATCGGCTTCATCATGTCGACCTGGCTGAAGCCGCCCTGCAACGGCAACCGCTCATCATCGACGAGCGGGCTGCGGCCGCCGATGACGAGGATCGGGATGCAGTCGAGGTAGGCGTTCGCCACGGCCGTGACCACGTCGGTGACGCCTGGTCCGGCGGTGACGATCGCGACGCCGACCTGGCCGGTCGTGCGCGCCCAGCCATCGGCGGCGTGGCCGGCCGCCTGCTCGTGCCGCGTGTCGACGAGCTTCATGCCGTGGTCCATGGCGGACTGGAAGATCGCGTCAAGGTGGCCGCCGTGCAGCGTGAAGATGCGCTCGATGCCCGCCGCCTGCAGCACTCGAACCAGGATCTCGCCGCCGTCAATCTGCTGTGTCAACGTGTCCTCCTCTGCGCGCGGTGATGCGCTCGACTCTAGCCATCGTTCTGTTACGATCCCTGTGCCGAACGGCCTGAGTCGCCGGGGCGGTTGGACCCTCCGGCCCATCGCTCGGGCGCGTAGCCGGGCCCGTGCGGGCTATTCGGCGTCTGGAATGTGCCATCCGGCTCTGCGATCGGCGGCGGCCGGGCGGCATCATTCTGAGAGTCGAAATAGCGTTAAAGGAGATCGCGACGTGGTGCAGCAATCCAACGACGTCCTGGTGGCAATTTCCGATCGGGCGGTAGAGAAGGCGCTGGAGTTGCTGCGTGAGCGCGGCCAGGGCGAGAGCGTGCTGCGCGTGTTCGTGGCGGGGGGCGGATGCTCCGGCTACCAGTACGGCATGGCGATAGCGAAGGGCGCCGAAAGCGACGACCTCGTCATGTCGCGCGGCGATTTGACCGTGATCGTCGATCCGCAGAGCGCGCCGATGCTCCAGGGCGCCGAGATCGACTTCATCGAAGACACGATGCAGTCGGGGTTCTCGATCTCGAATCCAAACGTCCCTCAAGGTGGCGGCTGCTCGTGCGGCGCCGGTGCGCCTGCCGGATGCGGCGGCGGGCAAGGCGCGGGCGGCGGCAACTGCTGCTAGCCAACCCCATGACGGCGGTGACGTCGGCGACGCGCGAAGACGTCTCCTTCATGAGCGGCGGCGAGCGCATCGCCGCGTGGTTCTATCCGGGCGAGGGCGACGGCCCCGCCTGCCGGCCGTGCATCGTCATCGGTCACGGATTCGCGGCGGTGAAGGAGGCGCGCCTCGACGCGTTCGCCGCGCGGTTTGCGGCGGCGGGCTTCGCATGCCTCGTCTTTGACTATCGCCACTTCGGCGGCAGCGGCGGCCTGCCGCGCCAGGTGATCGACATCCCACATCAGCGGCAGGACTGGGATGCGGCGTTGCGGTACGCGCGCTCGCTGAGCCGCGTCGATACGGACCGCATCGGCATCTGGGGGACGTCGTTCGGCGGCGGTCTCGCGCTCGAGGTCGCTGCGCGCGACGCCGGTGTGCGCGCGGCGGTGCTGCAGATGCCACTCGTCGACTCGCTCGCCGCCGGCCGCTACGAGGGCGTCGCGCACACGGCGGTGATGGTGTTGCGCGGATTACGGGACCTGTTGCACAAGCTGCTGAGGCGCGACCCGTATCTCGTGCCCGTCGTCGGGCCGCCGGGGTCGCGCGCCTTCATGGTGACGCCCGAAGCGGAGCCCGGTTACCTGTCGATCGTGCAGTCGGCGCCCGCGTGGCGGAACGAGGTGGCGCCGCGGGTCATCGTGTCGATGGGGTGGTTCCGGCCGGCGCGGTACGCCTCACGAGTGCGCTGCCCCGTGCTGTTCATCGTTGGCGAGCGCGACACCGTGACGCCGCCGGACGCCACGCTCGCGGCGGCCCGCCGCGTTCCGGATGCGCGCGTCATGACGCTGCCCGTCGGGCATTTCGAGGCGTATCTCGGAGAGCCGTTCGAGCAGGTCGTCGCGGCGCAGACGGCATTCTTTCTCGAGAAGCTGGGCTGATCGAAGGGGATGACGGTGGCGTCAGGCGTGGACCGCGGTCATGCGCGTGCTCACTTCGCGCAACGTGGGTATCAACGACTGGAGCCGGTTCTCGCCCATCTCCCGCATCGCCTGGCGGAGGCGGTCGACGATCTTCGGGTCGGCCGAGACGAGCGCGCGCCCGCTGGGCGTCAGGGCGATGTGCTTGATGCGGCGGTCGGATCGATCCGTGCTGCGCTGAACGAGGCGCAGGCGGATGAGCTTGTTCGTGAGACCCGTGATGGTGGCGGGATGGACGTGCATGTGCTCGGCCAGCTCCGTGACGCACTGGCCGTCGCGATCGTGGAGCTGGTAGAGGAAGCGGAGCTGTTGGAGCGTCAGTCCCAGCTCCTCCCACTGATGGACGCGGGTGGCGTCGACGGCGGCGAGGGCGCGCGCGCACAGGCGGATCGCCTCGCGTGCGAGCACCTCAATATCCTCGGTGGCCGGGGATGCTACCAACTGCATGCGACCTCACCGCGAGCGACGGCGGCACGACGCCGACGCCTACTTGGGCATCAGCATAGCCCGCGCTCGGGAACGCTCTGAGTGCCTCTTGGCAGCGAATCGATATGCCGTTCGGCACGTGTCGCGCGCCGAAGACTCGCGGGCGAGGTCACATCGCGCGGCGGCGTGCGCCGTGAATGCCGCGAGGCTCTGCTCTGTCGGCGGCGCGATCGCAGGACCCACTCGGCCCGGCGCGTGCTCTCCGTTCGGCCCTTGCCGCTGGCCGAAGGTCGTCGCCATGCTGGGGCACTGCACATTGAGCAACGGAAGGTGGACCGGAGATGGCACGACGGCAGCAGGCCTCCACGGTGGTTACGAGGGCGACGGAACAGTCGTACCGAGACGAGCTGAGCTACGACCGGTGGGGCTGGGGCTGCCACGCCGTCGACTGCTACCCGAGTAACTGTCCGTACCGCGTGTACGTCAAGGACGGCGTTGCCATCCGCGAGGAGCAGGCAGGCACCTTCCCGGTGATCGAGCCGGGCGTGCCGGACATGAACCCCATGGGCTGCCAGAAGGGCGGGCAGTGGAGCCAGATGCTCACCGGCGGCGAGCGGCTGCTTCACCCCGTGCGCCGGATCGGCGAGCGCGGCGAGGGGAAGTGGAAGCAGGTCTCGTGGGACGAGGCCCTCACCGAGATCGCCGACAACATGCTCGACGTCATCCAGACGGACGGGCCGGAAAGCATCGTGCGCATCGGCACGCCGGGCCAGGGCGGCGCTCAGAGCCTCTCGATGGGCGGCACCGTGTTCACCACGCTCGGCTGCACGGTGACCGACGTGCAGGGCGAGATCAACGACTTCGCGCCCGGCATCTACGTCACCTTCGGGCGGTTCGATCCCTGCGCAAGTAACGACGACTGGTTCCACTCCGACGTCCTGGTGATCTGGGCGAACAACCCCGCTTACAGCGAGATCCCGCTGTTCCACTACGCGATGGAGGCACGCTACAAAGGCGCGCAGGTCGTCCTCATCGGTCCGGATTACAGTCCCTCCGCGATCCACACGGACGTCTTCGTGCCGGTGAAGATCGGGAGCGACGCGGCGCTTGCTCTGGCGATGTGCCGGGTGATCATCGACGAAGGGCTGATGCAGGAGGACTTCGTCCGCGAGCAGACCGACCTGCCGCTTCTGGTGCGTCGCGATAACGGGCGGTTTCTGCGCCAGCAGGACCTCATCGAAGGCGGGCGGGATGACATCTTCTGCCTGTTCGACGAGGCGACGCAGAAGATCGTCGAGGCGCCGCGAACGCTGGCGTTAGGCGGCCTGCATCCGGCACTTCGCGGAACGTACAAGGCGAAGCTCGCGGACGGTGCGGCGGTCGACGTCGTGCCAGTGTTCGTCCGCATTGAAGAGCAACTGAAGGCATACTCGCCCGAGGCCGCCGGCGAGATCTGCGACGTGCATCCCGACGTGATCCGCAAGGTCGCGCGGATGATCGCGGGCGGCAAGACGCACGTGCTCGATGGCTGGACGTTCGGCAAGTCATATCACGGCGACCTCATGGAGCGCGCCATCTGCCTGGTGCTCGGGCTGACGGGCAACTGGGGCAAACAGGGCGCCGGTATCCGCAGCTGGGCAGTCGGCATGTTCGACGGGCTGTTCACGTGGGGATCGAAGCCGAATCCAGGCTTCGAGGCGGCGTCGGCGATGCACCAGGGGTTGAAGGCGATGGCGACGGCGGTGAAGGCGCAGGACCCATCGCTCACGGACGAACTGCTGGTGCACCAGATGGGGTACCAGGGCGCTGCGATGGGCGGCACGGTGCCGCCAGCGTTCTTCTGGCTCAACCACTGCGGCTACCGCGAGATCTGGGACCGGCCCGGATGGGGCGATCCAACGATGAAGAGGACGCTGTCTGCATACGTCGACGAGGCGATCGAGAAGGGGTGGTGGCAGGGCAGCCAGCAGCCTGTTCCGACGTCGCCGCCGCGCGTCCTGTTCGAGATCGGCGGCAACATGCTTCGTCGTAATCGCGGCGGGCAGGATCACATGACAAAGACGCTCTGGCCCAAGCTCAAGCTGATCGTCTCGATCGACGTGAAGCTGTCGACGACGGGCATGTGGTCGGACATCGTGCTCCCTGCCGCGCAGCATTACGAGAAGCCGAACTTCCCGTACACGACGCCAAACGTGATGAACCTGACGCTCTCCGACAAGGTGGTCGAGCCGCCCGAAGACACGCGCTCCGAGTGGCAGATCACAGTCGCACTGGCGAAGAAGCTCTCCGAGCGGGCGATAGCGCGCAACTTCGTCGAGTTCCAGTCGCGGCTCGGCATGCCGATCCGCCTCGACACACTGTACGACCAGGTCACCACCAAGGGGCACTTCCAGGACGACGATACCGTGATCAACGAGATGATCACCGACTCCGCGGCGATGGGCACGATCCCGGCCGACACGACACTCGAGACGATGCGGCGGGACGGCTACGTGCGATTCACCGACTGGGGCCGCTCGCCGATGGCGCTAGCGCAGGCCTCTGACCTCCTTCCGAATCGCACGCACTCTCCGTTCCAGTGGCAGACCGAGAAGAAGGAGCCGTTCCCCACGCTCACGCGCCGCGCGCAGTTCTACATCGACCACGAGTGGTTCCTTGAGGCCGGCGAGGAGTTGCCGGTGCATAAGGACCCGCCGATGCAGGGCGGCGACTACCCGTTCGAGCTGACCGGCGGGCACCCACGCATGAGCGCGAACTCGACCAACATGACGAACCGGCTCATCCTCAACGCGGAGCGAGGTTGCCCGACGATCTACATCAACTCGGGGGACGCACTGGCCAAGGGGATCGAGGACGGCGACCAGCTGCGCGTGTTCAACGACATGTCCGAGGCGCACATCGAGGCGCGCGTCACGGCTTCGGTACGGCCCGGGCAGGTGATCATGTACAACGGCTTCGACGCGACTCAGTTCGATGGCTGGAAGGACACCTCGAACGTCGAACCCGGCATGGTGAAGTGGCTGCACTTCGCGGGCGGCTATGGACACCTGCGGTACCGTGGCCTGCATTGGCAGCCGGTGCCGATCGACCGCGGCGTCCACGTCGACTACGAGAAGAGGGGCTGATCGGGCGCTGCGAA
>CAYJMJ010000032.1:0-33903 GCA_964371095.1 uncultured Dehalococcoidia bacterium | reverse complement strand
GAGCATCGGTCTTCGGAACCGAGGGTCGGGGGTTCGAATCCCTCCGGGCGTGCCAAATCCGAATCTGAAAGAGGCTCCTTCGGGAGCCTTTCTCATTGCTTGACGGTCCAAGACAATCACTGGACAATCACCGGGAGTCTGCCGATACTCTAGGTGTAGGGGACGCTCGTTCCCCGTGGCGAGCCTTCGGAGTGCGGAAATGGCAATCATGGGGAAAGACAAGAGCGGCGAAATACGCCCGCTCGTACGGAGCAAGAAGGGCTACGGGGGACGCGGCGAGCGAAAGGAGTCTTTCGCCGAGCGTGGCGACAAGCCCGATTCCTACGTCGTGATCGTCAACTACATCGCCCCTGACGGGACGCGGCGCCAGCAACGAAAGAACGCCCGCACCATGACCGAGGCGAATAGCCTCAATCGCAAGCTCGGGACCGCGGCCGAAGATGGCACGATCCAAAAGGCGAGCAAAGATACGCTCGCGGGCTACCTGGACTTTTGGCTTGACAATCACAAGGTCGCCGGCTCGACGCTGCTACGCTATCGGGAACTTCTCGGGCATGCGAAGCGGGAGATCGGCCCAACGGCGAAGCTCGCGAAGGTGACACCGCAACAGATCCAGGCCGTCTACAAGACGCTTCGCACCACCTACCGAGCGCAACCGCGTAACGAGCCCTTGAGCGAACAAACGATCTTGCATGTGCATCGCTGCCTACACGCGGCGTTTGAGGATGCGGTCGAAACGTACGACCTGATCCCAAAGAATCCGGTTCGCAAGAAGCTCGCGCCGAAGCCTGACAAATACGAGGCGACGCCGCCGACGCTCGACGAAGCGCGCAAGCTGATCGCCGCGGCACGCGAGAAGGGCATCGGCGCTATCGTCACGCTCGCGGCTACACGCGGCGCCCGTCAGGGTGAAATGCTATCGCTCAAATGGAGTGACCTGGACCTCGAAGGCGGCGTCATTCGAATCCGTCCGGCTACCTCAAAGGTGAAGAAGGCGAAGCGCCCGGTTGTGCTCACGACGGCCACGGTAGAACTTCTACGCCAGCACCGGGCGCGACAGAGCGAGGAACGTTTGCGGCTCGGCAAGGCGTGGCGCGACAACGACCTTGTATTCCCCGACGGCTTCGGCAACCGACAGGACGGATCGAACTTCCGCCGGGCGTGGCGTCAGGTATGCAAGGCCGCCGGCGTCAACAAGCGGTTTCACGATTGGCGACACTTCTTCTCTACGGTGCTACGCGAACAAGGCGAATCGCTCGACACGTCGCGGGACGCTCTCGGGCACACTACGGCGGGCATGACCGAACACTACACGCACGCGAGCACGCCGGTATCGCTCATGCCGCAGACGGTTGCGGCGCTCGATGCGGTGATCGGGGCTTGACGGAAAAGTGATCGGAAAATCGGATTTCTTGCCATCGGGGGCGATCGGGTGTAACGATGTCCCCATAACTGAATAGATACGCGCGACCTCAGCTCGGGACACGTCCCCTATAGCGCGTGCAGCCGGTGAACGAGCCGGCGCCGAAAGTCGGGAATGACACCCCGACCTGACGAGGCCAATCGGATCCGAAAGGGTCTAGTTGGCCTCGTTTTTGTTTGCCCGAGGGAACGCGCATCTATCGGTTGTGTCGGTTGAAACCAGTGTGTCTGCGAAGTCCGACGGGCGATGAACCCAAGCCGACTTCAACCCAGCCACCGAAGGCGGGGACCGGCTATCGGCTAGTTCAGGTGAAAGGCAAATGACAGTGACGAATCAGGAACTCCTAGCGGCGCGGGATGCGGCCCTTGTCGAGTCGAGGGCGATCGGCGCCGAGATCGAAAAGTTCATCGCCGGCGGCGCGAGCCCGAAGGATCCGCGGGTCCGGGAAGCGATGGCGCGGCGCGAGGCGGCGCTCGACCGAGCGGAAGGTGCTTACGCACAGTGGAAGGCGAATCCGCGTGACGGCGTGGTGCCGAACCACGTCCCCGGCGGCGTGTTCGAGCGTGACGGGGCATACGAAGCCTTCGATCACTTCTTGCGGACCGGCGAGATCGACCGGCGATCCCTCACGGTGTCCGAGGGCGCGGTCAACATTCCCGAGCCCTTGATCCGAGCGGCGATCGAGCGGCGTACGCTCCAGGTCGCTAGCGATCCGAGCGGCGGATACGCGGTTGTGCCTTCGCTCTCCCCGGACGCGCTCGTTGACGCACAGGCGCAAGGCGCGTTGCGTGCGGCGGGAGCGCCCGAGCGGTTGACCGAAGGCGACACCTACGAGGAAGTGATCGTGTCCGGGGATACGGCCGAATGGGCCATCGAGATCCCCTCGGGGAGCGAGAACAGCAATCCTGACGTTTCGCTTTTCTCGTGCCCGATCAAGAAGGTGCGCGACCTCCAATTCATGAGTGAGGCGCAGCGCGACGATCAGCGCGTCGATGTCACGGGCGCGGTCGTGTTCAACTGCGTTGACCAGGCGATGCGGATGGAAGATTCCGGACTCTTGAACGGCTCCGGAATCGGGCCGATCCCCCTCGGCATGTTGAACTCGGCGGACCTTCCCGCGACAACGGACGTGAGCGGCACAACGGCAGATCAAATTTCGGACACGATCGCCGATCAGGGTTCGGTGCCGAAGCTGCTGACGTTGCAAGCCTCTCTGCCGTCACGGTTCCAGGCGGATGCCTCGTGGATCATGGCGGGCGAAACGTGGGGGAAGATCAAGGCGCTGATCACAACGACAGGGGAAGCGGCCTTCCCCGAGGCACGCGCGGGCAAGATGTTGCTCTCGAACCCCGTGCATCTGTGTGACGGCGTTCCCGTCGGCGGCACGGACGGCAACAAGGTGATCATCTACGGAGCCTTCAATCGCGGTTTCAGGATCGCGCGTAAGCCGGCCGGGATCTCGATTCGCATCCTCAACGAGAGGTATGCCGATCGCGACCTGATCGGGATCCGCATGGTCTACCGCGTCGGTGGCGGCATGGTACTGCCGGCGGCGTTCCGCGTCGGCATCGTCTAGTAGCGATCAACGCGGGGGCGGCGTTGCTCTGAATCCCCAGCGTCGCAACCGCTCGGTCGAACTCGGGGGCGGGATCGTGTCCTAGCCGCGGTCCCGTCCCCCATTCAACTGAAAGGCAGACAGACAATGAACACTCATCAGAGCATCACGGACTCGGTTCTAACGGAAATGGTTTTGCTTCCGTTGCTCCGGGACACCGCGGCGACGCAATCGAAGTTCATCGACTCGCGCGATTACGACGTGATCGACTTCTTTTTGCTTCACGGGGCGTCGGACGACGAAACCGTAGACATGAAGGTACAGGAATCGACCGCGGCCGACGGAAGCGGCGCAACCGACGTGGCGAGCGCGTCGATCGTACAGATCGCGGCCTCGGGCGATAACGTCCTTTGTGCGATCTCGGTCCGTAAGGAAACGCTGACAAAGCGTTACGTTGGCGTGCTCGTGACCCAGGGCGCCGGCACGAACGGATCGAACGATGCCGTTCTCGCTCAGGCGTACCGCAAGTCTGGCTCGCTCCCGGTCACGCAAGCGGTCGCGGGCGCGAACCACTACGGGACTTCGCAGAGGGTCAAGGTCTAGATCATCAACTGCGGCTCGCACCTTCGGGCCGCGCTATGTAGGGACAGAGAAGATCATGGGTCGATCTCTGAAAAGTCCGACGCCTGGCAACCGTGAGGCGTAATCCTCATGGACGGCGGCGCGTTGCATTTCCGCGAGCCGTTGAACGGGACGTTTCCCTCACCGAAGCCGATTCCGGGCGCGTAGGCGCTCGTAGGAGCCCGTAAGCATGAATCTCGTACAACAGAACGAACGCGAACGAGCGTTGAAGCGATGGCAGCTAGAGCACCAGGGAACGCGGATCCGTCGCCTCGCGGACTGGATCTCGACGCGGCCCGACGGTCCGGTAACGCTTAAAGTCGGGCGCATCCTCGGCGAGATCGTCCCCGCGTACCTCGCGGACTGCGATAGCGAGGGGGTCACGCCATGACGAACACGAGACGCGGGAAATGGATGCCGGGCGCGTTGTCCGCGCCGCCCGCGGAAACGGAGCCGTACCGCGCCGGCGGCGTCGAACTCATCGAGCAAGCGCGCCTCAACGGAGTGAAAAGACATACCGTCGGCCTCGCCTCGCTCATCGCGTGGTGCGACGTTGACGCGGCGGCACCGCGACGGGGCAAGGTGATCTCGGGCGGCCGAAGCGTCACGATCATGCCGGTGCCGCGAAAGAACGGGCGCGCGATCGACCCGGACGCCGCGGCGGCGCTTCTCGGCTTCGCTTGTGCCTTCTTCGAGAGCGGCGGCGCAACGTGAACGCCGATTCCCGGCCCCAGGATGACGCTACGGGCGAGTCAACCTATGATCGCGACATACTCACCACGAAACAAGCGGCGGCGCTTGTCGGCGTGGATCGGCATACGCTCTACCGTCTCGTCAGACAGGGCAAGATCAGCGTGATCAAGATCGGTCCCGAGACGTGGCGTTTCGTTCGGTCAACGCTACTTGCGGAACTCGCGGCGATGGGAGAGGCGGAACGATGAACCCGGACGAAAACGATCACGGCTTCCGAATCGACGATGCCGAAACGCTACCGGAGCGGACGAAGCCCAAGCATGAGGCAAAGACGTATCCCGAGGTTGAGGCGTTTCGCGCCCTCGCGCTCGGGGAGCGTCTTTTCATCTGGAACGCCGAATACACACAGCGCGACATTCAAACGTTTTGGGCGCCGAAGTTCCGGCGGACCTGCGATCTCAAGGTCGAAACGTCAACATCACAGTTCAGCTACGATCCGCCCGGCGTTTGGTTCTGGCGCGTACCGACGAAGAAGCGCAAATCGAAATGACGCGCCGAGCCCTTCCGTACTGGCAGGTTTCGCAGATCCGTACGCTGTGGGTGTGTTCCAGGGCCGAGAATCGAAAGCGGACCGAATACAACATCATCATGCGGTGTCGGACGTGCGACGCGCGTACGCATGTGTGGTGGTGCTCTGACGTGCTCGCGTTCCTCGGGGCGCATTCCGGGCACAAAACGCACCTTCGCTTCATCCGGCTCAAGGGGCATCGACCGAAGGCGCCGACAGTAGCCGAACAACGACGCGACGATCAACACGACGCGATGACCGCGGCGCTTGCCGACGGCGCCCGGCCATTGAAGGATCTTGCGGTTGCCGCCGGCGTCTCGGTTCGTCAGGCGCGGCGCATCGCGGCGGAACTTCTAGATTGCGACATGATCATCCGCGTTGACGAAGGCCGGAACGGACAAACGGCGCTCTACGCCTTGCCGGAAAGCGTGGCCGTCGAATAGTGCCTCTTCAATACAAAGAGTATGTGGTGTTGGGGTTACGGTTCCCCTCACATGACGGTAACGATCTCGATCAACGAGGAAGTAGGCGGCCCATAGGGCCGCTCTTGACCGTAAAGGCGATCGGCGTCCAGGGTGTCGTATGGGCGGGCGCAACCGACCCGGCAAGGTGATTCCGGGACCCCCTCGAAGCATGCGGAGAGCGATCCCCCATAGATCGGGTGCCCCGCGTCAGGTCCCCAACCTCTTCACTCGCTGGCGCTCGTTTTCAAGGTTGGGCCGGCACCCAAAATAGCTCGCAGGATCCGCAAAGATTTTACGAAGATTTTACACTTCAGCCCTACGCTCGTACACGATCGAGATCAGGTAGGGTAGATCGGTAGGACGTGCCCGAGCCATGATCGCGATCATTCGGTCGAGCATCCCGAGCGGCGATCACTCGGGTACGCGCTACCTCGCCGTTGATTGTTCTTGTGATTGTCGCGCCGTCGAGAGTAGTACGTACACGAGCGTATTTGAATCTGCGATCGCCTGGACAGGGGGCCGCGACGCGCGGTGTACGAAATCGCGGGTCACGTTCAGGACGGCGATCGCGATCCCTCGCCCCGGCGTAGTTCGTGTACGAATGAGCGAGTCATGATCGTGTATGGATCGGCCACGATCTATCAGCGAACGTAGGATACCAGGGGGCTTGATCAGTCGTGAGCGTGCCGAGGCGGTCAGTTTCTACCGGGGGCCCCATAATTTTCGAGCCCTCGATCGGCGGATAGGTTGCGCTGACCGCCACGGGGCTCGATGCCCGTTGCCGGCACCCGAAGAGACGGGCACAGAAGGGGCGCCTACTTGCGCTTGAACGTCTCTTTGACGGTCGTAGCGGGGCGTCGCGTCGCTTCCTGCGGCTTGACGATTCGCCCGGTCTTTGCGTCTCGTACTAGCGTCCCGGTCTTTGACTTTGCCATGTCTGGATCTCCTTGAATCACAATGTGGCGGGTACCGAAATTAGGATGCCTGTTCTATGTCGCCTTGTCAAGCTGGTACGCCGATTCGAATCTGACTTGCCCTAATCAAAGCGGAGAATGACGTGGTGGATGGCTGACGAGCGGGAACACTTGTTCTTTGGCTTGTAGTGGTGCATAATACGGCGCATCGAAGTACGAGGTCGGTCATTAGGGAGCGGACGATGGCGGAGACGCAGGCGAATCGAACCGCCGGGTTGCCGGACAACGAAGAGAACCGGCGCGCGCATCTGGGGCAGATCCAACTCGTCCTCATTCGTTTGGCGGCCGACTCGGCGCTTCTCAAAGGGTGGGCCGTAACCCTTGTCGCCGCGTTGTTCGCTCTTGCGGCGGTGAACTCGCGAGAGCAGTTCGTCTACATCGCGCTCCTACCCTCGATCGTGTTTTGGGGGTTGGACGCCTATTACCTCCGGCAAGAGCGCTTGTTCCGAAAGCTCTACGATGCCATCCGCGTCGCGCCTGCGGGAACGCTGGACGGAGATCCATTCTCGATGGACACGAGCCCGTACGAGAAATGCGTTCACTCGTTGTGGGCGACTGTTCGTACACCGACGCTGGCATTTTTTCACGGGGCAATACTTGTCTCCGTGATTGTAGGAATCGTCGCCGTCACGACAACACACGGCGGCGGCAACGACAAGGAGGGATCCAGTGGCACGATCAACGTTTTTCAGCTTCCACTACAAGCCTGACAATTGGCGAGCATCGCAAGTCCGCAACATCGGCGCTGTTGAGGGCAACAAGCCATGCTCGGACAACGATTGGGAGAAAGTGACCAAGGAAGGCGATGACGCGATCAAGAAGTGGATCGCGGATCAGATGAATGGCCGATCCTGTTCGATCGTACTGATCGGCTCGGCAACCGCCGGGCGAAAATGGATCAATCACGAGATCACGAAAACATGGAACGACAAGAAGGGGATCGTGGGCATCTACGTCCACAATCTCCAGGACAGCGACAAGAAACAGTCAACGAAGGGCGCAAACCCGTTCGAGGGCATCACCGTAGGCGAAGACAAGAAGAAGTTGTCCACCATTGTCAAAGCCTACGATCCTCCGTACTCGACAAGCACCAGCGTCTACGATCACATCAAGAGTAATCTCGCGGCTTGGGTCGAAGAGGCGGTCAAGATCCGCCAAGACTTCAAGAGCTAGAGGAGATTGCGACGCGCGTGTTGCTGGGAGGCCTAAGTGGGTAGAACGACGGTGATGTTTGGATGGTAGCCCTTACGCCTGTTCTCATGGGCCTGATTGGAGCGATCGCGAGCGTCTTCGCTTCCGCCCTTTCGACATGGTACGCGGCATACCGTAGGAAGGGCGAAACGGCGCCGACACTCGAAAGCAGAGCTAGCTCCCTCAATCGATCGCTCCGGGATGCGATCGGGCTCATCGACGAGATTCAGTCGGAGGTAGAGTCCAGGCAGAGATTGTCGGAGAGGCTCGCCGCAGATGTTGAGACGAACAAGCGACTTGCTAACCTCCATCAAGCGGAAGTTGATGCGGTTGTGCAATCCATACGCGGAGAGCTTCGGAAGGAAGGTAGGCGGGCATTCTGGCAGAGCAGCGGCGTGAACTTCGTGCTCTTCGGTCTCGGCGCTGGCCTTTCGGCGTTGTTCTTTGTGTTCGGAAGGTGAGAGAAGCGGGCCAAACAATCAGTTAGACAATCACCCGATCCGCCCGCGTCCCCCTCGCGCTACCTTGATCGACCGATCGCCAGATTCAAAATGCCAGATTCTGCCTGACATAACGCCATCAAACCCGGTCGATCGCGTCCTTCGGAACCGAGGGTCGGGGGTTCGAATCCCTCCGGGCGTGCCACTACACACCACTGGAATTAGCGCCGGATCGCGTCGGCCCAGGCTCTGCCGAGGGGAGTGAAGGTGCCCCGCTGGAGCGCCTGGACCACGGCGCGGTTGGCCTGCTGGGTGAGTTGCGAGTAGGCCAGGTCCTTCGTCGTGGCGCTGTAGTCCACATTGCCCCAGAAGAACGTCGTCCAGAAGGGCGCGACGTACGTGATGCCGTTGACGCGCACGAACTGCGCGAGCAGCGCGAGGAAGCGGGCATCGAGCGGAGACCAGAAGCTGTACACGTCACGGCGAAACACCTGCGTGGTCTGGTCGAACGACATCGCCGGGCCGTCGCCCGGATTGGCCTTGTACAGCCACGCCTCATCCAGCACGACCGGTTTACCGGCGGCGCGCGCCGCGTCGACGACGGCCTGGGCGTTCGTCAGCGCATTCCCCGAGACCGGGTAGATGTGGAGGCTCAGGTAATCGAGCGATGCCGCGGCGAACGCGCGATCGTAGTCCGCGGCATCGGGTAGCCAGCTCCCGGCGCCGGCACCGACCTTCGTCGTGCCGCGCTGCAATCCCGAAACCACCGTGTCGATCATCCGGGCGGCGTTGGCCGGGCCGACCGCTTGCTGGTAGCCGGTGAGCCGGGCAAACGTGTCCGGTTCCGACAGCAGCGTCAGGTAGTCGGGATGGAGGTGGTCGATGATGAGCTGCGCCATCGAGTGGAACTCCGCCTCGAACTGGTCGAACGGGAGGTCGCGGAAGTCGAACTGAACGGAGGAGAACACGGTGTCGTGGAAGACGATGTGCTGCTCGATACTGAGCTTCAGGCCTCGGTCGCGTACGTGCTGCGCGACCGTCTCGTAGAACTTCAGGTAGTCGGCCGAGCGGGGGTAGTCGGCATTGAGGATTGGGAAGCTGACCGAAAGCGTGACACCACTGACGCCCAGCTCCTTCAACCGGTCAAGCGTGCCGTCGACGACGAGGAGCGTCGTGGCGTCGAGCAGCGCGGCGCCGCGGTTGCCGTTGGCCGCGAGCACGTGGGCTCCGAACACGGGCGCGGCAGCCCCGGGCGCGGCGGCCCGGCTGTCGAGCGTGCGCTGCCAGCCGTCGAGCTGCGCCGAGAGCGACTCGTACATCGCCGCGTACTCCTGCGGGACAGCATCCGCCGTCGCGGAGGCTGCTGGCGCGGCCGATGACGCGGATGTAACGGCGGTCGCCCCGGCGCTTTCGGTTGTCGGGGGCGTCGGCCTGGCGCTGTCACCGTTGCATGCGGCGAACAGGAGCGCCGTGACGAGTGTAGCGAGCGTGGCCGCCCGGTCGATGCGCGGTCGTTGTGCGCTCATCTCATAGAGCGTACCCGAAGCGGCGGCGGCACGTGGCTTCAGGTGTCGAGCGTGATCGAGATCGAGCTGTGGCCCAGGCGCTCGCTCGCCAACTTCGCCGTCACGCCGGCCGAACGCGATGGGCCCACACGTTCCTGGCAACTGCCTCGATGAGTGCGTGAGCCTGATCGGGCGACAGTGAACGCATCCCACGCCGACTTCGTGAGCGAACGGTCGACCAGCCCGGCGATCTTGCGAGCGACGAGGCCCCAGCGCGCCGCATTGCGCGAGACACTTCGAAGGGCTACTGCCGGAAGAAGCGCACCTGCCAGTCACCGTCGGGCAGCTGTTTGGTCTCGTGAGCGAAGCCGCGCTCGGTCATCGCCTCGTACAGCGGGACGGGCTCGAACACGTTGATCAGTCGCAGCTCCTGACCGTCGCGCATCGACCCCAGCGCCTCCATGATGCGGCCGAAGGGCTCGCGACCGGCGCGGACGTCGTCGCGAACGTCGACGAGGACTGTGTCCTGTGGCGCGGCCGTCGCGACGACCTTCTCGATCCTGATCACCCAGCGTTCCGGCCCCTGCTCCTCCGGCGTCCAGTGAACCTCGCCGGGCCGCTCCGCCTGGAACTGATAGAAGAGCGGCTTCGGATCATGGTCGTTGATCAGCAGGATCGCGTCACCGGCCGCCATGTCATCGAACGTGGCGAAAATGCGCGGATGACGCTCGCGTGGTGCCAGGCTTCGCACGTCGATCGTCGTATCAGTGGCCATTGGTCCTCCCTGTCTAGCCGCCGGTGGCGCGCCATTATCGCGGGCGCGAAGCGACGCGCGCTGTGACTTAAGTCACACGATCGCGACAGCACGGTGAGCCGCGCCTCACCGACGATCTGAATACCGCCTCGCCGCACGTGCATGGCGGGCTGCGCCGCACGCGGCGCTGTGGACGCGCGAGGGCGACGCGCTGCGCCGGGCCGAGTACCACTATTGGCCGGTCGAGTCGTCCGTGCGGTGCTTTACTGACGGCGACGGGCCCTGTGTGCCCGCTGTGAGGCGACGCCATGACGTCCTACGTCCGGTGGTTCGACGCGCTCGGCAAGGACGATACACCCGTTGCCGGCGGCAAGGGCGCCAACCTCGGCGAGATGACCCGCGCCGGACTGCCGGTTCCGCCCGGCTTCGTCGTCACCGCCGAGGCCTACCGCGCCTTCATTCGGCACGCCGGCCTCGCCGATTTCATCGAGCGCACGATCGCCACGACGGACGTCGACGACCGGCGCGCGCTCGCCGCGGCCGCAGACGCTGTCCAGTCCCGCATCCGCGCCGCGGACGTTCCGTCCGACGTCCTCGCCGCGGTCGCGGACGCCTACCGCGAACTGAACCGCCGCGAGGGCGGTGCACCGGTGCTTGTCGCGGTTCGTTCCTCGGCCACGATGGAGGACACCGCGGAAGCCTCCTTCGCCGGCATGAACCGCACGTACCTCAACGTCGTCGGCGAGCAGGCGCTCGCTGACAACGTGCGCGAGGTCTGGGCGTCGCTCTACAGCCCGCGGGTCATCTTCTACCGCAAACGCCTCGAGCTTGCGGGCGAGCCTGAGATCGCCGTCATCGTCCAGATTATGGTCAATGCCGAGAAGTCCGGCGTCGCCTTCTCCATCGATCCCTCCACCGGCGATCCGTCCACCATGGTCATCGAGGCGGCGTTCGGCCTCGGCGAGGTTGTCGTTGGCGGACAAGTCGAGCCCGACCACTACGTCGTCGGCAAGCGCGACCTCGGAGTGCGCACGATCCGCGTCGCCCACAAAGCGTTCATGCTCACGCGCGACGAACAGGGCCGCAACGTCCGCGTCGACCTCCCGGCCGAGCGCGCCGCCGCCCGCGTGCTCGGCGACGAGGAACTGGCCGCCGTCGCCGATCTCGTGCGGCGCGACGAAGCGCACTACGGGTCGCCGCAGGACGTCGAGTGGGCCATCGAGGGCGACCGCGTCTATCTCGTGCAGTCCCGCCCCGTCACCGCCGTCGGGCACGCTGCCGAGGCCGCGCCGCCCACCGCTGCCGTCCGCAAGGAGCTTGTCCGCGGCCTCAACGCCAGCCCGGGCGTCGCCGTCGGTCCGGTGCGTGTCGCCCTCCGCATCGAGGATGCGGACGCCCTCCAGCCCGGCGACATACTCGTCGCGCGCATGACTTCGCCCGATTGGGTCCCGTTCATGCGGCGCGCGGCCGCCATCGTCACCGACGCAGGCGGCATGACCTCGCACGCGGCGATCGTCTCCCGGGAGCTTGGCCTGCCGTGCGTCGTCGGCACCCGCCAGGCGACGTCCGTCCTCCACGATGGCATGCTCGTCACCGTCGACGCCACGGCCGGCACGGTGCTCGAGGGCCGCGCCGGCGTTACCGCCGCGCGGGCGCCCGTCGCCGCACCCGCCGCGGCTGCAGGACGCATCGTTACCGCCACGCGGCTCATGGTGAACCTGGCGGAGCCCGAGTCGGCCGCCGCCGTCGCTGCCCGCGACATCGATGGCGTCGGCCTCCTCCGCGCCGAGTTCATGATCCTCAGCGCCCTCCAGGGCGTGCACCCGCGTCAGCTCATCGAGCAGGGCCGCGGCGAGGAGTTCATCGACCGGATGGCCGGTCAACTCCGGATCATCGCCGAGGCGTTCCACCCGCGCCCGGTCATCTATCGCGCCACCGACTTCCGCACCAACGAGTTCCGCGGACTTCAGGGCGGCGACCAGTACGAGCCGCAGGAGGAGAACCCGATGATCGGACTCCGCGGCGCCTATCGCTACGTCCGCGACCCTGGCCCATTCAAGCTGGAGCTGGAGCTGCTCGCACGCGTCCGCCGCGAGTTCCCGAACGTCCACCTGATGATCCCCTTCGTCCGCACCGGGAGCGAGATGCGTGCCGTCAAGCGTCTCGTCGATGGGTCTCCGCTCGCCGAAGACGGCAGCTTCCAGCTCTGGGTCATGGCGGAGGTGCCGTCCGTCGTCTACTGGCTCGACGAGTACGCCCGGCTTGGTGTCGCCGGTGTCTCCATCGGTTCCAACGACCTCACGCAGCTCGTCCTCGGCGTCGACCGTGACAACGAAACGCTCGCCCCGCTGTTCGACGAACGCGACCATGCCGTGGTGGAGACGATTCGCGCCATCATCGCAGGGTGCCGGCGCCTCGGTCTCCATTCTTCGATCTGCGGCCAGGCTCCGTCGGTTCACCCGGATTATGCCGAGCAGCTCGTCCGGCTGGGAATCGACTCGATCTCCGTCAACCCCGACGTCATCGAACAGAGCCGCCACAACATCGCCGTCGCCGAACGCCGTATCGTGCTCGAACACGCGCGAATCGCGGCATCCGGCGCCACGGACCGCTAAGCGTCAATGCGAACACACGCCTGGCGCGCATCAAGTCGCCTTGCGCGTTGTGTCACCGCAGGATCGGCGGTCGTTCAAACCAGGGTTCGACTGCAACACGCACCGGCGCGCCTCGCTGGCAATGCACCAACATGGTCGCCCGAAAGTAGTACGCCAAGCGGGTGAGTAGTACGGGCAGAGGCTGATCGGCACATACGAACGGCTCACCCGGAGTTCCAGAATTAGGTGCTCGGACGCACGGTCGGGGCTGGATGGCGCCGGCGTGCCAGGAGGAGGACGTCATGTCGGCTAAACGACGATTCTGGTTCGGGGCGCTGGCAGTTCTGATTGGGCTCGCCAGCATTAGTTACGCGTGCGGTGGCGGCACCAGCAGCGCAGATAAGACTGCCACCGCAGCCGCCGGCGCCGGGAAGACGCCGGCGGCCACCGGTACAGCGGCCGCTGCCGGTTCCCCGGCGGCGCTTTCAGGCAAGCTGGAGATCTTTAGCTGGTGGACGACCGGCGGCGAGGCGGCCGGCCTCCAGAAGTTGTACGACCTCTACCCGCAGATGTGCGGCAGCGGCGTCGACATCGTGAACTCCACCGTCGCGGGCGGCGGCGGCGGCACAGCCCGCCAGGTGCTCACGACGCGCATGCTCGGCAACGACCCGCCCGGCTCCTTCCAGGTGCACATGGGCCACGAGTTGCTCGACACGTGGGTGACGACGGACTACATGCAGCCGCTGGACAGCCTCTTCGCGTCGCAGGGGTGGAGCACCGTGTTCCCGAAGGGTGTGCTCGACATCGTGTCGTACCAGGGCCACCCGTACTCGGTGCCGGTGAACATCCACCGCGCGAACGTCCTCTGGTACAACAAGGCGGTCTTCACGTCGAACAACCTGACGCCACCGACGACGTTCGACGAGTTCTTCGCGGCCGCCGACGCGCTGAAGGCAAAGGGCATCACGCCGCTCGCGTTGGGCGACGTGGAAACGTTCGCGTCGGTCCAGTTGCTGGAAACAGTCCTGCTTGGCTCGCTCGGCGCCGAGGGCTACAACGGGCTGTGGACCGGCGCAACCGACTGGAACAGCGCCAAGGTCACGGACGCTCTGAACACGTACAAGAAGATGCTGGGGTACGTGAACAGCGACCACAGCTCGCTCTCATGGGACCAGGCCAACGATCTCGTCATCAGCGGCAAGGCTGCGATGACCGTGATGGGCGACTGGCTCGAGGGCGATATGAAAGCGAAGAAGTTCACCGACTACGGCTACCTGCCGTCGCCGGGGACGGCGGGAATGTATGACGCGCTGTCGGACACGTTCGGACTGCCGAAGAGCGCGCCGAACCCGGCCGCCGCGGAGTGCTGGTTGAAAGTTGTCGGCTCGAAGGCCGGGCAGGAGGCGTTCAACCCGCTGAAGGGCTCGATCTGCGCCCGCACGGACTGCGATCCAGCGCTGTTCGACGCCTACCTGCAGTCCGCCATCGCCGACTGGAAGAAGGACACGATCGTCCCGAGCCTCGCCCACGGCGCCGCGGTGAGCCAGGGATGGCTGACGTCGGTGAGCGACGCGGTGACGGCCTTCGTGGCGGACAAGGACGCGGCGACGTTGCAGAGCCGGCTCGCGGCGGCGTGCAAGGACGCCAAGGTCTGCAAGTAGAAACGAAAGGGCCGCGATAAACGACGATGAATGGGAGACGCGACGGCCGCCGCCTCCTCCGCCTGTTGATCAGCGATCAGGCGGCGGCCATCGCCCTCATCGTCCCTTCCGTCGTCGCCGTCGCGGTCTTCGTCTACGGCTTCATCGGCTGGAGCGCCGTCGTCTCCATGAGCGAATGGGACACGGTGCGGCCCGACTACACCTTCGTCGGTCTGGCGAACTTCCGCGACCTCTTCGAGAACTTCCGCTTCCAGATCGACATCCGGAACACCGTCTTTTTCACCGTGCTCTTCGTCGGCGCCTGCCTCGGGATCGGGTTGCTGCTGGCGGCGCTGCTCGACCGCCGCATCGTGGGCGAAGGCATCTTTCGCAGCATCTACCTGTTCCCGATGGCGGTGTCGTTCATCGTCACCGGTGTCGTGTGGCGATGGCTGCTCGCCCCGCGCGCGGGCGTCAACATCCTCCCGTCGAAGGTCGGCGCGCCCTCGCTGGGATACGGCTGGTACACGGACCCGACGGTCGAATACGTGCACACGACCTCCCGGCTGGGAGAAGCGCTTCAGACGATCCATCTTGGCTTCCTGGCCGACCCCAACTTCGGCATCCCGCTGGCGATGATCTCGGTCGTCATCGCGGCCACATGGCAGATGTCTGGCTTCGTGATGGTGATGTACCTGGCGGGTCTTCGGGCGATCCCGGAGGAGCTACGGGACGCGGCGCGCGTCGATGGGGCAACGGAGACGCAGGTGCTGCGGCACATCTCCCTGCCGCTGCTCCGGCCCGTGACGCTCAGCGCGATCATCATCCTGGGACATCAGTCGCTCAAGATCTTCGACCTCGTCATCTCGATGACTCGCCGCGGCCCTGGCTTCGCGACGGACGTGCCGGCGCTCTACATGTTCGAGACGACGTTCCAGGGAAACCACTTCTCCCACGGCGCCGCGATCTCCGTCGTCATGCTGGTCGCCGTCAGCGTACTGGTGATCCCATACCTCTTCTGGAGCCTGAGACGGGAGGCGCGGCTGTGACGATCCGCTGGTCGCGCGTGGCGATCTACACCGTGCTCATCCTGTTCGCGCTGGTGTACCTCATGCCGATCTACGTGCTGCTGGTCACCGGCCTGAAGAGCTTCCAGGAAGTCCGGCTCGAGCAGATGTGGGATCTTCCGTCCGGCTTGCAGTTCGACTCGTTCCGATCGGCGTACAACAGCCTGGACAGCAACATGGCCAACAGCTTCAAGATGGTCATTCCGGCCACGATCTTCTCGTGCATGCTGGGCTCCATCAACGGCTACGTGCTAACGAAGTGGCGCTTTCCGGGATCGGATGTCCTCTTCTTCCTGCTGCTCTACGGCATGTTCATCCCGTACCAGAGCGTGCTGATCCCGCTCGTGAAGACGTTGCAGGCGCTGCACGTGTATGGCAGCCTGTGGGGACTTGTGGTGACGCACGTCGTTTACGGCATCCCGATCACGACGCTGATCTTCCGCAACTACTACGCCAACATTCCGACCGAGTTGGTGGAGGCGGCGAAGATTGACGGCGCGTCGATCTTCGGGATCTACCGGCGGATCGTGTTCCCGCTGTCGCTGCCCGGGTTTGTCGTGGTGGCGATCTGGCAGTTCACTTCGATCTGGAACGACTTCCTGTTCGCCGTGACGGTGACCAGCAATCCTTCGATACAGCCGGCGACGGTCGCGTTGAACAACATGGCTGGCAGCTACATCGTGGAGTGGAACGTCCAGATGGCGGGCGCGCTGATTGCGGCGCTTCCTACGCTGCTCGTCTACATCGTGCTCGGGCGGTTCTTCGTGCGCGGCCTGATGGCCGGCGCCATGGCAACGAGCTGAGGGGCGCATGGCGAAGGTCGTCTACGAACACGTGACCAAGCGCTACGGCGACGTGTTCGCCGTCAACGACTTGTCGCTGGAGATCCACGACAAGGAATTCCTGGTGCTGGTGGGGCCTTCGGGCTGCGGCAAGTCCACGGTGATCCGTCTGCTGGCGGGGCTGGAGGCGGCGACGCACGGCACGATCTACATCGGCGACCGTCCAGTCACCGACGTCCCCGCGCGCGATCGCGACATCGCGATGGTGTTCCAGTCGTACGCGCTGTATCCGCACATGTCGGTCTACGACAACCTCGCCTTCGGGCTCAAGATGCACGGCATGCACAAGGAGCACATCCGCGAACGCGTGACCCAGGCCGCGAAGGCGCTCGCGATCGAGGAACTGCTCAAGCGCCGGCCGGGGCAGCTCTCCGGCGGTCAGCGGCAGCGGGTCGCGTTGGGACGCGCGATCGTGCGAGAGCCGCAAGTGTTTCTGTTCGACGAGCCGCTCTCGAACCTGGACGCGAAGCTCCGGGTGCAGACCCGCGCTGAGTTGAGCAAGCTGCACGACCGCCTGCAGACGACGTTCATCTACGTCACCCACGACCAGATCGAAGCGATGACCATGGCGACGCGCATCGCCGTGATGAAGGACGGAGTGCTGCTGCAGGTCGGTTCTCCTGAGGAACTTTACTTCCGACCGGACAACGTGTTCGTCGCGGGCTTCATCGGCAGCCCGTCGATGAACTTCATCCCGGGAACGTTGAAGGGAACCGCGGACGAGATGACGTTCGATGCGCCCGCACTGCGGATCAAGCTTCCGGCCGAGCGGGCTCGACGACTGGCGGAGTTCGCGGGCAGAGACGTCATGCTTGGAATCCGTCCGGAGGACATGCACGACCCCGACTTCCTGCCGATGAACGTGCGCGGCTTTCCGATCCGGGCGAGTGTTGACGTGACTGAAATGATGGGCAACGAGAAGTTCCTTCACGTCATCGCCGGCACGCAAACGCTGCTGGCTCGTGTCGATCCGCGTACGCGCGCGCGGGTGGGCCGGGAGATCGAGCTGCAACTTGATCTCGACCGGCTGCACGTGTTCGACGCGGCGACACAGGGTGCGTTGGGGAAGATGGAACTGCCGAGCGAGTTGCGCGAGCCGCCGCCACCGCGTCAAGCCGAGGACACGACCTCGTCCGCGTGAGCGCCGAACAGACGCCGGAGCGCCGCGGCTCGCCAACTGGCGCTCCAGGCGGGCCACGGACGCGGGGAGAGGCCTGAAGGCACACGATTCTGCGATCGTATGCGCCCGCCGTCCGGGTGGTTCCAGCGCGAGGTCCACGGGTATACGCTGACCCTGTCAGGCGGCCGCAGTGCCGGCGCTCTCCGTAGAGGATGTTCCATGCCAGGCAGCGACTCTGCCCTATCGCTCGAGACGAATCCGGCGCTCAGGTTCCAGCCTGACACGCTCGATCGCATCGCGCTCCTCGAGGCGCCGAGCGATGGCGTTCTGAGCGTCTACGTCGATGTCGACCCTGCCCAGACACAACGTGAAGGCTTCGAGGCCGCGCTGCTCGATCTCTGGAAGCCGCTGCGCCCGCAACTCAGGGATACAGACCTTGCAGTGAGGTTGGAAGCCGAGATCGACCGCGTGAACGCGTATGTTCGCAGCTGGGACGAGCCGCCGGGGCGGTCGGTCGCGATCTTCAGCTCCGCGCCGGGAGACGTCTTCGTGCCCATCGCGCTCGACGTGCCGGTGCTGGCCGGCGCGCGCTTCGCGCCGCGTCCCTACCTGCTGCCGCTTATCGCCGCGCTCGACGAGCACGAGCGTTACGGCGTCGCGCTCGTCGACAGGGAGCGCGCCCGCATCCTGACCGTCTGGATGGATCGCGTCGAGGGGAAAATCGAGTTCGAAGATCCCCTGCCGGGCCGCGTCATCGGCGGCGGTTGGCTTACGGGGGCGGGGCAGCGCGCTCGCTATGACGTCTCGCCGATGGGTCCGGGTCGCATCCGCAGCGACGAAGCCGGCTACGCCCGCCACGTCGAGTATCACGTCCATCTGCACATGCAGCGCGTCGTCGACGAACTGTGGCGGCTCAGCCGGAAGGAGGCCTTCGACCGTCTGATCATCGGCGGGCCGCCGGAAGCCGTAGCGGCGCTGCGGGCGGCGCTGTCCCGCTCGCTGGCCGCGAAGGTGGTCGGCCAGTTTGCCGGCGAGCTGTTCGCGTCGGATGCGGAGGTGCTGAATCGCGTCCGAACGATCGCGGAGCGGTCCGAGCGGGCGTTCGAGACCGCGCTCGTCAAGGACATCCTGGAGCGGGCGCCCAAAGGCGAACTCGCGGTCACCGGTTGGGACGAGACGTTGGCTGCGCTTTGCGACGGACGCGTACACCAGCTCGTCATGATCGAGGGCGAGACCGCCGCCGGCTTCGTCTGTGCGGACGGCCACTTCGCGGTGACGACGCGCGTCGAACGGTGCCCCTTCTGCACGGAGTCCACGTGGCCGGTGAGCGAGATCGCCGTCTGGGCGACGCGCACGGCGATGGCGACGGGCGCCGGCGTCGAGCTGGTGCGAGGCGAGGCGGCGGACCTCATGCGGGCTTACGGCGCCGCGGCGATCCTCAGGTATCAGTAGCATTCGCGGTTGCGACGATCGGTGTAGCCGTGCTCGAAATCGACGGGTCGCACTTTTCGGGAAGCGGCGCGATCGTGCGACAGGCGGTGGCCTTCGCAGCGTTGACCGGCCGCGACGTCCACATCACGAATGCGCGCGCGCGGCGGCGTCCTCCCGGCCTGCGGCGCCAGCACGTCCGGTCCGTCGAGGCCATCAGCGAGCTGGCCGGCGGCACGCTCGCCGGATGCAGCGAGGGCTCGCGAGAGATCGTGTTCCGCCCCGGCCGGCTCGCAGGGGCGCGCCGGTACACGTGGGACATCGGCACCGCGGGGTCGACGACGATGCTTACGCTGGCTGTGTTGCCGGTGCTCGCCTTCGCCGACGCTCCCATCGAGGCGGAGCTGTGCGGAGGCGTGTTCCAGGATTTCGCGCCGTCGTTCTTTCACCTCCGGTACGTCGTGCTGCCGCTGCTGGAGCGCATGGGCGTCGACGCGACGGTGGAGATGCGGCGGCCCGGCTACGTTCCGACGGGCGGCGGCATGCTGCGCCTGAACGTGCGGCCCACGACGGGACCTGTTCGGCCGCTCATGCTGGAGGGGCCGAGGCGTATGGACAGGGTGTGGGGCATCTCCCTGTGTTCCCACCTCCTGGAGCGTCGAGTCAGTCACCGCATGGCCGAGGCGGCGCAGGAGGAACTCGCCGCGGCGGGATACTCGGCAGAGATCGAAGCGCGTTACGACGATACGGCGCTCCAGCGCGGCGCGGCCCTCGCGATCTTCGCCGACATGGCGGACGGCACACGCCTGGGCGCCGACCGCGCGGGCGCGCTCCGCCGCAGCGCGGAGGCGATAGGGAAGTACGCGGCCCTCCACCTGCTCGAGGATCTGCGGACCGGCGCAGCGGTCGACCGGCACGCCGCCGACCAGCTCATCCCGTACGCGGCGCTTGCCGACGGCGAGAGCCGCTTCCGCATTCCGATGATGACCGAACACGTGCGCGCGAGCGCCTGGTTGGCCCACGAGTTCCTCGACGCCGGCGTCCGGATCGAGGATAACGTCGTCATCGTGACGGGAGCCGGCTACCGTGGACGGGCGGACCGGCTCGCGTCGCTGGCGGCGAACCGTCGAGAGGAGATGCGGTGTTAGCCGCCACGGAGTCGATTGCACGGCTGCTTGCCCGGGCACCGGCGGTCCCAGGAGCGCGTTCACTGCTCTTGTCCGAATGCCGCGACCTCCAGGCCGACGCGCTGCGCGTCGATGCCGTGCGTGCCTTTCCCGACGCATGGATCGAGGTGCGACAGGACGTGGTTGGCCTCGACCGCGTCCTCTACATCGAACGGTAGCGTCACACGATGGAACGTCCACTCACGCTCGCGCTCGCCGGCGACCTCATGCTTGGAAGGATGGTGGGCGACACTATCGCGACGCGAGGGTTCGCGTACCCCTGGGGAGACGTTCTGCCCGCTCGCGACCGCGCAGACCTGTTTCTCGTCAACCTTGAGTGCGCCCTCACCGCCAGCCACAGTCGCTGGTTCGACGGCCGCGAGAAGGCGTTCTACTTCCGGGTTGATCCGTCGGCCGTCGCCACTCTCAGACTCGGGCGCGTGGACTTCGTCTCGCTCGCGAACAACCACGCAGGTGATTACGGACACGCGGGGCTGCTGGAGACGGTACGGACGCTCGACGACGCGGGCATCGCCCATGCCGGCGCCGGCGCGACGCGTCGGGCGGCCGCCGCCCCCGCCTATTTGAGGTCGAACGGCGCACGCGTCGGCATCGTCGCGTTCTCCGACCACCCGCGAGAATGGGCAGCCACGGATCAATCGCCCGGGATCAGTTACACGACGGTCGATCTGGCTCCTGAAGCGTTCGCCGGCGTGCAGAGCGCCATCGACGAAGCGAGGCGGGATGCCGACGTGGTCGTCTTTTCGATCCACTGGGGACCGAACATGCGGGCGCGTCCCACGCGCGCCTTCCAGGAGTTCGCGCGGCACGTGATCGATGCGGGCGCCGACATCTTCTGGGGCCACAGCGCGCACGTGGTGCAGGGAATCGAGCTGCGGGACCGCGGCGTGATTCTGTACGACACGGGCGATTTCATCGATGACTACGCCGTCGACGCCGCACTGCGGAACGACCTCTCGGCGTTGTTCTTCGTCCACATCACGCCGACCGGCTCCGTGGGCGTGGAGTTGCTTCCCGTGCAGATCGAGAACATGCAGGTGAACGTGGCAACAGGAGCCGCGCGGGAATGGTTCGTGCGCCGGCTCGCAACGCTGTGCGCCGAGATGGGCACAGCTCTGGTCGCCGG
This sequence comes from uncultured Dehalococcoidia bacterium, assembly GCA_964371095.1. Classification (GTDB taxonomy): domain Bacteria; phylum Chloroflexota; class Dehalococcoidia; order DSTF01; family JACRBR01; genus CAYJMJ01. The sequence goes on along the minus strand of CAYJMJ010000032.1, from coordinate 12,711 downwards.
AGCACATCCGGACACCCTGGCCATCCGGGCGACAGCGAAGTCTGTGCGCTGATCGAACTCCGCGCCACTTGGAGCCGGTCCGCATTTCGGGGTGTTATCCAGTGGCATTTACAGGACGCGAGTTATCCGCCTATGGTTGGGCTAACAGGCAGGTCGCATCGCACGCTTCCTCAGCCGGGTGGCGGAGCGATCGGCCGCCGGCGCTCGCAGGTGGGGCTGATGCTATGCGCATCGCACACATAGCGCCTCCGTTCGAGAGCGTGCCGCCGCAGCTGTGCGCGGCCACGGAACGCGTCATCAGTGCGCTGTCGGAGGACATCGTTGCGCGAAGGTACGACGTTACGCTGGTTGCCAGCGGCGAACATGCGACGCGTGCCCGGCTCGTCCCGTGTGCGGCAACAAGCAGCCGCGTCGACGGCGGCGCGCGCGACACCGTCGCATTTACGACGATGGAGTTCGCCGGAGTGTTCGATCAGTCCGCCGACTTCGATGCGAGCCACAACCACGCCGACTACCTCGCCTTTCCGTTCGCGCGCGAGAGCAGAACACCGGTCGTGACGGCGACGCACCGTCGCCTGGACTTGCCGGAGATCAAGCGGGCCAACCGCTACTTCGGTGACGCCGCACTCGCATCGATCAGTGATTCGCCGCGGGCGCCGGTGACGGACGTCGGCCGGGTCGCCGCCGCCTACGACGGCGTCAACCGACCGAGCGCTGGCGCTCGCCCACCCTTGCATGAGGCTGGCCGGCGAAGAGGATGAGCGGCGCCGGCGGGCCGGCGTTACTCGAGGAGCGTGAGCGATGGACGACACATTCGCGTCGGAAGAGCAGGATGTCCTCGTCGTGATCCCGGCCGATGGAGCAAAGCTCCACGGCAATCTCAATATCCCGCCGAGCGCCCGCGGTCTCGTCTTGTTCGCGCACGGCAGCGGCAGCAGCCGCGGCAGCCCGCGGAACCGGTACGTTGCCAGCGCGCTGCGCGAAGGTGGATTGGCCACGTTGCTCATGGACCTCCTCACAGCCGAGGAGGAAGAGGCCGATCTCCGCACGGGGCACCTTCGCTTCGACATCGACCTGCTCGCGAAGCGCCTGGTCGCGGCGACGGACTGGCTTGGTCAGCGTCCTGACACCCGCGACCTGAATGTGGGGTATTTCGGCGCCAGCACCGGCGCAGGTGCGGCGCTGGTCGCTGCAGCCGAGAGGCCCGACCTCGTCGCCGCCGTCGTATCGCGCGGCGGCCGGCCGGACCTCGCTCGCTCGAAATTGGCGGACGTGCGCGCGCCGACGCTGCTCATCGTTGGCGGCCGCGATCTTCCGGTGATCGAGATGAACCGTGAAGCTCTGGCGATGCTTCATGTCGAGAAGCATCTCGAGATCGTCCCCGGTGCGACGCATCTCTTCGAGGAACGGGGCACGCTCGAGCACGTTGCGCGTTTGGCGCGCAGCTGGTTCGAGCTCCACCTCGGACAGCCCGGCCACGAAGCGCCGCCAGGCGGCGAGCGCGCGGGCGGTTGAACGCCTCCGTGCCAGCGACCTCCTGAGCCGTACAGATTGGCTGGTCTCAGACTCGCCGGTGGCTCCGGAGGTTACTGGCGCGTTGACGCCGGCGGAGCGGCGCCGCAGGATCGCGCGCCGCAGGATCGCGCGCCGCCGATGTCGAGCTTGCCCGCGGTCGGCGCTGACTCGTGGAATCGTCGACGCGCCAGCACGGATTCTCGAGCCGATCGGGTGACCCGGGCGGCGAGCCGATCGCTTACCGTGGGATGTGGGTCAAGCGGACTCGGAGATGCGGCCGAAGGCCGCTCCGATCATCGACGGCGGAAGGGGAAGTCTCGCCCGTGAGCATCGTCCCAAGCGAGCGTATGTTCGCCGACCGCGTCGACGCCGGCGCCCGGCTTGCTGAGGCGCTGGAGTCGTACCGCGCGCGCCGGCCGCTGATCCTCGGCATCCCGCGTGGCGGCGTGCCGGTCGCCGCGGAGGTGGCGCGACACCTCGATGCGGAACTGGACGTCGTGGTGGCGCGAAAGCTCGGTGCGCCCGGCGCTCCGGAGTTGGCGATCGGCGCCGTAACGGCGAACGGCGGCCGCTACCTGAACGACCGGTTGATCCGGGAGATCGGCGTACGTCAGCCATACATCGACGCGGTAACCGCGGCGCAGCGTGCGGAGGCCGAACGCCGCGAAGCGCGTTTTCGCGACGGGCGTCCGCCCCCGGAGATCGCCGGACGCGTCGTCATCGTGGTCGACGACGGCCTGGCGACGGGCGCCACGATGCGCGCCTCCGTGCGGTCGGTGCGGCAGGGCAAGCCGGCCGTGATCGTCGCCGCGATACCGGTGGGCGCCGCGCAGTCGTGCGCCGAGTTGCGGGCCGAAGTCGACGAGTTGGTCTGCCTGTATGAGCCGGAGGACTTCTGGGCCGTCGGCTTCTACTACCGGCAATTCGAGCCGACGGAGGACGATAAGGTGTGCGAGCTGCTACGCGAAGCGCACGAACACCGCACGGCACATCGGCAATCCGCGGTCTAGCGGTGCGTCATGCACATCCAGTTGTTCGCGGGGAGCGCAAACACGACCGTCGCCAGGGAGACCGCCAGTGCGCTCGGCGTGCCACTCGGCGCGTGCGAGTTGGAGCGCTTTCCCGACGAAGAGAGTCACGTCCGGCTCGGCGAGAGCCCACGCGGACGTGATGTGTACATCCTGCAGCCGACCACCCCGCCGGCGGACCGCCATTTATTCGAGCTGTTACTGATGGCGGACGCGGCGCGCCGCGCGGGCGCCGCACGCATCACCGCCGTCGTGCCGTACCTCGGCTACGCCCGCCAGGACCGGCGGACAGCAGAACGTGAGCCCGTGGCGGCGCGGGTCGTGGCGGACGCTGTGGGAGCCAGCGGAATCGACAGAGTCGTGACCGTCGACGTGCACACGCCGGCCATCGAGGGATTCTTCTCCGTACCGGTCGAACCGCTCACTGCGGTTCCGCTGCTCGCCCGGGCGGTGCAGGAGCACACCGACGCGGCCACCGTGCTTGTCGCGCCAGACCTGGGCGCAGCGAAACTTGTCGAGCGCTATGCGCTCGAGCTTCGGCCGCAACCGGCGGTGGCGATAGTACACAAAGAGCGTGTGAGCGGCTCCGAGGTGCGCGTCACGAGGGTCACGGGCGACGTGCAGCATCGCGCCCCCGTCATCGTCGACGACATGATCACCACGGGCGGCACGATCGAGGCCGCGGTCGATGCGTTGCTCGCTGCCGGCTGCCTGCCGCGGATCACGGTTGTCGCCTCGCACGGGCTGTTCGTGGGCCCGGCCGTGGAGCGGCTCCGGCGCCTGCCGATCCAGCGTATCGTCGTCACCGACAGCGTGCCGGTGCCCCAGCCCGTTGCGCTGACACTCCAGACCGTCAGCATCGGACCGCTGCTGGCCGACGCCATCGTACGGTTGCACAAGGACGAGCCGCTCGCCGATCTCATCGCGAAGGTGTGACTGTGGGCCTGGCAGGCGGGTTGCGGGACGATTCCGACATCATGGAACGGACGGCGTGCGTGATGCCATTGTGGTGCCGGACAACAAGTCCCTGGGCGCCGGCCGTTGAGTCGAAGGCCAGCTTCGCGGCGGATGTTGCGCGACGTGAGTAGGGCATCCTCATCTCCCGTCTTTCACAGCGACGAGGCATGCGTAGCGTCCGGTGTCTCGGGAATGGGCGCACGCGGCCGGCCGCGCAGTCACGTACGCGGCCGCGCGCGGGTCCGTCGGGTGGTGCGGCGAGCGCCGCGCTTGAGCGCCGAGGCGATGATCTCTCTCGCGCGCCGCTCGCCGACGCGGCGGTCTTCGACCAGCGCCTCCGCGAGTTGCTGGACGGCCAGCCAGCACGGGCGCGCGCTGAGCAACACCGTGGTGCGTTCCCACAGCCAGTGAACGTACGCGCCCAACTCGTCGTCGCTGCCTGTGATGAATGCGGCGTAGCGCGCGGCGTCTTGCAGGTCCGCGTGGGCGCCTCGCCAGTTGCGTCGCCCGGTGAGCAGGCATTCGGCGACGCCGCCGGCCAGCGACACGATGATCAGCGTCTCGATGCGGCGGCGGGCCTGCTCGATCGAGTGAGCGTTGAGGTCGACGATGACGGGGGCCTCGCTGAACTCGCAGCGTCCGAGCGTGCCCCGGTACGGGATGACTGAGATGCTGGTGAAGCGCAGCCGGCGCAGGTAGGCCGCGACGGCGTGCCCCGCCTCGTGGTAGGCGGTGCGCTCGATGCGCGACGGCCGATGCGGCGCCGTCCGCTTCGCGGGCGTCACCGGCGGCGCGTTGGCACGCACGCACTGCGCTGCCGCCTAGCCAATTCATGGCTCATGTCGATGCTGTCAGACACGAGCCGATTGTACGCGATGCGGTGCCTGGCGTACTCGTCGCCGCGGATGCCGAGCGTGTACCTCAGGCGGCTGGAGGGCGAGGCGGATGGGAGCCGGGGGAAGTTCGCGACGGCTCCTCGCGTGGACTCCTGACGTCCATCGGGGTCACGCGACTGCCCCCGGACGGCGCGCCTCCGCCGGCCGCCAATCGTACTGGTCCTGTCGAGATACGGGACTCGTTACAATGGCGCTTGATCCGCCGAAGAGAGGAGGCACGGTCATGTGTCATGCGTACGATGCACTCCCGGCCATCGCGCCGCTCGCCGGCGCAGCCACGGATTCCGAGGACCTCACGCTCACGTCGTCAGACGGCACACGCTTCGCGGCATTCGCCGCGCGCGCCTCGCGGCCAACGAGGGTGGGCATCGTTGTGCTTCCGGACGTACGAGGCCTCTTCCATTTCTACGAGGAGCTTGCCCTTCGCTTCGCGGAGGAGGGTGTCAACGCGGTCGCGATCGACTACTTCGGTCGCACAGCGGGCGTGGCGAAGCGGGATGAGTCCTTTCCGTTCATGGAGCACGTTGCCCAAACGAAGGCCGCCAACATCGTGGCGGACGTGGGGGCAGCTGTCACTTACTTGCGTTCTCCTCAAGGCGGCGCGTGTTCGTCGGTGTTTACGGTTGGCTTCTGCTTCGGGGGCTCGAACTCCTGGCTGCAGGCCGCCGGCGGCCATGGACTGGCCGGCGCGATCGGCTTCTACGGCCGTCCCGGACCGGGTCGCGATGGCTCTCCAGGGCCGTTGCAGCGCGCGGGAGAGTTCAAGTGTCCAGTGCTCGCGCTTATGGGGGGGGCCGACCAGGGCATCCCGGCGGAACAGGTTGACGGGTTCAAGGCCGCACTCCAGGCGGCGGCGGTGGATCATGAAGTGGTCGTGTATCCCGGCGCCCCGCACAGCTTCTTCGATCGTTCTTACGAACAACACGCCGATGCCGCTGCCGACGCCTGGCGGCGTGTGCTTGAGTTCGTCCGGAAACACTCGCACTCGGCCTGACCCGGGCCGCCGGCAATGACGGCAACGCTTGCAGCCACCCCATCGCCTCTGCGTGGGCGTCGAATCACCGCGTGAGGCGCCGCTGAACCATCGCACGCTCAACCCCGGCGAGTGGCGCCCTCGCCGCCGTTACCGGCGACGGCGAGCGGCGAGCGCGAGCGAGCCGGAGCCTGCGGCGAGCAGGATCGCCCCCGCGACGAGCGTCGTCGTGCCGGTGCCGGACGTCGGCGTCGCGCCGCTGCCCGTGTTCGGCGGCGAGATGCCCGCGCCGGCGGCACCGCCGCCCGGGCTCGTGGGGGTCGACGTCGGCGGCACCGGCGTGTCGGTTGGAGCCACGGTCGGCACCGGCGTGTCGGTCGCCGGCACGGTCGCGGTGAACGTCGGCGTCGCCGAGCGCACGATGCGCACCGGCGTGCAGGTCGCCGTTGGCACGACGGCATCCGCCTCCGCCTGCGGCTCGGAGGCAACCACCTGGGGGATGGCGGTGGAGTCGCAGGGTGGCAGCGCTGGCACCGCGCTGGCAGTGCGGGTCGGCAATGTCGTTCCCAGCAGCGACGCCCCAATGATGACGGCGGTCGTACCCAGTACCAGGCGCAGGGTTTGCAGCACAGCGTTTCCTCCCGTGGTGAATTGACCGGGCAGTTGGAGCAAGGATAGCGGCGTCGGCCGCATGGCGACATCGCCCACGCGGACGAACTTCGCCCTGGCTTTAAGGCCGTTCCGGCCGCGCAGGGTCCCCGGTCGGCGACATCGTCCAGCGGCGGCCGCCGGGCGTCGGCGTGGACGGCACGGGCCGATCGGCCGTTGTTCCGGCACCGCGGCCCGCCTTAGCATGGCGCCGAATCGAATCCAGTGCAGCACCGAAGGGGACCGGCATGTTCGAGACGCGTATCACGAAGTTGTTCAACATCAAGTACCCCATCATTTGCGGCGGCATGATGTGGCTCGGCCGCGCGGAGCTGGTCGCGGCGGTGGCGAACGCCGGCGGCCTCGGCTTCATCACCGCATCTACGTTTCCGACGCTCGAGGAGCTGCGCGCCGATATCCGCAAGGCGCGCGACCTCACCGACAAGCCGATCGGCCTGAACATCAACCTGTTCCCCGCGGCACGGCCGCAGCCCGTCGAAGAGTGGGTGCGGATCGCGGTCGAGGAGAAGGTGGAGGTCGTCGAGTCGTCCGGCCGCAGCCCGGAGAAGATCGTCGGACCGTTGCACGAGGGAGGCGTCAAGCTGCTGCACAAGGTCGCCGGCGCACGCTTCGCCCGCACCGCCGAGCGGCTGGGCTGCGACGCCGTGGCAGTCGTCGGCTTTGAGTGCGGCGGCCACCCCGGGCTCGACACGGTGACGACGCTCGTGATGGTGCCGCTGGCGGTGGATGCGGTGAAGATCCCCGTGGTCGCGGCGGGCGGGTTCGCAGACGGGCGCGGGCTCGTCGCCGCGCTGGCCCTCGGCGCCGATGCCGTGCTCATGGGCACGCGTTTCATGGCGACGAAGGAATGCCGCGGCCACGAAGGATGGAAGCAGCATCTCGTCGCTGCCAGCGAGGCCGACACGAACTTCGTGATGCGGACGCTCGGCAACCCGAGCCGCGTCGCCAAGAACCCGCTCACCGACAAGGTGCTGGCGATGGAGGCGCGCGGCACGACGATCGAGGAGTTGCTGCCGCTTATCGGCGGCCGCTCGAACGTCGCGTTCGACGAAGGCAACGTCGAGGAGGGCTTCGCGCCGCTCGGCCAGAGCGTCGGCATGATCCACGACGTGCCGACGGTGAAAGAGCTGATCGACCGCATGGTCGCGGAGGCTGAGTCGGCGCGCGAGCGCATCGACCGGGCGATTCCAGAGAAAGTGGCCCGGTAGGGGCGCTGCGTCACACCCGGATCTCGATCAGCGGCCGGCGCGTCCTCGCGACGCGTGCCACGGCACGCCGCCCTCGCCATCGCGGGCGACGCCGCCGCGTGCCGCGGCACGCTCCTTGCGGGGCGGCCGCGGATCGTTTAGCATGCATCGAAGAAATCCTCCTCTCGCAGTCTCCTTGTCGCAACGGTTCTTCCGACGCACATGACGGCTTCTATGGATGAGGTCGCCGGCTCGTGCCTGGCGTAACAATTCGAATGTACGCCGCGTTCGCCGGCTGATCTGCCGGAACCACGAAGCATCCCGCGGCGGCAGGAGGTACATCCCATGACAGGTGAAATCAAGCGCTTGGACCGGAGCCGCGGCTTTGGATTCATCCGGCCGGAGGGGGCTTCGGAGGACGTGTTCTTCCACAGCTCGGCCCTGCAGGGCCTCGTCTTCGACTCGCTGAACGAAGGCCAGTCGGTCGAGTTCGAGAAGCAGCCGGACGACCGCGACCCGCGCCGCAGCCGGGCCGTCAACGTCCGCGCGACCGCGTAACGCCGCTCACCTACGGCGAACGATGCCGGCCGGCCAAAGCTCATCGAGCTTGGCCGGCCGGTTTTCGTTTGCCCGCCGCGCCCGTTGCTTCTCGTGCCGTCCGGCCAAGGATCACGTTCGCGGGAGCGCGCTGGCAGCCAGCGGATGGTGCTGTACGATCAGAAGGCGCATCCAAGGGCGGCACAGCAAGAAAGCAGGAATCGGGATGAAGTTGGGATTGTCGACGGGGTACTGGAGCAGCGGTCCGCCCGCCGGGATCGAGGACACCATCGCGGAGGCGGAGCGGCTGGGCTATGACTCCATGTGGGCCGCGGAAGCGTACGGCTCGGACGCCCTGACTCCGCTCGCGTGGTGGGGCTCGAAGACCACGCGGCTGAAGCTCGGAACGTCGATCGCGCAGCTGTCGGCGCGGACGCCGGCCGCGACGGCGATGGCGGCGATGACGCTGGATCACCTGTCGGGTGGGCGGTTCATCCTCGGGCTGGGCGCGTCGGGCCCGCAGGTGGTCGAGGGGTGGTACGGTCAACCCTATCCGAAGCCGCTGCAACGGACGCGGGAGTACGTCGAGATCGTCCGGCGCATCTTCGCCCGGGACAAGCCCGTGGAGTTCCAGGGGGAGCAGTACCAACTGCCGTACCCCGGCGGCATGGGCCTCGGAAAGCCGTTGAAATCGACGATCCACCCGCTGCGCACCAACATCCCGATCTACCTGGCGGCTGAGGGGCCCAAAAACGTCGCCCTTGCCGCGGAGATCGCTGACGGCTGGCTGCCGCTCTTCTTCTCGCCGAAGAGCGACAAGTTCTACCGGCAGGCGCTGGCCGAGGGATTCGCGCGTCCGGGAGCGCGACGCACCGCCGCCGACTTCGAGGTGGCCGCGATGGTGTCGGTGATCGTCAGCAATGACATCGAGGCGGCGGCGAACATGCTGCGGCCGATGCTGGCGTTGTACGTCGGCGGCATGGGGGCGAAGGGCGCGAACTTCCACTTCGACGTGCTGGCCCGGCTCGGCTACGAGGAAGACTGCAACCACATCCAGAAGCTGTATCTCGAGGGAAACAAGCGCGACGCGATCGCGGCGGTGCCGAGGTCGATGGTTGAGGATACGGCGCTCATCGGCCCGATCGAGAAGGTGCGGGAAGAGCTGGCCGAATGGAAGAAGACCTGCCTGACGACGATGCTCATCGGCGGTCCGCCGCAGATGTTGCGCGCGGCCGCGGAGATCGTCCTGGGATAGGCGATCGAGGACGGGGGAGTCCCGGGCGGGAGAACACGATTGCGCCGGCCCGGGCGATCGCCGGTGCGGCATCGTGACCGGACCGCAGGCGGCGCGTATAATCGCCGGAAACGCGTCATCGGGTCACGATTGCAGATGGAGATGGGCATGATCATCGGACTGCGGCTCGCCAGCATTTGGAGTGAAGACGTCAACAACCTACTGCCGTTCTATCGAGATGTCATCGGTCTCACGCCCGGGCTGTCGATGCCGGGATTCGTGATCTTCGGCGACCCGAACGCGCCGACGCTCGCGATCGGCACGCACAGTGACGTGCGCGGCCTCGCGAAAGACGCAAACCGCCACATGGTGATGCTCGAGACGGACGACTGCATTGCGGAGCACGCGCGGCTGAAGAACCTTGGCGTGCCGTTCATCCAGGAGCCGGAACAGCTGGAGGGCGGGCTGACGATCGCGACGTTCCGCGACCCGGAGGGGAACATCGTGCAGATCGGCCAGTTCGCCGAGGCGGTCTGATCGAGACGCGCGACGACCCTCGGTTGCGGCTGTCATTCTTCGGCGGCGCCGGGGCCGTCACGGGATCGCGATATCTGCTCGATGTGGGCGGCCGTCGCGTGCTCGTCGACTGTGGCATGTTCCAGGGGTTGAAAGAGCTGCGCCTGATGAACTGGCGCCGGCCGGTCTTCGAGCCGCATGCTGTGGACGCCCTGATCCTCACGCATGCCCACATCGACCACTCAGGCTATATACCGCGGCTCGTTCGCGAGGGGTTTCGCGGGCCGATCTACTGCACGCCGGCGACGATCGAGCTTGCCGAGGTGCTGCTGCTCGATTCCGCCAAGCTGCAGGAAGAGGACGCCGCGTACGCGAATCGCAAGGGCTTCAGCAAACACAGCCCGGCGCTGCCGCTCTACACCGCGAAGGACGTCGAAGTGGCGTTGCGCCGCCTCCAACCGCTCGATTACGGCGAGTGGCGGGAACTGGGTGGCGGTCTTCGCGTGCGCATGCACAATGCGGGCCACATCCTCGGTTCCGCGTCGGTGCAGGTCGAGGCCAGCGTGGCTGGCAGTACGCGGCGCATCGTCTTCAGTGGCGATCTGGGCCGCTACGGCGCGCCGTTGCACAGCGACCCGGCGCCGCTGCCGTCGTGCGACGCGCTGGTCATCGAGTCGACGTACGGCGATCGGGTGCATGACACGACGCCGCTGCTGGATCAGATCCGGCAGCCGTTCATCGAGACGCTCGGCGGCGGCGGCACGGTCCTCATCCCGTCGTTCGCGCTCGCACGCACACAGCTTGTGACGCTCATGCTCGGCGAGCTGATGGATGCGGGCGAGTTGCCGCGCGTGCCGGTTCACGTCGACAGCCCGATGGCGATCGAGATCACGCGCATCTACAACCGGTATCTCGAGAGCGGCGGCCTCGACGCCAACCTGGAGGACGGGGACGGCCACAGCCGGTTGCTGCCGCGGGACGTGAAGTTCCATCGGACGGTCGACGAGTCGAAGGCGCTGAACAGGCTCGCGGGTCCGCGGATCATCGTGTCATCGAGCGGGATGCTCACGGGCGGCCGCGTGCTGCATCACCTGCAGCGGCTGATGCCGGAGGCGAAGAATCTGATCGTGCTCGTCGGCTACCAGGCGCCGGGCACGCGCGGCCGCGCGCTGCGCGACGGTGCGACGACGCTGCGGATGCACGGGCACGACGTCCCCGTGCGCGCCAGGGTGCTGTCTGTCGAAGGGATGTCGGCCCACGCCGACGGCAACGAGCTTATGCGCTGGCTGCGTTCCGGCGAGGCGCTGCCGCGCGTGGCATTCGTGACGCACGGCGAGCCGGAGGCGTCGGCCGCGCTGGCGCAGCGCATCGGTGCCGAGGCGGGGGTGACGTCGCTGACGCCGCACATGGGCGAGGAGTTCGACCTGTCCGAGATGCTGGCAGAGTAGCGCCGTCGGCCGCCGCCAGCCGCCACCGTTCGTCTGCCCGCGCGGCGTTCAGTCGAAGACGACGGTCTTGTTCCCGTAGACGAGGACGCGGTTCCGCAGATGCAGATCGACGGCGCGCGCCAGCACCGTCTTCTCGAGATCACTGCCCTTGCGAACGAGATCAGCGACGGAGTCGCGGTGGCTGACGCGCACGACGTCCTGATCGATGATCGGCCCCTGGTCGAGGAGCTTCGTCGCGTAGTGCGCGGTCGCGCCGATGATCTTGACGCCGCGCTCATGCGCCTGGTGATACGGACGCGCACCGGCGAACGCCGGCAAGAACGAGTGGTGGATGTTGATGATGCGGTTCGGATAGCGGACCACAACCTCGTCGCTCAGCACCTGCATGTAGCGGGCCATGATCACGAGGTCGATGCGCTCCGCCTCGAGCGCATCGATCAGCCGGCGCTCCTGGTCGCGCTTCGTCGCCGCCGTCACGGGCAGGTGGCGGAACTCGACGTCGAAGTCCTTGACGATGGCCTGGGCGTCGGGGTGGTTGCTGATGACGAGCGGGATGACGGCATGCAGGTCGCCGAGGCGCCAGCGGGCGAGGATGTCGTACAGGCAGTGGTGGAGCTTCGAGACGAGGATGGCGACGCGCGGGACCTCGTCGGAGAAGCGCAGGGTCCAGGTCATGTCGAACCGCTCGGCGATCGGCCGGAAGGCGTCCGCGATGCCGTCGCGCGGGACGCCGAAGCCGTCGAGCTGCCACTCGACGCGCTGGAGGAAGACATTCTCCTCGTGGTCGGTGTGCTGGTCGGCGTGGACGATGTTGCCGTCGTTGCGGTAGAGGAAGTCGGAAACGGCCGCGACCAGGCCCTTCATGTAGCGGCACGAGAGCAGCAGCACCGCGGTGACGCCGGTCGCCATCATGCGGGACGATAGCACATCGAGCCGCATCCGCTGCGGTGGTTGATTGACAGGGTTGGTATTCGAGAGAGCAGAGGGGCGGCGGGCGCCGCCGCACAGCAAACAGCAAAGGGCGGGCGAGAGCAGAGAGCAGAGAGCAGAGAGCAGAGAGCAGAGAGCAGAAAGCAGAAAGCAGAAAGCAGAAAGCAGAAAGCAGAGAGCAGAGCCCGGGGAGCGGGGCGCCTGCGGCACGGGCACGCTGTCGCTCGCGGCCCGCTACGACGCGAACGGCAACCTGTGCGCGCAGGCCGCGACGCCGGCGGCGGCGTGCAACCAGGCGGGCGCCAGCAACTACGCCTTCGACGCCGAGAACCGGCTCAAGACGCGCACGGTTACCGGTGGCAACCCGAGCACCTACACCTACGACGCCCACGGCACGCTCGTCAAGCGCGTTAACGCCGATGGCACCTCCACCGTCTACATCGGCGGTATCTACGAGGCGGCCTACGACGCCGGCGGCGCGCTGACCGGCACGACGAAGTACTACCAGGCGTTCGGGCGCACCATCGCGATGCGGAGCAGCAGCGTTGCCGCCTGTGCGACCACGCCGTGCTACCTGCTCGCCGACCACCTCGGCAGCACCGTGGGGCTGACGGACAGCTCCGGGAACGTGCTCTCGACGCAGAAGTACTGGCCGTACGGCGCGGTGCGCTCCGGCTCGTTGAGCCCGGACGGTCAGCCGCCGGCGTTGCGCAGGCGGGTGGCGGAGAAGGCGAGCGTGGTCGTGATGATGCGCTGCCACAATTCAGCCAGGCTCGGCGTAATGCGCAGCTCGACGTCGGCGGCGATGAGTGCATCGAGCA
>CAYJMJ010000031.1:0-35116 GCA_964371095.1 uncultured Dehalococcoidia bacterium | reverse complement strand
GGGGGGGGGGGGGGGGGGGGGGCCCGCCCCCCCCCCCCCCCCCCCCCCCCCCCCCGGACGCCAGGAACGTCGAGACCGTGGGGAGGCTGCGATGATGACGGGGAAGCTGACAGGAGCGCTCGCGCGAGCGGCGCTTGTCGGAATGCTCGCGGCCGCCGCGGGCGCGTTCGCCTGCCGGAGCGGCGGCGGCGATTCTCCGACGCCAGCAGTCGAGACGCCTGAGGTGTCCGGCACGCCGGAGTATGGAACGCCCGTCGCGCCGCCTCCGACCCCGTTGCCGGTCGAACGGGGCGTCGAGGACTCGTCGGACGGAATCGGGGTATATCCGTCTGTGCTGAAATTCCCCGAGACGCTACGCGGGCGTGAGTACTTCGGCACCGTCGGCATCATGAACGGCGGGCCGAGCGAGCGAACGTACCGGTTCGAGGCGACCGGCGACGCCGCAGGCTGGCTGTCGTTCGTCGGCGCGGACCACACGACCCGTATCACAGAGGTCAACGTTCCAGCGCGGGATCGCATCCAGGTGCTGATCAAAGCTGTGGTTCCCGCGGAGGTCCCGAACGGCGATTACGCCGGCACCATCGGGGTGCTCACCACGACGACGACACGCGCCGGCGCGGATACCTCCGGCGCGGGAGTGACGCTCGGGGCCGAGGTCAGCGTCGCGCTGGCTGTGACCGGCACCCAGAGAATCGAAGGCCAGTTCATTGACGCGGCCGCGTCCGACGTCGAGTCGGGCTACCCGCTCCGCATCGCGACGACGCTGACGAACACCGGCAACGTCACGATGAACCCGACGATCATCGTCGACATCGTCGACGCCGCGGGGAATCCCGTCGACCGCGTGACTTCGAGCGACCAGGTCCTCTACCCGAAAGACAACAAGCAGATCATCACCGAATGGGATACCACCGGCAGGGCGGTCGGCGAACGCGTCGGCCACGTCTCGGTGGCGCTCGGATGGGTGCCGCTCGGCACGAAGGATGTTCGGTTCAACATCGTCCCCGTCGGCACGTACACGCGCCGCGGGGAGCTGGAAGACGTGCGGCTCGTCAACAAGCCGCAGGCCGGTGACTATGCGAAGCTGGTGGCGGTGTTTGCCAACACGGGCCAGATCGAGACGAAGGGCAAGTTCGTCGGAGAGCTGTACCTCGGCGATCGCCTGATCGAGCAGATGACCAGCACCGAGCAGCTGCTATTGCCGGGCGGTACCGGCGACCTCGACCTGCTGGTGCGCGTGCCGCAGGACGGCGCGTACACGGTCGCGGGAAAGATCAACTACGAGGGCCGCGAGACGCCGGTGCGCGAATACACGTTCCGGGTCGGAGCCGAAGGCGGCAGATCGACGATGCTCATCGCCCTCATGGCGGCGGCGGCGGCGGTGATCGTCGTGGCGGCGGGGGGCGCGGGCGTATGGCGTCTGCGGCGGCGCGGGAGGCCGGCCAGTTGAACCGCGCGAGACGTTCCCGCCGCGCCCGCGCAGATGCGCGCTTCGCCCGGGACGTCTCATTTGTCGAAACGACAGCCGCCGGCATCAGCCGCCGTCTCGTCGCCCTGGCCGCGTTCGTCATCGCATGGATCGCCATCGCGGGTGCGATCGGCGGCCACGAGGGCCGGGCCGACGCGGCGGACGCCGCCTGGCGCGCGTCGTACTACGCGAACATCTGGCTGGCCGGCGACCCCGTGCTGACGCGTGATGAGGGTGCTGACATCGACGCCACCTACGACGGCGCCACGAGGCCGGCGCCCGGCGTTCCCGCGCATTGGTTCAGCGTCCGCTGGACGCGCACCGAGACATTCGACACAGGCGGCCTCTACCGCTTCAGCGTCACCGCCGACGATGGCATCCGCGTACTGGTCGATGGCGAGACCGTCCTGGATGAATGGTTCGACCAGAGCGCGACGTCGTATGACGTCTCCATGCGAGTCGCCGCCGGTGAGCACCAACTGGAGGTCGAGTACTACAACAACCTGTACGAGGGCAGGGCCCGGTTCGCCGTGGAACTGATCGAGGCTGACACGCCCACGCCCACCCCACCACCAACCGAGACGCAGATCCCGACATCGACGCGGCCGCCTGATGAGTCGCCGGGCCCCGCACCGGTATCGACCGGGACGCCCGTCGTCACGGAGGTGTCGCTCTCGCATGAGCGGACCGCATCGAAGACCGCGACCCGCACCGCCACGCCGACCCGTACACCGGCGTCGACGCCCACGCCTCTGCCCGGCTCGCCGCGGCCGCCGCGCATCGAGTGCAAATGGGAGTTGCCCGACATGGATTCCGACGAGCCGGGCATCCAGTACCTTCCACGCGACGAGTCGGCGGTGATCGATGCCGTCGGCGATCCTCCCGGCAATATCGCTCCGTCCGATCTCGCCGGCACGCACACGTACGACGACGACATGGCCGTCCACCCAACGCGCGACCGCCGCCATCACGACGACGATGACCACGATGACGACGAGGCGCCGTGCGACATCTCGACGCACGAAGAGCCGGATCAGCCGGATGGCGTGCGGCACGCGATCCAGGTCGTGCCGAACCCGGGCGACGAGCCGGAGCAGCGCCGCATCGAGCTGTGGCTCGCGGCCTCCCATCCGGATGGCAACGGCGCGATCGGCAGTGCATTCTGGGTCGTGTACCGCCCCGATGGATCGCAGATGGCCGTTGTCCCCGGCGCACCCGTCAGCTCGAGCGACTGCGACGGACGGGGTCATGGTCGCCATCGGCCGGGATCGATGTTCGACGCTGCGGCCAGTACCGGCCAGCTTTCGCGCCGTGCTGTCGACGACGAGCACAAAGGCGTCCACGGGCGTTGTCACGCCGGGCGCGCGGCCGTGTACCGTGGCGAGTTCCGCCTGAGCGTGAGCGAGCCGTGCGGCGAGTATCGCGTCGACGCCGTGGCCGTCTCGACGGGCGGCGCGCCAGCGCAGCTGACGAACTACATCGATGTCCTCTGCGTCTTTGCGCTGAAGATCGACTTCAGGTCCGTCGATTGGGGCGACATCACGCCCGGCGAACGCGATGTCGTCGCCGGCGACACGCAGTTCCGCCCCCGCACCGACATCGCCCCGACGGTAAAGAATGCGGGCAACGACGGCATGGGACTCCGCATCCGCTTCTCGCCGCTGCGGTCGACGCCGGGCTTCCGTATCGACGAGTTCGACGCCTGCTTCGGCCGCTCCGATGCGTCGCTCCAGTGCATCGATCCCATCGCCGCGGGCGCCGCGACGTCGTTCGACCGCGACCCGGCGCGCGTCCTCTGCGGCAACGAGCGCGCTCGGCTCGACCTCGGCATGCACCCGGCCGCTGGCCTCGCGCCGGGGGCGTATCGCGGCCTCCTGTCGCTCGTCGGATTCCACGTCGGCGGCGAGTGCGCCGGCGCGCGGCACCTTCACTGAGCGGGCGAGCCGCGCCACCAACAACCCGCGGGACGGCGCCCGATGCGCCCGATCGCGTTCGCCGGTCCGGCCGCGCCGCTCGTTTGGTCGCGCACGCCCTGTCTGCTACGCTTCCGGCCGCTATCGGACGGGCACGGGTATCTGCGGGGCGGGTGAGGCCGGCCGGATCATGGGAAGCGACCGATCTCCATCGCCCGGCGCGTGGCACGCGCGATTCAGCCGGATCGGCCTCGGCAAGGTCGCTGCCGGCATCGCCGGCGTGTGCGTCGCGGCGATCCTGTTCGCCGCGTGCCGAGACGGAGACGGCGGCGCGGCGACGCTGCGGTTCCATCCGGAGCGCCCTGCGGTGGCGTACATCAGCACGCAGATCTGCCAGCTCATCGGTCCCGGCGGCGGCGGCGCCAGGATTCGGGGCCAGGACGGCGGAACCAGCAATGTCGTGGGCGGCCGCGGTTACTGGACGTTCGGCGACACGCTCACCGACGACCCGAGCGACTTCGTCTGGAACAACGTCGCCGTCAGCACCGATTTCGAGGCCGACGACTGCATCGACATGACGTACAAGCGCGACGGCGACGGCTTTGCCGCGCCGCTGCTGCCGACCGAGCCGGGCGAGGTGACCGTCTGGGCCGCCGCGGGGCAGGCGGCGATCGACGAGCACACGGTCTACTTCCTGTACAACTCGGTCTCCTCGGCCGACATCGCGACCGGGGCGTTTCATTTTCGCGGCATCGGCCTGGGCAAGTTCGACACGGCGAACCTCGCCGGCCAGCGGGTGATCGAATTCTTGATCACGGACGAGGATCTGCGCGGCGCGTCGCTGAGCCTTTCTCCCGCCGTGGACATGCTCGTCCACGACGGCTTTCTGTACGTGTATTTCGCCGTCGGGTTCAACGCGCGGGTCGGGCGCGTGCCGGTTGCGCGGATCGAGGACAAGGCGGCGTACCGATACTGGGACGGGCAGGGCTGGGTCGCGGACGTCTCGCGGAGCATCGATATTCTGCAGACGCGCGGCGGCCAGCAGGCGTTCAACGTCGACTGGGACCCGTATCTCGGCAAGTGGACGGCGGCCTATTCCACCGACACGCTCAGCGCCCCGGCGATGGCATACGCCGATGCGCCGCAGGGGCCGTTCGTCGATGAGACGATCCTCTTCGACTGCACGTCGCTATTCCCGGCCACGCCGCCGCCCGGGACGAAGCTGGTGTATCCCGAGTACAACGATCGCTATTTCTGTTATCACCTGACTCAGCATCCTGAGCTGGACAAGAACGACCGGCAGACGATCTACCTGACGTACGCGAACCTCGGCACGTACCGGCTGTACCTGCACAAGATCGTGCTGGGCGTGCCGTTCGTGCAGTGGGACGATGCGCAGGGCCGGGCGGTGTACGCGCGCCAGGGCACCGAGGTGATCGGCGGCATGCGGCGCGGCGTCGCATTCTACGTGCCGACGCTGCCGGGCGACGGCCTCGCGCCAATCCACGACTGGCTCGAGACGAGCACAGGCCCGCACCTGTACGAGGCGGAGCGCCCGGGCGACGGATTCGACGATCGGGGCGTCGCGTTCTACGCGAGCACGCAGCCGGCCGAGGGACTGGCGCCCGTCTATCGGTGGCAGCGCAAGGGCGACCCGTCTAAGACGATCTACTCGACGTTCGACCTCGGGCCGCTGGGCTACCGGAAGGCGGCGACCTCGTTCTACGCGAAGACGCTCGATGATCAGCAGGCGTTCGACGCGTCGGGCGGGTACGTGTACCGGGTGCACGCGACGGGCGACACGGACTTCGGGTGCTGCGGCACGAGCGGCAACCCGACGGCGCAGACATCGAAGACGGAGCAGGAGTTCGTGCTGTCGGTGGCGCCGGACCCGCGCGGCTACGAGGCCGAGGTCTGCTCGCCCGTCTGCGGCACGGGCGGCCGCGTCGTCTGGTCCGGGCCCGTGACGTTCTCGCCGAACGCGCAGGGCGGCAAATTGCGTCTCACGCCGAACGGCCCGAAGTGAGCGTTAGCGTCGTGCTTCTCACACTCCTTCACCCTGGGGGCGGTGGCGCACGCGCCCGACATCCTCTGGTGAGACATCGCACCGCGTCGGTCCGGCTTTGCCGGACGCGCAGCCGGGGGCGGCTACGCCACACGCTTCGCGTCGCGCCGATCAATGCGATTCCGAGAACAACACACTAGCCCGGCGGGGGCGGATGCGCACCGGGTTGCGCGGCGCGCGCGGGCGCGAGGCGGGTGGCCGAACCGTACGGGAAACGATCCTTGAGCTTGAGGAACTGCGACTCGTAGAGATGCCAGCTCAACCATGAGGCCGCGAACGTGGCGGCGGCCGCGACGGCGCCGAACAGCAGCTTGCCCGGCAGGTGCGAGCCGAGCATCGTCGGCGGCCAGTCCGCGAGGCCGGTTTCCGACGCCAGCCACGTGGCCACCGGCCAGTGGAACACGTACATCGCGTAGGAATAGCGCCCGACGGCGCGGAGCGCGGGCATCGCCACCACCGCGTGGAGCATCGGCAGCGGCGCCGTGACCTCGGCGGCGATGAGCGAGCCGAAGAGGAGCGCGAGCGCTGAGAAGCCCGCGCACTGCATCCAGCGATCGTACGGATCGAGCACGCCCTGGACCGCCGCGATCGCGATGATCACCGCGCCCGACGCGGCCGCGACAGGCCAGAGCCATCGGACGAGCAGAGCGCGGTCGTGCGCATCGCGGACGCAGAGCGCGATCAGCGCGCCCACGGCCAGCGCGTCGACGCGGGACGGCGTCAGGACGTAGGTGCTGAACGGGCGCGCATCGGCTCGCCACATCACGATGCGCAGTAGAAACGCGAATGCGATCGCGCAGAGGCTCACGGCCATCAAATGCCGGCGATTGAGCCAGAGGACCACGGCCGGCCAGACGACGTAGAACTGCTCCTCGATGGCCAGCGACCACAGGTGGCCGGTGGCGTAGAGGTCGCTCCGGAACCACGGCCGCCCGGCCATCCAAATGTTGCTGAGGTACGTCCAGAACCAGATCTGGCTGTGGCGCAGCTCGCGGAAGTCGGCGGTGTCCATTGACCGCACGAGCGGCAGGAGCAGGAGGAGGCCGGCCAGGAAGCCGAAGTAGAGCGGGAAGATGCGCAGGGCGCGCCGCGCGTAGAAATGGCGGAAGAAGTTGTGCGGCGACTGCGCCGCGTCGTACAGGATGCCGGTGATCAGGAATCCCGACAGCACGAAAAACAGGTCTACGCCCGCCCACCCGGTGCCGGCCACCCGCGTCACCGCCGAGTCCAGCCTGGTCGAGGACGGAAGCGCCGCCATCGCGGAGAAGTGGTAGGCCATCACCGCCAGGATGGCGAGTCCGCGCACGCCGTCGAGCCCGGCGATTCGCTCGCCGTGCGGCGCGGGCTGCTGTGCACTGAGCGACATCGCACCTCCAACGGCACCGGGCCGAGGCTGCGGAAGCGTAAGAAGGTTCCGCAGCGATGTCAAACGCGGGCCGTCGCGGCGGCGTAGGGGCGTTTCGGCGCGGCGCTGGAGCGACCTTCGGCACTGGCCCGAGCGCTGGACGCTTCGTACAGTCGCGGTGCGCGCGAAAGGAAGCCCCATGACGAACGCCGGCGAATTCAGCATCCGCGATTCGGAACAGCACTACCGCGACGCCATCCGCTGGGAGCGCGTCGCGTCGGTCACGCACTGCGTGGACTGCTACCCGGAGGCCTGTCCGTTCAAGGCGTACATCGCCGGCGATCGCGTGATCCGCGAGGAGCAGTCGGGCATCTTCGAGACGATCGAGCCCGGCGTGCCGGACATGAATCCGGCGGGATGCCAGAAGGGCGTCGGTTGGAGCCGCATGCTCGACGCACCCGAGCGCGTGCTGCACCCGCTGATGCGCGATGGCGAGCGCGGCAGCGGCCGCTGGCGGCAGGTGTCGTGGGACGAGGCGCTGGCCGCCGTCGCCGACGGCATCCTCGATGCGGTGCAGGGCCAGGGCCCCGACGCCGTGATCTACGAGGGCACGCCCGCGCAGGGCGGCCTGCTGGCGTCGCCGCTGATGGGCGCTCTGTTCGCGCACCTTGGCGCGACGCAGACGGACGTCAACGCCAACATCAACGACTTCGGGCCCGGGCTGTACCTGACGTTCGGCAAGTTCAACGCGATGGCCAGCGCCGACGACTGGTTCCACTCGGAGCTGATCATCATTACCTGCGCGAATCCGGTGTACACGTGGATCACCCAGTACCACTTCATCGCCGAGGCGCGTTACAAGGGTGCGGAGGTGATCACGATCGCGCCGGACTGCTCGCCGTCGATCGTACACGCGGACGAGTACGTGCCGGTGCGCCCCGGCTGCGACGCGGCGATCGCGCTCACGGCCTGCCGCGTGGTCATCGACGAGGGGCTCTACAACCGCGAGTTCGTGGCGCGCCAGACGGACCTGCCGCTGCTGCTGCGCGACGACACCCGCCGCTACCTGCGCGCCAGCGACCTCGCGGTCGGCGGGAGCGATCTGCAACTGTTCTGGCTCGACGAGACGACGGGACAGATCGTCGAGGCGCCCCGCGGCACGCTCGACGCCGGCGACGTGCGTCCGGCGCTGGAGGGGAGCGCCGAGGTGACGCTCGCCGACGGATCGCGGGTGCGCGTGCGGCCAGTGTTCGAGACATTGCGCGAGCGTCTCGCCGAGTACGACCCGGAGCGGTCGCTCGAAGCGTGCGGCGCGCACCCGGACCAGGTTCGGGAGCTGGCGCGCAAGGTGGCGACGCGGCGCACGAACTTCCTGATGGGGCTGACGTCGGGCAAGTACTTCCACGGCGACCTGATGCAGCGATCGTGGGCGCTGCTGGCGGCGCTCACCGGCAACTGGGGCCGCAAGGGGACGGGCTTCCACCAGTGGGCCGTCGGCGGCTTCGACGGCGCGTTTCTCTTCGGCATGAAGCCGGCCGCCGGGCCCGAGGCGGCGCGGCAGGTGCTGGCCGGCCGCCGCGGCATGATCGATTTCCTCCGCAACGAGGACCCGACGATGACGGACGAGATCGCCGCCGTGGAACTGTCGATGAGGATGGCGCAGGGCAGCGGCACGTCGCCGTCGGCGTTTTTCTGGCATCGGCACGCCGGCTACCGGGAGCGCTGGAACCGCTGGACCGATCCGACGATGCGGCGTCCGTTCGACGACTACGTGCGCGAGGCCGAAGACTCCGGCTGGTGGCCGGGCGCGCTTCCCGCGGCGAACGTCACGCCCGAGGTGTTCGTCGAGTGCGGCGGCAACATCCTGCGACGCGCGCGCGGTGGCGGCGAACTGCTGCTCAAGCACCTCTGGCCGAAGCTCAAGCTCGCCGTGACGATTGACTGGCGCATGTCGACGACGGCGCTGCACTCCGACGTCGTGCTGCCAGCCGCGCAGCACTACGAGAAGTCGTCGTTCCAGATGCCGATGCCGCGCGCGATGGGGATCACGTTCTCGGATCGCGCGGTGGAGCCGGCGGGCGAGTCGCGGAGCGAGTACGAGATCATGCTCGCGCTGGCGCGGGCAATCGAGGAGCGCGCCGCGCGACGCGGGTTCGCGGACTATGTGGACGGACGCGGGCAACCGCACCGGATCCCGGGAACGCATCACACGCTGAGCAAAGGCGGCGCGATCCTCAACGCCGAGCAGGTGGCCGAGGAAATGATCAGCGACACCGTCGTCGCCGGCAACGTGCCGCCCGGCACGACGATGCAGACGATGCGCGATCGCGGCTTCGTGCGCTTCCTCGACTGGGGCATCTCGCCGTACGGGCTGACGCAGGCGACCGACGTGCGCCCGAACGAGACGACGACGCCGTTTCGAAGGCACGTCGAGCAGCTGGAGCCGTACCCGACCCTGTCGCGGCGGGCGCAGTTCTACATCGAGCACCCGTGGTTCATCGAGGCCGGCGAGGAACTGCCGTGCCACAAGCTGCCGCCGAACCAGGGCGGCGCGCATCCGCTGACGCTGATCAGCGGGCACAACCGCTGGAGCAGCCACTCGACCAACCAGGTGAACCGGCTGATGCTCAACACCCATCGCGGCCGTCCGTTCGTCGCGATGAATCCGGACGACGCGGCGCGGCGCGGCATCGCCGATGACGACCGCGTGCGCGTTCGCAATGACGTCGGGCGGTTTGTCACGCACGCGCGGCTCATACCGGGCGTCGCGCCTGGGCTGGCGGTCGTCTACAACGGCTGGGAGCCGTACCAGTTCGCCCGCTGGGAGGGGAGCGCGAACGTCGAGCCGGGGCTGGTCAAGTGGCTGGGGTTCGCCGGCGGATACGGCCACCTGCGCTACTGGCAATTCGAGTGGCAGCCCGTCCCCAACGACCGCGCGATCAGCGTCGAGGTCGAGCGCGAGGCCTGAGCGGTTCGAATTCGTGCGGCCACGGCTTCCGACCAGAGAGCGGCCCGGACCGGCCATTGTGCCTGCCATCCTGAGAGGCTGTGAAGGATCTTGCTCGGCCGCCGCCGGTGCGCTTCGAGGCATGTTGCGCTGGTCTGAGAAGATGCTTCGCTTCGCTCAACATGACAGTGGCCCGACCGACAAGACGGGCCGATCAACATCGACCTCACCCCGCTTAGGGAAGGGGCTGGGGGTCAGGTCTACACGATCGCGGCTTCGCGGTAGGCGCCGAAGGCCTGGCGCATGACGTCGCACATCTCGCCGAGCGTGCAGTAGGCGTTGGCGGCATCGATCAGCAGCGGCATGACGTTTCGGCCGTCGCGGCAGGCGGCTTCGAGCGCCTGCAGGCAGCGCGCCGCCTCGCGGCCATCGCGCTCGCGCCGCACGCGCCGCAGCCGATCGACCTGGAGCGCTTCGCCGGCGGGGTCCATGCGCAGGATCGGGATGTCGATCGGCTCATCGGACAGGTACTCGTTCACGCTCACGACGATGCGCTCCCGCGTGTCGATCTCGCGCTGGTATCGGTAGGAGGCGTCGGCGATCTCTCGCTGCAGGAAGCCGGTCTCGATGGCGGGAATGACGCCGCCGAGGGCGTCGATGCGGCGCAGGTAGTCCAGCGCCTCGTTCTCCATGTCGGTCGTGAGCGCCTCGACGAAGAAGCTGCCGCCGAGCGGGTCGACCGTGTTCGCGACGCCCGACTCGTGCGCGATGACCTGCTGCGTGCGGAGCGCGAGCAGAGCGGCTTTCTCGCTCGGCAGGGCGATCGCTTCGTCCATCGAGTTCGTGTGGAGGGACTGCGTACCGCCCATGACGGCGGCGAGCGCCTGGATCGCCGTGCGGATAAGATTGACCTCCGGTTGCTGTGCCATCAGCGAGACGCCGGCCGTCTGCGTGTGGAAGCGCATCCGCCATGAGCGCGGATCTCGCGCGCCGAACTGCTCGCGCATGAGGCGCGCCCAGAGACGGCGCGCTGCGCGGAATTTCGCGACCTCCTCGAAGAAGTCGTTGTGGGAGTTGAAGAAGAACGACAGTCGCGGCGCGAACTCGTCGATGCCAAGCCCGCGCCCGAGCGCCTGCTTCACGTACTCGATGCCGTCGGCGATGGTGAACGCCAGTTCCTGCGCGGCGGTCGCGCCGGCTTCGCGAATGTGGTAGCCGGAGATGCTGATCGTGTTCCAGAGCGGCATCTCGCGCGTGCCGAACTCCACCGTATCGGTGACAAGGCGCAGCGACGGCGCCGGCGGAAAGATGAACTCCTTCTGCGCGATGAACTCCTTGAGGATGTCGTTCTGCAGCGTGCCGCCGAGGCGCGCGCGCGCCACGCCCTGTTTCTCGGCGGCGGCGATGTACATGGCCCAGATGACGGCGGCCGGCGAGTTGATCGTCATGGAGGTCGTGACGTCGGCCAGGGGGATACCGTCGAGCAGGGCCTCCATGTCGGCGAGCGAAGATACAGCGACGCCGCACTTGCCGAACTCGCCCAGCGCGTCCGGGGAGTCGGTGTCGTAGCCCATCAGCGTCGGCAGGTCGAAGGCGATCGAGAGCCCGGTCGTGCCCTGTGAGAGCAGGTAGCGGAAGCGCGCGTTGGTCTCTTCGGCCGTGCCGAATCCGGCGAACATGCGCATGGTCCACGTCTTGCCGCGATAGCCGGTCGCGTGGACGCCGCGGGTGAATGGATACGACCCCGGCTGCCCGATGTCGCGCGCATAATCGAGCGCACCGACGTCTGACGGGTCGTAGATGCGCCGCACCGGCCGTCCCGATGTCGTGACGAACGGCTCCGCGCGCTCGGGGAGCCCGCGATCCTCGCCGGCGGCGCGGGCCGCTGCCGCTCCGTTTACCGTCTCATCATCGAACATGTCGACCTCCCGTGGCTGCTCCCCGGCCGGGAGCGGCCCGCGTGTCATGCGGGCATGCGGGCCTCGGCGCGATGCCTGCACGGATTTGCGTGCATGATACGCCGCTCCGGCCTCGAGTGGGTGGCGCCGGGGCGGTGGACGTCCGGGCGGCGGACGGCAGCCGGGCCGGGTCAAATTGAAGAGCGGCCGGCGCCGCGTCGCGGCAGGGCCTAACAGGCGCCGATTCTGACGTCGACAGCGGCGGGGTCGGGTCGAGAATGATGCTGCCACGAGAGGTATGGAACCCGGTCCACGTCTGAGTAGAGTAGATTGTCGGCGTGCATCGCGCGCTCGAACAGCACTGCACCAGCCTGGTGCCCAGATTCCGAGCGAACGCGACGTGCCGCGCAATCATTCACGTCGGGACGGAAGAGGGCATGGAACGCCGACGTTCGGCCGATGATGTGTCGCCCGTGCCGCGCAGCGGCCCGGTGCTGCTGGTCGACGACGACGCCGGCATCCGGAAGGTCGTCGCCCGGGCGCTCGCGTCCGCGGACATCGATGTGGTCGCGGTACCGGACGGAGCGTCGGCGCGGACGGCGCTGGCAGCGGGTGGTGTCGCGATGGTGCTGCTCGACGTCAACCTTCCGGACGTGAGCGGCCTGGACCTGTGCGAAGAGATCCATGCCACGCACGGGGTCCCGGTGGCCATGCTGACCGTCGCGTCCGACGAGGCCGACATCGTCCGGGCGTTGGAGTCGGGCGCCGACGACTACATCCGCAAGCCGTTCGGAGTGCCGGAACTGATCGCGCGCGTGCGGGCGGTGCTGCGGCGCGCAAAGCCTCCCGAAGACGCGCACCGCTCCGAGATCAGCGCCGGCGCGCTTACGCTCGACATGAAGAGTTACCGCGCGCGCCTGGGCGGCGAGCCGCTGGACTTGACACCGACCGAATATCGATTGTTGGCGTACATGGTGCAGAACGCGCCGCACGTGTTGTCGCACGATCAGTTGCTCACATCGGTCTGGGGTCCCGGCTACGAACGTGAGCACCACATGCTGCACGTGACGGTGAGCCGCCTCCGGCAGAAGCTGACGCGGTTGTCGGGTGCGAACCTGATTCGGACCGCGCCGGGCATCGGATACGAGTTCGTTGCCGGCGAGGGGACGCCCGGGCGGCGGCTCACGCGAGGAGCAGGCGAACCTTCTCGCGAAGATCCTCGGGATTGAACGGCTTCGTCAGGTAGCCGTCGGCGCCAAGCTCGCGCTGTCCCGCGCGGGCGCCGAACGCGGACACGATGAGCACGGGCATGTCCAGACCGCGTGCGCGCAACTCGCGGAAGAACGTCCGTCCGTTCATCACCGGCATCTCCAGGTCCAGCACGATGAGGTCCGGCGGCGTTGCCGACACCGCCGTCAGCGCGTCCTGGCCGTCGCGCGCGGAATGCACGGCGTAGCCGTCTTCCCGAAGCGTCAGCGAGATCAACCGGGCGATCGCTGCGTCGTCGTCGACGACCATCACGGCGGCGGCCGCCTCGTCCGCCGCATCGGTCCGGCGCTGTTCATGCGTCGTATCGGGCGATGAGGGTTTGCGGTGGCGGGCGACCTCCCTGCGCGTTCCCCGCACCACCGCTCTGGCAAACGCCAGCCCATTCGTCAGTTGCGCTGAAAGCATGCGCATTTCCGCATTCATTAATAGATCGTGAAACGTTGCAAAGGCATAAGAACGAGGACCACGTCCATCTACTCTCGTCGTCGTGATGGCGGCGAGGCGCGCGCGCCGCCGCGCGGCGCGGGACCGTCGTACTACGCCGGACAGGCGTCCTGTTACGAATCTGTAATACCGATTCGTCGCCGTTTGCGGATCGTACGGATGCATTGCTGTTAGCATCAGTCGCGAGCTACGTGCTCCACCGCGGTGCGGCGTGCCCCGATTGCGGCCCGGCGCCGACCGGTCGCGGCGGCGAGACCGCTTCCGTCACGCGGCGCGGAGGCGCGGCATCGCTGTTCAAGGAGGGCCGGCATGAGCACCGAACCACTGGTCCTGGCCGTCGATGACGAGGCCGGCATTCTGCGCCTGATCAAGCTGGAGCTGTCCACGCAGGGATTTCGCGTCGTCACGGCGGCGAGCGGCGAGGAAGCGCTCCGCACGGCGGAGGAGCAGCGGCCCGATATCGCGCTGCTCGATATCGTCATGCCGGAGATGACCGGGCTCGAGGTGATGCGCCGGTTGCGCGAGCGCTCGAGCATCCCGGTCATTCTTCTCACGGCCAAAGGGAGCGAGAGCGACAAGGTGCGCGGGCTCGAGCTCGGCGCCGACGACTACCTCGCCAAGCCGTTCAGCCCGGACGAGCTGAGCGCGCGTGTCCGTGCGGTGCTGCGGCGATCGATCGGATCGTCGTCCACGGAGAACGTCGTGCAGGTCGGCAGCATCGAGGTCGATCTCAACCGGCGGCTCGTCAAGCGCAACGGGAAGATCGTCACGCTGACGCGCACCGAATGGATGCTGCTGCAGCACCTGGCGGCGAACGTGGGGAAGATCATGCTCAACGCCGAGTTGCTCAGCAAGGTGTGGGGGCCAGAGTATCGGGACGATCTGCAATATCTGCGCGTATGGGTCTCCCGCCTGCGCCGCAAGCTCGAGGAGGATCCCTCGAAGCCGCGGCTGATCAAGACGTTTCAGGGCATTGGATACATGCTGGCGGTGCCGAGCGACGAGCCGGCGGCCGAAACGGCCGTGCAGCCGGCGGCGGAGTAGCACCGAGCCGGGCGGGCGCCGCATGCGCCCTGAAACGCGGTGCGGACCGGAGCGCATCGCACGAGCGATCGACTGAGTCGACCCCCTTTGCCGCGCAGGGCGGCCGCTGCATACCGTGCGCATGCGCGCTGTCGCCGGCGCCGACGCGCCGAAACTGATCACAACCCGGAGATCAGCCGGGCTCCCGCGTCAATTCCCCGCGGTGGTATGTAAGCAAGTTGAAACGTCCCATGTGCGTTCGATCCACCCTCGCAACGCCTGCTGCGGCATAGTGTTGGGGCAGTTGCGCGCCAGATCGACGGCGATTCCGGCGAGCGCAGGCGCCCCGATAACGGGGTGTACGCGGGCGTGGCAATGGGAGCGATCGAACGCGAGACCTCGCCGTCGCAGGGCGAACGGAATCGGCCGGGGCGAGTTGCAGACAGTCTGGAGCCAGGATGAACTCACCAATTCGTGTGCTGGTCGCGGATAGCGAGAAGATCTACCGGGAGGGGCTGAAAGTCATTTTCTCCCGCGGCAACGAAATGCGCGTCGTGGGGCAGGCGTGCACCGGCGCCGAGGCGTGCGAGAAGGCGCGCCGCATCCAGCCGGACCTCGTGCTCATGGAGGTCGACATGCCGGAGATGGACGGCGTGTCGGCTGCGCGCTCGATCCTCGCCGAGCGGCCCGAGACGCGCGTCGCGATGCTCACGTCTTCACATGCCGATGCGGACGTGATGAACGCGATCAAGGCCGGCGCGCACGGCTACATCACGAAGGACGTCAGCGTCGGCACGCTGGTCGATTCGGTGCGGCGCGTGGCGGAAGGCGAGGCCGTGCTGCCGCCATCGTTCGCGTCGCGGCTGCTCCAGGAGTTCGCGGCGCTCACACGCGGACGCGACGACGAGATGCGCGCCGTCGAGGCCGATCGCGCGCGGGTCACCGAGCGCGAACGCGAAGTGCTGCGGCTGCTCGTCGAGGGCGCAACCAACCGCGATATCGCCCGCCAGCTCGTGATCACCGAGAACACGGTGAAGGTGCACCTGCGCAACATCCTGGAGAAGCTGCACCTGCGGAACCGGCAGCAGGCGGCGGCGTTCGCGATCAGCTCGGGGCTGGTGCGCCTCCAGCAGGAGCACAACCTCAACGGACGCCGCGCGCCGATGCCGCCCCCGCGCTGGCAGCCCGCGGTCATGCACCACTAGCAGGGCGCTCGAAGATCGGTGTCGGCCGGGTGCCGATGAGTGCATACGCAGAGGGAAGCGTCTCGGTTCGCTGAGGCGCTTCGTTTTGTTCAGCGTCACGGGCGATGACCACCGTCCGGCGGCGATCTGCTTCCGACGCTACTGCGCGGGCCAGCCGTAGCGCAGCGCCAATTCCTCGATGTTGAGGGTTGGGGCGTGGCGCGTCAGCCCCATCGCGTGGCCGAGCTCGTGCAGCAGGAGCCGCCCCCGCCGCGCCTCGATGTCCGGGCCGGGCGGGATGATGTCGTTGAGATACACGTCCGCCGCGGCGATCTCGCCGGTGCAGTCGACGGGCAGCGGCGAAGGCGGGAAGTTGCACGCCGTCCCGTTGGCGTCGTACACGGCGGCGAACCCGCCCGCGCCCGCCGGGAACAGGTACCCCTTCAACTCCGGCGGCGTGGCGTCGACGTAGCGGCGGACCGTGATGACGATGTTGGCGCCGGCCGGGTCGCGCTGGAACCGCAGGTAGGGCGACGCGGAGCCGTAGTTGGCGACCGCCGCATCGATGGCCGGCGACCAGTCGGCGCCGCCCGTCTGATCGAGTACCGCGACGCGCAGCGGCGCGCCCGATCCGTATGCGTAGCCGGCGGCCGGCCGCTCGTTGAAGGGGATGACGCCGCACGCCATCATCGAGAGCGCCAGGATGGCGAGCGCCAGCATCGGCAACGCCGCGCGGCGTACCGGGATGCGATTGCGGGACACGAGACACTGCCTGGCGGGGCAGGATCACCGGCGGGGTACCGATGGTGCGCCGATTCGCGCACCTATCCAAACGGCGCAGAGCCGCGGATGTGACACGAACGAGGCGGGAGAGGGGCGGTTGGCGCGTGACCGGGGCCGGCGTGCCGGCCCGGATTTCAGGCCTGGCGAGGCTCCCGGGGCCAGAGCACGAAGGCGGCGGCGCCCCAGATCGCGGCATCGACGACCCAGTTGGCCAGGGTCATGCCGATGAACGCCGGTCCGAGCGGGATCCTCGGGATCGGGACCTTGTCAGCCACGACGTGGGATCCGACGACGGCCGCGCCGATCAGCGCGTCCATGAGGAGGTCGCGCTCCCCTTCAACGGATTCGGACCGAACGATGCCTGCGAGCCCGGCGAGCGCGCCCGCCGTCGCCGCGAAATTGATGGTGTGCGTGCCCTGGCGGTGGATCTTCCAGGGGTCGTCGTGAACGAGCTTCCCCACGATGATGTCGACGTCCGGCAGGCTGCCGGCGATGGCAGCAGCGGCAAGACCGGCCCTCGATCGGACGCCCAGGCGTCGCGCTACCGTCATTCCGATGAGGCCGTGTCCGATGGGTGACGCCATTCGCTGGTCCTTTCACTGCCGTCCGGCAGTGCGTCCAGCATAGCGCGCCGGCGTTGCCGCCGTGCCGCCGGGCGAGCGGCGTTATGCGGTGGCTGCGTATCGCTACGCTGCCCTGGCGGCGTCCGGCCGGTCCGTGGAATCGGCGGCATCGTCGGATGCGGCGAGCCGCGCGCGACGTCGCGGCGCCGTCGTGCGTGCGAGGGCGCCCGTACCGGCCGTGGCCGCCATGTCGGCATCGACCATCATCTCGACGAGCGCGTCGAAGCCAACCGCCGGCTGCCAGCCGAGGACGCGGTGCGCCTTGCCGGCATCCGCGAGCAGCAGGTCGACCTCGGCGGGCCGAACGAGCGTTGGGTCGATGCGGACGTATCGCTCCGGGTCGAGACCGGCGCGCGCGAATGCCAGGTCGACGAACTCGCGCACGCTGTGTATCTCGCCGGTGCCGATGACGAAGTCGTCGGGCTCCGGCTGCTGCAGCATGAGGTGCATCGCACGGACGTAGTCGCCGGCGAAGCCCCAGTCACGCCGGGCGTCCAGGTTCCCCATCACCAGCTCGTCCTGCAGGCCCGCCTTGATGCGCGCCGCCGCCAGCGTGATCTTCCGCGTCACGAACTCCGTGCCTCGGCGCGGCGACTCGTGGTTGAAGAGGATGCCGCTGCAGGCGAACAGGCCGTAGCTCTCGCGGTAGTTGACGGTGATGTAGTGCCCGAACGTCTTGGAGACGCCGTACGGACTGCGCGGGTAGAAGGGCGTCCGCTCGTTCTGCGGGGTCTCGCGCACCTGGCCGAACATCTCGCTGCTCGATGCCTGGTAGAAGCGCACCCCGGCCGCGGCGGCGGTTCGCGACGGCGTGGCGCCCGTGATCGCGCGGATCGCGTCGAGGACGCGCAGCACGCCGAGGCCGGTCGTCTGCGCGGTGAGATCGGCCTGGCCCCAGGACATGGGGACAAAGCTGATCGCGGCGAGGTTGTACACCTCGTCCGGCTTCGTCATGCGCAGCGCCGCGATGATCGATCCTTCGTCGAGCAGGTCCGCTTCGACGAGCCGTACCGCCGGAAGCAGGCGCTCCACCGCGGCCCGACGGGGGTTGTTCTGCCCGCGCACCGTGCCGAACACGTCGTATCCCAGCGAAAGCAGGTGCTCGGCGAGATAGGACGCGTCCTGGCCCGTAATGCCGGTGATGAGTGCGCGCGGCATGGCTTCTCCTGTCGTAGCGTCAGGTCCGATCGATCAAGGGTAGACGCCGATGCGGGAGCGGGAGGAGAGGGAACCGCCGCATGTTGGCTGCGCAAGCGCCGCGAATTCCCACGGGCGCGGCTGGCACGGGCGCGCCAAGTGCCGAGCACCTATGTCCGGGTGAGAGGCGGATCGGCCGAGCAGGCGCTCCACGCTTGCGC
Source organism: uncultured Dehalococcoidia bacterium (assembly GCA_964371095.1). Classification (GTDB taxonomy): domain Bacteria; phylum Chloroflexota; class Dehalococcoidia; order DSTF01; family JACRBR01; genus CAYJMJ01. The sequence goes on along the minus strand of CAYJMJ010000031.1, from coordinate 16,796 downwards.
CGACTAGACGTAACGTTTGTTGCGGAACATTGTTTACATCCAATCCGGCATCTACCGTTGACGTAAGGGATAAGAAGTCACTAGCCTCATACCCTGTAGCAGGCAGGCGCCCTTCGGTCCCCGGCGGCGAGGGAGGATCCGTGACGGCCATCGATCTCGACGACGAACTGACCATCCAGGAAAGCCCGTGGCGCGGTCGCCTCGTCACGCTCGCCGTCGTGCTGGCAGTGGCGGGCGCTGTCGCCGGGGGGCTCCTGGTCTATACGTCCCGGGGCACGACCACGACGACGCGGGCGACGGAAGACATCAAGGTCGAGCGCAAGACGATCAGCCAGACGTTGATCATCTCGGGGGTCGCCGACGCGCAGCTCAACAGCAACTTGATCTTCCAGGCGTCGGGCAAAGTGGCAAAGGTCAACGTCAAGGTCGGCGACGCCGTGAAACAGGGCGACGTCCTCGCTTCGCTCGAGTCCGACTCGCTGAGCAACGCGGTGCAGTCGGCGCAGGCGAACGTTCGCGCCGCGCAGCTCAAGCTCGATGACCTGCTGCAGGGTTCGACCGAGGCACAACTGGCCGCCGCCGACCAGGCCGTCGCCTCGGCCGCGGCGGCTGTCGTCAAGGCGAAGGACGGCCAGAAGACGCTGCTCGAGGGTGCGACGGTGGCCGATCTGGCGGTGGCGCAACAGGCGGTGAGCGCCGCCGAGGCGCAGCTCGCGAGCGCCCGGTCCAGCCTCGACAAGCTGAACGACGCTCCGAGCGCGGCCGATCTCGCGGGCGCCGAGGCGGCCGTGGCGCAGGCGCAGTCCGCCTTGACCGCGGCGCAGAACGCCGCGACAAACGCCCAGAACACTGCCGGCTCCACCGCGGCAGCGCTCAAGAGCGCGGAGACGGCCTACTGCGCGCTGGACAACACGCCGGCATTCTGTACTACGCGCGTGGCGCCCATCGCCGCGGCGGACGCGACCATCGTCAACGATGCCTTGAGCGGCCCGAACGCCTCGGCGGCGAACGCCGTAATCGCGGCGAACGCCGCCTATCTCGCCGCGGCAAACGGGGCGGCCTCGGCAGCGGCCGCGGTGACGCCGGCGCAGAACGCGCTCGATGCCGCGCGCGCCAAGCTCAGCGCGCTCGAGGATGGACCGACGAGCGCCGACGTCGCTGCCGCCGAAGCGGCGGTCGCATCCGCGACCGCCGCGCTCGACGCGGCGAACAAGAAGCTGCAGAGCGTCCAGACCGGCGCCACCGACGTCCAGAAGGCGGATGCCCAGGCGGCGGTCGACAGCGCCGAGGCGGCGCTCTCGGCGGCGCTGGCGCAGCGCGCCGAGGCCGTCCGCGGCCCGAAGGTGAACACGATCGAGCAGGCGCGCCAGGCCGTCGCGTCGGCGCAGCTCACCGCCGAGGCGGCGCGGATCCGCCTGCGCGACGCGCAGATCATCGCGCCGTTCGACGGCTCGGTGGGCGCCGTGAGCGCGAAGGTGGGCGAGTTCTTCGGCGCCGGCGCCGCGACGCCGCCGATCGTCTTGCTCACGCCCGATCGGCTCAGTCTGAAGATGGATGTGGGCGAGACGGATTACGCGAACATCAAGGTTGGGCAGGTTGGCGGCGTCCTGTTCGACAGCATACCCGGGAAGGTCTATCCGTTCGTCATCGGCGAAATCGGCCTGAGCCCCTCGATAACGCAGGGGGTGGTGACGTATCAGGTGAAAGCGTCACTGGTGGTGCCGGCCGATGCGCCCCGCCCGGCGCCGGGCATGAACGCCCGCGGCCAGATCATCACCGAATCCAAGCCGAACGTGCTTGTCGTGCCCCCGCGGGCGATCCGGCGCAGCGGCAACAGCTCGGTGGTCGACGTTCGCCGCGGCGACGCGGTGGAGGAACAGGTCGTCACGACGGGCGCGACGGACACCGAGCAGGTAGAGGTCCTCACCGGCTTGAACGAGAACGATGTCGTCGTCGTCCCGGCGCTGACGTCCGCGAGGCCAGGCTCGACGCCGAAGGCTCAGCCGACGCTGCCCGGCGGCGTGAAGTAGCCGAAGGTGATCAAGCTCAGAGGCATCAGCAAGACCTACAAGCTCGGCGCGCAGACGGTGCATGCGCTGCGCAACGTCGATCTCGTGATCCGCGACGGCGAGTTCATGGCGATCATGGGGCCGTCGGGATCCGGCAAGTCGACGCTGATGAACATCGTTGGCTGCCTCGACCGGCCGACGGCCGGCATCTACGAGCTCGACGGCATCAACGTCAGCCGGCTCAAAGACGCTCAGCTGGCGGACGTGCGGAACCGGCGGCTCGGTTTCGTCTTCCAGTCGTTCAACCTGCTGCCGCGCCTCAACGCCATCGACCAGGTGGCGATGCCGCTGTCGTACCGCGGGGCGACGAATCGCAAGAAGCTCGCCATTACCGCGCTCAAGCTGGTGGGGCTCGGCACCCGCCTGCACCACAACCCGACGCAGCTTTCAGGCGGCCAGCAGCAGCGCGTGGCGATCGCGCGCGCCATCGTCGGCAACCCGACCATCATCCTGGCCGACGAACCCACCGGCGCCCTCGACACGCGCACGAGCCACGACGTCATGGAGATCTTCCGCGCGCTCAACGAAGAGCGCGGGATCACGATCGCCTTCGTCACGCACGAGCACGACGTCGCCGCGTACACGCGCCGTATCGTTTCGCTGCGCGACGGGCAGATCGTGAGCGACGAGCCGAACGTACCCAGCTACGCGCGCGCACCGGCGCCGGCGGCGGATGCGAGCGCGCACGCCGCCGGAAGCGGCCGGCCGCTATCGTCCAGGGCGGAAGCGTGAGTCTCATAGACGTCTTTGTGACATCGCTGGTCGCGCTGCGCGGCAACTTCTTGCGCACGCTGTTGACCATGCTCGGCATCATCATCGGCATCGCGTCCGTGATCGCGCTAACGGCAGCGGGCGCGGGGGCGCAGCAGGGCGTGGCGACCCGGATCAAGGGGCTCGGCAGCAACCTGCTGTTCGTCAACCCGTACTCGCCGACGGCTCCCGGCGGGATCGCCGCGGTGCTCGGCTCCGGCGGCGCGGCGCTCTTCTACGAGGACGAGGAGGCGATCCGGGCCGCCGAGATCCCCGGGATCGATGCGACAGCGGCCCAAACCACGACGGGCGGGGCCGGCTCGTTGCTCCAGGTGCAGGCCATCTACCGCGGCGTCAACTCCTCGACGGTTCTCGTGGGCGCCGAACCGTCGTATCAGTACGTGCGCGACTTCTACGTCGCCAACGGGCGCTTCATTTCGCAAGACGACCTCGACAAGAAGTCGCTGGTGGTCGTGCTCGGCGCTGAGGTCGCCGACGACTTGTTCGGCGATACCGATCCCGTCGGCAACACGATCCGCATCTTCGCGGGCGTCAGCCGTCAGTTCGGTGTCACGTTCAGTTTTACCGTGGTTGGCGTCATGGAGCGCAAGGGCGTCACGCCCACCGGCAACCCGGACAATCAGATCTTCGTCGCTCTGCCCGCCTTCCAGGCGCGCGTCCCATTTATCCGGAATTCGCGGGGCTACACGAATGTCACGCAGATCAGCATCAAGCTCACCGACGGTTCGAAGGAGCAATCGGTTAAGGCAGCCGTCACCGACGTGCTGCGCAGGCAGCACAACATCGTCAACGACGACGACTTCAAGGTGCAGTCGCAGAGCGACGTGCTCTCGACCGCCACCTCGGTCGACCGGACACTGCAGGTGCTGCTCGTTTCGATCGCGATCATCTCGCTGGTCGTCGGCGGCATCGGCATCATGAACATCATGCTCGTGTCGGTCAGCGAGCGCACCCGGGAGATCGGCATCAGGAAGGCGGTTGGCGCGAAACGCCTCGACATCCTCATGCAATTCGTGATCGAGGCGCTCGTCGTGACGACGATCGGCGGCGCGATCGGCGTGCTCGCCGGTGTGGGCGCGATCCAGGTTGCCAGGACCTTCGAGATCGGGGGGGCCGACACGAAGTACCTCGTGACGCCGTTCTGGGTCGGCATGGGGCTCAGCATGTCGGCCGTTACCGGCCTTGTCTTCGGCGTCTACCCCGCCTGGCGCGCCTCCCGTCTCGACCCCATCGAGGCGCTGCGCCGCGAGTGATCTAGAGGTTGAAGGTTGGAGGTTAGAAGGTCGCAGCTCGTACGGCGTCCTCCAACTTCCAACATCTAACCTCGAATCTCTAGATCGTGTAGACCTTCTCGTCGGGCCCCTTCAGCATCACGGCGATCGGCTTGCCGGCATCGGGCTGCCAGAACGGCCCGACGAGGTTGTCGCGCGTCCCGGTCGGAATCTGACGCATCCGCTGCCCGTCGTACGAGAGCAGCTTCCCATGCTCCCCGCAGAGGAGTGCGTACTCGCCGGAGGGTTGCCAGCCCAATCCCAGCAGCGTGACCACCTCGCCTGAAGTCGACGCCGCGGGCTCCGTGCGGACGAGGCGCGGGATCGAACGATACGAGAATCCGGCGCCATCGTAGCTCACGATCTTCCCCGGCAGCCGCGCGCCATCATCGCTGTAGCGCGCGATCAGGATGAGCGCGCGAGCGTCGCCACCGGGCTTCCAGTCAATCGCGCAGGCGTCATCTTCGTCGTCGGTGGCGAGGATGCCCTGAACGAAGCGGCCGTCGCATCGATACAGCGCGTACGGCCGCGGATACCCGGCGTGGCGGCTCGCGTAAGCGCCGATGAGCGCGTACGCGCCGTCGGGCCGCCATGCGATCGAGCGCATCGTGTGCGCGCGGTCGCCCGGCAGCTGTTGCAGCGCGCCGGTGCGGCCATCGAACCGCAGCACGCAGCCCGCGTTACCGGCGACGAGCGCGCACGAGCCGTCGGGCGACCACGCGACGCGGCGCAGGTTCTCGACGGTCGCCGGCGGCAACTCGCTGAAACGCTTGCCGTCGTAGAGGAGGACGGCGCCGCGGTTGCCGGCCAGCAATGCGCGGGACGCGTCTGGCGCCCAGGCGGCGCCACGGAGGTTGTGCGTGACGTGCGATTCCAGCGTCTCGAAGCCGCGGCCGTCGAACCGCAGCACCTGCCCGTGGTTGCCGACGAGCAGGGCGCTCGCGCCGTCGGGCCGCCACGCCGCCCAGCGCAGCGGCCTCGCCGCCGGCGCCTCGATCGCGCTCACCGCCGTGCCGTCGTACAGGTAAATCGAGGTCATGGGGAGATCGTAGAGGTTGGCGCCGCTTCGGGCCACGCCGTCCGGCGCCACGGGTAAGCGGCCTCGTCCGCGGCCAGGCCGGCGCGCACGGGGTTGTCGCAGATGTAATCGGCCTTCGAGCGGGTGCTCTCGTCCGAGCGGAGGAGGTGGTCGAACGATTCCGTCTGCCAGACGCGACCCTTTCGGCCGAGTGTTCGGTTCACTGCGTGGGCGGCTGCACCTTTGATGCCGCCCGTGATTTCGCGCAGTGAGTATGTGTTGCCCTGCTCGTCGCTGTTGGGTGTGAGCAGAAGATGTACGTGGTCGGGCATTACGACGGCAGCGTGCAATTCATACTTCGTGCCGTGGTCGTGGATGCAGCAGTCGAGCACGAGCTTGCGGACGGTCTCGGGAAGGATCTGGCGTCTCCACGTCGCGAACGTGATGAACAGCATCTTCCCGGGCGACTGCATGTGCGGCAGTTTGCGGGCGTATGCCTTTTCGGCCGGCCGCGCGAGTGACCGCGGACGCCGTTCCAAGATCGTCGTACCTCGCCGTGCTGGTTCGCAGCCGCGTGTCCGTGAACAGAAGATGTCACATGAACGAGACCAAGGCAATGTGGGGACAGCCGCCCTCGGCTGTCCCATCACCACTGGCATGAAGGCGCATCGGATTGCGCGGGCCATGGCCTGGTCACACCCCGTGCGATCCTTCGTGTGATCCGCGCATCTCTTTCGATTGGCGACGGGGACAGCCGGGGGCGACTGTCCCCACATGCAGCTACACACGAAGTAGGAACTACCAACTACGAACTGCCAACTACCAGCTACCCGTAGAACAGCTCGGCGATCTTTGCCCCGTAGCGGAGCATCGCGCCGGGATCGAGGCCGTAGGACGGGGGGTTGAGGCACGCCGAGTCGGCGGTCTCCCAGATCGGGGCGACGCGCTTCCGCACCTCGTCCGGCGTGCCGCAGACGACGAACGTCTGCGCCATCTCGTCGGTCACCAGGTGCTTGACGCCCAGGTAGTCGCCGCGCTTGACGCCCTCCTGCAGTTGCCGCGCCTCCTTGCCGAACCCGTGCGCGGCAAAGTAGGGCTCGTACTGCTCGGCGCCCGCGTAGAACGCGACCGTCGCGCGCGCGTCCTCGATGGCCTGCTTGCGATCGTCGTTCGGCGCCACGAACAGCCACATGTTGACCTCGATGTCGCTGCGCTGCTTGCCGCCTTTCGCGAGCCCCGCCTTCAGGTCGTCCATCACCTTGGTCGTCGCCCAGTCGATCGACCAGATCGGGTGGCCGATGACGCCGTCGGCGATTTCCGCGGCGAGACGGATGAGCGGCGTGCGCAGGCAGGCGACCCAGATCGGCAGGTTCGTGCGGACCGGCGCGCCGAGCGAGTTGAACTGGCTGAAGTCCAGGTGGTGGTAGGTGCCGTCGTAGCGGGTCAACTCGCCGGTGTGGCTCTTGCCGATGATCAGCCGCACGATCTCGACGACCTCCCGCATGTGTGCGAGCGGCTTGCCGTACTCCATGCCGAAGAAGCCCTCGCTCCACGCTTTCACGCTCGTGCCCAGGCCGAGCGTGAACCGGCCGCCGCTGATCCGGTCCAGGTCCATTGCCGCGACCGCCGTCTCGAACGGGCTGCGTGCGAACGCGAGCGCGATGCCGGTGGCGAGGCGCACGCGCGACGTGGCGCCGGCCGCGGTGGCGAGCGGGATGAACGGCGGCCCGTAGACCTGCGGCGCGAACAGCCCCTCGAGGCCCAGCGCCTCGAGCTGCGCCGCGTGGGCGGTGAGCATCGGCGCGGGCAGCGGCACGATCGTGCCCCAGAACTTCGGCTTGTTCGGCATGGCGGTACTCCTTCGACTGCGGGAGGCGGCGGCACTCGGCGTTTGGATCGCGTTTTGGCTGAGTATCACCGCTCGGCGAAGAACAGACAACAGACAACAGAGAGCAGGACATCACCGAGCCACCAGCCCCTAATCACCAGTCCCCAGGCGACCAGCCCCGGCGGTGATCCGGGAGTTTGGAGATCGCGCGTGCGGCGGCGTACGTTCGCCCCGTCAACCGGCAAGCCAGTAGTGATGGAGGTGGATGATGGGCACACCCGGGAGCCCCCCGGGCGGGGAGGAGCTGGCGGCGCTCCAGGAAGAACTCGCCGCTGCTCGGGCGGAGGTCGAGCGGCTGCAGGCCGACGCGGCGAGTGCTGCCGCACGGGCGGAGCAGGCGATCGCCGAGGCCGACACGCTGCGTGACGACGTGCGGTCGTCGGGCGAGGCGGCGTCGGCGGCCGCGGCGGAGTCGTCCGCGCTGCGCGACCAGCTGGGGGAGGCGGAGCGTCGCATGCGGACGTCGGCCGAGCGGTACCGCGATCTCGTCGTGCGCACGGAGCCGGCGTTGCCGGCCGAGCTGATCGCCGGCGACACGGTGGAGGACGTCGACGCGTCGGTCGAAGCGGCGCGCGCGATGGTCAGCCGCGTGCGGTCGCACATCGAGGCGCAGGCGCAGGCCGCGCGCGTCCCGGCGGGCGCGCCGCCGCGTTCGGCGCCGGATCTCGGCGCGCTCAGCCCCGAGCAGAAGATCCGCTACGGCCTGTCTCGCCGACCCTGAGCGGCGACGACCGCCATCGGCCAATCACCAATCACCAGTTCCCAGTAGCCAGTGACCAGTGACCAGTGACCAGTGACCAGTGACCAGTAACCAGTAACCAGTAACCAGTAACCAGGAGGCCAACACATGTCCCTGACACTTGCGGAAGCCGCGAAGCTCTCGAACGACATCGTCCTGCAGGGGGTGATCGAGACGATCGTGCAGGACTCGCCGATCCTGCAGGCGTTGCCATTCATCGAGATCACCGGGAACGGGCTCACGTACAATCGCGAGAACACGAACCCGAACGCCACGTTCTTCGACGTCGGCGACACCTGGACGGAGGGCACGCCGACGTTCACGCAGATCACCGCGACGCTCAAGATCGTCGGCGGCGACGCGGACATCGACAACTTCCTGCTGACGACGCGGAACAACGTGCAGGACCTGCAGGCCGCCGTCATCCGCCTGCGCGCGAAGGCCGTGCAGCAGAAGTTCGAGGACACGTTCATCAACGGCGACACGTCGGTCGACACCAAGTCGTTCGACGGCATCGACAAGCTGATCACCGGCGGCCAGGAGGCGTCGATGGGCGTGAACGGCGGCTCGCTCACGCTGGCCAAACTCGACGAGCTGGTCGACCTCATCAAGGGCGGCCCGCCGGTGATGCTGCTGATGAGCAAGCGGACCCGGCGATCGCTCAACAACCTTGCGCGCACGGCGGGCAGCTTCCTCCAGACGGATCGCAACGAGTTCGGCCAGATGGTCCAGTACTACGACGGCGTGCCCGTCGGCGTCTCCGACTACATTTCGGACGCGAAGTCGGTCGGCACGAGCGCCGACTGCTCGACGGTCTACGCGATGCAGTTCGGCGAGGGTGCGCTGGCCGGGCTGACGGCGCCGGGCGGCCTGACCGTCGAGACGATCGGCAGCCTGGAGACGAAGGACGCCACCCGCACGCGGGTGAAGTGGTACGTGAGCATGGCGCTGTTCAACACGATCAAGGTGGCGAAGCTGATCGGCGTGAGGCCGTAGGGGAGTTCGTAGTTAGCAGTTTGTAGTTCACAGTTCTGGGTTCGCGCGCGGGGAGCGCCGTCCGGTTTCGGGCGGCGCTTTCCAGTGGTGTCGCTATCGCTCGATGACGAGGCGCGATGCGTCGGCCGGGGGGCGCGGCTTCGGCGCGGCGCCCGCGGCGGCATAGCCGAGCACGATGAACGCCTGCGCGACATAATCATCGGGCAACGACAGCGCGGCCGCCGCGGCCTCCGGCGCGAACAGCGGCGCGGAGATCCAGTACGAGGCCAGGCCGAGCGCGTGCGCGGCCAGCATCAGGTTCTGCATGCCGGCGCCGATCGATTGCTGCGCCATCGCCCACTCGTGACGCGCGCGGCGCTCGTCGGGCCACTCGCGCAGCCCTTCGCGCGTCAGGCAGGCGAGCACGAGCGCTGGCGCGCCGATGATCTGGCGGCGCGAGCGGCGCAGCAGCCGCTCGATCGTTTCCGTCCGGTGGCCGTCGCGTAGGAGGTCACCGCGCCACGCCGCGCCGAGAGCCTCGGCGAGGGTCGCGCGCCGCTCCGGCGAGACGACGACGTAGCGCCACGGCCGCGTGTGGTGCGGCGCCGGCGCCACGCAAGCGGCGGCGAGCGTCTGGTCGAGCAGCTCCCGTGGCACGGGGCGAGGGTCGAGCTGCCGCAGCGATCGGCGCGTCCGTATCGCTTCGAGCGCGTCCATCGTGCGCGGCTGCTGCGGCGGTCGTTCCCCGCTCATCGTTCGGCCGCGTAGTGGGCGCGCGCTTCGAGCCAGCCGCGCGTCGCCGGGCCGACGGCCAGCCCCGGCAGCGCTTCCAGGTCCTCCGGCGCATCGATGTCGTACGCCAGCCGCTCGTTGACGACCTCGAAGATCGCGATGCCGGCGGACTCGGCCGCGGCACGATGGGCGTCGGCGCTGTTGCGGCCGAAGTGCATGCCGATCGCATCGGGCGGCCGGAGGGCCAGCGCGTTGGTGCCGTTGTCACGCGAGCGCACGAGCACCGCGCGCGGTCCGGGGGCGGTGGTCAGCGCGTCGATGACGGCGCGAATGTCGGCGGCGCGGGCGAGCGGCGCATCGGCCGGCAGGATCACCAGCTCGTCGACGGTGTTGCGGCCGCCCGCGTGACGTTGGCCGAACGTCAGGCTCTCGTTGAGGCCGCCGAGCGCGGCAGGTTCAGCGAGCGGCGTCGCGCCGAGTTCGACAGCATGCCGGAGCACCTCGCCGTCGTTGCTGACGACGGACACCTGATCGAAGCAGCCGCTCTCGTGACAGGCCCCGACCACGTCCGTGAGCATGGCGAGCGCCAGCTCGGCGCGGCCGACGCGCTCGAGCACGTCGGCCAGGCGCATTTTCGCCTGTGCCAGCTCCTTCATCGGGATCAGTGCGACGCGCATGGTGTCATTGAACCGCGCCGAGCACCGCTTCGGCCAGCGCGCGCTTCTCGGCTGGCCCCCGCATGATCGTAGGCGCGACGACGCATCGCACGCCGGCGGATTCGACGTCGCCCGCCAGTGCGCGGTCCGTCTCGTCGATGACGAGGACGTCGAGGAAGTCCGCATACGCCTGCGCGACCCCGGCCGCGGTGGGCGTCATGCCAAGCGACGCCATCATGCGGTCTGCCGGGCCCTTCACCGTCCGGCCGCCGATGATCGGGCTGACGGCGACCACCTTCGCACCGGTCTCGCACAGTGCATCGCGCACGCCCGGCACGGTGAGCAACGGCCCGATGCTGACGACGGGGTTGCTCGGCGCGATAGCGACGACGTCCGCATTCCGGATCGCGTCCAGCACGCCGGGAGCCGCGGCCGCGCGGTCGATGCCATCGAAGTGAACTGACCGCACAACGTCCTCGGTACGCCGCTTCACGAAGTATTCCTGGAACGAGAGCGTCCCGGCGTCCGTCTCGACGAGCGTGCGAATACGGTCGTTGGAGACCGGCAGCAGCGTGAGCCGCAGGCCGAACGCATCCACGATGGAGCGCGTCGCCTCGGACAGCGTCGCGCCCGCGCGCAGCAGCTGCGTACGATGCGTCAGCGTGGCGAGATCGCCGTCGCCGAGGTGGAACCACGTCTCGTAGCCGAAACGGGCGAGTGCATCGAGCGCGTGGTAGGTCTCGCCCGCGAGCCCCCAGCCCTTCTCCGCGTCGACCGCGCCGGCGAGCGTGTAGATCACGATGTCGATATCGGGCGACACGCGCAGGCCGAAGAACTCCTCGTCGTCGCCGGTGTTGGAGACGACCGTGATGTCCTCCTGCGGCACGACCTGCACGACACCTTCGAGAAAGCGCGCCGCGCCGACACCGCCTGCGAGTACCGTGAGGTTCACTTGACGGTCACCATTGCTGCCTGAGTTCGTTGCGAGATCATCGGTGCTGCAATGGTACAGTAGGGCCGCGACGCGGAGGACGCATGCGCAAGTCACGCAAGATCAAGCGACGATCGTGCAAGCTCTGCAAACCCAACAAGATGGGCTGGGACGTTCGTTGGAACCGCCGGGAGTTCGTGACGTTGCGCCGGGCCGAGCGGCAGATCCGCGAGCGGACAACCGACTAGACAGGCTGGCTAGTTGAGCGCGACTTCGAGAGGCTTGTCCGAGAGTGAACTCACGCGCAGGATTGAGAATCCGATCACGTGCCCCCGCGTGTCGACGCGCTCCATGACCTGATCGTGCTCGGTCTCGCGGACGTAGCCTTCCTTGTCTTCGAAGGTGACTTCCAGGAAATCACCCTCGCGGTCGTACCGGACCTTCACGACTTGCCTTGCCATAAGATTCCTCACGTCAGACCGCCAGGTGCGCGATCGTCACGCCTTCGCCGCCTTCCTCCGGCCGCGCCTCCTCGTATGACTTGACGAGCGGGTGCTTGGAGAGGAATTCGCGCACCTGCCGCCGCAGCGTGCCCGTGCCCTTGCCGTGGATGATGCGCGCCCACGGCAACCCGGCGCGGAACGCCTCGTCGATGTACTGCTCGACGGTCGGCATCGCCTCGTCGATCGTCTGGCCGCGCACCTCGATCTCCGGCGGCACGGCGCGGGCCGGCGCGAGGTGCGTCGTAACCGTGCCGCGCGCCTGTGACGGCGCCGGCCGCTGCACCCGCTCCACCTGCGACAGCTTGATGCGGCTGCGCAGCGGTCCGAGCCGCAATTCGACTTCGCCCCGTGCGTCCGGCGCCGACAGCGCCTCACCGAAGCGATCCATCCCGCGCAGCCAGACGAGATCGCCTTCCTGGATCGACTCCGGCGGCGGACCGGCCGGAACCTTCGCGACGCGGGGCGCCGCCTGCGGCTTTCGTCGCTCCGGCCGAGGCCGCGCGGCCCGCTCCTGCAACTTGGCGGCGGTCTCGGCCGCGAGGCGCAGCTGTTCCTGCGCGGCGACGAGCTTCTGCGCTTCGACCTGCTTCTCGGCGTCGGCGAGCAGCTTCTGCGTGCGCTCGATGTCCGACCAGATCTCCGTGCGCGCCTGCTCGATGAGCCGCTCGCGCTCTTCGTCCGCCGCGTCGAGCTTCTCGGCGAGGCGTCCACGGATCTCCTCGGCCTCGTTCCGCGCGATCTCCTCTGAGCGGCGCGCGGACGCCGCCTGCTCGCGCTCACGGTTGATGTCGGACAGCATCTCCTCGACCTGGCGCTGTTCCGGCGCGATGGACCCGCGCGCCTCGTCGATCAGCTCGCGCGGCATGCCGAGACGCTGCGCGATCTCGAGCGCGTTGCTGCGGCCGGGCAGGCCGATCGAGAGATGGTACGTCGGCGACAGCGTCTCCAGGTTGAACTCGACCGACGCGTTCATGACGGCGTCGGTCGCGTGCGCGAACGCCTTCAACTCGGCGTGGTGCGTCGTCGCGACGGTGAGCGCGCCCGCGCCGAGCAGCTTCATCAGGATCGCACGCGCCAGCGCGGCGCCCTCCGTCGGGTCGGTGCCGGCCGCCAGCTCGTCGAGCAGCACGAGGCTCTTCGGGCCAGCGCCCGCGACGATGCGGATGATGTTCGTCATGTGGCTGCTGAACGTCGACAGCGACTGCTCGATGCTCTGCTCGTCGCCGATGTCGGCGAAGACGGCGTCGAACACCGGCACGCGGCTGCCGCGATCGGCCGGGACCGGCAGTCCCGCCTGCGCCATCAGCGAGAGCAGCCCGGCCGTCTTGAGCGCGACGGTCTTGCCGCCGGTGTTGGGCCCCGTGATCAGCAGCACGCGGTAGTTGCCGCCGACGGTGACCGTCGTCGGGATGACCGGCGGGCGCAGCAGCGGGTGCCTCGCGAGCAGCAGGTGGAGCTGCGCCGGCGCCTCGACGATCCACGGCTGCTCCTCGCCCTCGTACGGCAGCTCCGGCGCGCCGATCTCGTCACCGAAGCGCACCTTCGCCAGCGCCAGGTCGATGCGCGCCAGCGCGATCACGTTCCAGCCGACCGCCTCGACCTGCGCGCCGACCTCGGTGCTCAGGGTGCGCAGCACGCGCTCGACCTCGCGCTCCTCTTCGAGCTGCGCCTCGCGCCACCGGTTGCCCAGCTCGACGACCGCCAGCGGCTCGAGCCAGACGGTCGCGCCGCTGCCCGACACGTCGTGTACGATGCCTTTCATCTGGCCGCGCATGTCGGCCTTGACGGGGATCACGTAGCGGCCGTCGCGCAGCGTGATGATTGCTTCCTGCGCCACGCCCTTCGAGAATGCCGCGCCGACGATCTCCTGCAGCCGCTGGTAGAGCCGGTCGTGAACCGTGCGGATCTCGCGCCGCAGCGCGCCGAGCGCCGGGCTCGCCTGGTCCGTCACCTCCGCGCGCTGGTTGATGCAGCGGTTGATGTTCTCGATCGTCCGCACCATCGGCTCGATGAGGTCGACCGTCTCCTTCATCAGCGGCAGCGCCTCGAGCCGCTGCACCGACGTCTTGAGGTCGCGCGCGCACTCGAGCGTCGAGACGATGGCGAGCAGGTCGTTGGGGTCGAGCACGCCGCCGCGCGCCGCCTTCTCGGCCATCGGCCGCACGTCGTGGGCGCCGCCGAGGCCGGTGCGCGGCTTCATCGCGACCAGGCGGCGCGCCTCGGCCGTCTCGCGCTGGCGTCGCACTACCTCGCGCAGCTCGCTCGAAGGCTCGAGCGCGAGCGCAAGCTCCCGCCCGGCCGAGAACGACGTGTGCCGTGCCAGCTTCGCGAGGATCTTGTCGAACTCGAGCGTCCGCAGCGCGTGCGCGTCCATGCGGGCAGTGTAGCGGGCGGGAGCCGTGCCTTCGTCGGTTCGAGATGGCTCTATCCGCTCCTGTCCTCGGAGGAGTACCTTAGAGTCTATGACGCTCGCATCCATCACCGAATTGTTCGAATTGCTCGGGCGCGATCCGCGACAGATCGTTGGCGAGGTCGAAACCCCTTGGCTCGACTTCAAGAGAGAGCCGTACGCCATCGCGAAAGGACTGAACGCACACGAGTTCCACCGACAGCAGCTTGCGAAGGATGTGACTGTTCTAGCGAAGACCGGCGGCGCCATCCTCATTGGCTTCGAGACGGAACTCGACACGGTTGAACAGGTGGAGCGTGCGACAAGGTTGAGGCCTGTTTCGCCAGGAAGCCTTGATCCGAAGCAGATCCAGGACGTCATCTGGGAATGGATCTTCCCGAAGCTGAACGTTGAGGTGCGACCGCATGCCGTCCCGGAACAGATGGGTCAGGTTTGGACCATCTATGTAGACAAGCAACGCGAGAGGGATTTGCCTTTCATTGTCGTGAAGACGGTGACAGGACTCGTCGGGACAGACGATAACTTCTTTGGCGTGTTCGAACGCGCGGGCACCCACAACACGCCGTATTCGCCCGCGCAGGTGCATAGCTGGATCCAGAAGGGCTACCATGCCGAGGTAGCCGCCGAGCCGTTTGAACCCGCGGCCGATCAACTGGCCGATGCGGATGACATTCTCAACGAGGATCGTACCGCGCTTGGTCTCAGCGGCAGCGAGCGCTACTTGAGCATCCAAGCAGGCCCGCGACGACCCACCGCGCTGCGTCGCTTCTATGTGGGCGGAACCGGTTCTCTGCAGGAATTGCTCCGCGAGATTCCCCAGTTGAGACAGGCCGGATTCAACCTCCCCGATGGGGTGGATCCAGAACGCACGACACGAGGCGCCTTGCGGAACTCATGGCACAAGTCCGACTCGCTATCCGTGACACGGACGGGAATCGCTACGGCGGTCCAGGGTGAGGAGCACTTGACCTGGGCGTCTGACAGTTTTGCGAGCCATGGTGAGCGCTGGATCAACCCCACCGCCTTGGTCGAGTACACGATGGAGTTCTGGCGGTTCTACCTCACGCAAGTCAAGGTCAGGATGGAAGTGGAGTCACCGGTACATTGGCGAGTATGTATGGGAAACTTGTTGGAGCCCGTTCGACTGTTCTTGCCTTTCAGAGCCGAACACTTCTCAGACCGGAAGTCGGCCGACGTTTCTGACTTTAGGACGCAATGGAATGCGTGCAAGACCGCCAGCCCCGGCAAGGCCGCATTCGATACCCTCTCGGCGGTCTATTCCCACTTCGGTTGGAGCGAAGACGCCATACCACTGACCAAGGGCGGCGAGGTAAGCGAAGAAGCGATCATTAACATCAAGTCAAGGGGCTAGTCAACACTTCGGATTCAGCCCCGTCCCACCCCCGACATCAACTAGAAGTAATTGACCGTGATCCCGCCGTCGACGACGAACTCCGTACCCGTTGTCGATGACTCGTCCGACGCCAGGTACAGCGCGGCGTAAGTCCCGGCCAATTACCAGCCAGGCGGGGTCTGCGTCACACGCATGCAATGAGGTAGGAGCGGCGTTCCACGTCGTCTGGTATGCGCGTCACCAGTGCATCGGCGATCTTTCGGTCCGCCAGGTCGTCGACTACCGCGCTGGCTGTCGTACCGGAGGCCACGACCGCGCGGGCGAGCACCGCGATCCAGCGCCCGCTGTACTCACTAAGGTCCGCCAGATTGGCCACGACCCAGTCAAGGTCCGCATCGCTCGTCCTGGTTTCCCGTTGCGTCGCCACGCCACAGCCTCCGCACGTTCCGGTGTCTGCGCATAGCATACACCCGTTCGATGCACCCTCAGAAATAGTTCACCGTGATCCCGCCGTCCACGACGAACTCGGTGCCCGTCGTCCACGACGACTCGTCCGACGCCAGGTACAGCGCGGCGTAGACGATGTCCTCCGGCAAGCCGAAGCGGCCGAGGGGGATGCGGTTGAGCCGCTTCATCTTCTCCTCCTCGTTCGGGAAGAGGTCGGCGAGGAGCGGCGTCAGGATCGGTCCCGGGCAGATGGCGTTGACACGCACGTGGTCGCGGCCGAATTGCACCGCGAGCGACTTCGTCAGCGCGAGCACCGCGCCCTTGCTCGCCGTGTACGCGTCCTGCGGCACCGTGCAGCCGACGAGCGCGACGAACGATGCGATGTTGACGACGGACCCGCCGCCGGCACGCACGATCTCCGGGATGCCGTGCTTGCAGCAGAGCATCACGCCCTTGAGGTTGACGTCGAGCGTGCGCCGGTACGTCGCCTCGTCCATCTCCAGCACGCTGCGATCGGCATCCGGGAAGATGCCGGCATTGTTATACAGCACGTTCAGCGCGCCGAAGCTCTGGACGCCTGTGCGCACCCACGACCGCACGTCGGCCTCGCTCGTCACGTCGCCCGCGAGCGCCAGGATGCGGCCGTGCGCGTGCTCGGCGACGAGCTGCGCCGTCTCGTCGAGCCCCTTCGCCGAGATGTCGGTGGCGATGACGTTTGCGCCCTCCTTCGCGAATAACACGGCGGCAACGCGGCCCATGCCGCTGCCCGCGCCCGTGATCAGCGCCGTCTTACCTTCGAGTCGCATGTCGGGTTACTCCTCGCTTCGGGTCCGCGGCATCGTAGCACCTTGCGGGCGGTGGCTCCTGCTCAACGGAGTATGGCGGTGCGAGGTGTGTGGGACAGCCGGGGGCGGCTGTCCTACACGCTGCGCGTGGTGCCGGCGACGGCGCGACCGTTACGGCGCGGGCGTCGGCGCCGGCGCCGGCGCGACCGCGGGCTGCGGCTCGATGCTGGAGGCGAGCACGTTCGAC
>CAYJMJ010000030.1:6687-35653 GCA_964371095.1 uncultured Dehalococcoidia bacterium | reverse complement strand
GCTCGCGCTGGCGATCAGCTGGAACCGGCGGATGCTGGAGGACGTGCTCTTCCGGATGAAAGATGAGCGCTCCGCCGCGCGTCCGGCCCGGCCACACCGGCAGCGGTCGGCGCGACACGACGAGGAGTACGGCGAGACCGATCTGGACAGCAATGAAAGGGTGAGACATGCGGCGTAGGGAAGCACCGCTCGGGGTCATCGGCGCGGGCGTCGTGGGGGGCGCGCTGCTGGCGCATCTGCGTGCGGAGGGGCGCGAGGTACGGGTCTTCGATCCGCCGAAGGGTCACGCGGATCCCGCGGTGCTCGATGCCGCGGACCTGGTCTTCGTCTGCGTGCCGACGCCCTACACGCGCGGCCGCGGGTTCGACGACACGCACCTGTTGCGCGCCGTCTCATCGATCGCCGGCGCCAAGGCCGTCGTCATCAAGTCGACGGTGCTGCCGGGCACGACGCGGGCACTGCAGGCGCGCTATCCGCAGCACCGGTTCCTGTTCAACCCTGAGTTTCTTCGAGAGGCGACGGCGCTCGATGACTTCGTGCACCCGGACCGGCAGATCGTGGGCCACACGCCGAACAGCGCCGATGACGCGGAGCGCGTGCTCGCGCTGCTGCCCCGCGCGCCCTTCGAGCTGATCTGCCCGGCCGAGGACGCGGAAATGGCGAAGTACGTCGCGAACTCGTTCCTGGCCGTCAAGGTGAGCTACGCGAACGAGATCTTCGACCTCTGCGAGCGGCTGGGCGTGGGCTTCGAACGTGTGCGCGACATCGTCGCCGCGGACCCGCGCATCGGCCCATCGCATACGGACGTGTTCGACAGCGGCTACCGGGGTTACGGCGGCAAGTGCCTGCCGAAGGACAGCAAGTCGCTACTCGACCTGGCACGCGCGGCCGGCATGGACTTGCGCGTGCTCGCGGCGGCGGACGCCGTCAACGCTTCGTTGCGGCCGACCGAGGGGCGCTCCGTTGCGCCTCGACGTGTCCGTGCTGTCGCTCCGGTCGAGATAGCCGAGCGAGCGGCGTAGCCGTCCGTTGTGGGCCAGCCGGGTCCTGGCGGTGCGCGACGCGCCGTGGGCCAGCCGGCCTGGCGGGCGAGGAATCCACGTCATCCGGACGCGCGGGGGTTCATGTGCAACTGAGCGCATCCATGTACGTCGCGCGCACCCGCCGGGTGCCCCGTCCGGCGATTGTGATAGCGGTTGGCGCTGTGTTCGTCTCATTGATGCTGCCGCTGGTCTTCGCGCATCCATCGAACCTGACGTCTGACGAATCGCTCTACCTCGCTGAGTCGTATTCGCTCGCGCACGGCGGCGGCGCGGCGTATCCCTCCGGCGAACCCGTCGCGCATCGGGCTCCGCTCTACCCGTTGGCTCTCGCGCCGTCGGTGGCCATCGGCGGACCGGACGGGGCTTACGTCATCACGAAGGCGATCGTCATCCTGAACGCGCTGCTCGTCGCCGCGATCGCCTGGCGCATGGGCGGAGCGACAGCGGGCACGGTGGCGGGAATCGCGGCGGGCGCGTCGGCGTACCTCAACGGGCTCGGCACGACGCTGTATCTCGATCCGCTGGAAAGCATGTTCGCGCTGCTCGCGGTGGCGGCGCTCGCCGAGGCGATCCGCCGACCCCGCGTCGCCTGGTTCGCGGCGGCCGGGGCCTGCATCGGGTTCTCGTTTCTCGTGAAGGAAGCTGCCGTGCAATGGGTGCCGCTTTCGGTGGTCGCTTGCCTGGCGCTGCCGGCGCTTCGAAACCGCACCGGCGTGCGCGGTGCGATCGCGTTCCTGCTGGCGTTCGCAGCCGTCGTCGCGCCCTGGTTCGCGTGGGTCTGGGCGCAAACCGGGGGCATCTTCCTCGTGGGCCATCCGGGTCGGGCCGAAGCCATCGGAGGGAGCCTGATGTTGCCCGTTGCGCTCTCGGTCGCGGTGGCGGCGTGGCGCGGGATGCTGGCGGGCCCCATCCGCCAGGCGACGCGTGTTGCCACGCCCACGGCAATCGCCATCGGCGTCGTGTGGGGCGGCGCGATTCTCTATACGCTCGAGCGCAACGATGCCTGGAACTACCCCATCGCGTACTGGGCTACGGTGCCACGGTATCTGACGTCGGTGGCGCCGAACGCGCAGCCTTACCTGTTGCTTGTCGCCGCGTTGGCTTGGCTCGCCGTGCGCGCCGTACGTGGGAACGATGACGCGCGCCTGCTCCTGGCAGTGGCATCGATGTTCACGCCGTTCGCCATATTCGCCGCCAACCGTTCGCTCCAACTGCGCGACGCGTTGCCGATCGTCTACGTTGCCTATTTGGCCCTCGGAATCGCAACAGGCGACGCCGCACGTCACGTGCGCCGAACGATGACTCCCGGCCAGGCGTTCGTGCCGGTGGCCCTCGTCGCCCTGGTGGCCGGCGCCTTCGTGGTGTACGAGGTTCGTTCGTTCACGTCCGCCAATGCGGAGGCTGCTTCGGTTGACGTGCGCGCCGATTCGTGGGACAGCAGCTTCGTGCGGGAGATCGCCGCGTCGATGGACGCGCACATTCCGCCGGGCGCCTCGGTGGTGACGAGCAGGCTGTACTTCTCGAGCCTGTTCATACACACCGACGGCCGTTATCGCATCCGTCAGATGCCGACGGTGGGCGTCGACATAGACGGTAGCAGCGAGCGGTTGCTCGTGCGCCGCTCGAATCTGTTCCGATGGGAGGATCGCGAGGTGCGCCCCGCGCAACCGGGTGACACGTGGCTCTGGCTCAAGCGCTTCGAGGAGAAGAACTACTGGGTCGGGCTGGGCCAGGAGGAATTGCTCGAATACCTGCGCATCCACGACGTCACCTTCATCGTGCTCACCGGTGAGGATGTCGCGTTCAGTTCGCTGCAGGCCACGTCCTACTTGAGCGGACATCCCGCGTTCACGCTCATCGATTCGGAGCGCCGCTCCGACGCCGATGAGTTCTACCTGTACGCGTTGGACCGATCGAAGCTCGAACCGCGGGACCACAGCACCGCGATCAGTCCAGAAGATGCCGACTCCCTCGTCCGCGAGAGCGGTCGGAGCAGCGACCAGATCGAGCGTGCGCTCGGCGCTCCGCTTCGGATAACCGACGAGAACGACGGGCTCTCCGTTCGCGAACAGCAGGCGGCGAAGGACGGCGTCGATCTCGGTCTTCGTTGATGCGCGTCAGGGCGTGCCCGGCGCGCCGTAGGGGGATCGCTGAGTGTGCCGCGGGCGGTCGCCGCGCATACTCGTTTCGGTCGACACGGTGTGGCGAGTGGAGTTGCCGCCATGCGCGCGCGGCAAGCGGAAGGCCCGAAGGCAGGATGCAGGACCATCGCGCAACCGCCGTAACGATGATCGGTTCGCTGCCGCCGCACCGTGGCGTTAGCCCCTACACCCTCGATTTGGCCGCGGCGCTCGCCGCCCGTGATGACGTCGATCTGGATGTCGTCGCCTTTCGCAGCCTGTATCCGACGTGGCTCTACCCCGGCGGCGATCCTGAAGACGGATCGGGCGATCTCGTGAGCGTGCCGTCAGCCGCGACGCGGCGCCCGCTCCGGTGGTGGAACCCGTTCGGCTGGCTGCTCGCCGGGATGACGTTGCGTGGTGACATCGTGCATGCGCAGTGGTGGAGCTACCCGCTGGCTCCGGTATACGTTGTGCTCCTTGCCTGCGCCCGGCTGCGAAGAAAGACCGTGATCGTCACCATCCACAACGTAGAGCCTCACGAAGGAGGTCTGCTCCGACGTGTTGCGAATCGCGCCGTCGTCCCGTTTGCGCATCGCATCATCGTGCACACTGCCGAGAACGTGCGGACGCTACGGGCAGCCCGCGGCGAGACGCGCCCGGTGGACGTTATCCCGATCGGTGTGCGACGCGCGTCGTCGCCCCCGAGGCGCGATGCGGCCCGGCAAAGGATCGGCGTTGCGCCCGGCGCGCCGGTCGCGCTGTTCTTCGGAAACATCCGGCCGTACAAGGGCGTATTGACGTTGGTGCAAGCATTCCGCCGCGTGCGCGACGTGATGCCCGCAGCGCGGCTCGTCCTCGCCGGCGAACCCTGGAGCGGGGGTGCGGATGCGATCCGAGCTGAGATCATACGTCTCGGGCTGGAAGATGCGGTGCTCGCGCACCTCTCGTACCTGCCCGCCGACGAGATCCCCCACTACTTCGCCGCGGCCGATGTCGTGGTGTACCCGTACACGCATTTCGATGCTCAGAGCGCGGCCGCCTGCACTGCGTTGGCATATGGGAAGGCGATCGTTGTCACGAGCGCGGGCGGCCTTCCTGAACTCGCCGGCGACGATCGAGCGATCGTGCCTCCCGGTGATGCGGAGCGGCTCGCGAGCGCGCTGCTGCACGTACTGACAGAGGGCGCACTGCGTGGCGAACTCGAAGCGCACTCACGCGATGTTGCGACGCGCATGAGCTGGCCCGCCGTTGCGGCCGCCACCGCGGAGGTCTACGAGCTGGCTGCGCGCCGTGGCAGCAGCGCACACGCAGGCGAGGCTCAACTCACCGTGGACACCGCGAAATGAAATTGCTGATGGTGTCCCCCTATCCGGTATATCCAACGAACGACGGCGGTCGCGTGCGCATCCGGGAGATTGCCACGCACCTGTCCAGCCGCCACGACGTCCACCTGACCGCACCCGGCGGCATGGCATCGGGTCAGGCGCCGTTCACGTTCCACCAGGCGCCGAGCCGTGGAGCCGCGCAACTCGTCGATCCGCGGACTGTCGCCCATCTGCATGGGCTGATGCGCACTGTCCGGCCCGACGCGGTGCTGCTCGAATACATGTGGCTTGCGCCGCATATTGCCGCGATCGCCAAAAGGGCCGGCGTCAGGCTGCTCCTCGACAAGCCCGACGTGGACACTGTGCGCTTTCGCCGGACCGGGCGCCGGATATGGCCGCTTGTGAGCGCATACGAACGCATGGCGCTGCGGCTTGCTTCGCGCGTCTTCGCCGCGTCCGACATCGATCGCGCTCGCCTGATCAGGCTCGGCGCGTGCGCCGGCACGACGAGCGTGGTGCCAAACGGTGTCGACACGTCGGTGTTCTCCGCAGGTGACGCGGGGGAGCGGGTCCGCACGCGAAGTTCGCTTGGTCTTCGCCCGGACGAGGTCATGCTCTTCTTCTTCGGCCAGCTTTCGTACGCGCCGAACGCCGACGCGATACGCACGCTGGCGAGGATCATGCCCGTGCTGCCTGACGGCTTCCGGCTCTTCATAGCCGGCCGCGGACCGGTAGCAGAACTTCGCGGCCTGTTCGACTCTTCGCGCATGACGTTTCTCGGCCCCGTCGAATCGGTGGTGCCATTCCTGCGGGCGGCGGACGCGGTCCCGGCGCTCGTTGCGCAGGGAAGCGGCACGCGGCTGAAGATCCTCGAAAGCCTGGCATGCGGCGTGCCCACGGTGACGACCAGCATCGGCGCGGAGGGTCTCGATCGCGCCGTCTGTGGCCCGTCTCTGAGCGTCGTCGACACCCCACGAGACGTGGCCGGCGCGGTCGTCACCGCGGCTCGTTCGAAACACGCGGCTCCCTCGCCGGCATTTGTCGCGGCGTACGACTGGTCGTCGGTCGTAGGAAGAATGGAGGTCGCGTGACCGCAGTTGCAGGCTCCGTGGCGCGGCGGATCTGGGGGCTCACGTGGTTGTTCGTGCTCGCCGGGACGCGCGAGAACCTGCGACGATCGCGCGCTACGGCGCTGCCTGCTGACGATCGAACGTTCGGCTCGCCGCCGCGCGCCTCCGTGATGCCGCGACTCGCCGTTCCGGAGCGGAAGACTGCCATTTCGGCGAGGCTGTTGGCGATGGCGACGGGGCTGGGGCTGGCAACACTGGCGATCGTGACAATCAGCAGCCGGCTGCGCTACGTTCTGTCGTTCGACGGCACGTATGGTAGCGGCGATGCCCACGGCATCCTCGTGCGGGCGTTCTTTCTGCGCGAGGGCAATTTCTCGCCATCGCCACACCTGGCGCTGACTCACGACATTTTCGATCAGCCGCCGCTGCTACCAGCGCTGCTGGCGATGGTTTCGTTCGTGCCCGGCGTCTCGCTCGAAATCGCCCCACTCGTCCTCATGCCGGCGATGACACTCGCGGCGGTCGTTGTGCTCTACCGTCTGCTCCACCGCACGCTCGGGCTGCCGATAGCCATCGGCGCGTCGCTGATGTTCGCGTTGCTGCCGCGGTGGTCGTTCGATTCCACCGAGCCGGACAAGGCGCCTGCGGTCGTCAGCATGTTCGTCTTCGCCCTCGCCGCGACCGAAGCGGGCCGCCGCGATCGGCGCTTCTTGTTGC
The DNA here is from genome assembly GCA_964371095.1 of uncultured Dehalococcoidia bacterium. GTDB lineage: Bacteria > Chloroflexota > Dehalococcoidia > DSTF01 > JACRBR01 > CAYJMJ01. The sequence continues at coordinate 29,375 of CAYJMJ010000030.1, read as the reverse complement.
TCGGTGGATTCTTCATGGGCCTGTCGATGATGGCGCACACGACTGCGTATTTCTTCCTGCCGGTCCTGGTCGGCTCGCACGTCGCCTGGAACGCCGGATCGCTCCGCCGGGCAGTCGACCGCTTCGCGGTCGGCGCGCTGGCGTTTCCGGCTGCCGCAATCGTCGTCTACTTCCTGCTTGCGCGGCAATTCGCCGGCCAGTCGATCGTGGATGGCGGGGTCGCCGAGTCCGGCGGCGTGCTCCCGTCATTCGTGCAGACGTATGTTGATGCCTTAACGAACCTGGCGACCGGCGGGTTCAATGACAGCGCGTGGAGTCTGTACTTCAATGGCATCCGCGACCAGCTCGGCGCGACTGTCTTCTTCTTCGCCCTGGGCGGGCTTGCGCTGGCCATCCAACAGGTGGTGTTCCAGCGGCGCTGGGAGCTGGCGCCGTACGTGCTCTGGGCCGCGATTGTCACGCTCGCCTTCGCCGTTCAATATCCATCGTGGTCACACCGCAGCCGATACCCGTCGTACGTCACGCCCGTGTACATCGTGCTGGCCTGCAATTTCGCCTGGCAGCTCGGCGGGCTGGCGTTGCTCTGGAGGGGTTCGATTGCCCGCGTGGCGGGCGTGTGTGTATTCGCGGGCCTGGCGATTTACGCCATCGTCACGTACGCCGCAGCACCCAATCCCGGCCTTCGCGATCTCTATGCGTCACACAAGGAGGCCGCGGGGTACGTCACCGGTGAGCGCCTTCTCGACGATGGCGGCGGCGCGCTCTATCTCGGCTGGCCTTCGATCACGTTCAGCATGCTCGAGTCGCGGCCCGAATACGAGCATCAGCTTTTCACGTTCGGGTTTGGCTCGCGGGACCTCGATGAGTTTACCCCCGCGTTCCTGGAAGAGCACAACATTCGCTATTACCTATACGACCACACGGGGAATGACTACTACGGGTCCGCCGACACCGTACGTGACATGCTCGTGCGCACCATGGTCTTCGAGCAGGTGGCAACGTTCACCGGCCGCGCCGGCTCCTATACGACGCTGTACCGACTGCACCAGCGCGCGACGATTTCGGCGGATGCACGGCCAGCGATGTACGCCGCGGCCCGGGTGTCGCCGTCCCGGAATCTCGAGCTCGAGAATGGAGACCTCTGCCCGAGCATTGGGGGCGGGCTTTCCGGCTGGGAAGAAAACGGGATCGTTTCGGTCGATTCCTCCGGACGAGAACCGTATGGCTGCGGTGTGTTTGTGACGAACCACAAGGAGTGGGGAGGCATCCGTCAAACAGTGCCGTTCGGAGTTCCCGGACAGCCATTCACAGCGATCGCCGCAGTGCAACCGCTCGGGCCCAATCCGGCCCGCACTGCGCTCGTGGCCGTGTTCGCCGGTTCGACCGAGATTGGCGAATCCCTTGCCGTGCTCGACCCCGGGGTGAACTACCTTGTGTTGCAGGCATTCACGCCGGTGAGCGGCGAAGCCATCAGACTCGTCGTTTCCAGTGGACCGGGGGATGACGGCGGTATCGCCATCGACGGCGTTGCGATCGCTGACGGATTCCCCGGCAACAAGCAAATGCGCTAGCGAGAACCTGTTCTGAGGGTCGCAATGAACGCAGCGGTAATCACCGATAGCATCGACGACGGCAGTGCCGGCGTTGGCTCGTACGCACGCGGACTCGCGGCCGGGCTGCGTCAGATCGCGGATCGCGGCGATCTCACGTTCGTCCACCGTCGCCCGCATTCGTTCTACGACGGGATGCAACAACTCATCGTGCCCGACCGGGGCGGCAAGCTCGTGCGAAAGCAACTCATCATGCCGCGGGTCCTGGCGGGGGCCGGATTCGATGTCGTACACGATACGTTCCATTTTCCGCCGTTTCTCGGCCCAACGCCCTTCGCGCGCGTGATGACGATCCATGACATGACGCCGTTCGTGCTCGACCGTCGGAACATGCAATTTCGACATTGGTTGCGCCACCGTGCTCTGATGCCGCGACTCGCGCGCCGCGCGCACCACATCCTGGCCGATTCGCAACACACCCGCTCCGATGTCATTCGCGTCCTGAAGATCCCGGAGGGCCGGGTCAGCGTGGCGCACCTCGCGGCTGACGACAGCTTCTGCCCGCAGCCCGCTGCACGCGTCGAGCAGGCGCGACGGCGATATGGATTGCCGGAGCGGTACCTGCTGTACGTCGGCACCATCGAGCCGCGAAAGAACCTCGTACGCCTTGTCCGGGCGTTCGAATCCGCGGCACCGCATCTGGGCGACACGAGCCTCGTCCTAGCCGGCGGTCTGGGTTGGCAGCAGGACGACATCGTGAAGGCGGTGCGGACGTCTCCGCTGCGGGAGCGCATACTGATGCCCGGCCGGATTGACGACGAACATCTGGCGGGACTGTATGCCGGCGCGCTGGCCTCGGTATACGTCTCGCTCTACGAAGGTTTTGGCTTGCCGCCCCTGGAGGCCATGCAGTCCGGTTGCCCGGTTATCGCATCCAGCACGACAAGTATTCCGGAGGTCGTCGGGGATGCAGCCCTGACTGTCGACCCGACGAATGAAGCCGCAATTGCCGAGGCGATCACGCGCATTGCCACGCAACCGACGCTGCGTGCGGACCTGGTGCAACGCGGCCTTAAGCGTGCCACGGCTTTTAGCTGGCGCCGGTGCGCCGAGAGCACGTTGCTCGGATATCAGGCCGCCCTGTCACTGTCATCAGCCGCGTTCGCGGTGCCTGGCGGACGGGCCGCCCGCAGGGGGGAGGGACGATCATGACCAGCTTTCTCGCGAAGGACCACCACGTCGGAGGACGCGCCCAGGATGTGCCGGCCTGGGGGCGCTACTACGATTTCGACATGACGTGGTCGATGCACGTGAAGAATGCCCTGAACCACCTGCCGATGCTTCTGGAACTGCGGCGCTTGCGGGCGCGGCGCATCCTCGAGGTCGGCTCGGGTACCGGATCGCTCGCGGTGTGGAGCTCGTATTCCTGTCGCGACGTCGTCTCGCTCGATCTTTCGGAGGAGGTGCTCGAGCGAGCAGCCCGAAACAATCGTCGGTTTCATGGCCGCGTGCGCTTCGTGGCTGGCGACGCATTCAGGCTCAGCGCCTATGACGATCAGTCGTTCGATGTCGCCACGTCGCAGGGCTTTTTCGAGCACTTCGACGACGACGAAATCATTGAGCTTATGGAGCAGCAACTCCGTGTCGCTCGGTACATGGTCCTGAGCGTGCCGAATGACGTGTACGGCAGGCAGGACCGCGGGGACGAGCGACTCCTCCCACGGAGCGAGTGGGAGGCGATCATCGCCCGCGGCGGCTTCCGCGTCGTACGCTCGTCGGAATACCATCTGCTGAACCGGCGAACGATGACGCCGCGAGGCAGGCGCAGCCCGCGGACGATGTATTTGGCTACCGTCATGCGCTAATCTCGCACGCGCCCTCGAGTGTGCGAAGCCGCCACCCGACGATGCCGATGCCCGTGCGAACCGGCGAATTTCAAGGTGCCCGACAGATCTATCGATGGAGGTCCCGGTCGGCCGCCGCGAGGTACATGCACACGGCGACTTCGGTGGCGAGCGTCGCACTGGCCGCCCCGACGAGGCTGAAGAGCGGAATCGCCACGAGGCACGCTGCGACGTTCAAGATGGCGCCGCCGGTCGTCGCCGCAAGGTACAGGCGCTGGCGGCCGGCCATGAGCAGGTTTGAACCGTAGTAGGACGAGAAGAACATTACTCCCGTGGTGAGGAAGAGTATGCGCAGCGCCGGCGCGCCAGAGGTGTAGGAGGCGCCGTACGCGATCCGCAGCAACGGTTGAGCCAGCAGCGGACCGAGGATGCATGCGGCCACCGCGAGCCCGATGGTGATCCGAAAGTAGGTCCGCAACACGGGCCGGTCGGTTCCTTGCGGTTGAAACGCGCGCGATTGCGCCGGCAGGAAGGCGTTGCGCATGGCACCGATGAACAGTGAAGCGGCCAGAACGAACACATAGGCGGCGTTGTAACGCGCGAGCGCCTCGTGTTGCCCGAAGGCGCCGAGCATGAGCGAATCCGAGTAGTAGTAGATCGCCGTGAAGACCATGCCAAGGCCAAGGGGCGCGCTGTCCACGAGCAGCGCACGTGTGTGGCGCGCGTCGATGCGCGGCAGCACGGCTCCCGCGCCGGCGCACGTGGCGAGCATCGTGATCACGGTGCCCGCAACCGTTGCGCCGAATGTCGCCCACGCAAATGAGACGATGCCTCCGTTCAATGTGATCGCCAGGCCGCTCAATCCGATGGTCGCTGTCGCCGTGGTAATGCGTGCTATTGCTTCATATCGCGCGCGTCCAGTGGCGCGCAGATAGGCAATCGGTGTCATCGAGATGCCGCTCGCGAGAAGGTTCAGCGCGAGCACCGCGGCGATCACGTTGAGCTTCGAGCCGTGCGCGAACAGGAAACTGGTCGCCAGCACGCCGGCCGCGGCGACGAGCGCCATGCTCATCGTGACGCTCAGCGACGCGCCGAGATAGCCTCGGACGTCCGTTTCGCGTCGCGCGAGATCACGGATCATCATCGTCGGCAACCCGAAATCCGCGATCACGGAGAAGAAGGCGACGAAGGTTGCGGCCAGCGCGTACGTAGCGAAGTCTTCAAGCGAGAAGTAGCGCGCTCGCATGATAGCGACGGCAAACGTGCCGCCGCCGAACGTCATCTGAGCAACGATGAGCCATCCGAACGATGAGAGCGCGGCTGACGTGCCGCGCGCAGCCTCTTTGGGCACCCGAACCGCGGCGGCGGCGATCGCCATCAGCGCATTCCCGCGAGCTGACGGAGTTGTGCTGTGACGCAGATGACAGAAATGGCGTACACCTCCGCTCGGCAGTGGCGGATTCAGTATCTCTACTGACGCTCACGCGGGCAGTAGGCGATTTCCCTACCTTCGCGGCCGCGGAAGGTCCGCGGTCCATGGATGGAAACGGGCGTCGCTTCACTCAACACCGGATGAGCCTCATTCTCGCCCTCGAAGACCCCACGAAGGTGAGTGTAGGGAGAACCCGGTGCCGAAACGGTCAGGGATCTCGCGCACGCGGCGCCTCGCCCTCCCGCATTTCGGCGGCGGGCGTGGCGAGCGATGGGCGTGCGGCGCTCCGGTTGCATCCGGACGAGCAGATCGCGGCTCAACGGCGCGCGCGGGGGAAAGTGGGCGGCGGACCCACGCGGCCGTGACCGCCGCTCGTGGCCCGGACTCCATCGCAAACCGAACCGTCGTGATGCCAGCGTCGCCGCACGAGGGCCACACGACCTACGCCACTTGACCTGATCTCGATCCGCTCATATCGTAGGGCTCGCTCGATCGTCGGCTGCGATCGGTGACAGCGAAGAAGGCGGAGACAAGATGAGCGTGCGATGGAACGCCGCGCGAGTCATGGGCTTCGGCGCCGGCGGGTTGCTGGTGCTGGGCGCCCTCGTCTCGCTCGCGGGTTGCGGGGGCGGATCGAGCGACGACACCGGGGAGCCCACAACAGCCCCGCAGACGAAGGCCGCAACGGCCGCAACGGATGTCACCCCCGGTTCAACGGCACGGCCGCCGTCGTCGAGCGGCGAGATCGACGTGTGCGCCCTGGTCACGAAGGCTGAGGTCGAGGCCGCGGTGGGCACGGCGGTGCTCGAGCCGAAGGCGGAACAGGTCGCGAATCTCGCCTCGTGCAGCTTCAGTGATCCCGGCGCGCCCGTGTTCGGGCTCGTGTCGGTCAGCGTGTTGACAGGATCGCGCGCGGGCGACGCCCAGGAGATCTTCGACATGGCGAAGCGGAACGCGAACGAGCCGCAGGCTGTCTCAGGGCTCGGCCAGGATGCGTTCTGGGATGACGTGCTGGGGACGCTCAACGTCGTGCAGGACCAGTACGAGGTCAGCGTAGACGTTGCATCCATCGACAACGGGGATCGGATGGCTGCCGCCAAGACCGTGGCGGCGAAGGTGCTGGGCCGGTTGCCCTGAGAGAGGTGCACTCGATGCGTGGGTACCTGCACACGATGCGACCGTTCCTGATCCTCCTCATTGCCGCCGCGTTCGGACTGGTGAGCCTGCCGTGCGGATCGGCGGCCGTCACGGCGGCCGAAACGCTCACCCTTACCCCGAACTCCGGGGATCCGCCGAGCGCGTCCGGCGATCTGAGCGGCGTGGACTGGCTGTGCTCGGACGGGGCGCCGGCGGGCACGGCGACCGTGAGCGGCAGCGGCGTCGGCGGTTCCGCGAGTATCGGTAGAGACGGCAGCCTGACCGGAACCTTCACGGTCCGCGGCAGCGCCGGCGATACCGTCGGGGTCACGGTGACGGCCGAGTGCCCGGGGACCCGTCCGCTGGAGTACCTGCACGCGACGGCTCTCTTCACGTTCACCGCGCCGATCCCGACGCCCACGCGCACGCCCCGGCCATCGCCGACCGCGCCTCCGGCGACCGCGGCCCCCGCGACATCGACACCGACGCCAGCACCGGCGACCATGCCTCCCGGTCCGACGGCGGCGCCCACGAAGATTCTTCCCGGCCCGACCGGGGCATCGACGGCCGCAGGCGCACCGGGCTCGCCGACGAGCACCCCTGCTCCGGGCGGGACGGCGCCGCCCGGCACGCAGCCCCTGCGATTCTCGGGGTGCACGCCGACGTCGCCGCTGGCGCTGGAGTTCGTGCCGCTCTACATCGTCGGAGCGGAGGCGGCCAGCGACGTTCCGAGCGGACCCGGGATCGCGGTGCCGGCGGTGCAACTGAACGGCGGCACGGGCGGCTACGCGTTCGAGCCGCCGCAGGTCGACCCCGGGCGCCTCTTTCGGGTGTCGCTGAAGCTCGGCGACCCGGATTGCCCGACGGACCCGGTGGCTCCCCCGAGCTACTGGCTGATCGGCCAACCGGTCGTCCTGCCGACGCTCCTCCCCAAGACGTCGCTGGAGGCGTGCGCGCTGGGCGACAAGACGCCGTGCGAGTACGCCGTGGTGAAGGGCGCGTTCGTGCGGCGCGGGGAGCCGGCTTCGATCCCCGAGTACTCAGGCGCCGCGGCGGCGTCGGAAGCGTGGGAGACGGAGAAGCAGTATTACGCCGAGAACCTGAAGGGCAAGCAGCGATTCCGATCGTCGACGGAGCTTACCGGCAGCGAATCGGCGAAGCTCCAGGCCTCCGTCCTTCCGTTCCCGAAGGGCGATGAAAGCGATCCGATGGCGCCGTCCGGGCTGGTGGCGACCTGGGACATCGCCTGCGTCAACTGCGAGTTCACAGTTGACCTCTCGCCGCTCGCGCCCGCGTCGCCGCCGGCCAAGAAGCACTGGTACAAGTCGACGTTCGACGTCGTCACGAAGCCGATCAAGTGGGCGGGGCAGGGCGTGAAGGCGGTGTTCGGGAAGGTCGGCGACGTCGTCGGCATCGGTGGCGGGAAGTCGGAGCCGGACGTCGTCGAGGCGGGCAAGGCGCAACTTCCGGCGGTCAAGCCCGGCGATTACCTGGTCGCCGGCCCGGCAAACCCGCTGGCGCATCCGACGACGTATTACTTCCGGCTGTTGCCACTGGAGGGTGAAGCCGCCGGAGCGATCTCCAACTCCGTGCGCTTCCAGCAGGTGGACAAGCCGCCGCCGATCGTGATCGTCAATCCGTCGCCGACGGCGACGCCGACGGAGTCACCGTACGAGGTCAAGATCATCGCGTACCACGGCATCATTCCGCCGCAGGTGGGCAACAAGATCTGCTATATCGCGACGCAGGACGCGTGGCCGAAGTCGCTCACGGTGCCGTTCGCGTACACAACCGACAAGAGCAAGGCCGCGGTGACCGGCACGGGGCTGGACGTCAAGAAGGGCCAGGCGATCTGCGAGCCGGACCCGAAGGAACCGGATCTGCTGGACAAGATCGTCGCGTGGGCAGAGTACGTGGTGGACTGGACGAGCGAGGCCTGGACCGACCTGAAGGATTTCGCCGTCAACGTCGTCCTCAAGTACACGCCGCTGGGCCTCATGTGCACGTCGGTGGAGAAGTCAGGGGCGATACCCGGCGGCGCTTGCGCGACGGCATTCCACATGGCGCTCGACACGGCGCTGGTGGCGCTTGGGATACCGCCGGATATTCCGAATTTCCACGAGTTGCTGGACCAGGGCATCGATTATCTGGCGGCCGAAGCGGCGGCGCAGATCGGGATTCCGCCCGAGGTCGTCCAGGCTGCCGTCAAAGAAGGCGGACCACTCGCCGGACTCGCGCTCGACGCGGCAGAGGACAAGCTGCGCGAGGAGCTGCAGGCGCAGATCAAGGCGAAGCTCGGCGAGGCTGCAACCTCCATCGAACTCGGTTACGCGGCCTCTGTCTCCTGGGTGCCGGACGGTATTCCCGTCCGGCCGGACGACTATCAGCCGCCCGCGATGTCAGTGCGCGTGACGAGAAAGGCAGGCGTCCCGGGGGGCGACGACGGCTGCACGCTGAGGATCCGTGACACCCTGCACGTGAGCAAAGCGACGCTCGACAGCCCGCCCGCGGGATACGAGGCGTTCGTCAAGAACCTGCCACATCCGCTGAGCCAGCTCACGCCATACGACCTCTTCGCGGACGAGGCGGGGTTGGGGATCGACAAGGAACTGGGCGTGCCGGCGCTGGCACCGGGCCAGTCGTTCGTCGTCCCGATGACCTTCAAGCCAAACTATTACAAGAGCGGCTGGAGCCCGTTGGGGCTGATTAAGGTGTCGGAGTACATCAACGTCTGGAGGTTCCTGCATGATTTCGGCACGGTCACGCTGACCGCACAAGGCTGTGGTTCGGACACGCTGACCACGCCCGCGCACGGCGCGTTGCTGGGTGCCGTCGTTGGAGGCTCCGGCAACTGAACTGATGGCGATTGAGCGGCGCCAGATCGTTGCGCAGGCCGATGGATCGCCGGGGAGGAGTCTGGCCGGGACGGGTCCGTGGCGTGCCGCGAGCCGGGGCGGCATGCTCGCTGCCGTGCTCGGGCTCGGTGCGCTGTTCGGATGGGCGGCGGCGCAGGGTCCGCATGACGGAGCGGACAGATCCGTGGCGCGGAGGATCGTCGAGCTGACGAACGCGGCTCGCGAACGGAATGCGCAGCCGCCGCTTACGGTGAATCCGCAGCTCACGCTGGCCGCCGAGGCGTACGCGCGCGACATGGCGCGCCGTGGGTGGTTCGACCACTTCGGTCCCGACGGAGCGGGTATTGAGGCGCGCGCGGAAGCGTACGGGTACGATGATTGGGACTTCCTCGCGGAGAACCTTGCGACGGGCACGGGCTCACCAGACCCGGCCGGCCTGGTGGCAAGCTGGCTGAACAGCACCGATCATCGCGGCAACATTCTTTCGTCCGACCTACGCGAGATCGGCGTGGGCTGTTACGTTGTCTCCGGATCCCCCAGCCGTTTCTGGTGCGCCCAGGAGTTCGGCACACGGGCGCGATGAGACGGCCGCGCCATTGGAGCCAGCGTGATGACTAGCAGAATGGTGAGTGCGGCCGCCGGCATCGCCGCCGTGGCATTGCTGGCGATGTCTTGCGGGGGGAGCGGCCGGAGCCCGATCGATTCCGATGCTTCGCCGGCACCGACGCGCCCGGCGTCGATCGCCGCGGTGGACGCGCCCGACGTGCCGGGCACGGTGTCCGATGCGCCGGCGCGACCATCGGCCGGATGCTCGGCCGCCGTGTCGCGGACTGCCGGCGCCACGAGCCAGACGATCACCGTGGGCACGACGCAGCGGACGTATCGCCGCTATCTGCCTCAAGGCGGGGGAAACGAGCCGCGACCGGTCGTCATCAATCTCCACGGGCTGACGAGCAACATCGACCAGCAGGTCGCGGTCACGGGCTTCGAGTCGCTTGCGGAGCGGGAGAAGTTCGTCGTCCTGACGCCACAGGCGCTCGGCAAACCGACCCAGTGGTCCGCGGCGATGACGCCAGACAATCCCGACGTCGCCTTCATCGGATCGATGCTGGACGAGGTGGCGGCGGCGACGTGCGTCGATACGGCGCGCGTGTACTCGACGGGAATCTCGGACGGTGGGATCATGTCGTCGATCCTCGCCTGCCGCATGGGCGACCGCATCGCGGCGGTGGGGCTCGTATCGGGCATCGCGCACCCCGCCGGGTGCAGCCCCGGGCGGGCGATGCCCGTGATCGTCTTCTGGGGCAAGGAGGACGTGGTGCTTCCGTACTGCGGCGGTGTGGGGCCGGCGGTCGAAGCGTTGCTCAAGGGCACTCCGGTCGATCCGTCCGCCGAGCCGGAGTGTCCTCCCTCGAATCGCTTCGGCTTTCCGCCGGTGGAAGATGCCGTGTCCACGTGGGTGTCCGAGGACGGCTGCGATCCGGCGCCGCGGACCGTCGAAGCCGGCGCCGACGTCGAAGAGCGCATCTTCGGCGGCTGCAGGGACGGTGCGATGGTGCGCTTCTACGTCGTCTCGGACGGCGGTCACTCGTGGCCGGGGAGCGAGGCGATGGCGGCGTTCAGCAGGTCACCAGCCGGCAGGATCATCGGCCATACGACGAATGAGATCGACGCGACGGAGCTGATCTGGGCGTTCTTTCGCAGGTACGCCCTGACGTCGCCGTAGGATCGGGAGTGCGGGCTGAGGGAGGGTCGATGACTGGCGCGGAACAGCAGGCCACGCTTTTGCTCGAAGAGTGGATGGCCGCCTTCAACGCTCGCGACGTGGAGCGCTGGGCGGCCACGTTCAACTATCCGTCCGTGCGGTTGGCGAGCGGGCGGCTCGTGATCTTCGAGAGCGCGGCGTCGCACCGGCGGGATCTCTTCGAGCGGCTGAGCGGCACCGGTTGGGACCACAGCGCCTGGGATCACCATCGGGTGCTGCACAGCTCGGACGACAAGGTGCACTTCGACACGCGCTTCACGCGCTACCGGGCGGACGGCAGCACGATCGGGACGTATGACTCGATCTACATCGTCACGCGGCAAGAGGGCCACTGGGGCGTGGCGGGCCGGTCGAGCTTCGCGCCGTAAGGGACCGAGCGGCGACGCAGCTTTCGGCGGGTGTGGCGCTCAACATCGCCTCTCAACCGGGCAATAGTTCAGCCGTCGAGATCGAGTTGCCACGCGGTGCCGTGAGCGCGGGGGCCGCGCTTGCCGGGGCGCGGTTGGTCCCAGGGAGTGGATTCGAACAGCCGTTACACGGGTTCACCGTTCGTGTCAGGTCCCACCGACGGCCACCGATTCCTTCGGTTCCGTGACGCGCAGCACGAATGCGGTCGAACACCATCGCGGACGAACCGGAAATGCGGCCGCCAGATCATCAACTGGCCCATCATGTCTTTGCCGGTGGCTCGGCGCCGGCAGGTGGCACTCCGGCAACATCCTGGTCGTCGCAGGGCGGCTAAGTCGCACGTTGACACGGGTGCGTCACTCGCCGCATTCGGCGTTGGCGCGGCGCGTCCGACCGCAGCTTCGCGCGAAGATCAATCCTCGCCCGGGCGGTCGGGGTCGCCGGGAGTACCAGGGGTGGCTGCCACGGAAGCTATCGGACGCCTGCGCCGCCATTGCCAGGCGATGATCGCCCCGCCTGCCACGACGGCGGCTCCGGCGTAGAGCCACCACCATGCGGAGGGAAGTGATTCGTCGCCCGAGATCCTGGGCACGGGAAGCCCCTGGACGCCGTGGATGGCTCTCGGCAGAGACTCGGCGTCGGCCGGGTTCCCGCCGCCGGAGATCTCGATGTCGTCGGCATAGCCGTCACCATCGGTATCGCGCCTGTCGGGGTGGGTGACATAAGAAAGCTCCTGCCAGTTCAGGAGGTTGTCGCCGTCCTCGTCGGCCGCCGCGTCCTGGGGATCGAGCGGGTCGAGCCCGTATGTTCGCTCCCACTCGTCGGGCAGACCGTCGCCATCCGAGTCCGCCGCAACATCGATGTCGACCGCTGCATCGGACGAGACTCCGCCTCGCGTCACGCGGAGTACGAGATGATGCGGGCCTTCGGGCAGCGGATCGATCTCCGCCGCGGCGCCAAACGCGACGACCCCATCGTCAACCCGCCATTCGAAGACGTCTTCGGCCGAGGTGCTGCCGAGGGCGATGCCCATTAGCCGCACGGCGAGGCCGGGGCGGACAAAGCCGGTTGACGGCGAAAGGATCGCCGCCTGAGGCGCCGGCGTTCCCGTGCGCACGGGGTTCTCGATGACGGCGACATTGACGCCATCGGTGGCCTGGAGCCGGAACCGGCACGCGCAGTCAGCGGGCAGCGAAGCAAGATCGACGTTCAGGCTGGTGGACCTCGTGCGCCCCAACGTCTCCCAGGTACCGTCGGTTGTGGGGCCGATTTCGAGCGTGTAGGTCAATCCCGGTGTTGCGGCTTCCCACGCGATCGTGACGTCGCCGCTTGCCGCGAGCTGTGACGGGATGGAATCAACGGTGAAGCTGGGAGGCGCGAGCGCCGGCAGCGCCGGGATGTCGAGGACGGGTGAACCCTCACTGAGCAGGCGGACGCGAGCGACATCGGACTGGCGGGGCAGGAGCAGCGTGAACTCGCCGTTTCCAGCGGGCGCATGGAGGATGGCCCCGGCACGGAATGAGCGAGCGTACAGCACCTCGCCGGAGGGGGCGACCATCTCGACGGCGAGAGGGCCTGAACCGCCGGGCGCGTCCGGGGGCACCTCGACGTACACCGGCGCGTCGACAGCGATCACCCCGGAGGGATTGATGCGGCCTGTCACGAGCAGGGCTTCCTCGACGACGGCCGCGCGGGGAGCCCCCATTGATACGAGCAATGTGCGCGATACGTGCTCTTCCGCGCGATCCGGCGCCCGTGCGAGCCATGCCGCGATGCCCTGCCAGGTGTACACGGAGACCCATGGCGAGCACCCGTACGACATGAAGTCGTGCGTGTGCCCGGTGTCGCAGGGGTCCGTCGGGGGAATCGCCTGGAGGGCGAGAAGGTCGAACCCGAACGCGTTGGACTCGACGGCTCCGTGCATGTTCGGGTACAGGGGGTTGGAGCCGCCGCCACGGATCTCCAGGTGACTGTTCCCGGAGTGGTTGACTCCACCGCCGGCGTGGAACGTTTCCTGCGCAAGCGTCGGGCCGCAGGCGCCCTGCCAGTACACGGGGTTCGGCAGGCCGGCCTGGCCTGAGCAGCCTCGGCCCGTGCCGGGATTGACAATGATGGGGAACAGCGTTCGACTTCCGTCGGTAACGCCCAGGCGGGCAGCATCGGCGCGGGCCACTGTGTGGGCCGCCGCAAGCTCATCGCAGTCGCCCGTCGTGCCCAGGCAATCGGCGGCAACACCGCGGATGGACGGCACGCTGATGCCCAGGTCGGCGATGGGGTAGGTCTTCCAGACCCAATCCAGACTGCGCGCGAGGTCGTCGAACGACGGCGTCATGCCGGTCGAGGCGGCGGTCCCCGTCGTGCCGGCGCGGTGGTTCTGAGACGCGATGATGCGAAACGTCAGGCCGTTGGCATCGACGAACCGGACGCTGCGAAGTTCGGTGGTATTGTCGGCCGAGCCAGCGCAGCTGGCGCCGACAGGGAGCGACCCGCGGACGGTCGAACACTCATCGACGTACCGTGCGCCTGCCGGGTTGAGTTCGGCGCGGAGGTCGATCGTGCCCGCCGTCGTCCACGCGGACGGAAGGCGGAAGTTCCACGATCGCGCCGCGTTGCCGCGCAGGTCATCGATCGTCCATGCACGTTGGAGTCCCGTGAGGGGCGCTATCGGCGCAAGCGGCGAACCGGGTAACTCGACGCCTCCGCGAAACGCACGGAGGCGTGCGTCCACGGCGAACCCCACACTGTCCGTGAATTGCACCCAGGGGTAGACGCGGACAACCGTCGTACGATCGGCGACGTGAGCGTCCGTCTCGAAGAGGAAGTGACCACCGTCCACCGGTCGCGACGGGATATCGCCGCGAACGCCCTGTGTGACTTCGAAGGCGCGCACATTCACGTTGAAGGGCCCGGTCCGGGGGGTGGGCACGGCCGTGGGCGTCGCGGTAGGTGTTGGTGCGATGAACGTGATGGTGACGGAGTCCTCGGCGTAGTGAACGGCATCTCGCTCGAGCAGCAGTCCATCGGCCAGAAACGCGTCGTACGTCTGCGTGCCCGCGGGCGGTCGGGTGTTTGTGTACGTAAAGCGGTAGCGGAAGATGCTCGCCGGGTCTGGTTCGATCTGAAGGCTCTCCGAGCCGGTGTCACTGTCGATGAAGGGTCCGATGCCAACGGCGCGGAGGAACGCGAAATAGGCCCCCGTCCGTGATCCTTCGGTGCGCACCCAGAGGTCCACTCTCGATGGAGGCCGGTTGGTGAAGACACTTCCTTCGATTATCGCGGCGCGGGTGGTGGTCGACGAGTCCGCCGGCGAGGTGATCTCGAGCTCATCGTGGTAGGGGACGGGCGACTCCTCCGGAACGAAGAAGAAGTCGTCGAACTTGACCGCGACGGAGAAGCTCGAGACCGGCGTCATCCGGACCGCGACGATGCGGGGCGCCGTTACGGAGACGCAGGCCCAGTCCAGGCTGATCTCCCCGCCGTCGACGACGCCGGCCGCGACTTCGCGGCCGTACCCGTCGTATGCGGCGAGGCGAAATGGATCGCCTCCGGCCGGCATGCTGACGAACATGCCCACAGTGCTCCAGCTTGCGGGCGCGAGCGGCTCTAATATACTCGTCGCCAACCGCACCGCCCGGGCCTGACCGTACAGCGGGCCTCGTGCGTCAGACGGTCGCTGCAGGGCTGCCCCGGTTGTCGATGCGCGCCCGTCCACCGTCGTCAGTACGTTCGCGGTGAATTCGGCCGCGGCGAACGCGTCCCGGGATGCCGAGACCGTTCCACCAAGTGGCGCCGCGTCGAATGACACGACCTGGGCCCCTGCGGGCGCCGCGGTACACGGCCCTCCCGTGCCGCGAGACAATTCGGGCAGAGAGGTGGGCGTGGCGGACGGCGGAGGTGTCATCGTGGGCGGCACCGTGGGAGTGGCAGTCGCCGCTGGAATGCTGGTGGACGTCGGACCGTTGGGATTGAATGCCCCGGCGGGCGTCGCCGGCGCAGGCGAAGGCGCGAATGTCGCCGTGCGCGTCGGCGCCGGTGTGCGCGTGGATGTGCTCACCGGCGTAGACGCGGGAGGCTGCGTCAGGGTGAACGACGCGCTCGCGCAGAGTCTAGTCTCGAGGCCATAGCCCTGGCAGGCGACGATGAAATGCTTTCCCGGGTCACCCTTGGGGATCAGAATCTGCATCGTCCACGTGCCGTTGATGGTCGGCGTGAAGCTTCCGAGCGGGGTGCCGCCTTCGGCGTCCCAGAAGGCCTGGTAGGGGGCGGTGTTGGTCGCCCAGCCGGATCCGCTGAGCTGCGCGGTCGAGCCTATGGGACCGGACGACGGCGCCACAGAAACCGCGGGGCTGGCGAGGAAGCTGCTGGCACGGTCAGCGACGGCGTCACGCGAGGCAGCGATCGGCGTCATTGCCGCGAGCAGTGCGAATAACGCGGCCATCGATGCTCGCTTCAGCAGTCTCGCGGGAAATCGCATGACACTCCGTTCCCACCGTACTCAGCGAGCAGGTTGGGGCCGATTCTACGCCGATGACGTTGCGGCGGCAACCGTGTGTACTGCTCCGGTCCTCACGCGAGGTCACACGGGGCCGATTCGTACATCGACGTCGGCCCCGGGTGCTGTCAGGGTGCGTTTGAGCGGAGTGCAGATAGCAAGAATCGGCACCCGAGAGCGCCGATTTCGATTCTGCGAGCATGGTCCCAGGGGGTGGATTCGAACCACCGATACACGGTTTTACAGACCGTTGCCTTAGGCCACTTGGCTACCCTGGGGCACCACATCTATAACACGTTCGCGGCGGCGGCTCAAAGGCGGCACCCGGCGGCAGGCGCCGGCGCGTCTCGCTCGCGAGGGCGGCGTCTGGCGCGGCTGCTGCGGCGGCCATGCGATGCCGCACGGCTGGCATTGGACCGCTGGTTGACGCGGCGTGGATGTGTGATGGCGGACGCTCCGCAGCGCTAACACATTCGTAGGACTTTCCCGGCGTTGCGTTCCCGATACTGTCGGTGTCGGCCCAGGGCGCAGGCGCAGCCTCATGAGACAGCGCTCGCCCGGCGTAGTGCCACGGCGCACGCCGTTGCCGGCCGAAGCGGCCGCAAGACGAAAGGACCGGAACGATCGCAGCGAATGTCAGCGTCCCGATGGGCGATGGCGCGGCGACGCGAGGAGCGGATGTCCGCGACGCATCGGCCGCGCGCGCCACCGAGTGGTGGCGGCATGGACTTTCGTTCGTCGCCGTGGCCGGCCTCGCCCTCGTGTTGAACGCGTGGTCCGTGTCGGAGGCGGGATACGGCAACACGTACTACGCCGCCGCCGTGCGGTCGATGTCGATGTCGTGGAAGGCGTTCTTTTTCGGCGCGCTCGACCCCGGTGGATTCATCACCGTCGACAAGCCGCCGGCCTTCCTGTGGGTCGACGCGCTGTCGGCGCGGGTGTTCGGATACTCGACGTGGTCGATCCTGCTGCCCAGCTCGTTCGCGGGCGCGGCGAGCGTCGGGCTCCTGTGGCTCATCGTGCGGCGCTACTTCGGGCTGGCGGCGGCGACGATCGCGGGATTCGTCCTCGCGCTGTCGCCAATCTCGGTCGCGGTGAACCGGCTGAACCTGCCCGAGCCATTCATGATTCTGGCGCTGGTGGGTGCGGCGGGCGCGGTGCTGCGCTCGATCGATAGCCGGCGCTGGTGGGCGTGGACGGCGCTCGCCGGATTCCTCGTGGGCGTGGCGTTCAACACGAAGATGCTCGCCGCCTGGATACCGGGACCGGCGTTCGCGCTCGCGCTGGTCGCGGCGGCGCCGGAATTGTCGTGGTCGTCGGCGCGGCGCGTGCTCGCCCGGCTGGCGGTGCTCGGCGCGGTGACGCTAGTGGTATCGGCCTCGTGGATGGCCGTCGTGGACCTGTGGCCGGCGTCCGATCGGCCGTACATCGGCGGCAGCACGAACAACACGGTGCTGGACCTGGCGCTGGGGTACAACGGCCTCAGCCGCGTAGATGGCGAGGACCAGGGAGGTCCGCCGGGCGGCGAACGCGCGCCGAACGCCGGCGCGGCCCCGGGCCCCCAGAACGGCATCCCAGGCGCTCCGGTGCAGCGTGCCGGAGACGGGGCCGTCCCACCGGGAGGCCAGCGCGTACCGGGCAACATTCCAGGTCCCGGCGGACAGCCGGCGCCCGCGGGAAGGGGCGCGGCAGGCGGATTCAACGGGCCCGGCGGGATCATCGCGGGTATACCGGGCGTACTGCGGATGTTCGACGACGCCAACGGCGGGCAGATCGGCTGGCTGCTGCCGTTCGCTCTCGGTGGCGGGTTGCTCGCGATCTGGCTCTGGCGGCGCGATCCCGCCCGGCGCGCGTTCGCGGTGCTGTTCGTCGGCTGGATCGCGCTGTACGGCGGCGTGTTCTCGTACGCACACGGCATCTTCCATACCTATTACACGTCGGCGATGGCGCCCGGCGTCGCTGCGCTGGTGGGCGTCGGGACCGTCGGCCTCGCCCGCGCGATGAGGCGCGACGCGCGATGGCTCATCGCCGCGATCGCGCTCATCGCCGTGACGGCGTGGACGCAGTTCGAGATCGCGGGCCGCACGCCGGATTTCTACGGGTGGGTGCGGCCGCTGATGCTGGTCACGACGGTTGCGGGCATCGCCGCTGCCGCCGTGCTGATGGTGAAGCGCCTTCCGGCGATCAACGGGCTCGCGGTGAGCGTCGCAGGGCTTCTCTTGCTTCCCGGGGCGTGGTCGTTGAGCATGGTCGCGAATCCCTCCCTCAATGCCACGCTGCCGCAGGCGGGGCCGCAGCAGGGTGCTTCCGGGCGGACGTTCGGCTCGGCGGCGTTCGACGACGGCGGCGCGCAATTGGCCGCGTGGCTGCGGGCCCGCAGCGACTCGTCGTCGACGTGGCAACTGGCCGTTTCGAGCGCGCAGAACGGCTCGAGGCTGATCGCCGAACACGGGCTGTCGGTGATGGCGCTCGGGGGATTCTCGGGCAGGGACCCCGCGATATCGGTCGCTGACTTCGCTGACCGCGTGGCGGCGGGCGACGTACGTTACGTGCTGATCGGGGAGGGCGGGCCCGCGGGCCGCATGCCCCGGTTGGGCGTGCCACTAACGCCCGGAGCAGGGCCGGGCGCCGGTGGCCGGACGCCGCCGGGTCCGGGCGTCTTCGCCGGGCCGGGGACGCCGGGAGCGAACGCCGTGCTTTCGGCGGTGCAGTCGACGTGCATCCCGGTCACCGATACGAGCCTCCCGTCGCAGTATCGAGGTGCGCTGTACGACTGCGCAGGCACGGCGGACGCGATCGCCCGGCGGGCGCGCTGACGCGCGAGCGATACCCGCACCGAGACCCTCACGGCGCGATGTTTCGGGGACTGGCCTCGTCGAACTGCGTGCCGTCGACGGCTGACGCACGGGCGGCCGCTATCCTTACGTCCGAACAGGCGTGAGCACGAACGGGCGAGGTGAGCGCGATGAACCTGGTGTCTATCGGCACGGTGAGAACGCCGGCCGTCGAGGCGATCGACGAGGGCTGGGGCGACGTCGAATCGGAGATCCACGTCGCCGAGCCGTTTGCGCGCGGGTTGGGGGGCATCGAGCAGTTCTCGCACGTTGTGGTGGTGTTCTGGATGCACGAGGCAGGGTTCGACGCCGAGCGCGATCTCGTGCGGCGGCCGCGCGGACGCGACGACATGCCCGAGGCAGGCATCTTCGCCCAGCGCGCGAGGCACCGGCCGAATCCGATCGGCCTGACGGCGGTGCGGCTCATCGGGCGGGAGGGCAACGTCGTGCGCGTGCGCGGGCTGGACGCAATCGACGGCACGCCGGTGCTCGACATCAAGCCGTACGTGCCGGCGTTCGATCGCGTCGATGACGCAGTCGTGCCGGTGTGGATGAATACGCTGATGGAGGGCTACTTCTAGCGGGGCGCCGAACGACTCGACCCCGCCGCGGTCGTTGGTCGAGAGGGCGGCGTCGTTCGAGCGGCATCACGCGGGCTGAAAAGCCCGCGCCGCACCCGCGGGTGCTTCTTCGGCACCCTGCTTGCGACCGTCGACGGTGGGTGAGCCGGTCGCGGACTGGTGCATCGCCGTGGCGAGGCGTACGATTCCGGCGCCCGCACACGCACATCAAGAAGGGGCGACGACATGGAGCTGGCACCTCACGAGGCAGGGCTCTCGGCCGAACGGCTCGGCCGGATCACCGATCATCTCAACACGCATTACATCGGCCCCGGGAAGATCGCCGGCTGCCAGACGCTCGTCGCGAGGCACGGGCACGCCGCGTACTTCTCGTCGCTCGGCTGCATGGACCGCGAGCGCGGCACGCCCGTGGCCGATGACACGATCTTCCGCATCTACTCGATGTCGAAGCCGATCACGTCGGTGGCGCTTATGTCGCTGTATGAGCGCGGGGCGTTTCAGCTCAACGATCCGGTGCATCGGGTCATACCGGAGTGGCGGGACCTGCGAGTGTACGTTTCGGGGGAGGGCGAGGCGATCGAGACGCGTGAGCCCGATCATCCGATGACGTTTCGCCACGTGCTGAGCCACACCGGGGGATTGTCGTACGGGCTGACGCGGCATCCCGTCGACCGGGCGTACGCGGAACAGGGCGTCGCGCGCGAACGGGGCGAGACGCTCCGGTCGTTCGTCGAGAAGCTGGGGCGCGCGCCGCTCTGGTATTCGCCCGGCGAGCGCTGGATGTACTCGTACTCGACGGACGTGTGCGGGTACCTGGTGGAAGCGATCTCCGGCCAGCGGTTCGACGCGTTTCTGCAGGAACACATCTTCGATCCGCTCGGCATGCGGGACACGTCGTTCGCGGTGGCGCCCGAGAAGGCGCATCGGCTGGCCGCGAACTACGGGCGCCAGGCGGACAAGACACTGAAGCTGATCGACGATCCGGCCACGAGCAGCTACCTGACGCCGCCGACGTTCTTCTCCGGCGGCGGCGGGCTCACGAGCACGACGGCCGACTACTTCCGTTTCTGCGAGATGCTGCGGCGCGGCGGCGAGCTGGACGGCGCGCGCATCCTGGGACGGCGGACGATCGAGCTGATGACGAAGAACCACCTGGTGGGCGGAGGCAACCTGAGCGAGCTGGCGATCGGTGCGTTCTCCGAGACGGCGTACGAGGGCGTCGGCTTCGGGCTCGGGTTCGCGATGACGCTCAGCGAGGTCGGCTCCGGCGCGCTGGGAGAGGGCGAGTACTACTGGGGCGGCGCGGCCTCGACGATCTTCTGGATCGATCCGAAGGAGGACCTGGTCGTGATCTTCATGACTCAGCTGATGCCGTCGGCGACGTTCAACTTCCGGGGCCAGTTGAAGAACATCGTCTACTCGGCGATCGTGGACTGAGCGCCGCCTCCGTAACGAGACCTGAGAGCATAGCGCGCGATCTCGCCGCGATCAGCGCGGGCGGCGCGTTCCCAGACAGCACTGCTTGTACTTCCGGCCGCTCCCGCACGGGCACGGGTCGTTTCGCGACGCGCTGCGCCACGGCGCTTCGTCGCCGGCCTCTTTCAGCTTTAGCTCGGCCATGATCGCCGCTGGGCGGCCGCCGCCGCGGCTCAACGCGGCGATGCGTGCCATGTACGGCGCGACGTGCTGATAGAAGCGGCGGTAGCCGGCACAAAGATAGTTCAGGCCCGGCTCGCCATCGGGCGATTGCGTGAAGCGGTCTTTCGGGCAGCCGCCGTTGCACGAGGCGAGGACCGGGCAATCGAGGCAGTACCGTGGCAGGGCGTCGCGCTTCGCCGCGCCGAACGCGGCCTGGCGAGGCGCATCGACGAGGGTGGCGAGCGCGTCGGTCGAGACGTTGCCGATGCGGTGCTCCGGGTCGACGAAATGGTCGCACGCGAACACGCTGCCGTCGTGTTCCATCGCGAGCATGCGGCCGCAGGTCTCCGACACGATGCAGAGCGTCGCGGGCTCGCCCGTGGCCACGCGCAGGCAATCTTCGAACGCCTGGACGGCGATGCGGCCGACGTCGTGGCGGACCCACTCGTCGAATACGGTGCAGAGGAAGGCGCCCATGGCGCCGGGCGTCACGGACCACTCGGAGACGCCGCCGTCCAGCGTGCGCTGGACGACCGGGAGGAATTGCAGCCAGCGGACGCCCTGGTCGAGGAAGAAGCGGTAGACCTCGGTGGGCTGCGCAGCCGTTATGGCGTTCAACGTGCACAGGACGTCGGGCTGGATGCCGTGGCGTTGCAGCATCCGCAACGATCGCATGACGTGTTCGTGGGTGGGGGCGCCGCCCTTATCGGTGCGGAAGGCGTCGTGCAGACGAGCGGGGCCGTCGATGCTGATACCGACGTGGAAGCGGTGCCCGGCGAGGAACGAGCACCATTCGTCGTCGAGCCGGACGCCGTTGGTCTGCAGATTGTTGATGCACGTCCAGCCGTCCGGCACGTAGCGTGCCTGCAACTCGACCGCCCTGCGGTAGAAGTCGACGCCGAGCAGCGTCGGCTCGCCACCGTGCCAGACGAAATGCACGGCGGGTCCGGGGCTGGCCTCGATGAACGAACGGACGTAGTCCTCGAGTAGCTCATCCGTCATGCGAAAGCGCTCGCCAGCGGGGAAGAGCTGCGTCTTGCCGAGATAGTAGCAGTATCGGCAGTCGAGGTTGCACACGGCACCCGCGGGCTTGGCCATGACGATGAACGGTGCGGCGGTGGCGGTCATCTCGGTCTCCACGGGGAATGCGCCGCCATTATAGGGTGCTCGGCGGAGTGCTACCGCGCGGCGGTGCGGTGGCGCGGCGATGGCCTGAACACCTCCGATCGGCCCTGTCTCGGGCGTTTGGCGCTGGGTACTCTGGTGGCATCCGCATTCGGGAATAGGAGTGCAATATGACGTACCGCGATCTGCTCTACGACGTCAGCGACAACATCGCCACCATCACGCTCAACCGGCCGGAGCGACTCAACGCGATCAGCGGAGGCATGCTCCGGTCGTTCTCCGCGGCGTTCCGTGAGGCCGACCACGACCGCGACGTGCGCGCCATCATCCTGACCGGCGCGGGCCGCGGCTTCTGCGCCGGCCTCGACCTGAAGGAGCAGGGCGCGAACGCCGGCGAGGACAGCATCAACGGAGCGGCGCTGCTGCCCGCGAAGTTCGACCTGGCGGACGCGCCGCCGATCGTCCTGCATCAGACGGACAAGCCGGTGATCTGCGCGCTCAACGGCGCGGCCGCGGGCTACGGTCTCGATCTCGCGCTGGGGTGCGACATCATCGTCGCGTCGGAGACGGCGAAGCTGGCGGCGGTGTTCACAAAGCGCGGCGTGCTGCCGGAGAGCGGCGGCACGTGGCTGCTGCCGCGGCTCATCGGCTGGGCGAAGGCGGCCGAGCTGGCGTTCACCGGGCGCGTGCTGAGCGCGCAACAGGCGCTGGAGATCGGGCTGGTGTCGCGCGTCGTGCCTGCCGACCAGTTGACGGCGGATGCACGGGCGCTCGCCGCGGAGATCGCCGCGAACGCGCCGCTCGCCGTGCAGGCGACGAAGCGCATGATGCGCCTCTCGTTCGACGAGACGTTCGAGGCGAACGTCCATCACGTCTACCTGCAGCTGCTGCCGTTCTTCGGCTCGCGCGACTTCACGGAGGGCGTCAAGGCATTCATCGAGCGCCGGGAGCCCGTGTTCGAGGGGCGGTAAAGCGGGGAGTGGGTGGTTCGTAGTTTGTAGTTGGTGGAAGAAGCGGCGCGGGGGCA
>CAYJMJ010000030.1:0-6677 GCA_964371095.1 uncultured Dehalococcoidia bacterium | reverse complement strand
CTTGGCGGGGTGGGGGTGCGTTTGCTGTTGTCTCGGCCCCCGCCCCCCCCGCGCCCACCCCCCCCCGCCCCCGCTTCTTCTCTCTTATCTAGAACTGAGAGCCCAGAACCTGGATGATGGTCGTTGCGCCTACTTCTCGAAGGTGCTGCAGACGGTGTCCATGATCAGGCGCGTGACGACGTAGGGGTCCATGTTGGCGTTCGGGCGACGGTCCTCGATGTAGCCCTTGCGGTCGACGGCGACCTGCCACGGGATGCGGACGGAAGCGCCGCGGTCGGAGACGCCGTAGCGGAACTCCTTGTACGAGCAGGTCTCGTGCAGGCCGGTGAGACGCTCCTCGATCGCGTAGCCGTAGTTGGCGATGTGCAGGTCGTGCTTCTTGCCGAGGGCCTGAGCCGCCTTGACGCACGCATCGTAGCCGGAGCGCATCTCCTTCGTCGAGAAGTTGGTGTGCGCACCGGCCCCGTTCCAGTCGCCCTTGACGGGCTTCGGGTAGAGCGTGGCGCTGGCGCCGAAGTCCTCGGCGATGCGGTAAAGGAGCCAGCGAGCGACCCAGAGCTGGTCCGAGACCTCTACGCCGCCGACGGGGCCGACCTGGAACTCCCACTGGCCGGGCATGACCTCGCCGTTCGTACCGGCGATCATGATGCCGGCGGCGAGGCAGGCGTCGGTGTGCGCCTCAACGATCTCGCGGCCGAAGACTTCATCGGCGCCGACGCCGCAGTAGTAGCCGCCCTGGGGCGCCGGGAAGCCGTTGTCGGGCCAGCCCAGGGGCTTCGCGCCCTCGAAGAACGTGTACTCCTGCTCGATGCCGAACCAGGCGTCGTGCTTGGCGTACTTCTTCGCGGTCTTCACGCAGGCCGCGCGGGTGTTCGTCGGGTGCGGCTTCATGTCGGTGAGCAGCACTTCACACAGGACGAGCTTGTTGTCGCCGCCGCGGAGCGGGTCAGGGCAGACGAACGCGGGCTTGAGCACGCAGTCGGAGTTGGAGCCGGGCGCCTGGTTGGTGCTCGATCCGTCGAATCCCCAGATCGGCGGTTCGTGTCCCTCCGGGATGATCTTGGTCTTGGACCTGAGCCGGGCCGTCGGCTTGCTGCCGTCGATCCAGATGTATTCCCCTTTGTACGAACCCATGTGTTGCCGCTCCACTGTTCTACTGGCGGCCGTTCCGCCGGCCTCCCCTGTCGGTGTGCGGACGCAATGTAGCGGATCGATGTTACAGGCATATTTCGTGCGCGGCCTTTTCGAGCGATCTGGCACATTTTGTTTCAAGGGCGCGGCGGCGGCTGTTGCACGCGATCGCCGGCCATCGTAAGATGACGATGGCATGAGCAATGCATGGATTGACGTCAATCGGCTTGCGGCGATGTCGAGGGCGCTCGCGCATCCGGCCAGGATCGCAATCTTGCGGGAGTTGGCGGAGAGCGGCGACCGCAACTGCCTCGATCTGACGCGCCAGGTCGACCTGGCGCAATCGACGGTATCGGAGCACCTGCGCGTGCTGAAGGAGGCCGGGCTCATCGATCAGTGCGGGCCCGGCGCGCGCTCCGGCTACTGCATCAACCGGGAAGGATTGCTGTGGCTCAAGCAAATGATCGTCGCGCTGTAGGGCGGGCGGTGAGACGTGGCGTTCGCGCCGCTTCTTGCAGTTGTGCCAGCGAGGCGACGACGGCCGTGGCGCGCTCGTGAGCGAGGCGGCGACGCTCGTTCGTGCCACGCAGGGCGGCCAGGTCATCGAGCGGCTGTCGCTGCTCAACCGACTGTTGCCGGTCTGGATCTTCCTCGCGATGGCGGCAGGCATCGGCCTGGGCGCGGTGGCGCCGGGCATCGCCGACGCGCTCGATTCGGCGCGCGTCGGCACGATCTCGTTTCCGATCGCCGTGGGCCTGCTGTGGATGATGTACCCGGTGCTCGCGCGGGTGAAGTACGAGGAGCTGTCGCGCGTCGGGCGGGCGTGGAGACTGTTCAGCATGTCGCTGGCGCTCAACTGGGTGATCGGGCCGCTGGTGATGTTCGGCCTCGCGTGGGTGTTCCTGCCGGATCAGCCGGAGTACCGCACCGGGCTCATTCTCGTCGGGCTGGCGCGCTGCATCGCGATGGTGCTCGTGTGGAACGACCTCGCCGGCGGCGACCGCGAGGACGCCGCGGCGCTGGTGGCGCTGAACAGCGTGTTCCAAGTGCTCGCGTACTCCCTCTATGCCTGGTTGTTCCTGGCGATTCTGCCGCGGCTCTTCGGACTTGGAACGCAGGAGATCGACATTGGCTTCTGGGAGGTGGCCCGGAGCGTGCTGATCTTCCTCGGACTGCCGCTCGCGCTCGGGATGGCGACGCGCGCCTGGGGCATTCGGGCGCGGGGCCGCGCGTGGTACGAGGACGAGCTGATGCCGCGGCTGGCGCCGACCTCGCTGGTGGCGTTGCTCTTCACGATCGTGGTGATGTTCAGCCTGAAGGGCGACGTCATCGTGCATGCGCCGGGCGACGTCTTGCGCATCGCGCTACCACTGGTGGTGTATTTCGCGGTGATGTTCTCCGGCGCGTTCTGGCTCGGCTGGCGGAGCCGGTTCTCGTACGAGGAGACGGTCGCCGTGTCGTTCACCGCCGCCGGCAACAACTTCGAGCTGGCGATCGCGGTGGCGGTCGGCACGTTCGGCATCGGAAGCGGCCAGGCACTGGCGTCGGTCGTCGGCCCGCTGATCGAGGTGCCGGCGCTGGTGGCGCTGGTGTACGTCGCGCTGTGGCTGGGGCGCCGCATCGTCTTCGCGCCGGGGCGGCGCGCGACGTCATCATGACGTGCGGCACAAGGAGCGGAGGTGGCCGGTGACGATCCGCGTGTTGTTTCTCTGCACGGGCAACTCCGCTCGCAGCATCATCGGCGCGGCGCTGCTGCGGGACATGGGCGGCGACGCGTTCGAGGCGCACAGCGCGGGCACGGAGCCGAAGGGCATCAATCCGTACACCGAGCGCGTGCTGTCGGCGGCGGGGATCGATATCTCTCGCGAGCGGTCGAAGAGCGTCGCCGAGTACGAAGGGCAGGCGTTCGACTACGTGATCACGGTGTGCGACGCGGCGGCAGAGCAATGCCCGGTGTTCCCTGGCGCGCCGGAGCGCATCCACTGGAGTTTCGTTGACCCGGCGGCGGTCGTCGGCACGGACGACGAGAGGCTCGAGGCGTTCCGGCGCACGCTGCGGGAGATGCGGGCGCGCATCGAGGCGTTCGTGCCGGTGGTCGTGCTGCGCCACTCACAATCGTAGCCGGTCCGGCTGCGCCGGAAGCACAGGCGAGGGCGGCTGTGCCCCGCGACAGGATGACTACGGGCGGAACTTGTTCCAGATGACGCCGGCCAGGAACGGCAGTGCCTTCAGGTTGTCCCAACGATGTTCGGATTCGAAGCGCTTGAGGCGCGCCTGCAGCATCTCCGGAGGCGTCGCCGGCGAGTGGTAGAACGTGGCGTTGAAGCAGTCGTCGTCGGCGGAGATGACGCCCTCTTCGATCGCGATCTGGCGTAGCTCCGTGTCCGGCTGGATGCGGAAGCCGTGATCGACGAGCGTACGGATCGACGGGACGTTCGGGATCGCACGGAACGTCTCTTCGACCGTCTCCGGCGTCTCTCCCGGTCCGCCGAACGTGAGGAACAGCGACGACGTGACGCCCGCCTGCCGGAGCAGCTCGGCGCCGTCCAACACGTCATCGACGCGGAAGGGCTTGTGCAGCCGGGTGAGGACCGTATCCGACAGGCTGCCTACGTAGAGGACGGCGCCGCGGCCGCCGGCCCGGCGAAAGAGCTGCGTGAACTCGCGATCGACCTCGCCGGGCTCGAAGATCATCGTCAGGTTCAGGCGGACGCCGGCGTCGATGAACGCCTCGAGCACCTGCTTGGCGTGATCGAGCGGGCGGTTGAAGCCGGCGTCGGCGAAGATGACGGATCGGGCGCCTTGCCGCTGCAGCGCCAGCGCCTCCTCGGCGACGGCGCGCGGATCACGCAGGACCCAGCGTCGGCCGAACGTCGTGAAGTAGTCGCAGAAGGTGCACTGGAACGGGCATCCCGTCCGCACGACGAGCGCGGCATCCCACAGCGTGGTCAGCGAGCGCCGGTACGAGCGCAGATCGAGCAGGTCCCAGTTGTCGAAGGCGACGTCGGCGTAGCCGCGGATGGCGAACGGATTGCTTTGGACGCCGCCGTTCGCACGATGCACGAGGCCGGGCACGGTGAGGTCGGGCGAGCCGGCCGCGAGCGACGCGACGAAGCGCGAGATCGACGAGAGGTCGTCGCCGGTCATGCCGTACTCCGCATCGAGCGCCTCGAGCCACTGGCGGGGGAAGGTCGTGAAGGCGGTGCCGCCGAGGAGCACCGGCACGGGCCGCACGGCGCGAACCGCCGAGACGATCGAGCGGACGACGGGCAGCGGATCGAAGTATTTGGCCGCCTGCTGGTTGTCGCGGTTGCGGATCGAGTAGCCGACGAGGTCCGGCTGGAAGCCGCTCGCGACGCGCGCGGCCTCGGCGGCCGGCGACTTGACGAACATGAGGTCGAGGAATCGCACGTCGTGGCCGTCGTTGCGGAGTCGGGATGCCACCAGCGACGCGCCGATCGGCGCCGGGGCGAACCCCCGGTAGGTGTTCGTGTAGACCATGAGCACCTTCATGGCCGCTGCCCCCTTCCTCCGGACTCGCGCGTGCGGCGCCGCGCCGCTCGCCCGCTAATACGCCAGCTTCCAGATGTAGTCCGGCACGCGCGCCGGGCCTCGCGGCTCATCGTACGGCGGGTAGAACGGTTTCACGTCGAGCACCGGCGATCCATCGACGGCGTCCAGCCCTTCGACGAGCAGCGTGTTCCCGCGGCGCTCCAGCAATCGAACCAGTGTCAACCCGACCGGGTTGGGCCGATCCGGTCAACGCGTCGCGAGGATGCCGACGACCGGCACGTCCTCTCGGCCCTGCGGCCGCCGCGCCGACGAGCACTCGTTCACCCCGGTGAGCCAGTAGAGCGCCCAGATATGGCTGAACTCCTCGAATCCGGCGAGGAGCGGCTCAAAGGCGGCGTCGATTTCGATCGTCGCGCGGACGGCGGCGAGTCCGCCGGTCCGCGGCTCGGCCACCGCCGACCGCACCACGCCGATCGGCTTCATGCGGACGAGGCCGTCAGTCATCGGATAGATGGGGTGCATGGCGTCATCTCCTGACGGCCGGGCCGGTTCGGCCGCGCTGCCCTGCGCTCCGGCCGGTGAAGGAAACTATACACCCGCGCAGCTCCGCGCAAGGGGCCACGCTTCCCGCGCGACGCAGGGCATTTGGCAGGTTGCGGGCGTGCGTGGGGCGCGGCAGCGTTGTCGATAGCGCGTGCCGTGATGGATAGACGACATCGAACCGCAATTTTCATGTTTTTTCGCCGGACCAGCCGATGGAGCCGCCGGCAGCCGGCTCCCGTGATCCTGGAACATGACAGAGGTGCGGGGTGAAGTCCAAGGGAGCGTGTCACCCGGGGGCCCTCACCTCCGGCCTCCGGCCTGTCGGCCACCTCCTCTCCCACAAGGGGAGAGGAGGATCGGTTGGGGAGAGCGCGCTGACCGGGGACGGGCGCAGCAGGCTGCGCCCCTACGACTGCGCGCGTGCCGCCTGATGCGCCCACATGAGGAATTCGAGGCCGATGCGGTAGGT
The DNA here is from genome assembly GCA_964371095.1 of uncultured Dehalococcoidia bacterium. Classification (GTDB taxonomy): domain Bacteria; phylum Chloroflexota; class Dehalococcoidia; order DSTF01; family JACRBR01; genus CAYJMJ01. Next base: position 1,021 of record CAYJMJ010000030.1, on the reverse strand, counting down.
CCGCCGTGCGAGGCCGACATCGAACTCCTCGCCGAGCAGCCGCGGCACGTTGCGATAGAACTGGCGCGGCAGCGCGGCCCCGGCGATGCCGGAATAGTTCGCGACGAGACGTTCCGCCGCTTCGTGCTTGGTGCGCGTCCACTCGGCCAGGGGATCTTCGGAGCGCAGGACGAGCAGCGAGAACATCGCGGGCGTGACGCGTGTGGAGAGCAGACGCAGGCGGCGCGGCAGTGCGCGGTCGGCGGAGTCGGCGAACGACTCGGTGTCGCTCCGGATCAGGCCGGGTAGTTCGTCGCGCAGGAGGCGGAGGGCGGCGCGCCGCATGCCGTCGGGCGTCGGCCGAAGCCGCTCGGGGAACGTGCCGTAGAGCACGCGCGACGCCGATGCGACCGGCCCCGTCCACCAGCCGGGCATGCGCGCCGGATCGTAGAAGTAGACCTGCGGATAGCCGGCGCCGACGCTCGCCCAGGGCAGCGCGGCGATGTGTTCCTGGATGGCGAAGGCGCAATCCAGCGTTAGGCCGAACTCGTCGAAACACTGCGAAGCAAGCAGCACCATCAGGTCGACGTCCGAGAAGCCGGCGATGAAGCCGCCCTTCGCGGCGGATCCGTGGAAGACGATCGCCTCGACGCGCGCGTCGCCGAACACGTCGAGGCAGTCGCGCACGAACGCATCGAGGAGCTGTTCCAGTTCGGGCGTGGACGGTGTGGTCATGTCGAATCCTTTGCAGCGGCGATTGTAGCAGCAGCGGGGCAACACGCGCGGCGCATCGTCGCGCAGGGCGGGCGGCCGCTCGCCGCTATGGCCCTCACCACCGGCCTTCGGCCACCTCCTCTCCCACGAGGGGAGAGGAGGATCAGTTGGTGCATGTTCCATGCTTCGATGCGCCGCGCCTCGGCCGGGGAAGATTCCTCGCTGTGCTCGGAATGACGGAGGGGCGCGACGGTGCATGGAGCGGGCTGGAAGGCGGGCGCAGCAGGCTGCGCCCCTACGGTGCGTCCAACGCCCGGTGACATGGCGG
>CAYJMJ010000029.1:0-35784 GCA_964371095.1 uncultured Dehalococcoidia bacterium | reverse complement strand
TGTCGACGACGCTGACGGACGCGCAGGTGCGGCTGACGCCGCCACCCATCAAGTAAGGCGCGCAGGCGGCCGCCGGAACCCCGGCGACCGCCTGCGCCGTGCCCGGGCACGCTCCAGGCGAAGGATGCATCGAATCGCCGGAGCCGGCGGCGTCGCGCTCGATAGAATGAGGCGTGGCCTCAGCACGCTTCGCCGACCAGCTCGCCCGCCTGCCGACCGGCCCCGGCGTCTATCTCATGCGCAACGCCGAGGGGCAGGTGATCTACGTCGGCAAGGCGGCGAACCTGCGCAACCGCGTCCGGTCGTACTTCGGCTCGCCGCTCAGCATGGAGGGTAAGACTCGCGCCCTCTCCGAGGCGATCGACGACTTCGACTACGTGCTCACGCGCACCGAGCAGGAAGCGCTGCACTTCGAAGCCGAGCTGGTCAAGCGGCACCAGCCGTTCTTCAACATCCGGCTCAAGGACGACAAGCACTACCCGTACCTGAAGGTCGACCTCGCCGACCCGTGGCCGCGCGTCTACATCACCCGGAGAGTCGAACGCGATGGCGCGCGCTACTTCGGGCCGTACGCCAGTGCGGGCTCGGTGCGTCGGACGTTGGACATCGTCAACAAACTCTTCCCGTGGCGCTCCTGCACGAAGACGATAACGGGTACCGACGCCCGCCCCTGCCTGGATTACTACATCAACCGCTGCATCGCGCCGTGCACGTCGTATTGCTCGAAGGAGGAATACGATGAGGTCATCCGGCAGGTCATCCTGTTCCTGGAAGGTCGGAGCGAGGAAGTCGTGCGCGTGTTGACCGGCCAGATGGACGCCGCCTCGGCGCGCATGGAGTACGAGGCCGCCGCCCGGCTGCGCGACCAACTCCACGCGATCGAGCGCGTGACGGAACGGCAGGAAGTGGCGAGCACGCGCCCTGCCGACGAGGACGTCTTCGGCCTCGCGCGCGGCGACGACGATGCCGCCGTCCGCGTGCTGTTCGTCCGCGGCATCAAGATGGTCGGTGCGGACAGTTTCATGCTCGACGGTACGCGCGGCGAGACGGACGCCGACGTTATGGCCAGCTTCGTCAAGCAGTTCTACGAGTCCGCCACGCGCGTGCCGCGCCGCGTCGTCGTGCCGATGGAGCTGCCGGAGCACGCGCTGATCGAGGGCTGGCTGAGCGAGCGGCGGGGCGCGGCGGTACGCATGCTCGTTCCGCGGCGCGGCGAGAAGCGGCGCCTGGTCGAGATGGCCGCGACGAACGCGCGCGAATCGCTGGAGATGGCCCGCGTAAAGTGGCTGGCCGATGCCGGCAAGACGCGCGCCGCCCTCGACGAGTTGCAGGACGAACTGGAGCTGCCTCAGCGGCCGAGGCGCATCGAGTGTTATGACATTTCGAACATACAGGGGACCTCTTCGGTTGGCTCGATGGTGGTGTTCATCGACGGCCACCCCCGCCCGCGCGAGTATCGCCGCTTCCGCATCAAGACCGTCGCGGGAGCCAACGACTTCGCATCGATGGCGGAGGTGCTGCGCCGCCGGTTCGGCCGCGCGCGTGAGCGGCTGGCCAGGGACGCCGGCGGCGCCGTGCCCTCCGTCGAAGGGAAGCGCACGGACGGCCGCCAGCGCGAGGATCAGTCGTTCGTGGCCCTGCCCGATCTAGTAATCATCGACGGCGGCAAGGGCCAGCTCTCAGCGGCGACGGACGTCATGCGCGAGATGGGCGTCAAGGAGATTCCGGCCGTCGGCCTCGCGAAGCAGCACGAGGAGATCTACGTGCAGGACGTGTCGGAGCCGGTGGTCCTTCGCCGGCGGTCGCAGGCGCTGTATCTGGTACAGCGCCTACGAGACGAGGCGCACCGCTTCGCCATCACGTATCACCGCGGGATTCGCGGCAAGGCCGGGTTGCAATCCGCGCTCGATACCATCCCGGGCATCGGCCCCAAGCGGAAGCGGGCGCTGCTGAAGAAGTTTGGCTCGGTGCGAGGTATCCGCGAGGCATCGATCGACGATATCGCCGCCACGGTCGGCTTTACGAAGGGCCTGGCAGACACGGTGAAAGCGGGACTGTCGTGACGGCCGAGGGCGCTGCGGCCGCGCCACGCGCCGACGAGTTCGTGGGGCCGCGTCACCGCATGCTTCGGTTGATCAGGGAGAACGTGCGCGACCAGCGCGTGATCGACGCAATGGCTGCCGTGCCGCGCGAGCGATTTGTACCACGAGACCTTCGCTCGAGCGCGTACGACGATCGGCCCCTGCCGATCGGTGAGGGCCAGACGATCTCCCAGCCGCTCATCGTCGCGATGATGGTCGAGGCGTTGCTGCTCGATCCCGCCGATCGCGTGCTCGACGTGGGCACGGGATCCGGATACCAGGCGGCGGTGCTGTCGCGGCTCGCGCGCGAGGTCGTGACCGTGGAGCGCATCGACGCGCTGCTACGGCGCGCGATCGTTGTGCTCAGTGAAACCGGATGCTCCAACGTCCATGCGTATCTCGCCACCGCGGTCCTCGGCCGTGCCGACAACGCACCGTACGACGCGATCGTCGTTGCGGCCGGCGCGCCGCACGTGCCGCGCGCCCTCGTCGATCAACTCGCCGATGGTGGACGTCTCGTGTTGCCGGTCGGATCATTGCGGATGCAGGAGCTCGTCCGCGTCACGAAGACGTCGCACGGCGTGCAGCTCGAGCGGCTGGGGCCGTGCGCATTCGTGCCGCTGATCTCGAGTGACGCGTGGCACGAAGACGACGCGCGTTAGGCTTCGAGAAGGCTCAAGGTGTCATTGCCGCGACGTATGCCGCTCGCCACGCGGTATTTCGTACTCGTATTGAAACTGTGGGGAATTCCATCTCCACATGGCTAGACAGCAACCGTTAAGGTGTTACAATCGCGATTGCATTCCTCCCCCTTGGCGTTACCACACACATGAGCCGTTGCGAGGGCACAATGGACGTTCACATTGGCCATTTCCTGAACTTCATGTCGGTCGAGAAGGGGGCTTCAGGAAACACGGTCGCCGCCTACAAGAACGACCTGCAGCAGTTCGACAGTTTCGTCACGTCGCTGAACGGCAACGGCAAGACGCGCGATTGGGACCGCACCGAGCGCGACCTGATCGTCGAGTACCTGCTCGCGCTGCGTCGCAAGAACTACGCCGAGGCGACGGTCGCACGCAAAGTCGCGGCGCTCAAGTCGTTCTTCCAGTACCTGCAGGCCGAAGGCACGATCCGCGGCAACCCGGCCGAAAGCCTGGAGTCGCCGCGCGTCGGCCGATCGCTTCCGAAGCCGCTCTCCGTCACCGAGGTCGACGAGCTGCTGGAGCAGCCGATGAAGCGCAACACGCCGGAAGCAAGGCGTGACCGCGCGATGCTCGAGCTGCTGTACGCCACGGGACTCCGCGTCACCGAGCTGGTGTCACTGGACGTCGATGACGTGAACATGTCCGGGCCGTACGTTCGCTGCATGGGCAAGGGCTCGAAGGAGCGCACGATCCCCATTCACGAGCAGGCCGCCGCCGCCGTAACGGCGTATCTGAACGACGGCCGCGCGCCGCTCGTGAAGGCGCGCAAGGAACTCGCGCTGTTCGTCAATCGCCGCGGCGAGCGGCTCACCAGGCAGGGCTTTTGGCTGATCCTGAAGCAATACGCGAAGGAAGCGAACATCGGCACGACGGTCACGCCGCACACCTTGCGACACTCGTTCGCCACTCATATGCTGAGAGGCGGTGCGCCGTTGCGCAACGTCCAGGAACTGCTCGGGCATGCAAACATCTCGACGACACAGGTGTACACGCAGATCGCCAACGAGCACGTCCGCCAGGTGTATGAAAAAGCCCACCCCCGGGCGCGCTAGGCCCGGCATCGCAGGCATCTTCCATGGCCGTCCCGCCGTCGGGACGGCCATTTTGGTGCTGGCCGCAGGCCTCGCCGCGTTCGCGTGCGGCGGCGGTACGCATTCGACGCCATCACCGCCGCCGACGGCACCTTCGCCGGTTGCCACCGCGCTCGCCGCCACACCGACGCCATCGTCCCGTCCGCTCGCCGAGCAGATCGGCGTCCGCGGCAGCCTTCCGGCGAACGATGCGATCGCACTCGCGGCGCGATACGGCAGAACGGCCGGGCGGGCGGCGACCGCGAAGCCGTTCGCAGGCGAGCCCAACGTCGGCAGCACCCGAGACTTCGTGGTCGTCAGGCTGAGCGACAGCGCCCTGCAGGGCAAGGCGCCGCCGGCCGTGGCCACCGTCACCGCGGCGCTCGTGGCGAAGAGCACGCACGCGTACTTCTACGAGGACGCCGATCTCACCGTCGATCCGGCAGCGGTGCAGCAGGCCGCCGACAAGTTCGAGGCAACCGTCTGGCCGCGCATCACCTCGATCTTCGGCGAGCCGCTGACGCCGGGCGTCGATGGCGACCCGCGCATCATCGTGCTGCAGGCCGACCTCGGTGGCGGCACGGGCGGCTACTACTCAGGCGATGACGCGTACCTGAAGGCCGTCCGCCCGCTCAGCAACGAGGCGGAGATGGTCTACATGGATCGCGCTCTGACGCCGGGCGGCGCGGCGTTCAACGTCGTGCTCGCGCACGAGTTCCAGCACCTCATTCACGCGAAGAACGACGATGGCGAGGAAGCCTGGGTGAACGAGGGGCTCTCGGAAGACGCGTCCGGGCTCGTCGGCGGCGCCATGTCGTCCACCAACTCGTTCGCGGCGCTGCCGCAGACGCAGCTCGACGATTGGGAGGGCGGCAGCCTGGCCCACTACGGCGCCGGCGCGGCGTTCTTTCGCTATCTCGCGAGCCGCTTCGGCGGTGACGCGTCGCTCGGCGCAATCGCCCGCGAGCCGGGCCACGGCGAGGCCGGCGTCGACCAGTTCCTGGCTTCGGCGGGCGGCGGCGTGAGGTTCCGCGACGTCTTCGCCGATTGGATCGCCGCGAACGCGCTGAACCGCGAGGCGGGCCCGTACGGCAACCCCGGCCAGCCGTTGAAGCTCACGATCGCCGACGATCTCGCCCTTGGCGCGCCGGTCGAGGGCCAGGCGCGCCAGTTTGGCACGGACTACTACAACCTCAACGGCATCGATGGCGGCGAATTCGTCCTCCGGTTTGCGGGCAAGCAGCAGGTGGCGATCCTGCCGGCGGAGCCGCCCTCCGGCGGCGCTGTGCTCTGGGGGAACGCCGAGGACGGCATCGACACCACCCTCACCCGCGACGTCGACCTGACGGCCGCGACGGCCCCCGTGCTGACGTTCAAGACCTGGTTCGACATCGAGCGTTGGTACGACTGGGGCTACGTGTCGGTGTCCACCGATGGCGGGACGACCTGGCAGGCGCTGCCGGGCGCCCAGACGTCGGCCGACGACCCGGCTCAGGCCGCGCTCGGTCCCGGGTACACGGGAGCGAGCGGCGGCGGCGACACTCCCGATTGGATCGACGAGCAGGTGAGCCTGATGCCGTACGCTGGCAAGAAGATCATGCTGCGATTCGAGTACGTGACCGATGGCAGCACGCACGACACCGGCTGGGCGATCGACGACATCGCGATTGAGGGGACGGCGTTCCACGATGCCACCATGACCGATCCGGGCTGGCGCTCGAGTGGCTGGGTACGCATCGACGAGCCGCTGCCCCAGACCTACATCGTTCGGCTCATCGAGAAGCGTTCGGGCGGCGACACCGCGGTGCTCGACGTGCCGCTCGACGCGAGCCAGCACGGCGAGCTGCGGTTCAGCGGCGCCGGCGTCGAAGAGGCGACCGTGGCGATCGCGGGCTCCACGGAGGGCACGAACCAGCGGGCGCCGTACAGCGTCGAACTGCAACCCGCCGCCCCGCCGTAGGGGAGAATCTCGCGCCACGGGACTCACCACGGCGGAGACAACGCTGGCCGTGGCTCGCGTCTATTCCCGGCCGCCGGTATCCTCGGCGTATGGCGGACGGCACCGTACTCTCCCGGCTCGAGGCGGCGATCGCTGTGCTCGACGACACACAGCGCCAGCGCCTGCTCGACTGGGCCGGCTCCATCAGCCAGCGCGTCGACCAGGCACGCGCGGCGGGCTCCAGCATCGGCCCGATCGCCGAGGCGCTGCACATCTCGAACCGCGGCGCAGTCGAGGGCCACGCGGTGTACCAGCTCGAAGTGCTGCCGGACATCCTGAACCCGCACGGCGTGCTGCACGGCGGCGCGGTGTACACGATGGTCGACTACAGCATGGGCGGCGCGGTCGTCTCGGTGCTCCCGCCGGAAGAGATCTGCGCGACCATCGAGATCAAGATCAGCTACCTGGCGAGCGTGCGCGGCGGCGTGCTGACCTGCGATACCAACATCATCAAGCGCGGCCGGAAGGTCGTGTTCCTGGAGTCGCGCGTCACCGACGGCGCGGGCAAGATCGTCGCGGCGGCGACCGGCTCCTTCGCGGTGTTCCGGCCGGGGCAGTAGACTCCCGGCGCGCAGCAGGCGGCGCACTCGCGGTGCGCCGGAAAGGACGACGATGGCGGAGATTGCGGGTGTACATGCGCGCGAGATCCTCGACTCGCGGGGCAATCCGACAATCGAGGTGGAGGTGCGCCTCGACGACGGCGCGTTCGGCCGCGCGGCCGTTCCGTCCGGCGCGAGCACCGGCGAGCACGAGGCCGTCGAGTTGCGCGACGGGGACCTGAAGCGTTACGGCGGCAAGGGCGTCCTGACCGCCGTCGTCAACGTCAACCGCGAGATCGAGCCGGAGGTCATCGGACGGGTCGCCGGCGACCAGGCGGGGCTCGACCGGGCCCTCGTCGCGCTCGACGGCACGCCGGACAAGGGGCGGCTGGGCGCGAACGCGATCCTGGGCGTGTCGCTGGCGAACGCGCGGGCCGCCGCGGCCTCGGCCACGACGCCGCTCTGGCGCTTCCTGGGCGGGCCTGGCGCCCACCTGATGCCCGTACCGATGTTCAACATCCTCAACGGCGGCAAACACGCGACCGATTCGACGGACTTCCAGGAGTTCATGGTGATGCCGCTCGGCGCGCCGAGCTACAAGGAGGGCCTTCGCTGGGCGGTCGAGGTGTACCACGCGCTGGCGAAGGTGCTGAAGAAGAAGGGCCACCAGACGAACGTCGGCGACGAGGGCGGCTTCGCGCCGTCGCTCGGCGGCAACGAGCCGGCGATCGAGGTGATCCTCGAAGCGATCCAGGCGGCCGGGTACCGGCCGGGCAAGGACCTGGCGATCGCGCTCGATCCGGCGGCCAGCGAGCTTTGGGATGCGAAGCAGGAGCGCTATGTCCTGCCGATCGAGGGCCGCACGCTGACCAGCGAAGAGATGGTCGACCACTGGGCCGGCTGGGCGGAGAAATACCCTATCGTCAGCATCGAGGACGGCATGGCGGAGGACGACTGGCGCGGCTGGGCGCTGCTGACGGCCCGCATCGGCGAGCGAGTGCAGCTGGTCGGCGACGACCTCTTCGTGACGAACACGAAACGCATCGAGCGCGGCATCCGGGAGCGCTCGGCTAACAGCGTGCTGATCAAGGTGAACCAGATCGGCACGCTGACCGAGACGCTGGAGGCGATCGCGATGGCGTCGGGCGCGGGCTGGACGTCGGTGATGAGCCACCGCAGCGGCGAGACGGAGGATTCGACGATCGCCGACCTCGTGGTCGCGACGGGCTGCGGCCAGGCGAAGATGGGCGCGCCCGCGCGCTCCGACCGCACGGCGAAGTACAACCAGCTCCTGCGCATCGAGGAGGAACTGGGCCGCGGCGCCGCGTACGCCGGCTGGAACGCGCTCAAAGTCGGCAAGAGTCGGTAGGTTCGAGGCTCATGGGCCTGGCATTCGCTACCCTTACGGTTCATGGCTGAGCAGGACCACTACGCCACGCTACGCATGCATCCGGGCGCGACGGATGCCGAGATCAAGCGCGCCTACCGCACGCTGATGCGGGCGGTGCACCCCGATGCCAACGCGCACGACCCGCAGGCGACGCGCAAGGCGGCGGCGCTCAACCTCGCGTTCGAGACGCTGGGCGATCCGGAGAGGCGCCGCGCCTACGACGCATCGCGCAGCCCTCGCAGCGCCCGCCGTCGCTACGAGGTCTGGGCCGAGCAACCGGACTGGGAGGACATCGTCGCCGAGCACGTGCCGCCGAAGCGTCCGCCGCACGTGCACAAGCGGGAGCCGGTCGTCGAGCCGGAGGAGATCGAAGTCGGCCTGGCGGAGCTGCGAGAGCAGCCGCGCGTTCGGCGAACGATCCGGATCACGAACAACTGCACGTGCACCCTCGCCGGCGACGTCTCCACGTCGGAGCCGTGGGTCTGGGGCCCGGTCGGCCAGATTATCGTCAAGCCCGGCGAGAGCGTCGTGTTCGACGTGGAATTCGTCGCGAGAAAGGTGGCATTTCCCGGTATCTCGCGCGTCATATTCGTCTCCAAGGAGTGGACCGGCGTCGTGCCGGTGAAGATCACCGGCTACGAGCCGAAGCGGCGCAAGCCGCCGTCGTCCACCGCCGCCTATGTGCCGCCGAGACGCCGCCGCGCCGTGAGGACGCGCTGACGATGCCGCCAGACCAACTCCCGACCCCCGGCCAGCGCGTGACCGGCATCCCCGTTCCCGGGCAATATCAACTGCCATCGAAGCCGGATGACGGCGCACCGGCCGCCGCGCCCGACGCGTACCGGCAGACGCAGTTCGTCCTCGGAGGCGACCTCCGCCTGTTCGCCGACGGCATGAACCTGCAGCTGCGGATCCTGAACCAGTCATCGCACTCGCGTTTCCGCACGCACGTCTACGCCGCCGTCGTCGGCACGTGGTCGCGCACCTACACCGCGCTGGAGGACGCATGCGTGCTCCTCACGCGCGGCTCCTACGCGTCGATTCCGAACCTGGTCCGATCGGCGTGCGAGCTGATCGCCGCCGAGTACCAGCTGAAATACGAGGAGACGGGCGAGTTCATCGGCTGGATGCTGGAACATCTGCGGCCCGACGAAGAGCACAAGGCCTTCGACGTCGGCCTCGGGCACTATTTCGCGGGCTCGACGCTGGCGGCCGACGACCAGCTCAGGCTGGTGTACCGCTCGTCGAGCGACCTCGGCCGCCCGAATTTCGGCGCGACGCTGCTCATGGTCGGTCCGGAGTCGAACAACCTGCGGCTCGCGTACACGTTCGGCGACACGTCGTTCCACGTCGGGTGGGCCGAGATCACGCTCGGCTGGCTGATCCGCCTGTGCGAACGCCAACTCGCGGTCGCCGTGCACATGGACGACGTGTTCAACATCGAGCCCGCCACGCACGCCGCGTACGAGGCGTACGCGCTGCGTGTGCAGGAGGCGCTCGGCAACCCCGCCCGCGCCTCGCTCGAGGAAGTGGAGGCCGGCGGCTTCAAGCGCTGGCTCGTCCACAACTTCCGCCGCCAGCCCTCCGGAGCGCCGAAGAAGATCCTGTTGTAGGGGCGCAGCCTGCTGCGCCTGGTCCCTTCAAAGGAAGATGCCCCGGGCACCTCAGTCTGAACCTGCCATTCGGCGCGGTACGTCGGGTCATGGCCGAGGCATTCATGCTCGACGAAGCGGAAGATCGCCAGCCATTGGCTGAACGAGAGCTGCCGTGCACGGCAATCGCCGGAGAACCCGAGGTCGTGGCCGAGGCGCTTGATCTGCCGCGCGGTGAGGTATTGCCGGAGCCCGCGCGACACCTCCGGCGCGCCGTGCCCGAAGCTCGTGCTGATGAACGACCGATAGGCCGGCCCGCTGCTGGCGCCGATCAGCGGCGCCTCGCGGCGGCGGAGGCGCAGCAACGCGCTGTGAACGCGCGGCGCGGGAACGAAACACTGGCGCCTCACAACGCCTGAGACGCTAATCTCGAACCACGGCTTGTGGAGCAGCGAGAACTGCGTCTCAAGCGGCGAGCCAGCGAACTTCTCCGCCGCCTCCCGCTGCACGATGAGCATGCTGTCGTCGGGCGGGCGTGCGGCGTGCAGCAGCTTCCTGACGACGGCGGCCGTGATCCCGTAGGGCACGTTCGAGACCACGTGGTACGGGCTCGACGGCAGCGGAAAGGACAGGAAGTCGGCGCGATGGCACGTGACGTTCCGTGAGTTCGCGAACCGCTCGCGCAGCACGCGGAACAGCCGTTCGTCCTTCTCGACGGCGATGACGCGGAACCCGGCGTCAGCCAGCGCCTGTGTGAGCAGGCCATCGCCAGCGCCCGGTTCGATGACGAGGTCGCCGGGCGAGAACGGGAGCCGGCGCACCAGCGCGCGAGCGACACCGGCATCGCGCAGGAAGTGCTGGGACAGTTCGGGGCGGCGGTGAGTGACACGCGGATCGATGCGACGCATTCGGCACCTCCGGCCGCTGGAGGCGCGACGTCGCACTCGAATTCAGAAGGATCACGGAGGGCGCGCGGCGTCGACGCCGTCAGCAGGCACACAACTACGAGTCCTGTGACAGGAGGTAAGACCGGCCGGTGTTATCGGCCGGGGGTCCGCCGGGCGGCGGACGTTAGCGTCGCAGCTTTATCATCGCGCTCATCATCGAAGTGGGCGCATCGTAGCGCGGCGGGTTGTTGGCAGTCAATCGCGCCTCGTGTCCGCCCTCCGCCGCCAGCCCTCCGGAGTGCCAAGAAGGTGCTTCTGTAGTTCGTGGTTGGCAGTGCGTGGTCCGTAGTCGGCACGTCGGGTCGTGCTTAGAACGGCGACCACGCGGGGACGCTGAAGAAGCCGTCTCCGAAGCACTCGCCATCCTCAAGGGCGTGCTCACGCGACGCGCCGGCGTCCGTCACACAGATCCACGTGCTGTCGATGCCGGCTTCCCGGTAGGCCACGCGCCTTCCGTCCGGCGAATACGAGCCGTCGAGCCGGGGAGGATGGTTGTTGCGCTCGCAGTGGCGGCCCTCGGGATTGCACAACAGCAGGGCCTCCAGCGGGAGCGCGAAATCAGGCGATTCGCGATCCATGAACTGTGCTTGCAGGAGTCGTTGATCTGAACCGTCGATGTCCACGCCCCAGAGGTCGACGACCCAGGGAGCGTCGACTTCGTCGCCGGTCCGTCGGGTGACCAGGTACAGCAGCCGCCGGCCATCAGACGACCACGCGATATTCCAGATGTGCTGCGGCCGTGCGCCGTTGAACCGCTGACCTGCCACGACGAGACGAGCATGCTCAGGGAGCGCGAAGGATCGCTTGACTCGCACGTCGTCCGCCGCGACGACGTAGATGTTGAGTCCACGAGTGTCCTCCAGCGCGTAGGCGATCGCCCCACGTGGCGCCCGCCGGAGGTCGGCGCCCGCGTGGCGACTGCCGATGACGGCCGCCGCCGCTGTGCAGAGCACCAGGAACAACACCCAGACCAGGTGATTCGCATGTTGCACGAGAACAGTATAGTCGGGGCTCGCGCGTGGGGGGTCAGCCTGCAGTCGCGCCGATCGCTTCCACCGGCACGAGCGTCGCGCGCAGTTCGCGCTCGTAGGCGCCGACCTCGCAGGCCATGCGCCCCTCGTCCCAGCCGAGGCGTGATGCCATGACACGGGCCACACGCTCCGCGCCGTCGAGCGCGTGGCACTTGCTCCATCCGGCGGGAAGCCGCCGCAGCAGCACGTCGGCGACCGTCACGGCCTCTTCTCGCTCGACGGCGTAGGCCACCTGCGCCAGGACTTCGGGGTTGTGCTGGCAGATGCGCTCGCCGAGGGCCGGATCGGCGTCGATGAGCGCTTGGACTTCGGTGCGGCGGGGGCCGTAGAGGGCCAGCGGGTCGTCGTCCGGGGCAGCGAGCATAGCTGGCCGATCGAGCCTCCTCTCCACGTCGTGGAGAGGAGGTGGCCGAACGCCGGAGGTGATCTGCCCGGACGGCGCCACGTGCTTCGCGATCGACGGCATCGCCAGCCGCGCGAGGCTCCTGTACGTCGTCAGCTTGCCGCCGACGATGCTGAGCAGGCCGCTCGGCCCGCCGCGCTTCACGTGGTCGATGATGAAATGGCTGCGCGAGATCGTGCTCTCATCGCCTCCCGCCGTGTAGGGCAGCGGCCGGATGCCGCTGTACGTGTACAGCACCTGCGCGCGCGTGAGCGGCGCCGACGGGAACAGGCGGTTGGCCTCGTCGAGCAGATAACGCAGTTCGTCCGGTGTGCAGCGCGCCGTCGAGGGGTCGCCGTCGTACCGGAGATCCGTCGTGCCGACGAGCGTGTTGCCGTGCCAGGGCAGGATGAAGAACGGTCGGCCGTCCGCCTTGGCCGTGGCGAAGACGGCGTGTCGCGGCCCTCCGGGCCACTCGGCGACGAGATGGCTGCCCTTCGTGCCGCCGATGAGCCGGTCGTGGCGCTCGGCGTCGCTCCCGGCGAGCACCTGGTCGACCCACGGGCCGGCCGCGTTCACGGCGACGCGGGTCACCACCTCCGCCGTGTCACCGGTGCGCTCGTCGCGGACGACGAGCGCACGCAGCACGCCGCCCGGCGAGACGAAACGCTCGACCGTGGCGTGGTTCATCGCGACGCCGCCGGCCTCGACAAGATCCCGCACCGACTCGACGACGAGGCGCTCGGGGAACTCGACCTGCGCGTCGTAGAACGTGTAGGCGGCCCGGAGGCCCTCCCGGCTGAGACCGGGCTCGTAGGCATCGAGCGCGGCCGGCGGCATGGCGCGGTGGCGCGGCAGCGACTTGCGGAACGACAGCGCGTCGTACATCAGCAGTCCGGCGCGCACCATCCACGGCGGCCGCCGGTCGTCACGATAGACCGGCACGAGCAGCCGCAGCGGCCGCACGAGGTGGGGGACCTCCCGAACGAGGGTCTCGCGCTCGCCCAGCGACTCGTAGACGAGGCCGAATTCGCCGTGTTCGAGGTAGCGCAGGCCTCCGTGGATCAGCCGCGTGGCCCGCGACGTCGTGCCCGCGCCGAAGTCGTCGCGCTCGACGAGCAGCGTCCGGTAGCCGCGCAGCGCGGCCTCGCGGGCGATCGCGGCGCCATTGATGCCGCCACCGATCACGGTGACGTCGAATGGCTGCCGTGCCAGGTCCGCGAGGGTGGGCCTCAAGTCGCCCAGCCCTTCGAGCGCTCGACCGCGCGCCGCCAGCCGGACACGAGCGCGTCGCGCTCGCCGGAAGGCATCTTCGGCTCGAAGACGCCGCCCGACCGCCAGATGCGGCCGATCTCGTCGAGGTCCTTCCAGAAGCCGACGGCCAGTCCCGCGAGGTAGGCTGCGCCGAGCGCGGTGGTTTCGGCGGTGGCGCAGCGGACGACGGGGCGTTGCAGCACGTCGGCCTGGATCTGCATCAGCAGGTCGTTCGCCACGGCGCCGCCGTCGACGCGCAGCTCCTTCATCGACGCGCCGCTCTCGCGCTCCATCAGTTCGACGACGTCGAGCGTCTGCAGTGCGATGGATTCGAGCGTCGCGCGTGCGATGTGCGCCGCCGTGGTGCCGCGGGTGATGCCGATGATCGTGCCGCGCGCGTACATGTCCCAGTGCGGCGCGCCGAGCCCGGCGAATGCCGGCACGACGTACGCGCCGTCGCTCGATGACACGGAGCCCGCCAGCGACTCGCTCTCGGCGGCGGTCTTGATGATGCCGAGTCCGTCGCGCAGCCACTGCACCGCCGCTCCGGCAATGAAGATGCTGCCCTCGACGGCGAACTGCCGCCGCCCGCCGATCTGCGATGCGACCGTCGTCAGCAGGCCGTGCTCCGAGAACACGGGCCGCTCGCCGGTGTGCTCCAGGATGAAGCAGCCCGTGCCGTACGTGTTCTTGGCGTCGCCCGCCCGGAAGCAGCCCTGCCCGAACAGCGCCGCCTGCTGGTCGCCAGCGATGCCCGCGATCGGGATCGCCGCGCCGAAGATGACCGGATCGCTCTCGGCCACGACACCGCTGCTGTCGACGACGCGCGGCAGCATCGCCGCCGGGATCCGCAGCTCGGCGAGCATGCGGTCGTCCCATCCGCCCTCGCGCAGGTTGTACAGCATCGTGCGGGACGCGTTCGTCGCGTCGATGACGTGGGCGCGGCCGCCCGTCAGCTTGTGGACGAGCCACGAGTCGACGGTGCCGAACGCCAGCTCGCCCGCCTCGGCCCGAGGCTGCAGCCCGGCGCCGGCGTTATCGAGCAACCAGCGCACCTTCGTGCCGGAGAAGTAAGCGTCGATGAGCAGGCCGGTGCGTGCGCGGACCTCCGGCTCGAGGCCGCGGGCGCGCAGCTCCTCGCAGATGCCGGCGGTGCGGCGGCACTGCCAGACGACGGCATCGCTGATGGCGCGGCCGCTGGCACGATCCCAGACGATGGTCGTCTCGCGCTGGTTCGTGATGCCGATAGCGGCGATGTCTTCGGCCGATGTCGCCGTCTCGGCGAGGAGCTGCCTCGCGGCGTCGAGCTGCGACGACCAGATCGCCTCGGGGTCGTGCGAGACCCAGCCAGGCTGCGGGTAGATCTGCGGAAATTCGAGCGAGACCTGCCCCGCTGGCACGCCCGCATGGTCGAACAGGATGGCGCGCGAGCTGGACGTCCCCTGGTCGAGCGACAGGATGTACTTCGCCATGGCGGAAGTGTACTTGGCCGCCCGCCGTGGATCAGGAGCGCCGCTAGGGCAGCGTGGCGTGGTTGTGGCGCAGGAGCCAGATGCCGCCGCCGGCGCCGGCCGCGGCCACCACGATGCCGCCCAGGAGCAGCGGGAGCCACAGGCTGCTGCTGCCGGAGGTATCGCCGCAGTCGCCCGTAGCGGGCAGCAGGCGCGGCTGTGTGCTGGCCCCCGCCTGCTCGGAGATGCGCGTCTGAGTCGCCGTGGCGGCCGTCGCCGATGCCGTGGGGGCAGCCGGCGTGGCAGTCGGCGTGTGCGTTGCTTCCGCGGGCGTCGATGCGGTCCGCGATGCCGTGGCGGTGGCCGGATGCGGTGTGGCTGTGTCGGTCGGCTGCGGCGTGGCGGTGTCGGCGGGCGGCGGCGTGGCAGTCGCCTCCGGGACAGGCGTCGACGATGGAAGCGGAGTCGCGGTAGCGGTGACTGTCGCGGTTGCCGTGGCGCTGCCGGTTACGGTGGCTGTTCTCGTGACGGTCGCGGTGAAGCCCGAAGTCGGCGTGCCGGCGCCGATGCACGTCTGGATCGCGACGTCCTTCGACGGACTCAGCAGCTTCATGTGCAGGCTCGCGCCCGGCCAGTAAGCCGCGCTGTTCCCCGGGCCGACGCCCGGGTCGTCGGGCGACGCCAGGTGGCCGCCCCACACGACGTACGCGATGCCCTCATTCTTCGTGATGACGACCGCGGCCTCGCGGTCCCCGGACTTGCAGGCGCCCTGTCCGCCGGCGTCGGCCACGGAATCGAGCGTGGCGTTGACCGCGGCGAAGCCATCCTGGGTCGAGGAAATGGCGCCGCCGGGATCGGCCGGCCGGTCCGTGTCGAACGGCGCGTGGTACAGGTACCCACGGCGCGTTCCGTCCTCGTAGTTGCGGCAAACCGTGAACTGGTAAGGTCCAGCGTCGACATTGGCCGGGATCTCGAGCCGGAAGGGCACGACCTGGCCCTCGATGTAGTCGGAGTTGATGCTGTTGAGTGCGCCGGTGATCCAGCCGCCGTGCGGTTTGGTCTCCCATTGCTGGAGCTTGACGCTGCTGGGCAGATTCCCCGGCTCTGTGGCATGGACAGCGCCGCTCGTGGCGAGTAGCGCGGCGAGGCCGAGCCCGATCGCGGCCAGGCGCAGGCTCCAGATGTGGTTGTCTGTGTTGTGGCGTCTCATGCTGGAGTATCGGGAGAGATTTGAGAAGAATTGTCGCCCGATGGGAGTATTTGCGAATTCGCAACGTCGGCACGCTTCAGGTTCGCGCGGTCGCCATGGCCGAAACGTTCGCGGCTCGCCCCGAGCGTCATTTGATCGCCGCCGGATCGCCGCCCACCCGGGCGTCGTGCGAGAGCCCGGCGCCTTCGGCGAGACTCGGCGGGCGCTAGGCCGGCTTCGTCGCCCTGATCGAATAGAGCAGCGGCACGCAGCCGTCGTGCTTCGTGAGGCGCACCGTCCGGTCGGGCATCGTCTGCGTGAACGGCAGGAACTGGTAGGTGCTGAACGGGAACTCGTGCAGGTGCTCGATGCGGAGGCCGGCGTCGATCAACGCCGTGACGACCTCGCCGAGCGAGTGCGGGAACCAGTACGTCGTCGTGTGCTCAAGCGGCGCGCTCGGGTCGGCGTAGTCGGCGCCGGAGTCATCCTTGAACGGCTCCGGCAGCGCGAAGTACGGGTATTTCACGTACAGGTCATCCACGCCTGGCGTCTCGTCGAAGACGTTGGAGACGGGGTGGAACTCTGCGATGTAGAACGTGCCGCCAGGCTTTACGAAGTGCGCCGCCACGCGCGCCCATCGCTCGATGTCCGGAAGCCACCCCAGCACGCCGTACGACGTGAACACGATGTCGAACTGTCCGTCGAGGTTGTCCGGCAGGTCGTAGATGTTGCCGTGTACGAAGCGGGCCTCGATGCCAAGCTCGTCAGCGAGCGCCCGAGCCTGGTCGATCGCCGGTTCCGAGAAGTCGGCGCCCGTCACGATCGCGCCCTCGTCGCGCGCCCAGGACAGCGTGTCCATGCCGAAGTGGCACTGGAGGTGGAGCAGCGTCTTGCCCCGCACGTCGCCCAGTTCGGCCAACTCCACGGGCTTCAGCTTCGATCGTCCCGCCTTGAACGACGCGACGTCGTAGAACTCCGAGCGGACGTGGACGTCCACGACCTCGTCCCAATGCCGGCGGTTCGCCTCCATGTGCTCGTCGGTCATTCGCCCTCGTCCTCTTCCCATCGCCGGAGGATCGCGGCCTGCTCCGGCGTCGTGCGGATGCGCAGCGCCTCGGCAATGATGCGGGGGCGCCGGCCGCGGTGCAATTCGTGCTCCAGGATCGCGAGCAGCGGCGCCCGGTTCGTGCCCGCGAGCAGCACGGCCAGGTAGTTGTACAACTCGTCGGAGAGCTTCGCCGCCATCAGGCCGGACAGCGCATCGTAGCTGTTCTCCAGTTCGAGATTGACGATCGCTTCCGCGAGCGCCGTGGCCAGCGCTTCGTCGGCGCGCCGGATCACCAGCTCCATCGCCTGGGCGGCGAAGCGCTCGACGATCTCCCGCGGGCCACCCGCCAGCAGCTCGAACGCGGCCGCCACGAGCGCCGGGTGGCGGTCGCCGGCGAGAAGCCATTGGTAGATCGGCACGTAGTTGCCCGTGCCGGCCAGGAGCTGGGACGCCGTGTTCGCCGGCTCTCCCCCGATGCCGGTGTTGTCGTCGAGGTGCTCGACGGCATAATACGGGAAGAGAGCCGGGTCGAGATCGGCGACCATGCGCAGGCCATGAACCCGGAGCGTCCACGTCAGGTCGTCCTCGCACACGCGCTCGAAGGTGCTTGCGGCGTTGATCGCCACATCGCGGTCGCGCACGTCGCCGAGCTTGGCGAGGATGCGCACGATGCCAACGCGCAGCGTCGCGCCCTGGTCGCGTTTGAGGCCGTCCGCCGCGAGTTCGAAGTACAGATCGCGCAGCGGCTCGCGCACCGAAGGCAGCGGCCGTTCCAGCAGCGCGGCAAGCGCCGCCTCGCGCGCGAGGCGGTCGCCCGAGCGCAACAGCTCGGTGGCGTACGAGGCGAACGCGCCCTCGTCACCGGCGGCGAGCACGGTGAGGCGCGACAGCTCGGTGCTGGAGGCGCGCTTCTTCGGCGGCATGGCGATGACCTCGTGCGAACGAACAGGGCCGCCCGAGAGCGGCCCTGTATTGTCGTGGCTCCAGACGCCGTGCGTCTACCGGCCCGTGACTTCCATGAGCGGGATGACGTCGCCGCCGTCATGACCGACGGGTGTGTACGTACCGGCGTCCATCTCGGCGATGATCTTCTCGCCCTCCTCGATGAGCGCGCTCATGAACTCCGGCTCGTCGACCGTCTTGACGATCTCGCCCTTCCGGAAGATCACGCCCCGGCCTTTGCCTCCGGCGATGCCGAGGTCGGCCATCCGCGCCTCCCCCGGTCCGTTGACGACGCAGCCCATCACCGCGACGGTCAGGATGCGGCCGCGCTTCGTGAAATGCTCCTCGACCCGGTTGGCGAGCGGGATCAAGTCGATCTCGATACGTCCGCACGTCGGGCAGGCGACGAGCGTGGCGCCGCGCTTGCGGAGGTTCAGCGTGTTGAGGATGTCCCAGCACACGGGCACTTCCTCGACCGGGTTCGCCGCCAGCGAGACGCGCAGCGTGTCGCCGATGCCTTCCGACAGCAGGATGCCGATGCCGATCGCGCTGCGCACCGAGCCGGCGCGCGGCGTGCCCGCCTCGGTCACGCCGAGGTGCAGCGGATACGGCGCCATCGACGCCAGGCGGCGGTACGCCTCGACCATCGTCGGCACGTCGAACGCCTTCATCGAGATCTTGATGTCGTCGAAGTCCATTTCGTTGAGGACCCGGATCTCCCAGAGCGCCGCTTCGACCATCCGGTCCGGGAGCGACGGCGGCGCCTCGCCCTCCGCGAGGGCGCGGATCGGCGGCAGCGAGCCCGCGTTGACGCCGATCCGGATCGGGATGCCGCGCTCCTTCGCCTCCCGCGCGACGAGCTGCACCTTCTCGACGTCACGGATGTTCCCGGGGTTCAGCCGCAGCCCGTGGAAGCCGGCGCGAATCGCCGCAAGCGCCCATCGGTAGTCGAAGTGAATGTCGGCGATGACCGGAAGCGGCGCACGCCGCACGATCTCCGGCAGCGCGTCGGCCGCCTCGCGGTCGGGCACCGCGATGCGCACGACGTCGCAGCCCGCGTCCTTCAGCTCGTGGAGCTGGCCGACCGTCGTGTCGACGTTCGCGGTGTCGGTGGCGCACATCGACTGCACCGCAATCGGCGCGTCGCCGCCGATCTGGACGTCGCCGACGTGGACGGGTTTGGAAATTCGCCGGGGACTCATCATCGCATCAAGCTGTCTCCGTGCAGGATCCGCAAGACATCGAAATACGTGATCACGACGGACAGCGTCAGGATGAGCGCGAGCCCCGTCAGGTGCACGAGCGCCTCCTTTTGCGGCGCGATTCGGCGGCCGCGGCGCAGGAACTCGATGAGGATGAAGACGAGGCGCCCTCCATCGACCATCGGGATCGGCAGCACGTTCAGCACGGCCAGGTTCATGCTGAGCAGCGCGGCGAAATCGATGAGCGATAACCAGCCGGCGTTCTTGACGACCTCGCCCGTCGCCTGTCCGATGCCCACCGGGCCGGTGATCGGCGACGAGCCGAATCCGCGGATCATGCTCCATATCTGGTTGCGCGCGAGGATCAGCGACTCGAAGCTCATGCGCACGGAGTGCGGCACCGCCTGCCAGATGGGCTCGCTGCGCGACTTGACGAATGGCTCGAACGCCGGTCCGGGAGAGAACTCGTAGCACGGCGAGGTCGAATCCGGGAAAAGCTCGGCCTTGAGCTGCTCGGCTCTCGCGCGCGCCGCGGGGTCGAGCGCTTTGCACCGCGCCGCGGTCATCGAAATGAATCCAAACTTCGATCCGCCATAGCACGACGCGGGCGAGCCGGCGACGACGAGTTTGCGATAGTTCGCGAGGTCGGTGCGGCTTTGCGTCTCGAGCTTTGCTGTTTCGGCGGCCGTGCGCGGCACATTCTGCCCGAACGGCGTGCCGATCGAGATGCCCGTCGGGCCGGTCGGCTGCTTGACGCCGCACTCGTCGGCGTACGGCTGCGGATTCCAGCGCGCGTAGACGCTCGTGGTCACCGATTGAGCGCCCTTGATCGGGTCGGGCCGCTTGACGACGACGTCGATCCAGGTGCCCTGGTACAGGTGGATAAAGTACGACGCGTCGCTCGTGTTTTCGGCGCGGCGTCCGTTGATCGAGTAGATCTGATCGCCCGCCTTGAGACCCGCCTGCTCGGCCGGGCTGCCCGGCGCCACGCTCGCGATCTGCGCGCCGCCCGCCGAGACGTTGCGCGGGATCATCAGCGCCGCGGTGAACAGCGCGATGGCCAGCACGAGGTTCATGAACGCGCCTGCGCCGATGATCACGGTGCGTTTCCACTTCGGCTGCGCCGCCAGGCTTCTCGGATCCTTCGGGTCCTCCTCGCCGAGCAGCCGCACGAACGCGCCGATGGGCAGCGCGTTGATGGTGTAGTCGGTGTCGTGCCACCGGAAGCCCCAGATGCGCGGCGGGAAGCCGACGCCCGCTTCGAGCACCGTCACGCCGAAGATCTTGGCCGTGATGTAGTGCCCTGCCTCGTGTACGACGATCAGGGCGAGCAGGATGCCAACAAACGGCAGTATCGAGTGTGTTACGACGTCCAAGTTGCCTCGTCTTGCTCAGTGCCGGCCGCGCCCGGCGCTCGTCGAACCCTCATCGCGACCGCGCCGGCGCCACCGGCGCTCCGCGAATCTGGCCCGCGGCGAACTCACGCCCCCAGGCGTCCGCCTCCCGCACGGCTTCGAGAGAAGGATCGGCCTCGCCGGCGTGCGCCGAGAGGGTGTTGTCGACGACCCGGGCGATCTCCGTGAAGCCAATCGTCCCCTGGATGAAGCTGTCGACGGCCACCTCGTCCGCGGCCGCGAGCACCGCCGGCCAGGTTCCGCCCTTCGCTCCCGCTTCGAGCGCCAGGCGGAGCGCCGGGTATCGCCCGAAATCCGGCTCCTCGAAGTGCAGCGCCTTCACCCGCGCCAGGTTGAGCCGGGGCACGGCATCGCAGGCCGCGCGTTCCGGGTAGTTGAGGGCGCACTGGATCGGCAGGCGCATGTCCGGCTCGCCCAGCTGGGCCTTCACGCTTCCATCCGAGAACTCGACGAGCGAGTGGACGATGCTCTCGCGATGCATCACGACCTCGACACGGTCCATCGGCACGTTGAACAGCCATCTTGCCTCGATGGCCTCGAATCCCTTGTTCATCAGGGTAGCCGAGTCGATGGTGACCTTTCGCCCCATGTCCCAGGTCGGGTGCCGGAGCGCTTCTCGCGCCGTGACGCGCTCGAGATCCCGTTGAGCGAGATCGCGGAACGCGCCGCCGGACGCTGTCAGGATCAGCTTCTCGACCGACGCGATGTCCTCGCCCCACAGGCACTGCCAGATGGCGCTGTGCTCGCTGTCGACCGGCCGCAGCTCGCCCCGGCCGCGCTCCGCCGCGCGCGTGACGAGGTGGCCGGCCATGACCAGCACTTCCTTGTTGGCGAGGGCCACGGCCTTGCCCGCTTCGAGCGCCGCCAGCGTCGGCGCCAGCCCGGCGGCGCCGGCCGTGGCCACGACAAGCACGTCGACGTCCGGGTGGACGGCCATCTCCTCCATCGTCGCCCAGCGCGCCTTCCGCCCGGACGCCGCCTTGAGGTCCATGTGGCGATCGGCGGCCTGACACCACACGAACTCCGGGTGGAACTCGCGCGATTGGTCCTCGAGAAGGGTGTGATTGTTGCCGCCGGCGAGGCCGATGACCCGGAACCGCCCGGGGAGCCGCCGGATGACGTCGAGGGTCTGGCGGCCGATCGAGCCCGTGGAGCCGAGGATCGCGACGCCCTTGACCGGATCAGCCATGGAATCACCGTACCATATGCCGCGTTTAGCGGTGTTTTCGCCCCGTGACGCCTATGCCGTGGGTGGATGCGGGAAGCGGAAGCTCATGGCGCCGCGGCGCGCGGTCGCGTGCGTCCTAATACACCACCCACTGTGTAAACAGATAGACCAGCGCGAACGTGAACAGGATCGAGTCGAGCCGGTCGAGGATGCCGCCGTGCCCGGGTATCAGATCGCTCGTGTCCTTGATCCCGGCGATGCGCTTGACCGCCGACTCGGCCAGGTCGCCGATCGCCGCGATGCCGGGAAGCAGCAGGCCGAGCGCCGTGATCTGGATCGGCGCCATGTCCAGGCGGAAGGCGTACGCGAGTATCGTCACCGTGGCAAAGCCCGCCGCGTAGCCGCCGACCAGCCCCTCGACCGTCTTCTTCGGGCTGATCTGCGGCGCGAGCTTGTGGCGGCCGATCGCGCTTCCGATGAAATAGGAGCCTGTGTCGACGGCGAACGTGCTCAGCACCGTCAGATACACCCAGCTGCGGGCGTCGGTATCGATGTAGCGCAGCAGGACGATGAAGCTCCCGAGAAACCCGACGTAGGTGACGCCGCCGAGCGTCCACAGCGCGTCGATTATCTTGCTGTCCTCCGCGGGTCGCACCAGCGCGGCAAGCGGGGCGAGGATCGCCGCTCCGGCGAGCCATGCCGCCCAGACGCCCGTGCCCGAGCGTGCGCCGACGGCAATGCCGGCCACGAGCGCGCCCGTGAGGATGCAGACCGGATCGAGCCAGTCGCGGCTGACGTGCTGGAACTCGACGGCGGCAATCGCCAGCGCCGCCGCCACGGCGATGGTGTACCACGGTCCGCCGGCGTAGATCAGAAGGAGGATGACGGGGACGCCGGCGGCGGCGCTGGCTGCGCGTTGCCTCAGCACGGCGGGGTCACTGGCCGGGCGACTTGCCGTTGACCGGACCAACGCCGCCGAACCGGCGCTCGCGCTGGGCGTATTCCTGCAGCGCCTGCTCGATGTCTTCGTCGCCGAAGTCCGGCCAGAGGGTGGGCGTCGCGTAGAACTCGGCGTAGGCCGATTGCCAGAGCATGAAGTTCGAAAGCCGCATCTCGCCGGCGGTGCGGATGACGAGATCGGGGTCGCCGATTTCGGCGGTGTAAAGGTACGACGAGAACAGCGCCTCATCGATGCGTTCCGGCTTGACGCGATCAGCGACGATGCGCCGGACGGCATCGACGATCTCTGCGCGGCCGCCGTAGTTGAACGCCAGCGCGACGGTCATTCGATCGTTGTCCTTCGTGAGGTCAATGGCGTCCTCGACCTTCTTGCGGACCTCGGGCGCGAGCGGCTCCAGGCTTCCGACGTGGACCAGCCGGACGCCGTTGCGGTGCAACTCCTTGATCTCGCGGTTGATCACGCGCGGAACGAGTCGCAAGAGCGCGTTGACCTCACGGCGCGGGCGCGTCCAGTTCTCGGTGGAGAAGGCGTAGAGGGTCAGGATCTCGATGCCGCGCTCGCCGCAAGTCGTGATCACGCGGCGGATGTTCTCGGTACCGGCACGGTGCCCAGCCTGCCGGGAGAGCCCGCGCTTCGCGGCCCAGCGGCCGTTGCCGTCCATGATGATGGCGACATGGCGCGGAACCGTGCCCGCCTCTTTCACGGCGCGGAGCTTCGGCTCGCGAGCCGGCGCCTGCTCTTCCGCCGAAGGGCCTCCGCTGTCGCTCTTGCGCCGCTGCCGTAATCGCACGCTGTTTACTCTCCGTTGTGAGGTTCGCTTCCGGGCTGGCCCGGCGGCCCCCCGTCAGACTTCGAGCAGCTCCTGCTCCTTGGTGTGCCCGTGCCGGTCGACCTCGGCCACGTACTTGTCGGTGATCTTCTGCAGCCGCTCCTGGGCGCGGCGCTCGTCGTCGTCGGTGATCTTCTTGTCGTGCTGGAGCTTGCGCAGGTGATCGAGGGAGTCCCGGCGCACGTTCCGCACGGCGATACGTCCGTCCTCCACCTTCTTGTGCACGACCTTGACCAGCTCCTTGCGCCGCTCCTCGTTGAGCTGCGGGATGACGAGGCGGATGATGTTGCCGTCGTTCGTCGGCGTCAGGCCGAGATCCGATTTCTGGATCGCTTTCTCGATGGTACCGAGCTGTGTCTTGTCCCACGGCTGGATCGTAATCAGCCGCGGCTCGGGCGCGTTGATCGTCGCGAGCTGGTTCAGCGGCGTCGGCGTGCCGTAGTACTCGACCTTCAGGCCCTCGACAAGCGCCGGGCGCGCCCGCCCCGTGCGGATGGTGTCCATGTCGCGATCGAGCGCGGTGACGGCGCTCTGCATGCGATGTTCGGCGTCCCCCAGAGTCTCTTCGATCATCGTCCCCCTCTTCGGCCGCGCCGGGGATTTCATGGTACAGCACCGCCCGGCGTGCGGGTCATCCCGGCGCGCTCCGGCGCCGCTCGTCGGTTACGGTTTGGCGGCTTCCAGCACGGACGCGTCGGCGCCCACGCGCGTGCCGATCTCGACGCCCCGCGCCGCGTTGAGGATGCCTTCCGGATCGCCGACGTCGAAGACGACGATCGGCAGGTCGTTTTCCATGCAGAGCGCGAGCGCGGTGGTGTCCATCACCTCGAGGCGGCGGTTGAGCGCGTCCATGTACGAGAGCGCCGAGAACCGCCGGGCGTCCGGCTTCTTTCGCGGATCGGCATCGTACACGCCGTCGACGCGATTCTTTGCGATCAGCAACACTTCGGCGTCGATCTCGACCGCCCGAAGCGCGGCGGCCGTGTCCGTCGTCATGAACGGGTTGCCCGTGCCGGCGGCGAAGATGACGACGCGGTTCTTTTCGAGGTGACGGATGGCGCGGCGGCGGATGTACGGCTCCGCGACCTGCTGGATCGGGATCGCCGTCTGCGTCCGCACGTCGCCGCCCACTTGCTCGATGGCGTCCTGGAGGGCGAGCGCGTTGATGACCGTGGCCAGCATGCCGGCGTAGTCGGCCGTGGCGCGGTCCATGCCGGTCTCGCTGGCCTGCACGCCCCGCCAGATGTTGCCGCCGCCGACGACGACCGCCACCTGCACGCCGCTGTCGCTCGCCGCCTTGATCTGTGTGGCGATGCGCCGCACCGTCGCCGGCTCGATGCCGTATGACGCGGCGCCCATCAGGGCCTCGCCGCTGACCTTCAGCAGGACGCGCTTGTAGGCGCCTGTGGCCATCTCCGGCTCCCTACTGGCCGAGTTCGTACCTCGTGAAACGGCGGATGCGGATGTTCTCGCCCGTCTGCGCGATCACTTCCTTGACCAGCTGCTCGATCGTCCGCGAAGCATCCTTGATGAAGTGCTGCTTCATCAGCACCGTTTCCTCGACGTTGCCCTCGGCGTCCGGCGGCAGGTCGTCCTCCGTGATCGCGATTGTCGTCGGGATACCCGCGATCTGGAGCGCGATGTCGTGAACGAGGCTCTTGAACCCTTCGGTCCGCGCGACGAAGTCCGTCTCGCAGTTCACCTCGAGCAGCACGCCGATGCGGCCGCCCGCGTGGATGTAGGAGTCGACCAGCCCCTGGCTCGTCTCGCGCTCGGCCTTCTTCTCGGCGCCCGCGATGCCCTTCTCGCGCAGGTACTTAATCGCCTTGTCGATGTCGCCGCCGGTCTCGTCCAGCGCGCGCTTGCAGTCCATGACGCCCGCGTTCGTCTGTTCGCGAAGGCGCTTTACGTCTGCCGCTGTTGCCACGTTGCTCGTCCTCTCTGCACCAGGTCCCGATCAGGCGTCCGCCGCGGCTCCGGCTCCGGCCTCGTCTTCGCCGGTCCGCGGCCCCGGATCGTCCGGCGACGCGGAGAACGTGCCCCCCGACGCCAGGGACGCCATGTCGAGCCCCTCGGTGTCGTCCGCTTCCGACGCGTACCCCTGCAGGTTGCCGCCCTCGAGAGCGGCATCGGCGATGCGGCTGGCGATGAGCTTCACGGCGCGGATTGCGTCGTCATTCGCCGGGATCGGAAAGTCGACCTCATTGGGGTTCGAGTTCGTGTCGCACATGGCGATGATCGGGATCCGCATCCGGATCGCCTCGGTGACGGCGATGCGCTCCATCGGCGGGTCGACGATGAAGAGCGCCGCCGGCAGCCGCTTCATCGTCTTGATGCCGCCGAAGTAGCGGTTCATCTTCTCGATCTCTTCGAGGAGCTTGCCGGCCTCTTTCTTGATGAGCAGGGCCAGCTCGCCGCGGTCGCGGCGGTCTTCGAGGCGGACGAGGTGGTCGATCCGGCTCTCGATCGTCTGGAAGTTCGTGAGCGTGCCGCCGAGCCAGCGGTTCGTGACGAACGGCATGCCGCAGCGCGCCGCCTCGGCCTCGATCGACTCCTGCGCCTGCTTCTTCGTGCCGACGAACAGGATCGTGTCGCCGCGCGAAGCCACGGAGCGGGCGAAGCTCATTGCCTGCTCGAGGAGCGGCACGGTCTGCTGCAGGTCGATGATGTGGATGCCGTTGCGCTCGGTGAAGATGTACGGCTTCATCCGCGGGTCCCAGCGTCGCGTCTGGTGCCCGAAGTGGACGCCCGCTTCGAGGAGCGCCTTCATCGATACGGAAGGAGTGGGTGCGGTCACGGTGGTCATAACGCTCGATCCTCCCGGACATAAATTTGAGGCCGCGCGGCCCCAGGTCCGGTCTTCCAGTTCAGTAGCCAGCGAAGTATAGCACCGGCCTCGGGCGCGAACAATTGGAACCGGTCCGGATGCCGGCCACCGGCACCGTGGCCCCGATCGGCGCGGAGCGCCGCTTGTGTGCGAATGGGAGCGTACCCATACTGAGGCCTCGCTGGGACCCCCCGCGCGCGCCGTTAGGCGGCGCCTGCCGCGGGCAGTCGACAAGTACCGGAACGGACACCCGATGCCCATGTTTCGCTGGCGCAAGCAAGAGCTGCGCGAACGCTTCTATCCGCCCGAGTTCCGCGGCATGTACGACCGCTTCTCGGACGTGATCCACCGGTACGTCCGGCGCGGCGACACGATGCTCGACGCCGGCTGCGGCAGCGGCCGCGTCTTCCAGTACCACTTCGACGACGAGCAGCGGCCGCGCCTGATCGTCGGCGTCGACGTGACGGACGAGCCGCGCACCAACCGGAACATCGACGCGGCGGCGCGCGCCGACCTGGGCGCGCTCCCGTTCGCCGACGACACGTTCGACGTGGCGATTTCGAGCCACGTGGCGGAGCACCTGACGCAACCCGAGCGCGTATTCGGCGAGCTGGCGCGCGTGCTCAAGCCCGGCGGGCGGCTGCTGATCCTCACCCCGAACCGCTGGCACTACGTCACGGTCAGCTCGGCGCTGCTGCCGCACAGGTTCCACCTCAAGTACAACCAGTGGCGCGGCGTCGACGCGCACGACATCTTCCCGACGGTCTACCGCGCGAACACGGCGTCGCGCCTGCGGCGGCTGTACGAGCGCGCCGGCCTGGACGTCGAGCAGCTCTACCAGTTCGAGACGGAGCCGGAGTACCTGGCGTTCAGCGCACCGGCGTACGCGCTCGGCGTCGGCTTCGAGCGTCTCGTCAACCGGTTCGACGCGCTGAAACACCTGCGCGTCAACCTGCTGGCCATCGGGCGGAAGCGGCCGTGGAGCCAGCCGCCTACGTGAGCCACTTGCGGGCGAGCTTCTCGATCGCGGCGACGTCAGCGTAGACGCGCTGCCGCATGCCTTCGCGCTGGTCCTCGGGCACCGGCGCGTCGGGCGATGCCACCATGGCGCCGAACAGGAATCCGACGATCTGCCAGAGCGCGACCGCGACCAGCTCGTACCCCCTGTACCATTCCGCCCGGTCGATCGGCGCGCCCAGGTGCCGCTCCAGCTCGTCTACGTAGTACTCGATCAGCTCCTCCATGTTCGGCGGCTGCTGGTACTGCAGGAAGCGCCCGACGTCCGACGACGACAGCCCGCGCCCGATGATCTCCCAGTCGATCACGGTCGTCTGCGGCCCGTCCGGGCCGTCGCGCAGGCCCAGGTTCCGGTTGTCGAAGTCGTAGTGGCAGAGCGTGATGGGCATGCCCTCGACTTCGCGTATCAGCCGGTCCGGGTCGCGGAAGAGGCCCTCGATCAGCGTGCGCGTGCCGGGCTCGAGCGTGCCCAGTAAGCGGCGAATGCCATCGGCCACCCACGGCCACTCGGACACGATGAAGCGCGTCGGCTCCGACGGCTCCGCGACCTCGTCGATGACCTCGACGACCAGCTTGTACCACGAGTCGACCGGCGCACGCAGGCTCATCAGCCACGGCTGGTCGAGGATTTCGTGGCACTCCCAGAATCGCGCGTGAAACTCCGCCAGGTGCGAGAGGATCAGCCGGAGCTTCTCGTCGGGCAGCGCGTCGACGATGCCGACGCGCTCCATGTCGGCCGTCACGTCTTCCAGCAACGCCCAGAACTGCCCGTGCTCCTCGTCCAGGACGACGTCGAGATACGGGTGGTGAAACGTGGTCGGCATCTGGTCGAGCAGCCCGGTCGTGAACGCGCGCAGCTCGCGATGATCGAAATCACCGATCAGCGTCGAGACGGCATCGCGATCCGGCAGGCGGCGCAGGATCATCCGCGAGCTGCCCGCGCCGTGCTGGCCCGTGTAGTCGAATTCGATGACGTCGAACCGCTTGTTGCCGAACTTCGGGTACTCGAACGGCTCCGACGCGCCGATGCGCAGCGCCGTGACACGCGCGCTGTCGTCGCACAACAGCCGCTGCGCCGCCGCGTTCAGGAACTTCGGTGTAATGTCTTCGATGCGGCGCGGAACGCTGTTCGTCGCCAATCCCAATCCTCCTCCTCGGCCGATGGTTGCGCCATTATACGTATCGGCGCGGGCCCGCCAGAAACCACGCTCCGGCGCCACCGGCAGCCGTGACATCGACGTCTGTTACCATGCCACCACCATGCTGACCAAGCGCGTGATTCCATGCTTTGACGTCGACGAGGGGCGCGTCGTGAAGGGCGTCTCGTTCGTCGAGCTGCGCGACGCGGGCGACCCCGTGGAGCTGGCCAAGCTGTACGACCGGGAGGGTGCCGACGAGCTGGTGTTTCTCGACATAACGGCGTCGAGCGACGACCGGGCGACGACCTACGACATGGTCGCCCGCACGGCCGACGAGGTCTTCATCCCGTTCACGGTCGGCGGCGGCGTGCGCAGCGATCTTGACGTGCGCGTGCTGCTCGAGCTGGGCGCGGACAAGGTGTCGCTGAACAGCGCCGCCGTCGCTGACCCGAAGCTGGTGGGGGTGTGCTCGGAGCGCTTCGGCGCCCAGTGCATCGTCGTCGCCATCGACGCGAAGGCGGTCGGTGAGGGCAAGTGGGAGGTCTACACGCACGGCGGCCGCCGCCCGACGGGGCTCGACGCCGTCGAGTGGGCGCGCAAGGCCGTCGAGCTGGGCGCGGGGGAGCTGCTCGTGACGAGCATGGACACCGACGGCCACAAGCACGGCTTTGACATCCCGCTCACCCGCGCCATCAGCGAGGCCGTCGAGGTGCCGGTGATCGCCAGCGGCGGCTGCGGCAGCCCGCAGCACATGGTCGATGCGGTCGTCCTCGGGAAGGCCGATGCGGTGCTCGCGGCGAGCATCTTCCATTTCGGCGAGTACTCCATCGGCGAGACGAAGCGCTACATGCAGGCGCATGGCCTGCCGGTACGGCTCTAGGGCCGCCGGCCGGCGCAACCCCCACGACGAACGGCAACGCGGCGCGACAAGCCGCGGCGAAGCATGGAGAGACGTCGATGCTCAACTACAACGCGCAGGGACTGATCCCGGCGATCATCCAGGACGACGAGACCAACGCGGTGCTCATGCTCGGATACATGAACGCCGAGACGCTGAAGATGACGCGCGAGATCGGCCAGGCGGTCTTCTGGAGCCGCAGCCGTCAGGAGATCTGGCACAAGGGCGCGACCAGCGGCGACTACCTCGAGGTGCGCTCGATCAAGGCGGACTGCGAGAACAACTCGCTCCTCGTGCGGGTGAAGATGCTCGGCAATGCCGTCTGCCACATCGGCGCGACGTCGATGCTCAACTACAACGCGCAGGGACTGATCCCGGCGATCATCCAGGACGACGAGACCAACGCGGTGCTCATGCTCGGATACATGAACGCCGAGACGCTGAAGATGACGCGCGAGATCGGCCAGGCGGTCTTCTGGAGCCGCAGCCGTCAGGAGATCTGGCACAAGGGCGCGACCAGCGGCGACTACCTCGAGGTGCGCTCGATCAAGGCGGACTGCGAGAACAACTCGCTCCTCGTGCGGGTGAAGATGCTCGGCAATGCCGTCTGCCACACCGGCGCGAGGTCGTGCTTCTTCAACGACGTCGACGCGCCGGCGGGGTAGGAGCGCGGCGAAACCGCTACCCGGTGGCAACCTGGCCCGGCGCGAGCGCGGGAGACGTCTCGGCGGCGATGACGTCCTCGAGTGCGGCGATCGCCACTTCGATCTGCGCGTCGTCGGGATCGCGTGTCGTCAGCGCCTGCAGCCAGAGGTTCGGCCGGTAGATCAATCCGAACACGCCCCGGTTGCCGAACCGCTGGCCCAACCGGAGGATCTCGTACGACAGTGCGGCGATGACCGGGATCAGCACGACCCGCTCGACGAGGCGGAGCCAGATCGGCGGCGTGCCGAGCGCGACGAACACGACGAGCGAGATCACCATCACGGTCAGCAGGAACGCCGTTCCGCAACGTGGATGCGCGTTTGGATACTCCCTCACGGCTTCCGGCGTCAGGGCGCGGCCGTTCTCGTAGGCGTGGATCGCGCGATGCTCGGCGCCGTGGTACGCGAACACACGCTGGATGTCCGGCATGCGGCCGATCAGCCAGATGTAGCCCACGAGCATCACCAGCCGCAGCACACCCTCGGCCGCGACCTCCACGTACCCGTTGCCGACGACGCGGCCGAGCCAGCTCGTGAGCAGCACCGGCCCCATGAAGAAGATCGCGGCCACGAACGCCATCGTCACCGCGAGCGACACGATGATCTGCGTCTTGCTGATCTCTTCTCCGTCGTGCCCCGCCGCGATGTTCGACGACCACATGAGCGCGCGCACGCCGAGCGCCAGCGTCTCGAACAGCACCACACCGCCGCGCACGATCGGAATGCGCCGCGCGCGGCCCGTATACACGCCTGTCAACGTTTCGACACGGCGCACGATGCTGCCGTCGGGCCCGCGGACGGCCACGGCCAGGTGGCGTGGCCCGCGGATCATCACGCCTTCGATGACGGCCTGCCCGCCGTAGTAGAGATTCGTGGTCGGTTCGGCGGGCATCGTCGCTCCTGGCGATTGGTGGTTGTGCGCGGGAGCGGCCCGCCTGTCACGCCGTCAGGATGGGCGCGGGCCGTGCTCGCGTCAAGGAACGATCGTCCGTGGCGAGCAGCGTGTCAGCCCGACACCCCGCGCCGGTACACCACCTCGCCGCCGACGACAGTAACATCGGCGCGCGCGTCGAGGATCCGCATCGGGTCGTCGATCATGAACAGGTCGTGCGACAACACGACGAAATCGCCGGCGGCCCCGCTCGCGATGCGCCCGGCCGTCTCCGGCTCTCCCGAGGCGATTGCGCACCCGCGCGTGTAAGCCGACAGCGCCGCCTCGAGCGATATCCCCTCGCCCGGATACCAGCCGCCTGCAGGCTCGCCCTGGGCGTTGCGCCGCGTGACGGCCGCGTGGATGCCGGCGATCGGATCCATCGTCTCGACCGGTGTGTCGGAGCCGAAGGCGAGGGCGGCGCCCGAGCGGAGCAGCGATGCGAAGGCGTAGGCGTGCCGGCCGCGGCTGCCCCACGAGCGATCTACCTTCGCCATGTCCTGCGTCGCGTGGATCGGCTGCACCGACGCGACGACGCCGAGCGCCGCGAGCCGCGGGAGATCCTGTTCGCTCAGCAGCTGCGCGTGCTCGATCCTGCGCGGCAGCGACGGCGCGACGTCGCGTGCCCGCTCGAAGATGTCCAGCGCGATGCGGCAGGCGCGATCGCCGATCGCGTGGACCGCCGGCGCCAGCCCGTGCTCGATCGCCAGGCGCACGTCGCGCTCCAGCTCGTCGGCGGGCTGCAGCGGCAGTCCCGTGTCGCCCGAGCCCTCGTAGGGTTCGAGCATCCACGCCGTGAGCGAGCCGAGCGCGCCGTCGGTGAAGAACTTGACGCCGCCGATCCGGAGCATGTCGTCACCGTCGCCGGTCGCCATGTTGCGCTCGAACCACTCGTCGAGCCTCGACGCCGACATGTACGCGCGGACGCGGAGGCGCAGGGTGCCGGAGTCCCGCAATGCGTAAAGGGCCTGCAGCTCGCCGCGGCCGACGTCCATCGCGTGCGCGCCGGTGACGCCGAGGCTGTGTGCTTGGGTGATCGCGTCGCGCAGCGCCGCCAGGCGCTCGGCCGGCGTCGGCGGAGGCACGACGTCCGCGACGAGGCGTGCCGCCGCGTCGCGAAGGATGCCCGTGGGCTCGCCCGCATCGTCGACGTCGATGACGCCGCCGCCGGGCGCTGTGGTGTCCGCCGATATGCGCGCCGCACGCAGCGCCGCGCTGTTCACCCACGAACAGTGCCCGGACGTGTGTACGAGCACGACCGGGTGTTCCCGCGCCACCGCGTCGAGGTCCCGGCGATGCGGGAACCGCGCGCCCGGCCAGTCGTTTTGGTCCCATCCCGCCCCGCGCACCCAGGCGCCCGGCGGCGTTGTCGCGACGCGCTCCGCCACGCGGCGCACGGCGTCCTCGACGGTCGCCGCGCCCTTGAGGCCGACGTTTCGCATCGCTGCGCCGGTGCCGAGCAGGTGCGCGTGCGCATCGGTGAATCCCGGGACCACGAGCCTGCCGCCCGCGTCGAGGACTTCGGCGTCCGCTGGCGCATTCACGTCGTTGACGCCGCCGACCGCCACGAAGCGGCCGTCGCGAATCAGGGCAGCCTCCGCCCACGGCGCGGTCGCCACGCCGGTCCAGATGCGAGCGTTGCGAAGGAGGAGTGCGTTCACCGCATCGTCATAACACGCCGTCGGCGCGAGGCGATACCCGCCGCACGATGTGAAACATGCCCGCCGGAGGGCGGGCATCGTCGCACGGTCAGGTGGAGCGGCGTTACTTGCTGAGCTTCGCCTTTGCGGCGTTCGACTTCTCGAGGCGCTTGGCGAAGCGTTCGACGCGGCCGGCGGTGTCGATGATCCGCTGCTGCCCGGTGAAGAACGGGTGGCAGTTGCTGCAGATTTCGACGTGCACGTCGGGCCGGGTCGATCTCGTCTGCCAGCTGTTGCCGCAGGCGCAATGGATCTTGGATTCGACGTAGTTCGGGTGAATCTTGGCCTTCATCGCTGTGTCCCTGGTCCGCTAGCCCGCCGCCGGCTCAGGCGGGTAGACGCTGACCTGCTTGCGGCGGCCCTTCGCGTAGTGCTCGAACTTCACGGCGCCGCTCGCCAGCGCAAACAGCGTGTGGTCGCGGCCGACGCCCACGTTGCGGCCGGCGTGTACCCGCGTACCCCGCTGCCGGATGATGATCGTGCCCGCGAGCACGGCCTGGCCATCGGAACGCTTAACGCCGAGGCGCTGCGAGTTGCTGTCTCGCCCGTTTCGGGAGCTGCCCACGCCCTTCTTGTGTGCCATGGTGTCCTACTCTGCCTTCTTGCGTGTGGCGCGCTTGGGCTTCTCCGCCGGCGCGGCAGCCTCCGCGGGTGCCGCATCGGTGGCGGCCACGTCGGCCGGCGCCGCGGCCTCGGGTGCGGCCGATTTTGCGCGGCGGCGCGGCTTCGGCGCCTCCTGAACAGCGGTGGCGGCTTCGGCCTCCGGCTCGGCGGCCTGCTTCGGCTTCGGCTCCTGCCCGGGAGCGAGTATGTCCTCGACCAGGAACCGCGTGAACGCCTGCCGGTGTCCGTTCTTCTTGCGTGCCCGCGTCTTCGCCTTGTAGCGGAACACGATGATCTTCTTCGTCCGTCCCTGTTCGGCGATCGTGCCGACGACGCGCGCGCCCTCGATCACCGGGTTGCCCACCGTGACGTCTTCTCCGTCGGCGAGAAGCAACACGTCGCGCAGCTCCACGGTCTCGCCCGCGACCCCCGGCAGACGCTCGATCGTCACCGGACGGCCCTCCTGGACCCGGTACTGCTTACCACCGGTGCGGACGACGGCGTACAAAGAGACCCCTCCGGACAAGAGAAGACCTGCCGTGCGGCAGGCATCGCTGGGCATTCTAGCGGGCGTTTCGCGAGTCTGTCAAACGCGGCCAGCCGCACACGGCGCGCGCGCTGCGGCGCACCCGCACCGCGAAATCGCGTGGGTGCCCGCACCCAGGGGCTAAACTCCACATCCCGCCTGACGAACATCCTAAGGAATACCCCTAGGGGCTCCGGGCGGCGTCGCTGAGGGCGCTGCAGGGCTCCTGGCGGGAGTGCTGCGCGTCCTGACGGCCCGGCGCGCGGGAGGTGGAGACATGGACTGGCTGCTCGCATTCGTCAACCGCTGCCGCGCCGCCGCTGCCCGGGAGGACACCGCCGAAGGGAGCCATGACGACGGCGAGCGAGGCATCACCGGCCTCGAGACGGCCATCATCCTTATCGCCTTCGTTGTGGTCGCGGCCGTGTTCGCGTTCGTCGTCCTCAGCACCGGCCTCTTCAGCTCGGAACGGGGCAAGGAGGCCGTCTACGCCGGCCTCGCCAAGACGCGCGGGACGATGACCCTCACCGGCGGCCTGATCGCCACGTCCGACCTCACGACGATCACGGACCTCAGCTTCAGCGTGACGCTGGCGGCCGGTGGCGACAGCGTGAACCTGAACAACACCGACACTACGAACCGCACCGTGATCAGCTACATCGACGCGAACGTCACGGACCCCGATGTCGAGTACACGACGCAGTCCATCACGGGCAACGGTGATTTGCTGTTGCAGCAGGGTGAGCTGATGACCGTTACGATCGATTTCGCGGGGCAGGTGGCCGGCCCGGCATACAACATCGGTCCGAACCAGACCTTCATCCTCGAGGTCAAACCTCCCACCGGGTCGTACCTGGTCATCCAGCGGACGACGCCGGCATCGGTCAACCAGCCAATCATCGACTTGTATTAGGTCGCTTCGGCCCTTCGGAACGGGTCGCGTGAGTTGCGGGAAGGGGCGGTCAGTAGCTCGGGCGCCCCTTCTTCGTGCTCCGGCCAGGTGCGGGTTTGCGGTATCACCGTCGACCGAAAACGGAAGAGGGGCTTCCTGCGGGGAGCCCCTCTTGATGTCGTGCTTCTTGTTCGGCCGAAACCTACGTCAGCGTCGCCGGTCCGTCGCCGTCGAGGCGGATGTTCGACTGGCTGCCCCAGGCGAGACCGGGCGGCCCGAGCTTGGGCTGCGGGCCCGGCGTCTCCTCCGGCTGCGGCGTCTCGTCCGGCGTCGCGGCCGGCAGTGCCGGCGCGGCCGGCGGCTCGATGTCGAGTCCGTCGACGACGCGCTTCAGGTCGTCGCCCTCGATCGTCTCGACCTCGAGGAGGACCTTCACCAGCCGGTCGAGCCTCTCGCGGTTTTCGACAAGCAAGCCGCGCGCCGTCTGGTACGCGTGATCGACGAGCCGGCGGACCTCCTCGTCGATCTCCTCGGCGACCTTCTCGCTGTAGTTCCGCTGTTCGCCGATCTCGCGGCCCAGGAAGACCAGCTCCTGCTTGTTGCCGAACGTGCGAGGGCCGAGGCGTTCGCTCATGCCCCACTGCGTGACCATGTTCCGCGCGATGTTCGTCGCGCGATTGAGGTCGTCCGACGGGCCGGTCGTCGACTCGCCATCGAGGATCAGCTCCTCCGCGCACAGGCCGCCGAGGCTCGTCGCGAGCATGTCCTTGAACTGCGAGCGCGCCACCAGGTGGCGGTCCTCCTCCGGCAGGAAGCGGGTGAAGCCGCCGGCCATGCCGCGGGAGACGATGCTGATCTTGTACGGCGGGTCGGCGTTCGGCAGCAGGTGGCCGACGAGCGCGTGCCCGGCCTCGTGATACGCGATGATCTCCTTCTCGCGGGGCGTGATCACGCGGCTCTTGCGCTCCGGACCGGCGATGACGCGGTCAACGGCTTCGTTGAACTCGTTCATGCTGATCTTTTTCTTGTTCCGCCGCGCCGCGAGGATCGCGGCCTCGTTGACGAGGTTCGCGAGGTCCGCTCCGGAGAAGCCCGGCGTCTGCTTGGCGAGCACGCCCAGCTCCACGTCCTTCTCGAACGGCTTGCCCTTGGTGTGCACCTCGAGGATCATCTGGCGGCCGCGGCTATCGGGCCGGTCGAGGATCACCTGCCGGTCGAAGCGGCCCGGGCGCAGCAGCGCGGGATCCAGGATGTCCGGGCGGTTCGTGGCCGCGATCACGATGACGTTCGTGTTCGTGTCGAACCCGTCCATCTCGACGAGGATCTGGTTGAGCGTTTGCTCGCGTTCGTCGT
>CAYJMJ010000028.1:0-35842 GCA_964371095.1 uncultured Dehalococcoidia bacterium | reverse complement strand
CAGGCTCTCGTCGACGAGCACGTCGAGCGGCTGCGGCAGCCCGAACGGCGAGACGCCTCCGACGGGATAGCCGGTCAGCGAGAGCACCTGCTCCGCGCTCGCGAGCTTCACCTGCTTCCGGCCGACGCCGAAGCGCGCCGCCAGCAGGCGATCGTCGAGCCGCCGGTCACCGGCGACCAGCACGAGCATCGGCGCGCCGGCGACGTACGCGACCAGCGTCTTGACGATCTGCCCCAGCTCGCAGCCCGCGGCGGCCGCCGCCATCTCGGCGGTATGGGTGCCTTCGGCCACGACGAGGAGGTCGGCCGGCTCGCCGAGCGCCACGAGCGCGTCGCGTACCCGCGATTCCCGAGCGTCAGTCATCGACGAGCTCCCCATCGTTGTTTGGGTCGATCATGGCGCCCCGGCCACGAGTCTACCTCGCCGATCGGCGTGACCCACGGCGACCCGGCGCGGACCGTCGATCCATCACCCGAACGGGAGCTTGTAGCCCAGCTCGTGGCCGAGGTAGGCGAGCAGGATGCCGCGCAGCAACTTGCCGGAGAACGCGGCCAGGAAGAAGCGCCGGAACGGCATCCGCACCGACCCGGCCGTGATGCCCGCGACCTCGAAGAATGGGTTCGGCACCGCGGAGAGCACGAAGAGCGTCGCCATGCCCCAGCGGGCCATCAGCCAGTTGACGCCGGCGGCCGAGCGGTGCGCGATCCGTCGCAGCCGCGCGGGGCCGCCCAGCTCGCGGCCGCGCGCCAGCTCGGCGCCCAGGTACCCGGTGTAGTAGCCGGTCACCTCGCCGAGGCCCATGCCGGCGCCGCCGAGCAGCCCGATCACCCACGGGAACGCGGTGTGTTTCCCTTCGCTGATGATCAGCGCCTGTCCGGCGGCGGTGAGAGCCGGCACCGGGATGACGACGGTCGACGTGCTGAGCAGGTTCGTGGCGAAGACGCCGAAGTAGCCGAAACCCTGGATGTCGTCGGTCACGCCCGGGACGGCGAGCGTGACGATCCCTGGCACGAGGGCTCCCGCCAGCACAGTCACCACCACGACCAGGCGGATGGCGCTGTGCTCGGCGAACCACGCCGTCGTGCGCAGCACGCCGCGGTCGAACCGGGACGGTACGCGCTCCGCAACCGCCTCGGCCGCCGCTGTCAGCAGGCGATCGGAATCGTGTCGAGGATCGTCCGGAAGGTTCGCCATTCGAGTAGTGTACGGGGGCCGAAGCCGATGCGCCGCGCAATGCGTAGGCGTCGGCGCGTCCGGTAGCCGGGCGCCTTCGACGGCGCCGTAGTACAGTGCATCGACGTGCGCCACGCCGGCACAAGTGTGCGGCATCATGCGCTGCCAGATCGAGGGTATGACCGCAACCGCCGCCATCGAGCAAGCAAATATCCGCCGGCCCGGGAGATTCGCCGCGCTGCGTACGGCGCTCGATGCCGATCTGTCGCGGCCGGTGGCGTTCGTCCTGCTCGCGCTGGCATACGTCGCCAGCAGAGCGCCGTTCATCGACAACGGGTACGGGACGAAGCCCGACGCGTGGCGCATCGCGCTGACGGACTACTGGCTGTGGGACCACGGCGAGCTGTACCCGTCGAGGCTCCCGGGCTACCCGGTACCGGAGCTGGCATACGCCACGGTGATCAAGGGCGGCTGGATCGCGACGAACTCACTGACCGTCGCGATCTCGCTGCTCGGCGTCTGGTTCTTCGCGCGCATCGTGCGGGAGCTGAAGCTTCCGGCTCCGGCGCTGCTCGTTGCCGGCTT
This sequence comes from uncultured Dehalococcoidia bacterium, assembly GCA_964371095.1. Taxonomy (GTDB): domain Bacteria; phylum Chloroflexota; class Dehalococcoidia; order DSTF01; family JACRBR01; genus CAYJMJ01. The sequence continues at coordinate 34,084 of CAYJMJ010000028.1, read as the reverse complement.
CGCGTTCAACCCGCTGCTCTGGATCAACAGCATGAACACGATGGACTACTCGTGGGCGCTCACGTTCATCATGGGCGCCTACTACTTCCTGCTCATCGACCGCACGATGATCGCCGCGCTGGTGCTGGGACTCGCGGTCGGCTCGCGGCTCCCGTCCGCGTCGTTCGTCGTGCCGTACAGCTTCTTCCTCTGGCGATCGGGACATCGAGAGCAGATCCCCGCGTTCGCCGCCATTGTCGCGGCCGTGGCGGCGGTGGCGTTCGCGCCGATCATCTGGACGTACCACCTGCGCTTCCTCAACTTCTACGACGCCGGCGTCGGCTACCGCGAGGTCTTCCGCCTCCTGTCGAAGGACGCGCTCGGGCTCGCCGGCAGCGCCGCGCTGTTCGTCGCGTGCGTCGTGTCGTGGCGGCGGCTGGCGCGCATCCCGGGCGACGCCGTACGGGACACAAACGTCGCGGTCTGGGCCATCGCTGTCGTGCTCGTGTCAGCGACGTTCTTCCGCCTGCCGCACGAGGCCGCCTACCTGATGCCGCTGTTTCCGTTCGCATACCTGCTGATCGGGCGATACCTGCACCCGGCGGCGCTCGCCGCCGCCGTCGTCGTGATGGTGGGCGCCGGGTTCGTCGACTTCACGACGGCGACGCACGAGGTCTCGCTTGGCGAGTTGCGCCACATGCGCATCGGGCAGGGGATGCTGCTATCGAACCGCGACACGCAGAACGCACAGCTTGCGTACGCGCGCGACATCGCGAACGCGTCCTATCCGGAGAACTCGGTCGTGATGATCGGCTTCGTGTACCCGCAGTTCGCCGTGCTGAACCGCGACCGGCTGGACCTGGGGATCCTCGCGAAGGACCGCTCGTCGATCAGCCAGCTCACGGACAAGGGGCGGGCTGTCGACGCGGCCGCGGGCGTGACGTACGTATGGCTGCTCGATTACGCCGACTTCCAGCGGTTCCAGGAACAGGGAGCGACGGCGTACTACACGCCGGACGCCGGACGGAGCACGGCGGCGCTCTACAACTTCCGCCCGGGCCTGTTCGGCGCGCAGGTTATCGAATCGGGGCGAGCGCCGGGCGGCGGCGCCGACACCGCCGGCCGCAACCAGCGCTGATCGACGGCCCGGGGCTATGCCGGCGCAGCAGCCAGCGCGACCGTTCGGACGGCGCAGTTGTCGAGCGGAACGATCTTGAACTCGTCGATCGGCGTGCCCTCGAGGTAGGCGAGCGCGACGCTCATCGCGCCGCCGTGCGTGACGAGGATCATCTCGCGGGCGGGAGGCGCCGCGCGCAACGCGTCCAGGAACGACGCGACGCGGTCGTAGACGTCGGCCCAGCTCTCGCCCTGCTCGATGCGGTAGCGCGGCTCGGCCCAGAGCTTCAGCGTCTCCTCGCCGATGTCGGCGTAGAGGCGGCCGCGACCGATGCCGAAGTTTCGTTCGCGCAGCGCGGGCGCCTCGACGACCGGGAGCGCGAGCCGTCCGCCGATCGCGGCTGCCGTCTCCATCGTGCGGGAGTAATCGCTGGCGAGGATCGACTCCGCCCGGGTGCTCTCGGCCAGCGTCGCGGCGACGGCGGCCGCCTGCGCGCGGCCACGCTCGCTCAGCGGCGTGTCCGGCGTCTGGAAGCGCCGCTCGGCGTTGCCTGCCGTCTCGCCGTGCCGCACGAAGTGCAGCGTCAATCCATCGAGCGTTGTCGTCATCAGTCCTCTGCCTTCAACTCTTCGTCCAGATCCATGCGCGTTCGGGGCATCGCTAGTGCGGCGCTGACAGTTTACCGGTGCACGCCCGGGACGCCGTAGCCGTGCCGCCCGGCGCACATCACGCTCCCGCGCCGCCGCCGCACGGCGTACCATCCCACTGTCCGACCTGCGCCGAACATAGTCTGGAGCCATCGCCATGCCTGGTCCGCTGTCCGACGTCACGATTCTTGACCTCACGTGGGTGCTGTCCGGACCGTTCGCCAGCATGGTGCTGTGCGACCTCGGCGCGGACGTCGTGAAGGTCGAGCGGCCGCCGTGGGGCGACGTGGCCCGTACGACCGGCCCGCACGTCGACGGCGAGAGCGCCTACTTCTTCAGCATCAACCGCGGCAAGAAGAGCATCGCCATCGATCTGCGATCGGCGGAAGGCAAGGAATTGTTCCTGCGCGCCGTCGAGCACGCCGACGTCGTCATGGAGAACTTCACGCCGGGCACGATGGACGGCCTCGGCCTCGGCTGGGACGTCCTGCACGCGCGCAACCCGCGGCTGATCTACGCGGCGACGTCGGGCTTCGGGCAGACCGGGCCGGATCGCCTGCGGCCGGCGCTCGACATCGTCGTGCAGGGGATGGGCGGCGTGATGAGCATCACCGGCGAGCCCGGCCGGCCGCCGGTGCGGCCCGGCCTCTCGCTCGGCGATATCGCCGCCGGCCTGTTCACGGCGATCGGCGTCCTCTCCGCGCTGCACGAGCGCGAACGCTCGGGCGAAGGTCAGATGGTCGACGTGAGCATGCTGGACTGCCAGATCGCCGTGCTCGAGAACGCCATCGTCCGCTACTTCGCCACCGACCGGGTCCCCGGGCCGATCGGCACGCGCCACCCGCTCGCGACGCCGTTCCAGGCCTTCCCGACCAAAGACGGCTACATGGTGCTGGCGCTGTCGTGGGGCGTCCCCAACCAGTGGGAGCTGTTCTCCGCCGTCATCGGCCGCGCGGAACTGATCGACGACGCGCGCTTCGAGACGAGCGCGCTGCGCACGCGGCATCACGCGGTGCTGGAGCCGATCCTGATCGAGGCGCTGATGCAGCGCACCACCGCGGAGTGGATCGCCGAGTTCGACGCGATCGGCTTGCCGTGCGGTCCGCTCAACAACATCCCGCAGGCGGTGACGCAGCCGCAGGTCGTCGCGCGCGACATGCTCGTCGAGTTGAAGCACCCGCGCATGTCGCGGCCGCTGCCCGTGCCGAACACGCCGGTCAAGCTGTCGCGGACGCCGGGCGGGGTGCGCGGCCTGCCGCCCGACGTAGGCGAGCACACGGAGCAGGTGTTGTCGTCGTGGCTGGGCCTCGCGGCCGAAGAGCTGCGGCGGCTCGAAGGTGGCGGCGTCATCGTGCAGGCGACCGGCGAGGGGCTGCGGCTGCCGCCGGAGGTGCTCGGCCAGGGGTGACGGCGGTCACACGGATTCGTACGCACCGATGTCACGCGAGCGGACCACGCCGCCGCGCAGCGTCACCGCCAGGCTGGCGCAGCCATCGTACCGCCCGATGACCTGCAGGCCGTCGATGGAGCCGAGGAGGTACGCCGTCTTGGCGAGCACGTCCGCCTGCGTCGCCGAGGCGGCCACGACCGTCATCGTCAGCACGTCGCTGTCCGACGATTGCCCCACCCGCGGATCGATGAGGTGGTGGTAGCGACCGTCGCCGGCGAGCCAGTGACGTTTCACCGATCCCGAGGTCGCGACGCCGCGGTCGCGCACGCACAGCACGGCGATGTCGGACTCCGGCTCGAACGGGTTGGCCACTCCGACGAACCAGCCTTCACCCTCCGGTCCGTCGCCCATCGCGTACAGATCGCCGGACGCATTCACCATCGCGTTCGCGCCAGGACCGAGCGTCGCGATCGCGCGATCGACAGTGAAGCCCTTGCCGATGCCGCCCAGATCGATCCGGACGCCCGCCGGCAGCGTAATGGTGCGCGCGGCGGCATCGAGTACGATGCCGCGCCAGCGTTCCCGGCGGGGCGCGCCATCCGACACCTGCGGCCGCGCGGCGCGCACGCTCGGCAGCTCCTCGAACGTCCGGTCGTAACCGGCGGCCTCGAGTTCATCGATGACGGTCGGATCGAAGATGCCGTCCGTGGCGCGCGCCCATTGCATCGCCTCGCCCACCGCATCGAAGAGCACCGGCGACGCGGCGAACGGCGCGCCGGCCGACGCGTTGAGCGCGTTCAGCTCGCTGTCCGGCAGGAACCGGCTCATCGTCCGCTCGTACGACGCGAAGAGCGCCTCGATGCCGTCCGCGGCCGCGGCGGGGCGGTTCACCAACTGCACCTCGACCGTGCCGCCCATCGCGGCGAAGGTGTGCGACTCGCACGGGTTCCGCGACGCGATCATCTGGCGCGTGGTCCAGCGGCCGGCATCGCGCGCCTCGCGCGGAGCGACGTCGCGCGATGCTCCTCGGGCAGGCTGCGCGTGAAGCCACATTGCATGCAGTTCGTCGACCGTTCGTCCATGTACGTCACCACCATCAGATCTCCGTGGCAGCGGGGGCACCCTTTGAGCAGAACCATCGTCGTCTCTTTCTCCGCAGCGAGCAACACGGTACTCGCTGACACCGCCATCATCCGCCACGGGACCTAATGGTGCCTGGGAACGAGATAAGAACCGCGGAAGAACTGGGCCACGGTACCGACGCGTCCGGATGCGCGCTCGTACGATTCCACCGGCGGGAGCGGCAACCGGTACGATGAATAGCGACGGCAGCCATCGACCAGCCGCGGAAAGGCGCAATGACGACCAACGTCGAGACTCAGCCTGGCGGCGCGCATCCGCCGCCGCCGGCCTTCCACCTGCTGGCGAAGCCGACGGGCGCCATCTGCAACCTGGACTGCGCGTACTGCTTCTTCCTCTCGAAGGAGCTGTTATACCCCGGCAGCCGCTTTCGCATGGCCGACGAGCTGCTCGAAACCTATATCCGCCAGTTGATCGAGGCGCACCGGACTCCCGAGGTCGCGGTCGCGTGGCAGGGCGGCGAGCCGACGCTGATGGGCCTCGACTTCTTCCGCCGCTCGATCGAGCTGCAGGAGAAGTACCGGCGGCCGGGCCAGCGCATCGTCAACACGATCCAGACGAACGGCACGCTGATCGATGGCGAATGGGCCGCATTCTTCAAGCAGCACGGCTTCCTGGTCGGCATCTCGATCGACGGTCCGCAGGATCTGCACGACGCCCACCGCGTCGACAAGGCCGGCAAGCCGACGTTCGACCGCGTGATGCGCGGGCTGGGATTCCTGCGCGCGCACGGCGTCGAATTCAACGTGCTGACCACGGTTCAGGCCGCGAACGTCGCGCATCCGTTGCCCGTGTACCGCTTCCTGCGCGACGAGGCCGGCGCGCGCTTCATTCAGTTCATCCCGATCGTCGAGCGCATCAACGAGGACGGCCGCACGCTGCTGCAGGAGGGTGCAACGGTCTCCGAGCGATCGGTCACCGCCGCCGGCTGGGGGCGGTTCCTCATCGAGGTGTTCGACGAGTGGGTGCGGCGCGACGTCGGCACCGTGTTCGTGCAGATGTTCGATGCGGCGCTGGCGTCGTGGGCCGGCGCGCCGCCCGCGCTGTGCATCTTCGCCGAGACCTGCGGCGATGCGCTGGCGCTGGAGCACAACGGCGATGTCTACTCGTGCGACCACTTCGTTGAGCCGAAGTATCTGCTCGGGAACATCAACACGGAGTCGCTGATCGACCTCGTCGCCTCGCCGAAACAGCGCCAATTCGGCGAGGACAAGCGCGACACGCTGCCGCGCTACTGCCGCGAGTGCGCCGTGCGGTTCGCCTGTAACGGCGAATGCCCCAAGAACCGCTTCATCGCGACGCCGGACGGCGAGCCCGGCCTGAACTACCTCTGCGCCGGCTACAAGGCCTTCTTCCAGCACATCGACGAGCCGATGCGCTTCATGGCGAACGAATTGAAGTTCGACCGCGCGCCCTCAAACGTCATGGCGCACATGGCGCACAAGGCCGTCACGCGGAACCTGGCGTTCGCCGCGGCGGGCCGCAACGATGCCTGCCCGTGCGGCAGCGGGGCGAAGTTCAAGCGTTGCCACGGCGCCGACTGGCCGAAGACCTGACGCCCGCCTACTGCCGCGCCATCTCGATGCGCGCCTCCTGCTCGAGGTCGCGCGGTGGCTCGGCGCCGCTGACGTCGACGACGACGCGGCTGATCGTCCCGGTGAACGCGAAGGGCGAGGCGTAGTCCTCCGTCACGGGATTGCCTTCGTCGCGTCCGCATGCCAGGCCCTCGCCGAGCGCGAAGATGAACGGGACGGTGCGCGGGATCTCGCCCTCGCCCACCTGCTCGCCGTTGATGTACAGCCGCCCGATGCCGCCAGCGCCGAACGGCTGCGGCCCCGTCTTCTCGAACGCGAACGCGAGATCGCATCGGCCGGAAGGTATGGACGCCTCGGACACGATGTGGAACCGCGCCTTGCCGAGCAGGTTGTAGGCGTAGCAGAGCTTGCCGCTCTTGACGTAGAGCGAGTAGCCGCCGAAACGGCCGCCATCGGCGAGGAGCACGCCCTCGGCGCCGCCCTCCGGGATCACAACCTGCGCCGTGATCGTGTGCGAGCGGTTCTTCGTGTTCACGGCCGCCGCGTCCTCGATCGATGCGCCGCCGGGGTAATACACGAACCGCTTCCGGCGCTCGGACGTCCGCGGGCCGCCGACGGCGCGGCCGATGCTCCGCGCGTCGAGCGGGAGGACGTTGTACCGGCCGGCCTGCGCCCACCAGAGCGCCTCCATCTCGCGCACCTTCTCCGGGTACTCCCCCGCCAGGTCGTGCGCCTCGGCGAAGTCTTCGGCCACGTGGTACAGCTCCCAACGGTCGTCATCAAACGATTTCGTCGGATCGGTGACGCCGTCGTAGATCATGCCCTCGGTACCGTGGTAGGTGACCAGCTTCCAGCCGCGATGATAGACGGCGCGGTTGCCGAGCATCTCGTAGTACTGCGTCTCGTGCGCGGCAGGCGCCGCGCCGTCGTTGAAGCTGGCGGCGAAACTCGTGCCCTGGATCGGCGATTGCTGCACGCCGCGGATCTGCGCGGGCCGCTCGATGCCGAGCACGTCGAGCACGGTCGGCGTCACGTCGATCGCATGGACGTACTGGTCGCGGATCTCGTTGCGCGCGCCGATGCCCTTCGGCCAGTGGACGATGCACGGATCGGCGACGCCGCCCTCGTGGACCTCGCGCTTCCAGCGCTGGAACGGGGTGTTGCCGGCCCACGCCCATCCGAACGGGTAGTGGTTGAAGGCGTTTGGGCCGCCCAGCTCGTCAATCATCGTCAGGTTCTCGGCGACGGTCTCCGGCGCGCGGTTGAAGAAGTTGGCCTCGTTGAGCGATCCGTGCGGCCCGCCCTCGGCGCTCGCGCCGTTGTCGGAGATCGCGACGATAAGCGTGTTCTCCATCGCGCCGGTCTTCTCGAGAAAGTCCAGCAGCCGGCCGATGTGGTGGTCCGTGTGAGAGAGGAACCCGGCGTAGACCTCCATCATCCGCGCGTAGAGCCGCTTCTCGTCGTCGGGCAGGGCGTCCCACTCCTGGATCCAGTCCGGCCGCGGCGTGATGTCCGCGTTCGGCGGGACGATGCCCATCTCCTTCTGGCGCGCCAGGACCGCCTCCCGCGCGCGCTCCCAGCCCATGTCGAACTTGCCGCGATACTTCTCGATCCACTCGCGTGGCGCGTGGTGCGGCGCGTGACATGCGCCGGTGCCGAAGTAGAGGAAGAACGGCTTGGACGGCGAGACGTTCTTGAGGTCGGTCAGGAATTCGATCGCCCGATCCACCAGGTCCTCGGTGAGGTGGTAGCCCTCCTCGAACGTCCTCGGCGGATCGATCTGGTGGTTGTCGTGCACCAGGTCCGGCTGCCACTGGTTCGTGTCGCCGCCCATGAACCCGTAGAAGCGCTCGAACCCGCGCCCGAGCGGCCAGCGATGCCTCGGCGCGGCCATGTTCATCTCATGATGCGGCGTCAGGTGCCACTTGCCGACGGCGTACGCCGCGTACCCGTGCGGCGTCAGCATCTCGGACAGGAACCCGTTCTCGAACGGGATCTCGCCCGTGTAGCCCGGAAAGCCGCTCGCGTTCTCGACGATGCTCGCCATCGCGTTCGAGTGGTGGTTGCGGCCGGTGAGCAGGCACGTGCGCGTCGGCGAGCAGAGCGCCGTCGTGTGGAAGTTGCGGTACCGCAGGCCGTTCGCGGCCAGGCGGTCGAGGTTCGGCGTCTCGCACAGCCCGCCGAAGCAGCCGATCTGCCCGTACCCGACGTCGTCCAGCACGATGTAGACGATGTTCGGCGCGCCCTCCTTCGCCCGCACCGGCTCAGGCCACCACGGCGTCGATTCGCCGATCGTGCGGCCAATGACGCCCTTGAACTCCTGCGGCATGATGCACCTCTTCCCGGATCGTGCGTGCGCGGCGGCGTAAGACTGGGATCGTACGCGTGCGGCGACGGTCGGACAAGCGCACGGCGAAGCGACGAACGATCCGGACGTAGGAAACGCGGCGGGGAAGCGTAGGCCGGCCGTCCGGCACGGCCACCGCGCGGGTACGACACTCGGATCGTCGAAACGATGCGGCATCGCTACGGGGCGGCGTCGCGGCCGAGTGCGAAGGAGCGTGACGCGATGACTCACCTGGCATGGATACAGGGCTTCGTCCGGGCGGCGATTCTCGCCGGCCTGTGCGCGGCCAGCGCGGGCGCCGTCCAGTTCGTGGCGAGCACGACGTCGGAAGCCGTCGGCGCGACGCCTGCGGTCGTTCGCCCGTGCGACGGCACAGCCACCCCCACGCTCGTACATGTCACAACCAGCAGTTCAACGCCAACCACTGACGCGACGAGCGAGACGGCGACACCGCCGCGATCGACGGGAACGGCGACGGCCACGCCCTTTGCGTCTGCGTCTGCGTCGCCGCCGCCGGCCGCCTGTCCCGCCCGCCCGGCCACGGCGACACCGACACCGGCCGCCACCGAAACCGCCGTCGTGCCCGCGGTGCCCGCGATCGCCGTCGGGGAGCCGTCGCTCGCCGACGGAAAGGTGGAGGTGCCGATCACCATCACCGGCGCAAACCTGGCTCCCTACACGGCGTACCAGATCCACCTGCGATGGGACCCGGCGGAGTTCAGGCTCGGCTCAACCGAAGACACCGGCACAGTCCTGCCGAGTTCCCATTTCTGCATCAACTCGCTGTCGGACGACGATGGCGCCGGCGTCATCCTCGCCTGTGTCGCGCTGAGCGGGGTCCAGACGACGTCGGCGGGGCGGATGGCGACGATTGTGCTGACGCCCACCGGTATCGCCTGCTCGCCACTGCACCTTATGCCCGGCGACAGCACCGGCGAGACCGGCACATTCACGATGAACACGAGCCTGCAGGTCGTGCTCGCCGCCACATTGGACGGCAGCGCGAACCAGGCCGGCCGGCGCTGCTGACGGGGAGCATCTACGGTGACAGCGGCGCGCCCGCTCAGATCTCGGGTGCGAACGCCAGCATCGGCAAAATGAAGTTCGCGCGGAGCATCTCGTTCGTGAAGTCGTAAATCGGCGTCACGCGCGCATCGCGGGTCCACTTCTCCAGCGGCAGATCGCGCATGTAGCCGTAGCCGCCGAAAATCTGCAGCGCGTCGTGCGTCACCTTCACCGCAACGTCCGAGGCGTACACCTTGGCCATCGCCGCCACGGGATTCGGCTCCGCCACGTTGTCGTTGTGCCACGCCGACTGCTGGACGAGCAGCCGCGCCGTCTTCACCGCGATCGCCATGTCGGCGAGCATCATACCCACCGCCTGGTGGAAGATGATGCGGTTGCCGCCCTTGTAGCGCACCTTGGCGTACGCCATGGCCTCGTCATATGCGGCGCGCGCCAGGCCGACGCTGAGCGCGCCGACCGTCGTGTTCGAGCATTCGAGCCCGTACCGCAACGCGGCCGCGCCGCCGGGCAGCATGTCCTCGGACGGCACGCGCACATTCTCGAAGATGATCTCCGAGGTGATCGACAGGCGGTGCCCCATCTTGTTCTCGATCGTTCCGACGGACAGACCCGGCGCTCCGGCCGGCACGACGAACGCGCGCGTCGCGAGCGCGTCCGGCTGCGACGGATCGACAGTCGCGATGCACAGGTACATCCCGGCGACCGGACCGTTCGTGATGAAGCGCTTGGTGCCGTTGATCACGTAATCGTCGCCGTCGCGGAGCGCCTGCGTCGTCATCTCGCGCTGCTCGGAGCGGGGCAGCGTGTAGTTCGTGAAGAAGTCCTGCGGCTCGACGCCGGCCCCTTGAGTCGCGGACCCGAGGTACTCGCGCGGCGTCAGGTCGCCCGCCACGCCGTGCTCCGTCGCGCAGATCGCGGCGAGGAACGAGTGGTCCGGGGAGGCGGCGATCTGCGGCAGCCAGCGGCGGCGCTGGCCGTCCGCGCCGCCCTTGATCAGCGGACTGAGCGCGAGCCAGTGGCCGACGTAGGTGAGCGCGACCCCGACGTCGCCCCACGCCAGCTCCTCGAGGATGATGGCGAAGTCGAGTTCGCCCAAACCCGCGCCGCCGTAGACCTCCGGGATCAGTGCGACGTTGAAGCCCAGCGCATTGGCCTTGGGATAGAGATCGCGCGCGAAGCTTTGCCGCGGATCGGGATTGCGGTCGAGGTCGGCGGCGATGGGGCGGATCTCGTTCCGAGCGAACTCACGCGCGACTCGCCGCAGCTCACGTTGCGCATCGGACAGAGCATAGTCCACCATCGAGGCCTCCCGCTTGAACGCCGCCCGGACGACGGTCATGGTGGACCGTGGGCCGTTGCACCGGCTACGGCCGTTCGGCCTGTGTGCCGCGACACGACGCGAGAGGCCCGGGACGCGCGTCCCGGGCCTCCGTGTTGCTTATGTCGTGCGTCTCGGCCGATCGCAGGTCGGCGTCAGTCGAGCTTCGCGATGTTGACCCGCACGCCGCGGTCGAACGGCACCGGCTGCCACTGGAACGGCCAGTAGCGAAGATGCCCGTATCCGCCGGCGAAGTGCAGCCACTTCACCATGCCAGGCTCCAGGTCCGATGCGCCCTTCCACGTCTTGTACTGGTACGGCTCCCAGCCGTTGTACGAGACCACCTGCCCCGGTCGCACCGTCCCGGACAGCTTGACCGGCACGATGAACGTCCCCAGGTCGTTCCGGACCTCGACCTCCTCCTCGTCGGAGATGTCGAGGCGGGCGGCATCGGCATCGTTCATCACCAGGTGCGGGCGGCCGCGGTGCGTCTGCAGCAGGATCTTGTTGGTGATGTTCATCGAGTGGATGCTCCAGCGGTTGTGGCCGCTGGTCATCTCGAACGGGTAGTCGCCGCCCTGCGGCGGGTTGTCCTTGTGGCACGGCAGCGCCTCGCCGGCCTCCATGAACCAGTCGTGGTCGATGTAGAACTGCGCGCGGCGGGTGAGCGTCGGGTACGGCACCTTGTTCTCGGTGTGGTACTTGAACGCCGTGTGCGTCTCGTCCATCTTGATGTCGGCTGCCTGGCTGTACGACATCGGCCCCATGCCCCAGTTGAGGAAGCGCATGTAGCCCTTCTCGCGCAGCGTGTCCAACGACGTCCCCTCCGGCAGGTTGCCGGCCTCGACGCCGTCGCTGATCCACTCGCGGGCGATCGCCTCCGTGTTGTCGAGCTTGCCGTTCATCGTGCACTGATCGCGCAGGTTGCTCAGCTGGTGCGCGACGCCCGAGGCATCGGTGTACTGGTCGATGCCGCGCGCCTTCGCCCGCGCCTCGATCTTCTCGGCGAGCATCACCGCCATCTCCACTTCCGACATGACGCCGGACGGCGGCTCGACCGCCTTGTCGGAGAAGGTGAGGTGCATGAGCTGCGGCGTCGGGAACATGAAGGCGATCTTCTCGTAATGGTGCGCGGCCGGCAGCACGTAGTCGGAGAACATGCCCGTCGTCGTCATGCGCCAGTCGACGCTGACGATGCACTTCAGCTTGTCGAAGATGTTCGGCAGCATCAGGTTCTGGCCGCCGCGCGTGCGCCGCAGCGCGTTGCCCGCGACCTCGAAGTACACGCGCGGCGTCTTTTTCGAGGCGGTCCGCGCCGGCGACTTCCACCAGTCCTTTTCGAGCGCTTCGTTGACGTATTCCGCGAACTCGCGCTGCATCGACGGGTCGTTGTACTCGCGGTTCTCCCAGTGCTTCTTGTAGCCCCAGTGGTAGTACCAGAGCATCGCCGGCGGGACCATGCCCTGCGTCTGCGTGAAGCGGTGCATCAGCTCGATGTGGGCCATCTCGTCGGTGAGCGTCGGGTCTTCCTTCTTCAGGAGATCGAGGAGCGCGTGCCGCATGTTCATCACGTTGCGCGCCTCCTGCCGGCCCGTGTTGCCCTTCGCGAACGACAGGAACGGTCCGTCGAACCCGGCCACCGACCACTCGACAGGCCCCGTGCCCTTGCGCCCCCAGTTGCCCGTCAACGCCAGCACCAGCAGGTACGCCCGCAGCATCAGGTCCGCGTGGTAGTACTTGAACGACGTGCCGCCGCAGAAGATGCTGCCCCGCTTCGTCGCGATCTTGTGCGCCAGCGTCCGGATCAGCTCCGGGTTCACGCCGCACATCTCCGATGCCTTCTCGGGCGTGTAGTCCGCGAGCCGCTCCTTCATCAGCTCGAACACCGGCACCACCTCGGTCACGGTGCCGTCCTTGAGCTGGACTGGTTGCGCACCGCTTAGCGCGGGCTTTAGCGCGCCGAGCGCCAGCGTCTCGAGCGGCGCCTCCGCGAGGCGCTTCTTCTTCTCGTCCCAGATGTAGAACTGGTCGGCGCGGCCGCCTTCCACCATGTCGCACCCGCGCAGGAAGTGGCCGTTGTCGACGCGCACCAGCAGCGGCAGGTCCGTCTGCTCGCAGACGAACTCCTTGTTGTAGATGCCCTCCTCGATGATCACCTGGGCCATCGCGAGGCCCAGCGCGGCGTCGGTGCCCACCTTGATGGGCACGAAGTAGTCGACGTGCGAGTGCGATGGGTTGACGTCGGGCGCCACCAGCGCGACCTCGGTGCCCTTGTAGCGCGCCTCGGCCGTGAAGTGAAACGCCGGGATCATCGTGTACGCCGGGTTGATGTGCGTGTACATGATGAACTCGGCGTGGAAGATGTCATCGATGCTGCTCGCCGGGTCGAACTTGCCGAACGTCAGGTAGATTCCCGGCGAGAAGTCGTTGATCGTCGCGTTGGTGTCCAGCCCCACACCGCCGAGCAAGCCGATCAGCCGGCCGAACATCATCTTCGTCAGCAGGCCGCCCTCGCCCGGCGTGCCCTCGTCGATAATCGTCTCCGGCCCGGCCTCCACGATCGCATCGAGGATGTGGTCGGCGATCTCGGTGAGGGCCTGGTCCCACGACACCTCCAGCCACTTCCCGTCGCCCCGCGCGCCCGCCCGCTTCAGAGGATGCAACACGCGCTCCGGCGCGTTGAGAAGCTGGCTCCAGGCGGCGCCCTTCTGGCAACCGAGCGGATTCATGTCCGGCACGCCCGCCTCGACGACCGGCAGCGTACCCGCCTGCTCCTCGGAGACGACTTTGCCGTCCTTGACGTACACGCGCCACGGGCAGTTGCCGGGATAGCAGTCGACGCAGTGCGTCCCCCACGTAACCGAGTCCCACTTCAGCGATTCGCGATACCGGTGCTCCGATGCGCCGCCGCTCCCGTTACCGTTCGCGCTGCCGTTCTTGACCGGCGTGGCGCTGGACTTCGATGATTTCGTCGCCATGGTGCACCTCCAAGTGGATCAGGCCATCGACACGATGCGTCGTTGCTCTTTCTGGATGCGGACGGAGAGTTCGTACACGCGCTCGAACGCCCCCGCGAGCGCGTCGCGCTCTGCTTCGGGGACATCGGCGAGCAGCGTGCCGAGCACTTCGGCGAGGTAGGCGCCGGCGCGCCGCAGCACGTCCCGGCCCTCGGACGTGAGCGCCACGAGGACGACGCGCCGGTCCTGCGGGTGCGCCCGCCGCTCGACGAGCCCGTCGCGCGCAAGACGGCCGACCAGACCCGTCGTCGTGGGCACCGTCACGCCCACTTCGTCGGCCAGCTCACCCATCGGCGCGCCGTGCGCTGGCGCGCGATCGAGCGCGTGCAGCACGAGCACCTGCGAGATGCCGAGCCCGGGCCGGACCGTCTCGAGCAGGCGGCCTATCCGGAGGTTCTTCAGGATCAGCGGCAGCAGGTCGACGATGCTCGCGACCTGCTCCGCGAGGGGACGCGCGCGCACGGCCATCTTGTTAGCCTCACGAACTATTTCGTGAGGCTCACCATAGGCCGGGCTGCAGTGCCTGTCAATCGAGTCCGCAGGCGGAATTGGCCATGGAGGACGGATTCGGTACGAATGGCAGGGCCGTTAGGCGCGCGGCGCCACGCTGGCCTCCGCAGGCGCGGCAATGGTCACCGTGACGCGGGAGCCCGCGCCCTTCACCGAGACCAACTCGAACGCGCCGCCGACCAGCTCGGCGCGCTCGCGCATGCCCAGGACGCCAAGCTTGCCGGCGCGAGCCAGCGTGGACACGTTCGAGGGCACGGCCCAGCCGCGGCCGTCGTCGGCGACGGTCAGGCGCACGGCGCCGTCATCGAACGCGAGCCGTACGGATGCCGAGGTCGCCTCGGCGTGTTTCTCGATGTTGTGCAGGGCCTCCTGGGCGATGCGAAACAGCGCCAGCTCGACGGCCAACTCCAGGCGGCGCGGCTCGCCGCTCACCTCGAGCCTCGCGCCGCCGCTGAGCCGCGCGTTCGTGGCCTCCACGGCCAGCTCGATCGCCGGCACTAGGCCCAGGTCGTCGAGCACGGACGGCCGCAGGTCGCGGCTGAAGCGGCGCACGGACTGCAGCGTGCCGCGCGCGAGACGCAGCAGCTCATCGACCTGTTGCGGCACTTCGGCCCCGGTGGCCTCGCCCAGGCGCTCGAGCCGGCGGACCAGGTGCACCAGCTCCTGCGCGGTCTCATCGTGCAGTTCGCGGGCGATGCGGAGCCGCTCGTCCTCCTGCGCCTGCGTGACCTGGCGGGCGTAGGTTTGCAGGCTCTCCTGGCGCTGCTCGTACAGTCGCGCGTTCTCCACGGCGACGCGGATCTCGTGGGCGGCGGTCGCCAGCAGCTTCTCCTCGTCGTCGCCCAGCCTCGATCCATCCGGTGCGGCCGCTCCCAGAGAGCCGATGATCCCTTCCTCGCCCGAGAGCGGCACGACGACGAGGCGATCGCCGAGGGTGACCGGCTCCCGGGTCTCGGCGGCCAGACGGTGCAGGCCGTCGACCGGGAACTCGATCTCGGCGGCGGTACCTTCGCGCAACTCGCGGATCACGCGCCGCTCACCACCCGGGCCGTCCGGTTCCAGGCAGAGCCACACCGATGCGACGGGCAGGCCGCGCACCAGCAGCTTCACCACACCGGGAAGCGCCTCTTCGACGTCGAGTGTGTGGCTCAACCGCTCGCCGATCTCGTTGAGGAGGCCCAGGCTGGCGCTCGTCTGTTCGGCGCGCCGGCGTTGTTTCGATTCCAGCTCAACGCGCCATGCGACCATGATGCCGACCGGCAGCGTAATCGCGAGCTGCCCGAGCTCGGTGATCCAGTGGTTCGATGAACGGTGCCAGATCCACATGCTCGGCGATGTGAGGAGCGCACTCCACAAGCCGGTGAGGATGGCGCCCTCCCACCCAAACGTGATGGCGGCGTAAAGAAGGGGGATCACGTAGAGGCTGATCGACAGCCCGTGCCACGTCTCGAAAGGATTCGTGAAGCCGGCCGTTTCGATGACGTAGTGCGGCAGCGTTGCGACCAACACCAGCGCTTGAATGCGCCAGAAGCGGCCGTCGCGGAGGCGCTGGGGCAGGCGTTGAAACGGCGTAATAGCGTTGCGCAGCATCCGGACGGCGACGCCCGGCGCGGGCCTTGTCGCCGAGAGTCCCAGCTCAGCCTTCACCGAGGTCCTCCAGCTTGAGCAGTCCGCTCCGCAACCCCGCGATGACCGCCTCCGTGCGCGATCCGACGCCAAGCTTCGTGAAGATGTGCGTCAGGTGCACCTGGACCGTCCTGATGCTCAGGTAGAGGCGCCCCGAGATTTCCGCATTGCTGAGGCCACAGGCGGCGAGCTGCAGTACCTCCTGCTCGCGATCCGTCAGCGCCTGGCCGTCGCGGTGCGCCGTATGGGGCTTCTCGCCGGCGTCCGCGGGCACGGCGAACCGCGCGAGCACCTTGCGCGCGATGGCCGGATGCAGCACCGGTTCGCCGGCGTGAACGAGCCGCACGGCGCGGACGACCTCCGCGAACGGCACGTCCTTAAGCAGGTAGCCCGCGGCCCCGGCGGCGAGCAGGGCGAAGACATACGGGTCGTCGTCGTACGCCGACAGGATCAGTACCGCCGTATCAGGATGGATGGCCTTGATCTGCTTGGTCGCCTCGATGCCGGTCATGACGGGCATCGAGATGTCCATGATCGCCACATCGGGATGCAGGCGCTTGACGAGGGCCACGGCCTGCGCCCCGTCGCCAGCCTCGCCAACCACCTCGAGGTCCGTCTCCCGCTCCAGCAACTGGCGCGTTCCCTCCCGCACCACGGCATGGTCTTCGGCGATGATGACGCGGATGCGCTCGGGCGACGGCGAATTATTCATATCCCATGCAGTCTAACGGGTGGGCCGCCCTCCTTCATCGCGCCGCCCCACACGACGTCTACGTATTTCCCGCAGTTCAACGCCGGGGCGCCTGCGTAGTTCGCGCGGTCCGAGTCTGCCGCATCTTCTGATGCCGCCGCCCGGCGACTCAACGATCCTGTGAGTGGCTCCGGCAAGGGGCCAGAGGTGGAACGGAGCGGCCATGGACACGAGTCGGGATCTCCAGCACATACCCGAAGAGGCGCAGAGTCCAGTGGAGCAAAAGGTGGACCGGCGCCGCCTTCTGAAGCTATTCGGGATCGGCGCGCTCGGCGTTGCGCCGCTGCCGATCGTGCCGGGCATCCTCAGCTCCGTGTTCAAGCCGAAGGCCGGGCCCGTGCATGGAGACGCCGCCGCCGCCCGCGCACCCAGCGGCCGCGTGCGCCGTTGGACGATGATCATCGACCTGCGCTATTGCGACGGCTGCCAGAGCGTCGGCAAACCGCCGCAGTGCACGCTGGCGTGCGTTGAAGGCCACTTCGCGCCGGAGCCGATGGAGTGGATCCAGGTGTTCGAGTTCCCGCTCCCCGGGGGCGGGACGCAGTTCGTCCCGGCGCCGTGCCAGCAGTGCCAGAACCCTCCGTGCACCAACGTTTGCCCCGTCGGCGCGACATTCGCGACGCCGGAGGGCAGCATCCTCATCGACCAGGACCGCTGCATCGGGTGCCGCATCTGCATGGCGGCGTGCCCATACGATCGCCGCTTCTTCAACTGGGGTAACGCACCCACCCCGCCGGAGGCGGCGCTCGCCCATTACGACGTGGAGCACCAGACGCCGGCCAGGCGCGGAACTGTCATGAAGTGCGACTTCTGTCCGGACATGGCGCGCGCCGGCGTGCTGCCGTACTGCGCCCAGGGTTGCCCCAACAAAGCGATCTACTACGGCGACCTCGAGGAGGACGTCGCGACCAACGGCGAGGACCTGGTGTCCGTGAGCCGATTCCTGTCCGAGCACCAGGCATACAACCTCAAGGAAGACCTCGGGACAAAGCCGCGGTTGTACTACATCCCCGGACACGGCGAGCTGGCCGGCCGCGACTCCTCGACGAAGGGACGCCTGGCCACGGTATGGCCCTGGACGAAACGAGCGAAGGGGGCGAAGACGTGGACTCGGTAGCGGTTCGTCAACGGCGACTGGAAGACACGACGCTCGGCCCCATCAGGAAAACGAGCAAGATCTACTTCACGTGGGTCGCGTTTCTGCTGATGATCATCGCCTGGGGCATCTACGCGTACACGGTGCAGCTGCGCGACGGCCTCATCGTCACGGGCATGCGAGACCGCATCTCGTGGGGGTTCTACATCTCCAACTTCGTCTTCTTCATCGGCATCAGCCATGCCGGCACGCTCATCTCCGCCATCCTCCGCGTCTCGAAGGCGGGCTGGCGCACGCCGATCACGCGCATGGCCGAGTTCATCACCGTGGTGGCGCTCTGCTGCGGCGCGCTCTTCCCGATCATCGACCTGGGGCGCCCGGACCGCCTCCTCAACGTCATCGTGCACGGCCGCTGGCAGTCTCCGATCATCTGGGACGTCGTCGCGATCACCACCTACCTGACCGCCAGCATCACCTACCTGTTCCTGCCGATGATCCCCGACCTGGCGCTCTTCCGCGATCGCACGAGCGGCATCCGCAAGAAGCTGTACAGCCTGCTCGCCATCGGCTGGACGGGCGAGAACACGCAGCGCAACCTCCTGACGAAAGCACTCGCGGTCATGATGATCCTCATCATCCCGATCGCGGTCTCGGTCCACACGGTGGTCTCGTGGATCTTCGCGATGAACCTGCGCGTCGGCTGGAACAGCACGATCTTCGGCGCGTTCTTCGTTGCCGGCGCGATCTTCTCCGGCGTCGCGACGCTGATCATCGTCATGGCGATCCTCCGCAAGGTCTACCACCTCGAGGAGTACATCACCGAGAAGCACTTCATCTACCTGGGGTACCTGCTCGGCGCGTTCGCGCTGATCATGATCTACGGCAACCTGTCCGAGTACATCGTCACCGGCTACAAGATGGAGGCCGGTGAGGAGTTCCACTTCCGCGAGTTGTTCCTCGACCAGTTCGCTGGCTTCTGGTGGTACTACGTGATCGGCGGCCTCGTTGTCCCGCCCCTGCTGATCCTGATCCCGTGGACGCGGAACATCTGGGGCATCGTCGTGGCTGCGTTCCTGGTCGATGTCGCGATGTGGTTCGAGCGCTACTTCATCGTCGTCGCGGCGCTCCGCGTGCCGCTGATGCCGTACGAACCGCGCAACTACGGACCGACCTGGATCGAGTGGTCGATCATCACGGCCTCGTTCGCGCTGTTCGCCCT
This sequence comes from uncultured Dehalococcoidia bacterium, assembly GCA_964371095.1. GTDB lineage: Bacteria > Chloroflexota > Dehalococcoidia > DSTF01 > JACRBR01 > CAYJMJ01. The sequence goes on along the minus strand of CAYJMJ010000028.1, from coordinate 15,366 downwards.
GCTCATCACGGTGTTCATTAAGATCTTCCCCATCATCGCCGTGTGGGAAGTGGCGGAGCAGATCGAAGAGGAACACGCGCCGGCCGTGGCGCCCGCGCCGGGCGTTCAGCCCCGCCTGGCCGGCGAGCCGGCAGGGGGTGGCGCATGACGCCGCAAACCGAACGGAACGGTCCCGCCACCGCCGGCCTGCGGCGCCCCGGGGAGGCAACATGAACAGGTACTTCGTTCCCGCCATCCTGGTGTTCGCGATCAGCGGGCTCGCGCTCACGCTCATCGTTGGAATCGTCCTGCGGAGCCCGTATACTCACGGAAACCTGTCGTCGCCCGTCGGCTACTCTCGCACTAAAGTGGCCTACCTCGGCGAAACGTACCTGTTCGAAGGCATGCCCCTCGCGAAGCCTGCGGAAGCGCAGACTGGCGATGCCGTGCACGACGGCCAGTTGCTCTTCTTCCAGTACGGCTGCGCGAGCTGCCACGGCAGCAACGGAGCCGGCGGGGCGGTCGGCAAGGATCTCGGCGATGCCAGCGCCAGCAAGATCTCGGACAAGGTCAGGTCAGGACCCAAGACCATGCCCGCCTTTTCCAGTAGCGAACTCCCCGACGCCGACCTGGACAAGCTCATCGCATACCTGCGATCCGGCCCGAAGTAGCAGAACCAACGCCGGCCATGATGTATCGCGTGGCCGACGACAAGAATAGGGTCCAAGAAGGACTCAAGAGGAGGAGTGGACCATGAAGAGACTGTTGATTCCCGGCATCGCGGCGAGCCTTACCCTGCTCGCCGTGGCCTGCGGGGGCGGGGGTGACGGCGAGGAAACCGCCACCGCGGCTCCGAAGGCGACCACGGCCCCGGCGACCGTGGCTCCGAAGGCCACCGCGGCCGCAACCACTGGCGGGTCCCAGACCACCGCGGCAGCCACGAAGTTCGACGCGGCGAAGGCTGCCATTACCGTGGACGGTGCCGACACGGACTGGGCCGCTGTCAAAGGTGCCGCAATTTCCCTGAAGCAGATCGACGTAAGCAAACTCGACCCGGCCCAGGTCACCGACATGGAGATCGATTTCGGCAAGCTGCCTCCGGCGAATGCGACGCTGAAGGTCGCGACCGATGACAAGAACATCTACGTGCTGGTAGAGGTTGAGGACGGCTTCGACTACAACGCTGACCCGAAGCAGCACAACTTCTCTCCGGCGCTCGGCGTGATGTTCCGCATCGACGCGGCGGCCCCACCGACGATGGGCGTCAAGCTCGAGGATCTGAAGACCAGCCTCGGTGTCGTCGACATCTGGCACTGGGAGCTTGACTGCGGGCCCGGACAGATGTCCGGGGGCGCAGGGGTCGCCGGCGGCGATGACCCGAAGTGCAATCTCGACGACGAGTACGCGCCAAGTCCGGAGGACCGTGAGGACGACGGCAAGGGCGACGTAGCCAATGCGACCGGCGAGAATAGCCTGGCGGGCGTCTGGAAGCACACGGCAGCCGACCAGGGCGCGGGTGCCAAGGGAACGTGGATCTTCGAAATGTCCCGTCCCCTCAACACCGGCGACTCGCAGGACGCTCAGTTCGCGAGCGGCGCGGCAGCGTACATGGCGCTTGCCTACTTTGACCCCAGCGAATCCGCCAAAGGGTGGACGGATGTCGGCCACTTGCAGAGTGCCGACGCCGGCTGGATCGAAGTGACGCTTCCGTAGATTCTCCCTCCGCTGGATGTTCCGGGCCGGTCGCTAACGCCGGCCCGGGACATCCCCGGGGATTGGCCGGGGGTCGAGGGTCACCCGGGAAGAAGAGTCTTGCATGACGGCTCTAGCTGGAACGAGACGCTTTCCGATCAAGCCTGTGGTGCTGGGCCTGGGCGTCCTGTTCCTGATCACAGGACTGCTGGTCGGCGGATGGCTGCTCTGGGCGGCGCTTCAACCTACCCCCGCTGGGTTCGCCCCTACCCGCGGCGAGGCCATTGGCAACGTTGGCCAGCCTTCGAGCGGCGTCCAGTACACCGTCGATGCCCGGAGCCGCCGCGATTGGGTGTACTTCAACTTCCGTCAGGGCACGGCCGTCTCGACCTCCCAGGATTCCACTGATTGGGATCTGGCGTTCCGACGCACCCGCCTGCTTACCAACAGCGGCGATACCAATCCCGGAGGCCAGGGTGGGGCCGTGGACCTGCAGGTAGTCCCTCTTGCCGGCGCTGTCGTTCCCGACGGCGGCTATCTGCCCGACACTACCCACGAAGATCGTGGCCTCGAGAACCCCGCGTTACACAAGTGGTACAGCTACGATTGGACGACTCACATCATCACCAGCAAGGAGCACACCTACGCTCTGCGGACGGCGACGGGTGAGGTCGTGCTGCTGACGTTCGTCTCCTACTACTGCGACGACGGCTCGTCCGGCTGCATCACGTTTCGCTTCACCTGGCCAACGGGCAGCTGACGGTCGAAGCTCGCGCCGGCCACGAACACCTCGCGCGCTACCGAGGTGGAGCCCGCGCGGTCACGTCACAGTCGCACTCACAGCAGGACCCAAGAACTCGATTGTCTTCTTCAAATCGGCGTCCGGCATCATGTCTCTGGTGAACGCCCGCATCCTTTTCGGGTCGGGCCTGTGCGAGAGATAGAAACGAACCAGGAGGAGGCAACGACCGTGAAGAAGCTCATCGTACTGGGAACAGCAGCAGCGCTCGCAGCCATCGTGATGGCGTGCGGCGGCGGCACAAGCAGCGCCGACAAGACATCCACCGCTGCGGCCGGCGCGAAACCCGCCGCGACCTCCGCGGCAACGAAGGCCGCGGAGTCGCCGACGGAGAAGGCCGAGGCTACCGCACCGGCGTCCGCGGGCGCACCGACCACGGCCGAACTGTCCGCCGACGTCAAGGAACTCAAGCAGATCATGCAGGCGATCATCGCCAAGGCGCAGGCCGGCGACGTCCAGGGCACTCGCGACACCGAGGGCACGATGGACGACCCGATGGAGGCCGTCGTCAAGGCGACCCGGGCCGTTGACCCTGCGCTCGCCGACGAGCTCGAGAAGCTTGAGCTGGACATCGAGGACCAGGCCGACGCGAGCACGACCGATCTGTCGGTCATCATCAAGGACGCCCAGGCGGTGCCGGCCGTCCTCGACAAGATCGTGACCAAGCTCAAGCTGACGCCGTAGGTTCGACGCGCCGATAGCCGGATGGCCGGAGCACGCAGAGACGCACCTGCGTTGCTCCGGCCATTTGCATTCCCCGATGGCCGGCGCGCCGGGCGGCTGCCGCCTAACCCGGCGGCAGCTTCTCCGCCCGCGCGATCGGGAAGTAGCGGTGATGCGAGCATCCCGTCAGCTCGTAGATGGCCGTGCCGGTGCGGCCGTCGTCGGTGCGCACGCTCAACTGGTGCTGGCCGCCGCCGAACGGTCCGTAGAACGCGCAGCGCGGACCCTCGCCATCGATGATCACCGTCCGCCCGCCCTCCAGCACCACCTCGACGCGCCCCGCCAGGCCATCGGTCTCGCCGCCGTCGCGGCCGTAGTCGGCCGGCCGCCCTTGCTTGTCGATCCAGTGCAGGTCGTGCCGGAAGTCGATCACGGGGATCGGCGCGCTGCCATCCGCCGGCGCGAAGCAGCCGTCGGTGAAGACGCGGGCGCCGTTCGCGTACTCCCAGTGCCAGATGCCAAACATGCCGTCGGGCAGCTGGATCGCCAGCCACTGCCACATCGGACAGCGGGCGTGGTCGCGGATACCCCACGAGTGATCGCGCTGGCCCCACCAGTTGTCCATGCGGCGCGTCACGCCGTCGTGCGTGTATGTGCCGTTGTACGTGCCCGACTGGAAGAAGTGGCTCTGGTCCCAGATGATCTCGTCGCCGCACTTCATGGTGCCGCGACGAAGGCCGTAGGGCTGCGTCCGCGCCGTGAATGTGATATCGAAGCCCACGGGCGCACCCGCGGCATCCCCCTTCAACCGCAACGTCTTGAACGGCTCCACGATCTCGATGGAGATCGGCCCGACGACGCTCGTGTGCCAGTCGTCGCCGTACGGGCGCGTGAAATGTCCGAACAGCCGCTGCCCGTCGATGTAGCTGAACTCGTGCGAATCCAGCATCTCCCGTTTCGGATAATGCGACATGGTCAGGATGATCATGTCGCCGATGCCGTCGCGCGGGTGAATACCGTGGTAGTAGCTGTCGCGCCAGTGGTCGTGGTGGACCGCGACGCTTGGGTACGGCTCCGGGATCTGGTGGCCGAAGAACTCGTCGGCGGCGATCAGCCTGGGCATGGCGGCCTCCTTCGCGCGTTCAGCGCGGATGACGCCGTGCCAGGGCGCCGTAATTCGCTCACTCGCAAGCGTCGTCACGCTAATCCCGCGCCGCGGCCCGCGGCAGGGTCAAAGGGTATACGAATCTGGCCGAACGGCCCGTCGCTCGCCTTGACACCGGCGCTTCGTCCCGGCGACGATGATGAGCGACTCCAGCCATCCAACGCCTGAACAGGACAACCGCGATGGTCACGCTTCACATCAACGGCGAACCGCACGACGCCGCCGACGCCGGACGCAACCTGTTGAGCTTCATCCGCTTCGATGCGGGTCTCACCGGCACGAAGTACGGCTGCGGCGAGGGGCTGTGCGGCGCCTGCACCGTGCTGGTCGATGGACAGGTTGTCCGCTCTTGCCAGACGACGGTCGGCGCGGTCGCCGGCGGCGCGATCACCACCATCGAAGGCCTCGCAGCGGACGGCGCGCTCCACTCGGTCCAAGCCGCCTTCGTCGAGGAGTCGGCGATGCAGTGCGGCTACTGCATCCCGGGGTTCATCATGACCACGGTGGCGCTGCTCAACCGCGATCCGCACCCGGGCGACGCGCAGGTGCGCGAGGCGCTCTCACAGAACATGTGCCGCTGCGGGACCTACCAGCGCATCCTGCGCGCCGTCGAGCGGGCATCGCAGGCAACGTCTGGCGGCGCCGAATGAGCGCGCCAGAGAGCGGCGAGGCCGGACTGAGCATCCTCGGCGAAGCCGGCCCGGGCGGACCGCCGCCGCGCGCCAGCTACGCCAACGTCGCCTACGGCAACACGCAGCCCGGCGCCGCGAAAGCGCGCTGGCTCACCGTGCGCCCGAACGGATCGGCCGTCGCGTACGCCGGCAAGGTGGAGTACGGCCAGGGGATACGCACCGGTCTCGCGATCGAGGTCGCCGAGGAGCTCCGGCTCCCGATCGAGGCGGTCCAGGTCGTGCTCGCCGACACCGACGTCGTTCCCTGGGACATGGGCACCTTCGGCAGCCAGTCCACCGCCCGCGTCGGCCTCCAGCTGCGCAAGGCGGCGGCGACCGCCCGGCAGGCGCTGATGGAGCTCGCCGCCGGCCACCTCGACCTGCCCATCGGCGACCTGGCGGCGGCCAGCGGACGCGTCGTCTCGCGGAGCGACGCCAGCCGCAGCGCCACGTACGCCGAGCTGCTCGCGGGGCAGACCCTGTCGCGCGACGTCGTCGACGATATCGCGCTCACACCGGCGGCGGAGTTCACCGTCGCCAGCCGCAAGCAGCCGCGCATCGACGCGGCGTCGCGCGTGACAGGCCGCGCCGTTTACACGCAGGACATCGTGCTCGATGGGATGCTGTTCGCGGCGGTCCTGCGGGCGCCGTCACGCGGCGCGACCCTCGCCTCCGTCGATGCGTCGATCGCCGAGCGCATGCCAGGCGTTGCGCAGGTCGTCCGCGACGGCGACCTCGTCGCGGTGCTCGCCGACACCGACGAGCACGCCGACACCGCGGCCGGCCTGCTCCAGTCGCACTGGGAAGAGAGCGCGGGGCTGCCATCGCACCTCGACCTGCCGGACCTGCTGCTCCGCAGCGGCCATGACCCGTTCGTCACGCAGGAGGCCGGCTCGCTCGACGACGGCTTCCGCGCCGCCGATGCGATCCTCGAGGCGACGTACTTCATCCCGTACGTCTCGAACGCGCCGATGGAGCCGCGCGCGGCCGTCGCCCGGTGGGAGGACGATCATCTGACCGTGTGGGCCGGCACGCAGCGTCCATTCGGCATTCGCACCGAGCTGGCCCAGCGATTCGGCGTCGACGAGCGGCAGGTGCGCGTCATCACGCCGGAGGTCGGAGGCGGGTTCGGCAGCAAGAGCCCATACCCGATCGCGCACGAGGCGGCGCGGCTGGCGCGCATCGCCGGCCGGCCTGTGCGAGTGGCGTTCTCGCGCCAGGATGAGATGACGTACGCCACGTTCCGCCCCGCCGCCCTGATCGTCGTCAAGAGCGGCTTCAGGTCGGACGGCACGATCGTCGCGTGGCAGTTCGATGGCTACCACGCCGGCGACCGCCCGTTCCTCGGCCGCCGCGGGTCGGAGACTCCGTACGACACGCCGAACGTCCGCGTGACGACGCACACCTCCGACGGCCCGCTCCCGAGCGGCTCGTACCGCTCCCTCGGCGGCGCCGTCAACCACTTCGCCCGCGAATCGCACATCGACGAGATCGCTGCGGCCGTCGGCGTCGATCCGGTCGAGCTGCGGCTGCGCAACCTGTCGCACCCGCGCTTCCGCCGCGTCCTCGAACGCGCCGCGGAGGCGCACGGATGGAGCGCCGCCGCCCAGCCGTCGCACACGGGCGCGGGCGTCGCCGTCGGCCTCGACGTCGGCAGCTACGCCGCGACGTGCGTCCAGCTCGACGTCCAGGGCGCCGAAGTGCGGGTCGAGCGGGTCACCGTCGCGCTCGATTGCGGCCTCGTCCTCAACCCGGACGGCGTCGTCAACCAGGCGGAGGGATCCATCGTCATGGGCATGGGCACGGCGCTGTACGAGGGGATCGAGTTCCAGAACGGCCGCGTGCTCAACGCCGGCTTCACCCGCTACCGCGTGCCCCGCAGCAGCGACGCGCCGGCGATCGACACACTGATCGTCGGCGACGACACGACGCCCTCGACCGGCGCCGGCGAGCCGGCGATCGTGCCGATCGCCGCTGCCATCGCCAACGCCGTATTCGATCGCACCGGCGTCCGGCACCGCGAACTGCCGATCCAGCGGCACCTCCGGTAGCCGCCCGTGCCCGCGGCGGCGCGTGCTAACCTGAATCCACGCCTCGTTGACCTACAGGCACGGACCATCGATGAACGACGACCTTCTCACGGAGATGAGCCGGCTCCTCGGCACAGGCGAGCGCTTCGCGCTGGCAACGCTCGTCGAGGCGCGCGGCTCGACGCCGCAGAAGGCCGGCGCGCGCCTCCTCGTCCGTGCCGATGGCCGCGCCCTGGGCACGCTCGGCGGCGGCTGCATCGAAGCGGCCGCGCGCGATGCGGCAGTGGGCGTGCTCGCGACCGGCGAGCCGCAGGTCCTCGACGTTGAGCTGACCCAGAACATCGCCGTCGACTACGGGCTCGCCTGCGGAGGCAGCGAACGTATTCTCATCGCACCGGGCGATGCCGCCGCGGACGCACCGCTCGTGCGAGCGCTGAGCGAAGCGGGCCGCCGGTCGGGCGTGCTGGCGACGCTGGTGCGAGCGAACGACGGCTCCACCGGCCGCACGATCGCCGTGTGGGACGACGGCACGGACGACGGCGATCTCGGCTCCCACCACGCCGAGGCCGTCTTGCGTGCGCGCGAGGTCTTGTCGGATCGCCAGCCGCGCCCGCGCATCGTTCGTCTTTCGTCCGGCGCGGAGCTGTTCCTCGAGCCGCGCGAACCGGCGCCGGAGGTGATCGTCGTCGGCGGGGGGCACGTCGGCCTCGCACTCGCAACGGCCGCGAAATTCGCCGGGTACCGCATCGCCGTCATCGACGATCGCGACGAGTTCGCGAGCCGAGACCGCTTCCCCGGCGTCGACGCCCTCGTCGTCGGCGACATCGAGCGCTCGCTCGCGGAGTATCCCGTCGCTGAGGCGAGCGCGATCGTCATCGTGACGCGCGGCCACAAGTACGACTACCAGGCGCTCGCCGTCGCCGCGCGTTCGCCGGCCTTCTACGTCGGGCTCATGGGCAGCCGGCGGAAGGTCGCCCTCATCTACCGCCAGCTCATCGACGACGGCGTGCCGCCCGAACGCCTGCGTGACATCCACGCGCCGATCGGGCTGAACATCGGCGCCATCACGCCGGAGGAGATCGCGATAAGCATCGTGGCGGAGATCACGATGGCGCGTCTCGGCGGCGACGGCACGCCGCTCAAGGTCGACGAGCGCTTCATCGATGCGGCGCGCGCGAGGGCGCGTGCCTGACGCCGGTACCAGCATCGCGGCGATCGTGCTCGCCGCCGGCCGCTCGGAGCGGATGGGCGCCTTCAAGCCGCTGCTGCCGTGGGGCGGGTCGACGCTGCTCCAGTACCATCTCGAACAACTGGCTTCGGTCGGCGAGATCGCGGAGATCATCGTCGTCACCGGCCACGCCGCCGATCGGCTCAGCGCGATCATCGATGCCGCGCCGAGAGCGCACGCCGCGCGCAACGCGGATTACGAAACCGGCAAGACGGGCTCGGTCCGCCGCGGCCTCGCCGCGATCGCCGGCGATCCCGATGCGATCCTGGTGCTCGCGGTCGACCAGCCGCGGCCGGCGTCGCTCATCAGATCGCTGATCGAGGCGCACCGGCGCGCGCGCGCCACGATCACGCTGCCCGTGTACGAGCGACGCCGCGGGCACCCGCTGATCTTCAATCCGTCCCTCATGCCGGAGCTGCTGGTCATCGACGAGGCATCGCTGGGCGTGCGCGCCGTGATTGAACGGCACGCGTCCGAGATCAACGCCGTGCCGGTCGCCGACCCGATCGCCTGCCTCGACCTCAACACTCCGGACGACGTGGAGCGAGGCCGGCGGCTCCTGCTCGGCTGCTCGTGATCGCGCGATACGTTGCGCCGCCGGTGGTGTGCCGGTAGAACACGTGCGAGCGCGGCCCGCGAGCCGCCGATGGAGTGGTCATGGCCACGGCACCCGTCTCATCTGACATCGATCCCCGCCGGGTGCTCGCCGCGCTCGGCTACGCCGACGCCTCCGACCCGGTCGCCGTGACCGGCGGCTGGGAGACGTTACTCTGGCACTTCGTCACGCCCGACGGCGGCGAGCACGCGCTGCGCGTCTTTGCCCTCGCTGGTGGTGAGCAGGCCGCCTGGCGCGAGCGCGTCGCCATGGAGACGTGCGCCGCCGCGGGCATCGCAACCCCTCGAATCGAAGCGACCGGCATATACGACAGTCTGCCGGTGATCGTCCAGACATGGTGCCGCGGCGATTCCCTCATCAACCGCATCGAGAAGAAGCCGTGGCAGATGCTGCACCTCGGGCGGCGGTTCGGCCGTCTTCACGCGCGCCTCCACACGATCCCCGCTCCCGCGGAGTTCGCCGCCGGCGCTCCCGGCGACTGGCTCGCTCGCGTCCTGCCGCGGCACGCGCATCTGGCCGAGCGCCTGCAATCCGCCTCCTCCGATACGCTCGTCCACCTCGACTACCACCCGCTCAACGTGATCGTCGATGGCACGCAGGCCAGCGTCATCGACTGGGCCTACTCGGCCGCCGGCGACGTCCGTGCCGACCTGGCGCTGACCGCGGTCGCACTCGAGATCGCGCCGGCGCCTCCCGGCCGCCTCAAGCCGATGCTCAGGATCGCACGCAAGCTGGCCGTCCGCAGCTGGCGCGCCGGCTACCGCGATGTCGCCGGCGCCGTCCCCGACTACCGCCCGTTTCTCGCGTGGGCATGCGCCATGCGGTACCGCGTGACCGACGCGACCCTCGGCCGCCCGGGCGTCTGGGCCACGCAGGATGACCTCGATGCCCTGCAGCGTCACATCGATCGCTGGTCAGAGCCCGCCTGAATCACAGCCGCCGCCTCGCTCGGCCGCAAGGGCCCGCGCGGGCGTCCGTTTGCGCCGCCGCCAGCGTGCGGATAGAACACATGCACGCGCGGCCGATGAGCCGCCGGTGGAGTCGCCATGACCACGGCGCCCGTCGCATCCGACATCGATCCACGCCGCGTCCTCGCCGCGCTCGGCTACGCCGACGTCTCCGACCCGGTCGCGATCACCGGCGGCTGGGAGACGCTGCTCTGGCACTTCGCCACGCCGGACGGTGCCGAGCACGCGCTGCGCGTTTACGTCCTCTACGACGCGGCGGCAGTCGCGCAGCGCGAGCGGATTGCGACCGCGGCGTGCGCCGCCGCCGGCATCTCGACTCCGCGGGTCGAAACGTTCGGCGCATTCGAGGGCTGGCCGGCCGTCGTCCAGACGTGGTGCTCCGGCACGAACCTCATGTCGCTCATCGAGAGCAGGCCGTGGCAGGTCCTCCGCCTCGGCCGCCTGTTCGGGCGCTTTCACGCACGCCTGCACACGATTCCGGCGCCACCCGAGTTCGCCGCGACGGCGCCGGGCGACTGGCTGTCGCGCGTGCTCCCGGAGCACCGCTACCTCGCCGACCGGCTGCTGGCCGCCGATACGGCCACCGACATGCTCATCCATCTCGACTACCACCCGCTCAACGTGATCGTGAATCGCGCCGGCGAGACAAGCGTCATCGACTGGGCGTACTCGGCCGCCGGCGACATCCGCGCCGACCTCGCGCTGACCGCCGTCACGCTCGAGATCGCGCCCGTTCCTCCCGGTCCATTGCGGCCATTGCTCAGCGGCATGCGGATGCTCGCCGCCCGCGGCTGGCGTGCCGGTTATCGAGACGTCGCCGGCGCGATGCCCGACTACTCGCCGTTCCTCGCGTGGGCGTGCGCGATGATGCTTCAGGGCACCGAAGCCACACTCGGCCGCCCCGGCGTCTGGGCCACCGAGCGCGACCTCGCCGTGCTTCGTCAGCGCATCGATCGCTGGTCAGCTGGCAAGGCCGGCTGAAGAGATCCCGCCACAGGTGTGCCGGCTGTCATTCTGAGCGAAGCGAAGAATCTTCATCGATCCGCGCCTTCTGCACGCCCCTGGCCGTGAAGCTCGCGCCACGGTGGTGGGATTCGCGGACTGAGGCCCGCGCCGCGCCCGAACAAACTTCGCCGCTACTCGAAGCACCCCATCTCCCGCGCGATGATGTATTTCTGGATCTCGCTCGTCCCCTCGGCGATCGTGCTCGCACGGATGTCACGGTAGTAGCGCGAGACGGGCGTCTCGTCCATGAACCCCATGCCACCGAAGATCTGCACCGCGCTGTCCGCCGCTCGCTTGGCCATCTCCGAGCAGAACAGCTTCGCCATGGCCGCTTCCTTCGCGTACGGGACGCGGGCGTCGTGCATGCGGCACGCCTTGTCCCGCAGCAGCCGCCCCATCTCGATCTCCAGCGCCATGTCGACGAGCATCCCCTGCACGTATTCGAAGCGCGCGATCGGGCGCTTGAAGGCGACGCGATTCTTCGCGTGCGCCAGCGCTACGTCCAGGCACTCCGCCGCGACGCCCACCGCCTGCGATCCCAGGAAGAGGCGCGTGATGTGGAACCCGCCGGAGACGATCGCCTGCCGGCCGCTGCCGCTGCCGCCCAGCAGGTGCATCGCCGGTACGCGGCAGTTGTCGAACGACAGTTCGCGCGTGTCCGACGAGCGCAGCCCCATCTTGCGCAGCGGCCGTCCGATGTCGTATCCCGGCGTACCCGTCGGCACGATGATGATGCCGAAGCCGTCGTCCGTCCGGCACAGCACCATCGCGAACGCGCAGTTGTCGAGGCCGGCGTTGCTGATGAAGATCTTGGCGCCGTTGATCACCCAGTCATCACCATCGCGAACGGCGCGCGTCCGCAGCGCCGCAGTGTCCGAGCCGGCATCCGGCTCCGTGATCGCACCGGCGCTGACGATCTCGCCGCGCACGGTCGGCGCGATGTAGCGGTCGCCCCACACCGCGAGCTGCTCGTCGGTGCCGCGCGCCATCGACTGCCCGCCCTGCACGCCCACCCACAGTGTGAGCCCGAGCGACATGTCGACACGGCTGATCTCTTCGAGCGCCAGGCAGAACGACAGCGAGTCGCAGTTCGTCCCGCCGAAGTCCTCGCCGAACAGCATGCCCTGTAGCCCCAGGTCGCCGAGGCGCCGCAGCAGTCCGTAGTCGAACTGCCCGGTACGATCGCGTTCCTCCGCACCCGGTGCGATCTCCCTGCGCGCGAACTCGCGCACCATCGCCTGGATCTGCATCTGCGCTTCGGTGTAGCCGTTGGTATCGATGGTCATGCTCAGTCCGTCATTCCGTGGCGCGGGCTTTCAGCCCGCGTGCGCCCCCCGCGGACAGCCCACGCTGCGCGCACGCCTGTCATGCTGAGCGAAGCGAAGCATCTTCTCCGGCCGAGGGCAATGCAACAATCGATACACCGTCACCGGCCGAACAAGATCTTCGCTGCGTCAGGATGACAGACATCCGGCGATTCAACGACCATCGCCAACCGAGCTCCCTTCCCCTTAGGGAAGGGCCGGGGTTAGCTCATGCTGAGCGAAGCGAAGCATCTTCTCCGGCCGAAGGCAACCGCGACGAGACGATGCACCGGCGTCGGTCGGGCAAGACCCTTCGCTGCGCTCAGGGTGACATACATGATCCGCCACCTGGATCGCACCATCGCGGCACCCGGTCCGTGGCGCGGGCTATTCAGCCCGCGTGTCCACCTTCACGCGGTCTCCCTTCCTTCAGGGAAGGGCTGGAGTTAGGTCGGCCGCTCACGCTTGTTCCGGTCTCGACACGCGGACGGCATTCGGCAGCGGTCACGCCGGGGGCGTGCTCGCCAGCGCCTCCGCGCACGCGCGTGCCGCGCCGGCCAGCGACGCCGTCCGCCCGTAGCCGATGAGGTCCATCGACAGCGCGTTCGTCGTGAAGCCGAACGCCATCTCGATCTCCGGATCGCAGTAGCCGATGGAGCCGCCGAGGCCGGCGTGCCCGAACGCGGTCTCGCGCGGGCCCTGCGGCCACCCGTCGAGCCCGCCCGTCATGTAGCCCAGCGCGAAAGAGACGTCGAACACGATCACCTTGTCCGGCCGGCACGTCTGCCGCGCGGACATCGTGCGCACACGCTGTTCGCTGAGGATGCGCGCGCCGTCCAGCTCGCCATAATTTCCGAGGCATGCGTACAGGCGCGCCAGGTCGCGCGCGGTCATCACGCCGTTCGCCGCCGGCACCTCTGCCTGGTGGCCCGCCGGCGTGTCGAACACGTGGTCCTCCTGGTCCGTCGGCATCTCGCCCGGTTTCATGCCGAGCGCGCGGAGCGTCAGCTCGCTCACCAGCGGCTCGCCGGCCTGCATCCGCTCGGCCATCTGCTTCATCATGTCCGGCGGGATCACCATGCGGTTCTTGAGCTTCGCGATCCGCGGCTCGACGCTCGCCGGCGTGCCGATGTACATGTCCCTCAGCCCCAACGGCGCGCACACTTCCTCGCTCAGGAACCGGCCGATGCGGCGGCCGCTCACCCGCCGCACGATCTCGCCGACGAGGAAGCCGAACGTCACCGCGTGGTAGCCGGTCGCGGTCCCCGGCTCCCAGACCGGCTCCTGCTCCTCGAGGCCGTGGATGACGCGCTCCCAGTCGAGTACGTCGGCGCCGAACAGGCCCTCCGGGACGGGCGCGAGCCCCGCCTGGTGCGTCAGCAGGTGGTAGACGGTGATCCGCTCCTTCCCTTTGCGCGCGAACTCCGGCCAGTACGTCGCGACGGGCGCGTCGTAATCGACCAGCCCGCGGTCGGCGAGGATGTGCAGACACGCCGCCGTCAGCCCTTTCGTCGTCGAGAACGAGACCGCCATCGTTCCGGGCTCCCAGGGCGTCCGCGTATCCTCGTTCGCGAGCCCGCCCCAGATGTCGACGACCGGCCGCCCTCGGTGGTACACGCATACGCCCGCGCCGATGTGCTCGCCCTTCGCGAACTGCTCCTCGAGCAGGTCACGCACCGCCTCGAACCCAGGCTCCACCGTCCCCTGTACCACGCTCATGCTGGCCTCCCCTGCGATCGCGTTCGCTGACCGCGTCTCGTCCCGAACGGCCTGATCGTAGGCGAGCCCCTCCCGAGCGGCAAGCACGCGCAGACGTCCGGCGCTGCACTAAGATGTACGGGCAGGCATCGATGACGTTTGCACCACGCAAAGGATCCCCCGGTGCCACGAAAGAAGCCGATCAACCGCGTGCGCGCCATCTGCCTCGCACTGCCGGAGGCGACGGAGCAGCTCAACCGCTATCGCGTGACCGCGCCGAGGCAGTTCGCTGCACCGGCTGCGGCAGCAGCCCTCTTCACCACACAAGGCGAAAGCCCCGCGCTTTCGCGTGGGGCTTTCAAAATACCCTGGCAGTGGCCTATTTTCCGCAGAGGATTGCTCCCCCAGTATCGTCGGCGCTGAGGCGTTTCACTTCCGTGTTCGGGATGGGAACGGGTGGGGCCACCTCGCTCTGACCACCAGAGATATTCACTTGTGAGAGGCCGGATGTTAGATGCCGGAGACGCCGAACGAACCGAGCCGTCCAACCTCCAACATCTAACGTCCAACCGACCAGACTTGGTAGCGGGGGAAGGATTCGAACCTCCGACCTTCGGGTTATGAGCCCGACGAGCTGCCACTGCTCCACCCCGCGACGCGGCACGTCTATCGAATAGGGAAACACTTCGTTGGTACGCGCCCGCCCGCGGCGGACGCAATCGCGCCCGGAATTCAATGTAGGTCAAGCCCTCGACCATTAGTACGGCTTAGCTGAGCGCATTACTGCGCGTGCACCTGCCGCCTATCAAACGGGTAGTCTGCCCGTGGTCTTACCTGGTTATCCAGTGGGAGATCTCATCTTGAGGTGGGCTTCGCACTTAGATGCCTTCAGCGCTTATCCCATCCAGACTTGGCTACCCGGCAATGCTCCTGGCGGAACAACCGGCACACCAGAGGTCTGTCCACCCCGGTCCTCTCGTACTAGGGGCAGCTCCTCTCAAATCTCCTACGCCCACGCCGGATAGAGACCGAACTGTCTCACGACGTTCTGAACCCAGCTCGCGTACCGCTTTAACCGGCGAACAGCCGGACCCTTGGGACCTACTTCAGCCCCAGGATGCGACGAGCCGACATCGAGGTGCCAAACCTTGCCGTCGCTATGAACGCTTGGGCAAGATAAGCCTGTTATCCCCGGGGTAGCTTATATCCGTTAAGCCACGGCCCTTCCACTCGGAACCGTAGGATCACTTTGACCGACTTTCGTCCCTGCTCGACTTGTAGGTCTTACAGTCAAGCCCCCTTATGCCAATGCACGCGACGGGTGATTTCCATCCACCCTGAGGGGACCTTTGTACGCCTCCGTTACTCTTTAGGAGGCGACCGCCCCAGTCAAACTGCCCACCAGGCACTGTCCGTCTGCTTGATCAGACGTTAGAAGGTAAATCAGGAGAGAGTGGTATTTCAACGTTGGCTCCACCGAGCCCGAGAGCCCGGCTTCAAAGCCTCCCACCTATCCTACGCACTCCAGACCCACCTCCAGTGCCAAGC
>CAYJMJ010000027.1:10508-37099 GCA_964371095.1 uncultured Dehalococcoidia bacterium | reverse complement strand
GATCGCCGCAAGGCGATGCTCGAGGACATCGCGATCCTCACCGGCGGCACGTTCATCACCGAGGACATGGGCCTGAAGGTGGACGGCGCGCAGGTCGCCGACCTCGGCCGCGCCCGCCGCGTCACGTCCACGAAGGACGAGACGACGATCATCGAGGGCTACGGCACCGACAAGGCGATCCAGGACCGCATCCGCCAGATCAAGGCGCAGTCCGAAGAGGCCACGTCGGAGTTCGACCGCGAGAAGCTGCAGGAGCGGCTCGCCAAGCTCGCCGGCGGCGTCGCCGTCATCAAGGTCGGCGCGGCCACGGAGGTCGAGCTGAAGGAGAAGAAGCTCCGCGTCGAGGACGCGCTCTCGGCCACGCGCGCCGCGGTCGAGGAGGGTATCGTCCCCGGCGGCGGCGTCGCGCTGCTGCGCGCCATCCCGGCGGTCGTCGCCGCGAAGGAGAAGCTGCAGGGCGACGAGCGCACCGGCGCCGCCATCTTGGAGCGGGCGCTCGAGGAGCCTACGCGGATCATCGCCGAGAACGCCGGCCAGGAGGGCTCGGTCGTCATCGAGAACATCCGCACCGGCGGCGGCAAGAGCAAGATGTACGGCTATGACGCCCGCAACGACGTTTACTGCGACCTGCTCAAGGCCGGCATCATCGACCCGGCGAAGGTGACGCGCTCGGCGCTCGAGAACGCCGCCAGCATCGCCGCGATGGTGCTGACGACCGAGACGCTCGTCACGGAGATCCCGGAGGCGCCGGCCGCGGCTCCCGCGCCGCCGCCGATGGACTACTAGGTCGCCGCGGAGGAGACCGTTTGCGAGACGGAAGAGCGCGCGCCGACTGGTGCGCGCTCTTCGTTTCGTGGCGAAGCTGGAAGCTGGAAGCTGGAAGCCGGAAGGTGGACGCTGGAACCGGAGGTGAGCGGCGACGCACGCCGAGCCGAACACTCCCATAGCGTCAACAATGTCTAGAGACATGACATCGAGCTTCCAGCATCCAGCGTCCAGCCCGCGTTACGCCGCTTCGGCGGTCGGCATCCTGGCGCCCTGCGCGGCGCCGCGCAGCAGCACGCCGATCGCGTCCTCGTCCATCGGGTGCGCGAAGTAGTACCCCTGCCCGAAGTCGCAGCGCAGCGAGCGCAGCCGCTCGAGCTGCTCCGCCCGCTCGATGCCCTCGGCCACGATCTCCATGCGCAGCGCGCGCGCCATGTCGACGATCGCCTGCGCCAGCTCCGCTTCCTTCGCCTGCGTGTCGACGCCGTCCACGAACGACTTGTCGATCTTCAGCACGTCGATCGGGAAGCGCCGCAGGTAACTCAGCGACGAATAGCCCGTGCCGAAGTCGTCGACGGCGAGGCGCACGCCCAGCGCCTTCAGCTCCTGGAGGCGGGCGATGGCCGCCTCGGTATCCTGCATCATCACGCTCTCGGTGATCTCCAGCACGAGCGTCTCCGGCGGCAGGCCGCTGTCGCGCAATGCCTCCCAGACCGTGTGCGTGAGCCCCTCGCCGTGGATCTGCCGCGCCGAGATGTTCACCGCCATCGTCAGGAGCGGCGCCGACGGGTACGCCTGCTGCCAGCGCCGTGCCTGCGCGCACGCCTCCGCCATGACCCAGCGTCCGATCGGCACGATCAGCCCCGTGTCCTCGGCGAGCGCGATGAAGTCGTCGGGCGGCAGCAGCCCGCGCAACGGATGTTGCCAGCGGACGAGCGCCTCGAAACCGGCGATGCGGCCCGTCGCCAGCTCCACGAGCGGCTGGTAGCGCACGACGAACTCGTCGCGATCGACGGCGCGCTGCAGGTCGCCGGCCAGCGTCAGCCGCTCCAGCGCCGAGGCCTGCATGCCCGGCTCGTAGGCCTGGCAGCGGCCCTTGCCGCCCGACTTCGCCGCGTACATCGCGACGTCCGCGCGGCGCAGCAGTTCGTCGCCGCGCATCCGCCTGCCGTGGCTCAGCGCCACGCCGACGCTGGCGCGGACGAAGACCTCCTTCCCGTCGAGGTCGAACGGCGCGCGCAACGCCGCGATGATCCGATCGCCTGCTTCCATCGCTTCGTCGGCATCGGTGCAGTCGTCCAGCAGGATCGCGAACTCGTCGCCGCCGAAGCGCGCCGCCGTGTCACCGAGCCGCAGGCTCTCCTCGAGCCGCGCCGCGACGGCGACGAGCAGCCGGTCGCCCGCGGGATGCCCGAGCGCGTCGTTGACGGACTTGAAGTCGTCGAGGTCCAGGAACAGTACGGCCGCCGCCCGCCCATGACGTGTCGAGCGAGCCAGCTCGTGCTCGAGCCGGTCCATGAAGCGCGCCCGGTTCGCGAGGCCCGTCAGCGGGTCGTGAAACGCCTGGTGGCGGAGCTGCTCCTCCAGGTCGTGACGCTCGGTCACGTCGCGTGTGTTCAGGACGAAGCCGCCCACGTGTTCGTCGGCCAGGCGGTTGGTCGCCACGACTTCGGCGTGACGCCAGGAACCGTCGCCGTGCCGCAGGCGGGCCTCGAGCGTGGCCGGAGCGCCGTCGGCGTTCGCCGCGTCGGCGAAGAACTGCCGCACACGCTCGATGTCTTCCGGGTGCACGAACTCGATCGCCGTCTTGCCGGCGGCATCGGCCGGGTCGAGGCCAAGCACGCGTATCGAGGCCGGGCTCTGGTACCGCACCGCTCCGGCGGCGTCGATGATGGTGATCATGTCCGAGGAGTTTTGCACGAGCGAGCGGAACCGCGCCTCGCTGACGGCAAGCGCCGCCTTTTCGGCCGCCGCGGCGTCCTCGACGTGGCCCTGGTACGCGCGCAGCACGGCCCAGAAGCCGGCCATCAGCACCGCCCCGGCGAGGCTCGCGACGATGGTGCTGCTCAGGATGCGCTGGTCCGTTTCGCCGAGATCGCGGACGACCTCCACCAGCTCGTTCTGGTGCTCGGCCGTCGCCGCCTCGACGCGCTGCTGGATGCTGGTGAAGAGCGGATCGACCTCGTCCGCGTCGATCCGGTTGACGAGCGCCGTGTCGCCCGCGTCGACCGCGGCGAACATGCGCGCGGTGGCTTCCAGGTATGTCGCGTGATCCGCGATCACCGCCGCGGCAATCCGCTCGTCCTCCGGGTCGGAGTGCTGTATCACGCGTTCGAGGGAGGCCACGAGCGTGTCTCCCGCCACCCGGTGCTGCGCGAGAATGTCGGATCCGGGCTCCAACCGATACTTGCGCTCGAGCGACTCCTCCTGCCCGACGGCGTAGTGCGCCTCGTTGAACGCCTGCTGCTCGACGCTCGAATGCTCCACCCGGCGGGCGGCAACGCGGGCGGTGGAGGCCGACCAGATGGCGAATCCGCAGAGGGCCAGCAGCACCAGGCCCAGGCCGATCGAGGCAGTCAATCCCATGACGCGGGTGCGGTGCGAACGGACGGCCCGCCCGCCCGAGGACGGGCCCGGCCATGCTGGCGGCGGTGGGGCCTCCGGTGCCGTCATGGCCTGCGGCCGTCCCGCCGCGACGCAACGGCGCAGCCCGTCCGCTGCCGGCCTGCCGCGCGCACGGTCGTCGAATAGCGTGTCGTCATCATCTGATTGTCGGCCCGAATGACGGCGGGCTGGAGTGAACGGCCACGCGGCGCGCCGTGACACGCCAGGTTCCGCACCCCGCCCCTGCCGTCAGGCCTCTACCCTTTGACCCCCGCGACGGCGTAATCTGCCTTAAATGCGATCCGTCGACCTGTTCATCCCCTGCTACAACGAGGAGCGCGTGCTCGCGGAGAGCGTCGGCAAGCTGCGCGCCTGGGCCGCCGCTCATTTACCGTACCGGTGGCGCGTCGTCGTCGCCGACAACGCCTCCACCGATGGCACGCTCGCCGTCGCTCAACGTCTCGCCGCCGAACACCCGGACGACGTTGGGTGCCTGCACCTGGATCGCAAGGGGCGCGGCCGCGCGCTCAAGCTGGCCTGGCTGGCCAGCGAGGCCGACGCCATGTGCTACATGGACGTCGACCTTTCGACCGACCTGGACATGATCGCGCCGTTGCTCGCCGCCGTGCTCGAGGAGGGCTTCGACGTCGCCTACGGGTCGCGCGTCTCGCGCGGCGCCGACATCGAGCGGTCGCTGAAGCGCGAGATCAATTCGCGCGGCTACATCGCGCTGATCAAGCTCCTGTTCTGGACGAAGTTCTCCGACGCCCAGTGCGGCTTCAAGGCGATCACCCGCGACGCCGCGCAGCGCCTGCTGCCGCACGTCCGCGACGGCGAGTGGTTCTTCGACACGGAGCTGCTGATCCTCGCCGAGAAGTCCCGCTGCCGGCTGAAGCAGGTGCCCGTGCGCTGGGTCGAGGACCCCGACTCCCGCGTCAAGTTCCCGCAAGACGTCTTCAAGATGGCGAGCCGGCTGATCCGCCTGCGCTTCCGGAAGCTGGACGTGCGCCGAAGCGCCTAGCCGGTGGCGTGCCATTGACCGCTCGCGCCGCGGCTGCGGAAACTGCAACCGGCGCTTGACGCCATCGCGCGGCCAAACGAGGCTATCCTCTGGGTGACAAAGGGGGTCCGGCATGGCCGACGACCAGGACGACTTCGAGGGCATCGACATCAGCGGGCCGTGGGGCGGCGTTCGCATCGGCTCGGGGCGGATCCGGGGCGGCGTGGGCGGCGAGTTCGATGGCGACCCCGACTATCGCGCCGTGCGGAAGCGCGTCCGGCGGCGGCTGGAGTTCTACCGGCACGTCGCCACGTTCGCCGTCATCGTCGGCGGGCTGGCGCTCATCGACTGGCTGACGGGCGGCGGCTGGTGGGTGCAGTGGATCGCCGGCATCTGGGGCGCACTGCTCGTGCTCCAGTTCCTCTCGACGTTCGTCTCGCCGCTGCTCTGGGGGCGCGAAGTCGAGGAGCGCATGGTACGGCGCGAGCTGGCGCGCCGCCGCGGGCGCGTCAGCGTCATGCCGCCGTCGCCCGGCGAACCGGAGGGCGCACCGCACGCCGCGGACGGCGAGGACCGGTAGCAGCCGCTCCGATGCCTTGCCCGGTCCGGCGCCGCGCACATACACTCGCGGCGTGACACACGGCGTACAGCGGACGCACGATGCCGGACTCCGGCGCGACCTCGCCGCGCTTCGGCGCTACGCCTGGCTCCCCCTCGCCGCCATCGCCGTCGCCGTGGCCGCCGCTCTCGTCATCGGCGCGCTGCGCCCGGCGTCGAACGAGGCGCGCTTCCGCGAGAACGTCGTCGTCGATGCGCTGCCGCCGCTCTTCGGCCCGGCGGTGCTGCCCTCGCCGTTCGACTACGCGCGGCTGGCGGTGAGCGACGCCGTCGTGCAGCAGGTGGCGCAGCAGGAAGGGCTGTCCGCCGGCGAGCTGCGCCCGCGCCTGACCGCGGAGGCGCACTTCAACCGGCCGGAGATCGACTTCGCTGTCACGGGCGCCCGCGCGCTGGCCGTCGCGCGCACCTGGCGGCAGGCGTTCGCCGACGCGGCAGCGGAGCAGACGCCCGCTGTCGAGCGGATGCTCGTCGAGAACTACGCACGCCAGCTCGATGAGGCGCGCGGCCTGCTGCAACAGCGCGCCGCCGAGGCCGCCACCAGCCCCGACGATCCCGCCATCAAGCAGCAGCTCGCGGCTGCCGAAGAGAACTACGCCACGGCGTCGAAGCTCTCGCAGTCGTACGAGGTCGTCGCCCGGACGATGAAGGCGTCGTCGTTCGGCGTCGTCGCGCCGCACCAGCGCAGCGCCGGCGTCGGTTCGACGGCGGGGCGGCTCGGCGCGGCTGTGGCCATCGGGCTGCTGGCGGGCGTGATCGGCGCCCTCGCGCTGAGCGCGGCCGCGGGCCGCCGCGCTCCGGAGCCCGCGGTCGCCGAGACGCCTGCGCCGCTGCGGCGGCGAAGGCCGTCGTAGTGGACCGATTGTCGCCCGCATCGAGCACACAGCCCCGCCGGCGTTCGCGCCGGCCGTCCGATGAGCGGCGGCGGTAACATGCACATCCTGATGATCACGGCCCTCGACGTCTGGTCGCTCGACCAGGGGAAGGGCGCGCCCACGCTCGAACGCACGCTGCGCGCGTACGGCGACGCGGGTTGCCGCGTCGACGTCGTGCTGCCGGACATCGGCGCCAACCACTTCTATCGCGACCGCGCGGCGCGGAGCGAAGCGCCGGAGTCGCGCCCCGAGATCGCCGGCGTGCGCTTCCACACGTTTCACATGCCGAGCCTGCGGGACCTGCCGCTGCCGGCCTTCCCGGCGGCGCTCGAGAAGATCGACCAGAAGCTGCGCTTCGCCCTCGCGTTCCCGTGGCTCGCGGCGAAGCGCGCCGAACACGTCCTCCGCACGGCAGACGCGCCGTTCGACGTCATGTACGCGTACGAGGCGCACGGCGTGCTCGCGGCGCGCCTGCTCCGCCGTCGCGGCTTCCGGCTGCCGCTCGTCGCGCGCTTCCAGGGCACGGTGATGTATCCCGCGCTCAAGGACACCCTGCTCTACTACCGCCGGTACGAGGAGGCGCTGGCGCTGAAGACGCGCGCCGACCTCTACCTCATGACCGATGACGGCACGCAGGGTGATGAAGTGCTCGCGCGCCTCAACCCGGCGTCGAAAGGCCGCGTGAAGTTCTGGCGCAACGGCCTCGATCTCGATCGCCTGCACCGCCCGTCGGCGGACGAGCGCGCGGCCGCGCGCCGCGAGCTTGCGCTTCCGGAAGATGCGTTCGTTATGCTCACGGCGTCGCGGCTCGCGGCGTGGAAGCGCGTCGACCGCGCGATCCGCGCCATGCCGTCCGTCCGCTCCTGGGTGCCGGGCGCCATCCTGCTCGTCGTTGGCGACGGCGAGGATCGGGCGCGGCTCGAGGCGCTGGCGCGGGAGGCGGGCGTCGCGGCGAGCGTGCGCTTCGCCGGCGCGGTGCCGCAGCGCGACGTCATGCGCTGCATGCACGCGGCCGACGTCTTCCTCGCCGTCGCGGACCTGTCCAACGTCGGCAATCCGCTGCTCGAGGCGATGGCGTGCGGCATGTGCGTCGTCGCCGTCGACGCGGGCGACACGCGCGACCTGGTGTCCGACGGCCGCACGGGCCGTCTCGTCGACAACGCGCAGCGCTCCGGCTTCGTCAAGCCGCTCGAAGAGCGCCTCGCCGACCTGCTCGTCGCGCTCGCCGCCGATGCCCCGCAGCGGGCGCGCCTGGCCGCGGGTGCCGCCGCGTACGCGGGCGAGCACTTCTGGACGTGGGACCAGCGCATGGCCGCCGAGGTCGAGGCGGTGACGCGCCTCGCCGCCGGCCGCCGCTGATCGCCCAGCCGCTACAATCCGGGCGATGCAGGACGAAGCCGCGCCGCCCGTTCCACGAGGCTCGTTCCTCGGCCACGTCAACGTCGTCATGGCCACCTACGTCGTCGATGGCCTGCTGGCGTTCGCCGGCGGCGTGCTGGTGGCGCGCGCCCTCGGCCCGGACGGGCGCGGCGCGTACAGCCTGTTCATCGTCTCGACGGCGTTCGGCCAGATGCTGCTCGGCCTCGGCGCGGGGAACGCGGCCATCTACTACATCAACAAGGGCGCGCTGACAGCGCGAGACGTCGTCAGCGCGCTGCACGTGCTTACGCTCCTGTCGCTCGCGATCACGGCGGTGGCGGTGTTGGTCATGGTGCCGTGGGCGGGCGCCGAGGTGCTCGGCGAGGGCGTCCCGGCGTGGCTTCTCATCGCCGCCGTGCCGATGCTCATCTACTCGGCGACGCTCCGTATTGTGCTGCAGGCGATGAGCCGCTTCGTCGAGATGGGTATCGCCACGATCGCGCAGCCGCTCGTCATGCTCGTCCTGATCGCGGTGGCGTATGGGCGTGGCCACCCGGCGGCGTCGGACGTCGTCGGATTCTGGATCATCTCGAACGCGGCCGGCGCGGCCGTCGCGCTCGCCTGCCTCGGCGTTGCCAGCGTCGACGTGGGCGCGATCGTGCGGCCGCGGTGGGCGACGATCCGCACGCTGGCGCGCTTCGGCGTCCAGGGCGAGTCCGGCAATGTCCTGCAGCTCATGAACTACCGGCTCGACCAGTACATCGTCCGCGGATTCGTCGGGCTCGCCGGCGTCGGCATCTACGCGGTCGGTGTGTCGATGACGGAGGCGGTGTGGCTGCTCGCCAACTCCGTCGCGATCGTGCTCCTGCCGCGCCTCACCTCGGCCGATCCGGACGAGGCGCGTTGGATGACGCCGGTCGCCTGCCGCAACACCGTGCTCGTCGCCGCGGTGGGATCGCTGGCGCTCGCGGCCGCGGTGCCGGTCTTGATGCCGGCGTTCTTCGGGCACCGGTACGACGACTCCGTGCAGGCGCTCTGGTGGCTGTTGCCCGGTACCGTCGCGCTGACCGGCTCCAAGGTGTTGACGAGCTACATCTTCAGCCAGGGCCGGCCGTTCGTGAACACGATGGTCACGTGCGTCTCGCTGGCAGTGACCGTCCCCGCGCTGTTCGTGCTCGTGCCGGCATACGGCGTGAACGGCGCCGCCGCGGCCTCATCGCTCGCGTACGGCGCGCACCTCTGCGCCGCGCTCTACGCCTACCGGCGCATCTCCGGCCGGCCGGCGTGGATCGCCCTGCTGCCGCATCCCTCCGACGCCCGCCTGTACGCCGACGGCGTGCGCAGCGTGCTCGCGCGCCTCGCCCGCCGGCCGTCGATCGAGGCCGCGCCCCGGGCGGGCGGCTAGCGGTGGACGTCGAGCGCGTCGCCGCGTCCGATCGCCTGCGCATCGCCGTGCTCGGCGATTTCGATGGCGTGCACGCGCGCGCCTGGCTGCGCTGGTTCGCCGAACGCGGCCACGACGTGCACGCCATCTCGTTCTACCCGCCGTCGGCGGCGCTCGATCGCGTCA
The DNA here is from genome assembly GCA_964371095.1 of uncultured Dehalococcoidia bacterium. GTDB lineage: Bacteria > Chloroflexota > Dehalococcoidia > DSTF01 > JACRBR01 > CAYJMJ01. Next base: position 28,311 of record CAYJMJ010000027.1, on the reverse strand, counting down.
AGCTGCACGTGCTGCGGCCGCGGACCGCCGATGCCGCGGGTGCCCGGGGCGGCGCGGGCGCGACGGCGTCATCGCGCCTTCCCGCCGGGCTGATGCGGCTCGTACACGGCGCGCGCTACCGCCTCGCCGGCCTGCGCCGCGTGCTCGACGAGATCGCGCCCGACGTCTTCCACGCGCACTTCGTCGTCGAGCACGGGTTCTACGGCGCGCTCGCCGGCGTTCGCCCGTTCGTCGTGACGGCGTGGGGCTCCGACGTGCTCGTCGAGCCGCGGCGCGATCCGGTGTCGAAGCTGATCGCGCGCTGGACGCTGCGGCGCGCCGACCTGGTGACGTCGAACAACGCGTACATGGCGGACCTCATCGCCGCGCTCGGCGCGCCGCGCTCGCGGATCGAGGTCGTGACGCTCGGCGCTGACCGTTACTTCATGGAGCGGCGCGACGCATCGGTGAACGTGCGCGGCCGCGCGCCGGGCGGCGCTCCGTGCGTCCTCAGCACCCGCGCGCACGAGCCGCTCTACAACGTCGGCGAGATCATCGACGCATATGCGGAGGTGGCGCGCTCGCGGCCGGACGCGAGGCTCGTGGTGGCGCACGGCGGATCGCTGACGCCCGCGCTGCAGCGGCGCGCCCACGACGTCCCGGGCCGCGTCGAGTTCCTCGGCTTCATCGATCGTGCCGAGCTGCGCGATGCCATGACCGGCGCGGAAGTGTTCGTCTCGGTGCCGTCGTCGGACGGGACGTCGGTCGCGCTGCTGCAGGCGATGGCGGCCGGCTGCTTCCCGATCGTCTCGGACCTGCCGACGCAGCGCGAGTGGATCGATGACGGCGTCAACGGCTTCCGCGTGCCGCTGCACCGCCCCGGCGTCCTGGCGGAACGCATCTCCCGCGCCCTCGCCGACGCCGCGCTGCGCCGGAACGCGGCCGCGATCAACCGCGACATCGTCGAAGCACGCGGCCTCAACGAGACGCAGATGGCGCGCATGGAGCAGCTGTATCTGCGGCTTGTACGCAGTCGGAAGTAGGAAGCAGGAAGCGAGAGGCGAGAAGCGGGAACGCACTGACTCCGGCGTACGGAGCGACTGGCCGCTGGAACGATGGCGTGGCGGGCGTCAGGTGACGCGGCGCCCTGACTGGATCACCGTCGAGACCTTCGCGAGGTCAGCCACGTCCTTCGTCGGATCGCCCGCGACCACGATGAGGTCGGCCACCTTGCCGGGCTCCACCGTCCCCACGTCCGGCGGCCCGGCGACGGTCGCCGCGTTGCGGGTCGCGGCCACGAGCACCTGGCCGGGGGTCAGTCCGGCTTCCTGCATGAGGCTCAGCTCGCCAAGCGGCAGCCCCGCGTGCACCTGGAACGGGTAGTCGGAGCCCATGGCGACAATGCCGCCCGCCGCCGCGAAGCGCCGCACGTTCTCCATGGCTTCGCGCGGCTTTGAGCCCCAGATGTTCAGCGTCGACGTCATTGGGATCCTGCCCGCGACCATGCGTTCGAGCAGATCGGCCGGGATGCGGTCGAGCGGCGTGTGCGCGATCGCGTCGACGCCGCCATCGAGAGCGCGGCGCAGCTCCCACTCATTCGTGACGTGTGCGCTGACGGTGACGCCCCGGGCATGGGCTGCGCCCGCGATCGCGCGCACCTGCTCCAGACTGAGCGTCGGCTCGCCGTATTCCTCCATCAGGTGGCCGCCAGGGCGCCCGGTTTCGACGGCGATCTTGATGAATTGCGCGCCGTCGTCGATGGTCTGGTTGACCCCGCGGGCGGCGTCTTCCGGCGTTGCCACCTGCAGCGAGCCGGCGACACCGGTCGGGCCGCGGCTCGTCGGGTAGCCGTTCGGCACGGTCACGATCCCGCCCGTAGCGACGATGCGCGGACCCGGCCCGAGTTCCTGCGCCAGCGATCGCAGCAGCGCCGGCCCCTGCCAGATCGTCCCGGTGTCCCGCAACGTCGTGAGCCCCGCGCGCAGCCATCCCGAGAGCAGCGGCTCGCGCCGGATCAGGGCCTCCGTTACGTGCACGTGCGTATCGATGAGCCCGGCCATCACGAACGCGCCGGCGCAGTCAATGACCTCCGTGTCGCGCCCGAGCTCCACGTCGCGGTCGTCGCCGATGACGATGATTCGGTCACCCTTGATCGCGATCGTCTGACCGGGCGCCGGCGCCGCGCCCGTGCCGGTGAACAGCCGGGCATTGCGCAACGCCAGCGTCGCGATCGTCGCGCACTTCGATGCGCCGAGCACGGCGATCGCCAGCGCGGCGGCGCTCAGGCCCAGGAAGTGACGGCGGCCGATCCCTCTGCGGAACATGAAGTCCACAGCGCGATGGTAATTCAGTAGTGACATGGGAGGCATCTGCCATTTGGCCTCATCTTCACATGCTCTGCTCTCTGTTGTCTGTTCTCTGTTGTCCCCTATGCTTCCCCCATGATCTCCGACTTCATGCGCCGGGCGCTCGCGCTGGCGGACGGCGTGCTCGGCTCGACGAGCCCGAACCCGGCCGTCGGCTGCGTGCTCGTGCACGAGGGACGCATCGCCGGCGAGGGAGCCACGCAGCCGCCCGGACAGGCGCACGCCGAGATCGTGGCGCTCCGTGCCGCCGGCGCAGCCGCTCGCGGCGCGGTCGCCTACGTCACGCTCGAGCCCCACGCGCACGTCGGACGCACGCCGCCCTGCGCCGATGCGCTGATCGAGGCCGGCGTCAGCGCCGTGCACGTCGCGCTGATCGATCCCAATCCGGAGGTTGCGGGCCGCGGCGTCGAAACGCTGCGAGCCGCCGGAATCGACGTCGCGGTGGGCGACGGCGAGGCGGAATCGCGCCGCCTGCTCGAGGGCTACCTCAAGCATCGCGCGACCGGCCTGCCGTTCGTCATCGCCAAGTTCGCCGCCACGCTCGACGGCAAGATTGCCGCGTCGAGCGGCGACTCCCGGTGGGTGGCCGGCGAGCAGGCGCGCGCGTGGGCGCATCAGCAGCGCACGCGCATCGACGCCATCATGTGCGGCGTCAACAACGTCCTGCTCGACGACCCGCAGCTGACGGCCCGCCCGGGCGGCGCCGTCGCCGCTCGCCAACCGCTGCGCATCGTCGCCGACTCGCGCGGACGTACGCCGGTCGGGGCGAAGGTGCTCGGTCCCGGCGGCGCGACGCTGATCGCGACGACCGCCGCCTCGCCGGCGGCGTGGCGTGCGTCGATCGAAGCGCGCGGCGCCGAAGCCTGCGTGCTGCCGGCGACCGGCGACGGCCGCGTCGACCTGGCCGCGCTCATGCGGCTGCTTGGCGAGCGGGGCATCCTGACGTTGCTCGTCGAGGGGGGCGGCGTGCTCCACGCGAGCCTGTTCGAGGCCGGCCTCGTCGACAAGGTGCACGCGATCATCGCGCCGAAGATCGTCGGCGGCACGGCGTACCCGGCTGTCGCGGGGCGCGGCGTTGCCCGCATGGCCGACGCCGTCGCGCTGCGCGATGTCGAGATCGAGCGCCTCGGCGACGATGTCGCGATCATCGGCTACACTCGGGACGCACGCCCGTGAACCCCGTCCGGTGTGCGCATGGCTACGAGCAGCGATACGGCCTGCCGAAGGGCCTTCTGTCAATTCCGCCGCTTGATGGCGATAACGCTGCGCTTTCCGCAGCGATCTTGACGTTCGTTGATCGATTGGGTACTTAGCGTTAGCATGACACTAACTCCGGAGGCGGGATGTTCACTGGCATCGTAGAAGAGCTGGGCACCGTGCGCGCCAACGCGAACGGCGAGCTGGCGGTCGGCGCGAAGCTCGTGCTGTGGGGCACGAACCTCGGCGACAGCATCTCCGTGAACGGCGTCGATCTGACCGCCAAGCAGTTCGACGAGGAAGGCGTGATCTTCAACGTCATGCCGGAGACGCTCCGATGCAGCAACCTGGGCGACCTGAAGCCGGGCGACCTCGTGAACCTCGAGCGCTCGCTCACGCTGGCCGGCCGCATCAGCGGCCACCTCGTCCGCGGCGTCGTCGAGGGTACCGGTACGCTCGATTCGTTCACGCCGGAGGGTGAGGCGATCATCGGCCGCTTCAACGCGCCGCCCGAGATCCTCCGCTACGTCGTCATGAAAGGGCCCGTCGCGATCGACGGCATCAGCCTGACGGTGATGGCGAAGGACGACCACTCGTTCTCGGTCTCGCTGGTGCAGTACACGCAGGAGCACACCAACCTGCACACGCGCAAGCCGGGCGACCGTGTGAACCTGGAAACGGATATCATCGCCCGCTACGTCGAGGCGATGCTCGAAGAGCGCCCGCAGGCGGAGCTGAAGCTAACATAACGGCATAGCGCGCCTGCGCATCGCCCGCGGAACGTGAGGACGTCTTGCAAGAGGAACTGCCGCAGATCACCGAGAAGGAAACCCGCCGGGCTAAGGGGCTCGCGACCGTCGAAGAGGCGATCGAGGAGTTCCGTAACGGCCGCTTCGTCATCATCATCGACGACGAAGACCGGGAGAACGAGGGCGATCTGACCATCCCGGCGCAGTTCGCGACGCCCGAGGCGATCAACTTCATGGCGCGCTACGGCCGCGGCCTCATCTGCGTGCCGATGACGGCCGATCGGCTCGAACAGCTCCACGTGCCGATGATGGTCAACCACAACGATTCCCACTTCGGCACGCCGTTCTCCGTGTCGGTGGAAGCGCGTTCCGGCGTCACGACGGGGATCTCGGCGGCGGACCGCGCGCGCACGACGCAGGTGCTCATCGATCCGAACACGCGGCCGAACGACCTCGTCATGCCCGGTCACGTCTTCCCGCTGCGCGCCCGCGAGGGCGGCGTGCTGGTGCGCGCCGGCCAGACGGAGGCCACGGTCGATCTCTGCAAGATGGCCGGCCTGTACCCGGCGGGCGTCCTCTGCGAGATCATGAACCAGGACGGCACGATGTCGCGGCTCCCGCAGCTAAAGCGCTTCGCGAAGCGGCACAACCTCAAGATCGTCAGCGTCACGCAGCTCATCCAGTACCGCATGCACAAGGAGAAGCTCGTGCGGCGCGTGGCGGAGACGAAGCTCCCCACGGAGTTCGGCGAGTGGCGCTGCGTCGCCTACAAGGCGATCACCGACCCGGACGAGCACGTCGCGCTGGTACACGGCGACGTCGCGGGCGAGGAGCCGGTGCTGGTGCGCGTGCACAGCTCGTGCGTCACCGGCGACGTGTTCGGCTCGAAGCGCTGCGACTGCGGCGAGCAGCTCCACATGGCCATGCAGATGATCGAAGAGGCCGGGAAGGGCGTCGTCGTATACATGCGGCAGGAGGGGCGCGGCATCGGCCTGCACAACAAGATCAAGGCGTACAAGCTGCAGGACGGCGGCATGGACACCGTCGAGGCGAACGAGGCGTTGGGCTTCCCCGCCGACCGCCGCGACTACGGCATCGGCATGCAGATCCTCGTCGATCTGGGGTTGCGCAAGTTGCGCCTGCTCACCAACAACCCGGCCAAGCGCGCCGGCCTCGAGGGCTTCGGCCTGGAGATCGTCGAGCGCGTGCCCGTGCTCGCGACGCCGAACAAGCACAACCTCCGCTACCTCGAGACGAAGCGAAAGAAGATGGGCCACCTGCTGGGGTAACGGCGTCCGCCCCGGTGGCTCCCGATTCACGACATAAAAAAGCCGCCCGTTCGAGCCCCCCACTACCCGCTACAAACTCCCAACTACAGACTCCAAATGAGCCATCCGTACTACGCCGCGGCGCTGGAAACCTGCGATGATCCAGACAGGGGATCGGCTATGCTGATCGCGGAGGAGCACGCGTGCCGAAAGGTGGATTCAGCTTCGAAGGCGGGCTCGACGCGGCGGGTCTGCGCATGGCCGTGGTGGTGGCGCGGTTTAACGCGCACGTAACAGGGCCGCTGTACGATGGCTGTCGAGACGAGCTGGCGGCGCGCGGCCTCGACCTCGATGCGCTCACGCTCATCGAGGTGCCGGGGTGCTTCGAGCTGGCGCTCGTGGCGAAGGAATTGGGCGCAAGCGGGCGATTTGATGCTATCATCTGTATCGGCGCGATCATCCGCGGCGACACGCCGCACTTCGATTACGTGTCATCGGCAACGGCAACGGGCATCCAGCGCGCGTCCCTCGATACCGGCGTTCCGGTGATCTTCGGCGTGCTGACTACGGACAACGAGGAGCAGGCCATCGACCGCATCGGCGGCGCAGCCGGCCACAAGGGCCGCGAGGCGGCGCTCACCGCGATCGAGATGGCGCACACGATACGAACGGTTCGCAGCCTCTCGCGCTGACGGACCAACCGCGAACGAGGGCATCCTCCCGCCCGGCCCCGGCCGGGCTCCGCACAGGAGGCGGGCATATGGCAGTGAAAGCAGACGAAGTACGGCACCCCGACCAGATCGAGGACGAGTTCGACTGGTCGGCCGTCGCCGAGGGCGAAACAGTCGATGCGGAGACCCACCGCACGCTCAGCCTGGCGCATCGCGCCGTGGCGAAGTTCCCGGAATTCAAGGGCAAATACAAGGCGTATGCCGGCGCGGCCGTCGTCGTGTCCAGCGTCGCGACGCTGATGGCGGGCGTTGCGATCGCGCGCAAGATGAAGCGCGGCATGAGCGGCGACAGGGCGCTCGCATCGCTCACCGTTGCCGACATCGAGGCGGCGGTCCACGTCGCCGCCCGCGACCAGCGCTACAAGCGCCTGCTGCGAAAGATCAGCCGGCGCGGCCCCAAGAACGACCCTCCGGCCGACGAGTAGCCGCGCGTGCGGCGCCGCGACGGCATGTTCTACTGGGAGTGGCGCGGGCCCGCGCCGCGGGCCATCGGGGTGGTCGGCATCGCCGTTCGCTTCATCGTCAACGTGGCGGCCCTCTGGTTCGCGCAGCTCGTCGTTCGCGGCTTCGACATCGACAGTGCGGCGGCCCTCGGCTTCGGCGCCGCCATCTTCGGCCTCGTCAATGCGTTCATCCGGCCCGTTGTCACGATGTTCTCCTGCCTGCTGACGTGCGCGACGCTCGGCCTCTTCACGCTGATCATCAACACAGCGATGCTCGGCCTGACGGCCTGGATCGCCGGCAAGTTCGACCTGGCGTTTCGCGTGGACGGCTTCATCGCCGCGTTCCTCGCCGCGCTCGTCATCTCCGTCGTCAGCACGATGCTCAGCCGCTGGGCCGATGCGAACGTGCTGCGCCCGAGCCGGCCCGATGATGCGTGGTGAGCCGGGGCCTGGCGGCCTCCGCCCGGCGGGGTGACGCCGCCGCGGCATGGCCCCGGGGACCTCAAGAACGATTGATCAGTGCTCGGATCTGTGCTATTATCGCAGCCCCGTGAGTCTGCATCGGGACGTCTCACAGGTTCGGTGGAATCAGGCCGCAGGCGCGGCGTCAGGCGTCCGCACGCGTGCGGCGCGCCGTCGAGGAGGGTTGCCAGAGTGCATGTAACCGTAGATGCGTGCGAGGCGCTGAGCAAGCTCCTGTCCCGCCGCAACAGTCCGGACCGGTGCCTCCGTCTGAGCACGGTTCAGGGCAGCTACCGGTTCATCCTCGATGAGGCGATCGAGCAGGACATCACCTACGGCTTCGATGGGCGCACGGTACTCGCCATATCCGAGACCGTATCCCGCGACCTCTGGGGCATCACCATCGACTGCGCCGTCGAAGACGGCAAGCGCAAGCTGATCTTCCGGAAGGCCGTGCAGGGCGAGCCGTTCGACGCCATCCGCGACCAGATCGATGCGGTGCCGCCGCAGTGGCGCGCCAGCGAGCACGAGCGCCTGCTCGCCGAGATCGCCGAGATCGGCCGCCAGATCGCGTCGCTGCGGGGCGGCTCCAAGAGCGCGCTGCGCGAGCAGCTCTCGGTCCTTGAAGCGAAGAAACAAGAGAAATGGGACGCCATTCGCAGCCTCTGGGCGGGCGATGGCGGCTGGCACAAGAAGAACGGCATGGTCCCGGCGAGCGCCGCCGAGTAGACTCAACGGTATCCCGCCAACGCGGGCCGAAATGGAGCATTCGTGGCAGCAGTAGACCTTCGTGACGGCGAATCCCCGGAGCACCTGATCACGCGCTTTCGCCAGGCCGTCCAGCGCGATGGCATCCTGCGCGAGATCAAGCAGCGCCGCCACTTCATCCCCAAGAGCGAGCGTCGCCGCATCGCGCGTGCCAAGGCCGCCCGCCGCCGCCGCCGCGCCATCATCAAGCGCACCGCCGCCGTCGCGTAGCCGCGCCCGGCGCACCCACCCGATACTCGTTCCGGCTTGACCGCTGACCGCGCTGGCGTGCGCGCGCTCGCGCCCGTCAGGCCGGTCACGCGCGGGAGCCGGCAACCGGCCCCCGCCGCGCCCGAGACTGGCGCCTGCCCGGCGCCGGCGCCGAGACGGCCCCGTCTCCCGGTAGCCCGGGCTTTTCAGCCCGCGTGGTGCGGATTCCGGACACCTCCGCGCAGGCTGGCGGTGGCGCAAGTGATCGAGTTCGTGAGCGCGCCGCGCTACGCCTCGATTCCCAGCAGGCGTGCCGCGTTGTCGTACAGGATCTTCGGGCGCACCTCGTCGCGGAAGTCCGCTTTCTCGAAATCGCGTAGCCAGCGCTCCGGTGTGATCGCCGGGTAGTCGGAGCCGAAGATCACCTTGTCGCCGATCATGTTGTTCGCGTACGTGATCAGCGATGGCGAGAAGTACTTCGGCGACCAGCCCGAGAGGTCCATGTACACGTTCGGCTTGTGGACGAGCATCGCCAGCTGCTCCTCCTGCCACGGCCACGACGGATGCGCCATGACGACGGTCAGCTCCGGGAAGTCGGCCGCGATATCGTCCATGTACGGGATCGGCCGCGCGTAGCCGAGCTTGACGCCGCCGCCACCGGGCCGCCCCGCCCCGACCCCCGTCGTCCCGGAGTGAAACAGCACGATCAACCCCAGATCCTGCGCCTTTGCCCAGAGCGGGTAGAAGCGAGGGTCGTTCGGATAGAACTGCTGCGTCGACGGGTGGAACTTCAGCCCCTTGAGCCCCAGGTCCTTGACCCGCTCGGCCTCGCGCACCGCGGCCTCGCCCTTCCACGGGTCGACGTTGCCGAACGCGGTGAAGGTCTTCGGCCAGCGGCGCACGCAGTCGGCGAAGTACTGGTTCGGGACGGGCGGACGGCCGCTCGCCGTCTCGGTATCGATGGCGAACAACACGCCGAACATGTCGAGCTTCTGGTAGTAGTCGGCCATCTCCTCCGTCGTCGCGGGCGGCGGTCCGCCGCGGAAGTATGCCGCCATCTCCGCCTGCTCCTGGGTCGAGAGGCCGGCCGGCCCCGGCGGGTGGATGTGGAAGTCGATGATCTTCGGCATGGTCAACCTTTCACGCTCATGTCCTGGCCGCCCGGCGTCGCCGCGCGCGCCGCATGCGTCACGCCATTAGCCCGACCTGCACGTTGCGGAAGCGCGCCGGCGCCGCGCCGTGGCCGGTGTGCGCCACCTGCTCGGGCTGCCCCTTGCCGCAGTTCGGCGTCCCCCAGACGACCCACTCGTCGCGGTTGGCGATGGCGTCGCAGCTGCCCCAGAACCGCGGCGTGATGCCGGTGTAGGTCGCGTTCTTCACGAGGTCGCCCAGCTTGCCGTTGCGGATCTCCCGCGCGACCTCGGTGCCGAACTGGAAGTTCAGCCGCCTGTCGTCGATGCTCCAGCTCCGGTTGGTGTCCATGTACACGCCCGCGTCCGTGTCGGCGATCATGTCGGCGAGCGTCCAGTCGCCGGGCTCCAGGCTGACGTTCGTCATGCGGATCAGCGGTATGCGGTTCCAGCCCGAGGCGCGCATGGCGCCATTGCTCCGTTGTCCCAGCGTCGCGGCCGTCTCGCGCGACGTCAGGTAGCCCAGGAACCTCCCCTCGCGCACGATCGGCGTCGCTTGCGCCGGCACGCCCTCGTCGTCGAAGCCGAATGTGCCGAGGCCGCCGGGGATCGTCGCGTCCGCCGTCATGTTCACGATCGGCGAGCCGTACGTGAACGTGCCGAGCTTATCCGGCGTCAGGAAGCTCGTGCCCGCGAACGCGGCCTCGGTCCCGAGCACGCGGTCCAGCTCGATGGGGTGGCCGCACGACTCGTGGATCTGCAGCGCGACCTGGCTGCCATCGAGGATGATCGTCGTCGTGCCGGGCTGCATCGTCTTTGCGCGCAGCAGCGCCGACGCCTCCTCGGCGACGCGCCCGGCGTTGCCCGCCAGGTCGTACCGCTCGATGAACTCCCAGCCCTCGGTGCCCTGGTGGTGGCCGCCGCCGCTCGGGTAGGAGCGGTTCTGCACCTCGCCCTCATCGACCGCCGTCGCCTCCAGGCCGCCGCCCGTCTCGTACAGCTCCTGCTCGATGTAGGCGCCCTCGGTGCTCGCGAACACCTTGTCCTCGCGCTGGCAGTAGAGCGTGCCCTCGGCCGCGACGATGTTCGGGACGCGCATCATCGTCTCGTTGCTGTCGAGCAGGAGCGCGATCTTGTCGTCGAGCGGCACGGCGAACGGATCGCGAAGCACCGGCGTGCGGTAGCTCCCGCTCGCACCCTGCGGTGGGCCGATGTCCGCTCGCGGTCCGCGCACCCGTGCGGACGCCTTCGCGACGCGCACCGCCTCCGCCGCCGTGGCGTCCGCTTCGTCCAGCGTCATGCGATGGCTGGCGGCGAACCCCCAGAATCCGCCCGCGATGACGCGCACGCCGAACCCGAGCGATTCGTCGGACGACAGCGCCTCCACGTGGCGGTTTCGCACGACGACCGACTCCGACCGGAACCGCACGATGCGCACGTCCGCGTAGTCAGCGCCGCGCTGGCGGGCCGTGTCGAGCGCGCGCATCGCCAGGTCGCGCATGTATCGGTCCTCCGTCAGGCCGCGGCGGCCCGCTGCCGCCCGAGGAACTCCAGGATGATCGCGTTCGACTCGTCCGGCCGCTCAGCCATGAAGCCGTGGCGCAGCCCGGGCATCAATCGCAGCTCGGCCGCGGGGATGCGCTCCGCGAGGATCCGCGCGTTCCCCGGATCGATCAGCGGGTCGGCGTCGCCGGCCATCACGAGCGTCGGCGCGGCGATGGTGTCCAGCCGGTCGTACGTGTCGTGCGCCGCGATGGCCGCCGCCTGGCCCTTCAGGCCGGCCAGCGTCTGCGGGTACTGGACGAACGAGGCAACCATCTGCGCGAAGCCCGGGCCCGGGTTGGCGATGAACTCCGGCGTGAAGAGCTGTTGCAGGAATTCACGCACCAGTTCGGGCGTCAGCGCCGCGGCGACGTCCTCGACCTCGCCGGCGCGCGCCGTGCCGGCCTTCAGCTCGGCGTATCCGGCGGAGTGCGGCCCGCCCGGGGTCGTGCACGCCAGCACCAGACGCCGCACGCGCGCCGGGTAGCGGATCGCGAACTCCTGCGCGATCATCCCGCCCATCGAGACGCCGATGACGTGCGCCGCATCGACGCCGAGGTGATCGAGCAGCCCGGCGGCGTCGCCCGCCATCCGCGGGATGGTGTACGCCGCCTCGGGCTGCGACGTCCGGCCCGCGCCGCGATTGTCGAACGCGATCACGCGAAAGCGCTCCGCGAACGCCGGGATCTGCGGCGCCCACGCCGCCGCGTTCATCATGAACCCCATGATCAGAAGCAGCGGCTCCGCGCCCGGCTCGCCGTGCTCTTCGTGGTAGATGTCGATGTCGTTGATGTGTGCCGTTGCCATGCCAGACCTCATTGCCGCCGATCGAGACGAGCCCGGCCGGCGCGCGATCGGCTGCTCCGCTAACCGCCCGCGGCCGGCCGCTCCGCGCACGCGCCGTCTTCGCGCAGGAACGCGACGATGTCGGCGTTCACCTGCGCGCCCAGCTCGGCGAAGAACACGTGCCTCCCCTTTGGATAGACGATCAGGCGCGCTCCGGGAATCGCCCGGGCGAGCATCTGCCCGTTTTCCACCGGGATCATGCCGTCTTCACCGCCGTGCAGCACCAGCGTCGGCTGGCGGATCTCGGCCAGGCGCTCCCACGTATCGTGCGCCGTCACCGCCGCGAGCTGGCCGGCGCGCCCCGCGGGCGGCGAACGCAGCCATTCGTTCTCCCGCGATCGCGCCACGAGTTCGGCGTCGTGGGCGGCGGCCCATGCGTCGCTGTAGTGCATGAAGTACGTCGCGCGCACGGCTTCGGCCGGATCAGCGATCTCGCCCGCCGCGAGGTAGCGCGCGACGTTGTCGCCCGGCGGCATGACGTGACGCTCGCCTCCGCCCGAGGTGCACGCGAGCACGAGCCGCCGCACGCGCCGCGGGTGCAGCAGCGCCAGGTGCTGCGCCACGATGCCGCCGAACGACGTCCCGAACACGTGCGCGGATTCGGCGGCGGCGGCATCGAGCACCGCGGCGGCGTCATCGGCGAACACCTCCATGCTGTAGCCGTCGGCAGGCGCGCCCGAGCGCCCGGCGCCGCGCGGATCGAACGCGATCACCCGGAAGTGGCGAGACAGCTCTGGCAGGTTCGCCCAGTAGACGGGGATCGATGAGCCGAAGCCCGGGATCAGCAGGAGCGGCGCGCCGGCACCGTGGACCTCGTAGTAGATCTGCGCTCCGCGCGCCTCAGCGAGCGGCACTGGCGCTCCTCTGAACCGCGCGGCCGTGGCGCCGCACGAAGTCGATGACCAGCGCGTCGGCGTGCTCCTGGGCCTCCAGGTTGTAGCCGTGCCCCATGCCGTCGAGGATGTGCAGCTCGGCATGGGGGACATGCTGCTTCAGCAGGTGCGCGTTGCCGGCCGGGATCATGACGTCGTCTGAGCCGTGGATGATCATCACGGGGCACTCGACGCCGTCGAGCCGGTCCAGCGCGTCGTGCCGGGCCGCGGCGATGACCTGCCGCATGTACGAGTCTCGCGGCGCCGCGAATGTGCTCGCCGCGCGCGACCGCGCCATCAGCGCGTCCCAATTCCGGTCGATGTACTCCCGGCTGTAGCCCAGCTCCCAGCCGGCCGCGAGCGCCTCGTCGCCGGTCAGCGCCTGGTTGCGCATCAGCCGCTGGATCGTCTCGGGTGACGGGTGCAGGCCGCGCGTCGCGCTGCCCGTCGTGCATCCCAGGATCAGCGCCCGCACCTTCTGCTGGTGCCGCAGCACCAACTCCTGCGCGATCATCCCGCCCATCGACGAGCCGTAGACGGCCGCCGACTCGACGCCGAGCGCGTCGAGCAGCGCCGCTGTGTCGTCGGCGAAGCCGGCGATGCTGTATTCGCCATCCGGCTTGTCGCTGCGCCCGCAGCCCCGGCTGTCGAAGACGATGAACTGGAAGTCGCGGCTGTACGACTCGACGAGGTGCGGGATCTCGGCCATGTGGCCGCCGAGCCCGGAGATGAACAGCAGCGGCTCGCCGGTGCCGTGAACCTCGTAGTACAGCTCGATGCCGTTGACGCGCGCCCTGGGCACGATGTACCTCGCAATGCGGCCGCCGGTCGCGGGCTCTCTCGCCCGCGCGGTACCGCGATCGAAGGTTACCGGCTATTCGGCGGAGCGCACAGGGATCCGAAGCGCCTCACGGGACGGGCCGGCGAGCGCGGGCTCGACCACCCGCCACGTGAGCGCGAACCGGCACGATGCGCCCGGCGCCAGGTCGAGGCCGCGCACGACGGACACGGAGACGCCCTGGAACACGCGCTCCAGCCCGCCCTCGGAGGAGGAGACGGTTTCCACGGGATAGTGCCAGACGTCGCATGGCTCGTCCGGTGCGCACGCGATGCCGAACGGCGCGCTGCCGCGCACCGCGAACTCGCCCGCGCACATTTCCGCGCCGGGCGCGCCTCGCAGGTCGATCGATCCGCCGCCCATCTCCAGGGAAGCGATGCGGTCGTCGCCGTCCGCGACGTGCGGGGGCGCGAGGTTCCACTCGCTGACGAAGAGGCCGCGCTCGGGCTCGCTGCCCACGTTTGAGCACTCGTACTCCACGGCGATCGATTCGCCCTCGGCGGGCACGGTGACCTGCTTCGAGACGCGAAGCCCGCCCGCGACGCGCTCCATTCGCACGACCGCACCGCCGGTGTCCTGGCGCGCGTCGCACGCCCACGGGCCCGATGGCTCCCATCGCGTCGCGGCGGTGCGGCCAGCGAACTCGGCCGCCGTCGCGGTGTCGTCGAGCAGCCATTCCTGGAGGCCGCCGCGCCGCCAACGGTCGATCGCCAACAGCGCCGCCAGACCGGGTTCCTTGACCCGCACGGCGCCGTGGATGTTCGTTGCGGCCTGCGCGTCATCGACCGGCACTCCCTCGGCCAGCGCCGCGTGGTATGCCTCGCGGCGGCGGGCGATGACGTCGAGCAGCGCGTGATCACGCCGCCGCAGATCGAATTCGCTGATCATCCCCCCTTCCGCCGGGTGCAGCATCAGGGAGATGTCCGGCGTCTGCACCAGCACATCGTCGCGCCCGTCGAAGTCGAAGTCGCGCTCGGCGACGCGCACGCCAGACGCGCCCGCGGCTTCGTCGGCGAGCCGCTCCGCGCGCACGAGGTTCGTGTTCGTCGCGGCGCGAATGTGGCGCAGGTAGAGGCCGCCGAAGACGCCGTGCCAGTACGGACAGTTGCACTGCGCCTTCCACAGCGCGTCGCGCGCCTCCGATGACGGCGCACGCTCCAGCTTCTGATCGATGCGCAGTCCGCGCTTGTGCATCGTGTTCGCTTCGGGGTACCTGGCGAGGAACGAGCGCCAGAAGCCGCCGCGCAGGTAGGGGAGCAGGTCGGTCCGGCCCCCCGCCTCCGCCTCCTGCACGAGGCGGTGGTACTCAGCGGCCGCGTCCGGCGGCATCGCCCACTCCATCATCTCCACGTACGACGCCGTCGGCAGGTAGACGGGCCCCCGTGCGGGGAACCGGCGCGCATACGCGCCCGGCGACATCGTCTCCAGCCAGTCCGACTCCGCCTCGATCGCCGAAAGGAAGCGCTCCATCCATCCGTCGCCCCAGACGTGCTCGTAGGTGTGCGGCCACGCGCCGAACTTCTCGCCGTCGTCGCCGAGCACGACGTACGGCGCCTCTCGCCCGCTCGACGCGGCGATCTGCCGCAGATCGGCGATCACCTCCTCCACCGGCGACCACGGGATCGTGTAGCGGAGCCGCTGGCTCCCCGCGAAGACGTTGACCGGCTTCCCCTGGTCCTCGGTGACGTAGTAGCCGTCGAGTTGATCGTCGCGCAGGCCGACCATGCGGAAGTGCGCGTCGTCGACGAGCGTCCACCGCACGCCGGCGTCGCTGAGCGGACCGGGCAGGCCCGGCTCCCACACGCGCTCCGTCAGCCACATCCCCGTCGGGCTCTGGCCGAACCGCGCCTCGATGTACTCCGTGAGTTTCTCGATCTGTCCGCGCTTGTCGCCGTCGGGGATCATCGGCAGGATCGGCTCGTAGTAGCCGCCGGTCAACATCTCGACCTGGCCGCGGTCGCACAGCGCGCGCAGCCGCCGCATGTAGTCAGGCCGGTGGTCCGCGATCCAGTCGAAGAGGCACCCCGAGTTGTGGATGGCGACGCGCACCGCTGGGTGGCGCTCGAGCGCGTCGAGCATGGGACCGTACGCGTGCTCGTAGACCTGGTCGATGACGAAGCCGTAGTTGCCGACCGGCTGGTGATTATGGAGCACGAGGCCGAGGTACAGGCGTCGCATGGTCGCATCCTTGCCGGCGGTCGGGGGCGGATGTCGCGTCGATCCCAGTCTAAGACGGTGACGCACCGGTTCGCACGAGTCGATAGGGAATTGTCACAATTCGTCGCCGGCGGGCCCTCGCTTTGAACCTGCGCGGTGGCAATCGCTCCTGTCGCGCCGCCTGCCGGCAACCTGTTTTGGGCGATCGCGGTGAATCTGGGCGGCCGTTTCGAGCCGTGCATTGGTTCGGACGAACCTTGACAGCCCGGATCGCGCCGCCCTAAGATCGAGCCACAACCGCATACGTGACAGCCGAGTCCGCTCGTTGAGCGGAGCGGGGGAACCGAACTCGGGACCCGGGCTGAAGGGTCGCACTGTGTGACCCGGGGGAACCTTCTCCCCTAAGCCGGCAGCTAACCTCGTAGGCTTTGAAGGTCGGACCAGCAACAATGGACGACCTTTTTTCTTGCCCGACTGACCGCGTGCACGGAGGCACTTCACCCGCCATCAAACCGACACGACAACGATCGAAGACCGCCAGCAGCTTTCGCGCTGTCTGGGAGCCCGTGACGGCGTCGCGATTCGTCGACGTGCCCGAGACGTTCCGCCGCGGCGGGGGCGGCGCGCCGCCGCTCGTCCGGCCGCGGCAAGAGCCATCGCAGATCGCCGTGATGACTCCGCCGCGAGCGATCGACTTCGGCGGCATCGCGCAGCCGGTCACGGAAGTCGCGACCACGGTCAAACGGCGCGTACACGTCGCGACGTGGGAGCGCCTGGCCACGCGCGGTCTCGAGATGCTGCCCCTCTCGCTGGCCCTCGCCCTGATTTCGTCGCTCGTCTGGGGCGCGTACTTCCTGCCGATCCCGCTCGTCATCATGCTGCTCGGCTTCGACTTCTACTGGGCGTGGCGCTCGATCAACATGGGCTTCCACACCCTCAAGGGCTACCGGGCGATGAAGACGGCGTCGCGCGTCGACTGGCGGCGCCGCTACGACATCGAGCGCTCGGCCCTCGATGGCAACGTCGTCGATTGGGACGATATCCATCACCTGATCATCATCCCGACGTACAAGGAGACCGTCGAGAAGCTCCGCGCCACGCTCGGCAAGCTCGCCGAGAGCGAGGTCGCGCTCGACAAGCTGCTCGTGGTCATCGCGATGGAGGAGGCGGACGCCGGCGCGCCGGAGCGGTTCGACATCCTGCGACGCGAGTTCGGGCACAGCTTCCTCGCGATGATCGGCACGACGCACCCGAAGGACATCCCGGGCGAGGTGCGCGGCAAGTCGTCGAACGAAGCGTGGGCCGCCAAAGAGGCGAAGGGGCTCTTCTGCGACGAGATGGGCTTCGACCTCAACCACATGACCGTGACGAGCTGCGACGCCGACACGCTCTTCCACCCGCGCTACTTCAGCGCGCTCACGTACTACTTCGCCGTCAACCCGCGGCGCTACCGTACGTTCTGGCAGGGCCCGATCTTCTACTACAACAACGTCTGGGACGTTCCCGCGCCGCTGCGCATCCAGAACAGCCTCGGCGGCATCAACCACCTCGCCAAGCTCGTCCGGAAGTACACCGTCCTGTTCCCGCAGTCGACGTACAGCCTCAGCATGCGTATGTGCTACGACGTCGGCTACTGGGACGTGGACGTGGTGCCGGAAGACTGGCACATGTTCCTGAAGTGCTTCTTCCAGCTCGGCGGCGAGCCCGAAGTGCAGCCGATCCTGTTGCCGGTCGGCAACGACGGCGTCCGCGCTGTCAGCTACCGCCGCACGTTCTGGGAGCACTACCAGCAAGCGCGCCGCCACGCCTGGGGCTGCACGGACATCCCGTACGCGATCAAGCAGTTCATCGCCCACCCGGAGATCCCGTTCCTGCGCCGCCTGCGGCGCACCTACAGCCTCACCGAGAACCACGTGCTCTGGTCGTCGCAGTGGTTCCTGATCACCGGCGTCGCCGCCAACATGTCGGCGAGCGGTTGGGGCGGCTTCATCGGCCTGCACCCGTTCGCGCAGCACAACATCCCGACGTGGTTCATCACCGCGTCGCACTACATCCTCATGCCGTGCATGATCCCGTTGATCGGGATGATCATCCTCGACACGATGATGCGCCCGGCGCGGCCGAAGCGCTGGGGGCGGTGGCTCTACCCGGTGCAGTTCGTGCAGTGGATGCTGATGGCGCCGATCACGCTCTTCTTCACGGCCCTGCCCGCGCTCGATGCGCAGGTCCGCCTCGCGCTGGGCCGGCGGCTCGAGTACAAGGTCAC
>CAYJMJ010000027.1:0-10408 GCA_964371095.1 uncultured Dehalococcoidia bacterium | reverse complement strand
CGCTCGATGCGCAGGTCCGCCTCGCGCTGGGCCGGCGGCTCGAGTACAAGGTCACGGAAAAAGCGTAGCCCTGCGGGCAGAACAGAGAGCAGACAGCGGAGAGCAGAGCGCCGATCGCGCTCCGCCTCGCACAACCAGCGGACATCGCCCGACGCGGACTCGGCCCCGCGAACGGCCCGAAAAGCAACGCCCCGTACTCGTACGGGGCGTTTTGCTGCTCGATGTCCAGGGCGGGTCAGATCAGGCCGACATGTGCTCGCGCAGTTGGCGGGCGAGGATGAACGGGTCGCTGGACACGACGCTCGCCGCGTACAGCTCCATCGCCCCGAAGTCCGCCGTGCGGCTCGACGGGTCGCCGCGGTCGACGATACGCACGACGACCGGGAACCCTTCCCAGCTCTCGGGCGTCTCCGCCCAGGGCGGCGTGTAGATCACCAGGTTGTAGGAGTTGATGCCCAACCGGTCGCGGAAGCATTCGAGCACGTCGTAGATGCGGTCCTTGAGCGATGTCGAGACGAACGGGGCGAAGAGCAGCACCTCGTTCTCTTTCTTCGGCGTCAGGTTCGCGATGACGCGCGTGCCTTCCTTCTCGAATCCGCACCCGAGCGATGCGTGCGCCAGGTACAGGTCATGGAAATAGCTGACCCGGTTGTGCGCCTGGTAGATCGCCGCGTTGCGCCGCAGGTTCTCGACGGCCGCGTAGTGCATGCCGCGCCCCATGATCACCTGCGCGTGCCCGTGCAGCAGCGAGGCGCCGGCGCGCCACAGGCAGTTCCAGAGGAACATGTAGTACTTGGCCTCGGGGTCGCTGGCGTGCACGAGGTCGCCCCAGCGCCCGCCGGTGTCGACGTAGTCGTGCAGCATCTCGCGCGTGTAGCGCAGCGGGTGCTTCTCGTTGAACACGACGAGCCCGTGGAAACCGTCGAACTTCGCGATGTTGCTGGCCGTCACGCAGTACTTGCCGCGCACGCGCCCGAAGAGGTCCTCGGGCGTGCCGTTGAACGGATCGGAGAGCGGATCCGCCTTCGTGTTCTCCAATTCCTCGTCGAGGTTGATGTCGTGGTGCCACATCGGCCGGCTCGATCGCAGCCAGTTGAACAGCACGCCCTCGAGCGTCACCACGTTCGTGACCTTGATGATCTTCTGGTCGCGCGTGGCCTCGACGTTGCCAAACTGCTTCTCGATCCACGGCACCATCGAGTCGGGCGGCACCAGGTGGCCCACGGTGCTGCTGACGCTGAAGATGCGCTCGAAGCGCGCCCGATCGTCGTGATCGAGCGCGGCAACCGCGTCTTCGATCTGCATGATGCTCAAGTCCTGCTGTATCGCCATGTTCATCCCGTCCACCGTGCGCGGCCCCGCGGGCCCTCTATCCTCTTGCCTAGTGCTTGAAATGCCTCACGCCGGTCGCCACCATCGCCATCCCGTGCGCGTCGCACACCGCCACCGAGTCTTCGTCGCGGATCGATCCGCCGGTCTGGATGATTGCCGTGACGCCCGCGGCGGCGCACGTCTCGACCGTGTCGGGGAAGGGGATGAACGCGTCCGAAGCGGAAACCGCGCCGCGCGCCTTCTCGCCCGCGGACTCCGCCGCCAGGCGGGCGCTCGTCACCCGATTCGGTTGGCCTGCCCCCATGCCCACCAATACCTGATCCTTGACAAGTACAACGGCGTTCGACTTGACGTGTTTCGCGCACAGCCAGGCGAACTTCATGTCGGACAGTTCAGTATCGGTAGGGGCCCTCTTGGTGAGCACCCGCAGTTCCTGGGGGTCCCCACCTATGCGATCGAACTCCTGGATCAGCATCCCGCCGACGATCCCCCGGTGCTCGAACGCGCGATTCGCCATGCGAACGGGCGGCGCCTCGAGGATCCGCAGGTCCCTCGACTTCGAGAGCCGCTCGACCGCCTCCGCCGTGAACTCCGGCGCGATGATGATCTCGACGAACAGCCGCTGCCCGCTCGTCGGGTGCTTCGCCGCGCGGATCGCCGTGGCGAGCGTGCCGTCGACCGGGCGGTTGATGGCGATGATGCCGCCGAACGCCGAGATTGGATCCGCCTCGAACGCCAGCGCGAACGCCTCGGCGAGGTCGTCGCGGCTCGCGATGCCGCACGGCGTCATGTGCTTGACGATGACGGCAGTCGGCGCGGGGAAGTCGCACGCGGCCGACCACGCCGCATCCGCGTCGAGCAGGTTGACGTAGGAGAGCGCCTTGCCGTTGAGCTGGCGCGCGTTGACGACGCCCTCCGGCTCGCCGATGCGCGGGTCGACCTCGCGGTACAGCGCCGCCAGCTGGTGCGGGTTCTCGCCGTAGCGCAGCTCGCTCCGCTTCGTAAACGCGAGGGTGATCTCGTCCGGGAACGGGTCTTCCGCGCCCCGCAGGTACTCAGAGATGGCCGTGTCGTACGTCGCGACGTGCTGGAACGTCTTCACGGCGAGCTTCCGACGCCACTCCAGCGGCGCGGAGTCGTTGCGCAGCGCGTCGAGCAGGTCGTTGTAGTCCGCCGGGTCGACGATCGGCAGCACGTGCGGGAAGTTCTTCGCCGCCGCGCGCAGCATCGTCGGCCCGCCGATGTCGATGTTCTCGAGCGCGTCCTGCAGCGTCACGTCCGGCCGCGCTACCGTCTCCTGGAACGGGTAGAGCCCGCCGACGACGATGTCGATCGTGGACAGCCCGTGACGCTCCAGCTCGGCCAGGTGCTCCGGCCGGTCCCGCCGCGCCAGGATGCCCCCGTGCACGCCCGGGTGGAGCGTTTTCACGCGCCCGTCGAGGATCTCCGGGAAGCCCGTGAGGTCGCTCACCGGCCGCGCACGCACGTCGTTCTCGCGGAGGATACGGAACGTGTTGCCCGTCGCGAACATCTCGACGCCCAGCGCTTCGAGCCCGCGGGCCAGCTCGACGAGGCCGGTCTTGTCGTACGGTGCCAGGATCGCGCGAAGAGGCATACGCTAATACGGCTCCAGGTGCCCGCCGCGCGACCGCAGCCGCACAGGCGTGATGTCCACGAGCCGCTCCGGGTCGTCGGTGCAGGCGCCGATGCGCCAGCCGGGGATGCCCGCTTCGGCGGCGATCGCCAGCGCCCGATCGGCGTCGTGCTCCGGCACGACGGCGCAGAAGCCGATGCCCATGTTGTAGGTGAGATACATGTCCGCGGGGCTGACGCCGCCGACAGCGGCGATCAGGCCGAACACCGGCGGCGTTTCCGGCAGGCTCTCGATGCGGAAGCCGACGGGAGCGTCGACGCGCGCCAGGTTCAGGAAGCCGTCGCCGGTGATGTGCATGAGCGCGCGCACGTCGACGCCGGCGAGCAGCCGCAGCGCCAGGTCGACATAAATGCGCGTCGGCTCGAGCAGCTCCTCGCCGAGTGTGCGGCCCAGCTCGGCCACGCGCTCGGACAGGCGGCTCATGCGCTCGCCGAGCAAGACCTCGCGCGCCAGCGTCAGCCCGTTGCTGTGGATGCCGGAGCTGGCGAAGCCGATGATCGCGTCGCCCGGCTGCGCGCCGTTGCCCGTCAGGATCCGGTCGACCGGCACAAGTCCGACGCACGTGCCGACGAGGTCGATGCCGTTCACGATCTCGCGCACCTGCGCGATCTCGCCGCCCGGGATCGTGATCCGCGCCAGCTCGGCGCCGCGCTTCAGCCCGGCCGCGAGCTGACTCAGCATCTCCGGGTCAGCTTCCTGCACGGCGACGTAGTCGGTCATCGCGATCGGCTCAGCACCGACGCAGACGACGTCGTTCACGTTCATGGCGATGCAGTCGATGCCGATGGTGTCGTACTTCCCCATCGCTTCGGCGACCATGATCTTCGTGCCGACGCCGTCGGTCGAGATCGCCAGGCCGACGTTGTTGCCGAGGTCCAGGACGTTGGCGTAGTAGCCGAAATCGAGGCAGGGGCGGCCGGCGGCGTCGCCGCGGAGGCCGAGCGTCGTCCGCAGCACGTCGAGCATGCGCGGGAAGCCGGCCAGCTCCTCCGTCGTCCGCACTCCTGTTCGGCTATACGCTGATGGCACGCGAATACCCCCGGGGCAGCCTAGCAGCTACCCGCGCTCGCCGGAACGCCGATACCCGGCCTCCGACGGCTGCGGTATCAAATGTTCTTGTGGTGGAGTGGTTCCAGGCGCACCGGGCGGGAACGACGGGCACCTACACCCTCCGCAGCGGGAGCGTGTACTCGGTCTCGTGCCGGTCGAGCGAGCCGTCGGTGGGCTCCATCGCCAGCTTGTCCATCTGCAGCGGCACCGGGCGCGGGTAGTCGCCGGTGAAGCAGGCCATGCAGAGATCCGCGCGCGCCGTTGCCACGGCATTCACAAGTCCGTCCTGGCTCAGGTATCCGAGCGAGTCCGCGCCGATGTGATCCCGGATCTCGGCGACCTTCTTCTGCGACGCGATCAGCTCCCAGCGCGTGCCCATGTCGATGCCGTAGAAGCACGGGTGGGTGATTGGCGGCGCCGTGATCCGCATGTGGATCTCTCTCGCACCCGCACGCCGCAGCATCTGGATCACCCGCGGCGTCGTCGTCCCGCGCACGATGCTGTCGTCGACCAGCACGATGCGCCGGTCCTGCAGCACCTCGCGCAGCGGGTTGAACTTCAGGTGGACGCCGATCTCGCGCAGCCGCTGGTCGGGCTGGATGAACGTTCGGCCGACGTAGCGGTTCTTCACCAGCCCCTCGACGAACGGGATGCCCGACGCCTGCGAGTAGCCGATTGCCGCCGCCGTCGCCGAGTCCGGCACCCCCATCACGACGTCGGCGTCGGCCGGGTGCTCCTTCGCCAGCTCGCGGCCCAGGTTCATCCGCACCGGGTAGACGAGCTTGCCGCCAAGCACGCTGTCCGGCCGCGCGAAGTAGATGTACTCGAACACGCAGAACGCGGGGTCCTGGTCATCGACCGGCTTGAAGCTTTGCAGCCCCTCCGCATCGATATAGATGACTTCGCCGGGCTCGATCTCGCGGATGAACGTGGCGCCCAGATGGTCGAACGCGCAGCTTTCGGAGGCCGCCACCCAGCCGCTGTCGAGCTTGCCGAGGCAGAGCGGGCGGTTGCCCATCGGGTCGCGCGCCATCATCAGGGCGTCTGGCGTGATGACGGCGAGCGAGTAGGCGCCGTTGAGCTTGCGCATCACGTGGCCCCAGCGCTCTTTCCAGTCGGCGCCGGGCGCGTGGACGAGCATCTGCGCGATCACTTCTGAGTCGCTGCCGGTGGTGAAGGTGACGCCCTCGCGCACCAGATCGTCGCGCAGCACGGCCGCGTTGACGATGTTGCCATTGTGCCCCAGCGCCAGCTCGCCGTTGGGGCCGCTGACGCGGAACGGCTGTGCGTTGTCGAGCCGGCTGGCCCCGGTCGTCGAGTATCGGGTGTGGCCGATGGCGAACTTGCCCGGCAGATAGCTCAGGTCGTCCTCATCGAAGACCTGCGAGACCAGGCCCATGCCGGTCTTCAGATAGAGGGTGCGCGAATTGGATGTGGCGATCCCGGCGCTCTCTTGCCCTCGATGCTGAAGGGCGTAGAGGCCGAAGAATGAGATCCTTGCGACGTCCTCGCCCGGCGCGTACACGCCGAAGACGCCGCAGGCTTCCCGCAAGGTTGGGAGCACACATACCTCCTGCCCGTAAGGACAGTGCTCCTCAGAAGGTTCCCTGAACGAGGAAAAGCGGAAAATGCGGCGGTTCCTCGCCCGGCCCCTCTAGAACAGCATCTTAGCAACGACCCCCCGGCGGCGCAACGCGGGCGACCGCTCGGGGCTCCCGCGCGTCGACACCGGCGCTCCCGGCTGCGAAGCTCCGGCTGGCGGGAAATCGACCACAGAAAGCGAGCGCTGCCATGGCCAGCCCGGAACTCGAGAACGTCATCAAGCTGCTGAGGGCGCGGCCGCCGCGGCAGGAGTCCCACCCCGAAGCGCGCGCGTCGTTCGAGCAGGTCGCGGCGCTCATCGGCGGATCGCCCGAGGCGCGCAGCGAGCCCGTCGACGCGGGCGGCGTGCCCGGCGAGTGGATCGCCGCCCCGAGCGCGGCCGGCGGCCGCGTCATCTACTACCTCCATGGCGGCGGCTATACCGTCGGTTCCATCAACACCCACCGCGCGCTCATCGCGAGGCTCTCCGCCGCGGCCGGCGCGCGCGCCCTTGCCATCGACTACCGGCTGGCCCCCGAACATCCGTTTCCGGCCGCCGTCGAGGACGCCACGGCCGCGTACCGCTGGCTGCTCGAAGGCGGCGCCGACCCGTCGAACGTCGTCATCGCCGGCGATTCGGCAGGGGGAGGGCTGACGGTCGCCACCCTCGTGGCGCTGCGCGATGCGCGCATCCCGCTGCCTGCGGCGGCCGTCTGCCTGTCGCCGTGGGTCGACCTCGAGGGCATCGGCGAGTCGGCGACGACGCGAAAAGCGGCCGACCCGATGATCGACCCGGAGGGCGGCCTCGAGCAAGCGCGGCTCTACCTGGGAGGCGCGGACCCGCGCACCCCGCTCGCCGCGCCGCTGTACGCCGACCTCTCCGGCCTGCCGCCGATGCTGATCCACGTCGGCGACGCAGAGGTCCTGCTCGACGATTCGACACGCCTCGCCGAGCGCGCGAAGGCGGCCGGCGTCGACGTCACGCTCGAGGTCTGGCCAGAGATGATCCACGTCTGGCAGTTCTTCGCGGCCATCCTGCCCGAGGGTCAGCAGGCCATCGACCGCATCGGCGCCTTCGTGCGCGAGCGCACCCCCGAGCCGGTCCGCCACGCGTAGGTGCGCAGCCCGCTGCGCCCGCCCGCGCGCCGCGCCCTTCGCCAGGTTCGGCATCGCGCGTTGATTGGCGTATGATGAGCTATGGGCAATCGGCGTCATAAGCGACGCGCCGAGCAACACCCTTCGGCGCGACGGCGAGATCAGATCGTGCGACGTTGGCCAGCCTTTCCAGGGCCCGCGCTCGTCATGGTCGCGTGCGCCCTCGCCATCCTGGGTCTCACTGTGAGCGCCGTCGTGATCGGCTCACCGTCGGGCTGGAAGGGATACCTTGACCTGACCGCCATCTTCGTGGCCTCCGTCATCTTCCTGCACCAGCTCGCCATGCACGTGCTTCCTGCCGCCAGAGGTCGGAGCCATGGCGAACCGGGGATTTCGGAACGCGGCGTCGCGTACGGCGTGAGCCCGATTCCGGGATGGTTCAACAGGATCGACATCCATCTCAACCCGAAGCGCTCCCGCCGCCACGACGAGCCGTAGTTCTCTCTGACGCCATGAGCAAGTCCGCGTGCACGCGCGGCGAGCAAGCCGCGGGCGCAGCAGTCTGCGCCTCTACAGCGCACTCCCGCTACAATCCCGGGCATGAATCTCCGGGCGGTACCACCAGTGACCAGCAACCAGTCACCAGGCGACCAGCCGTGAAGATCCTTTTCCTCCTGCACCAGGGCAACATGTACTCGGGCGGGCAGGGCGTCTACACCGCGCAGGTGACGCGCGAGCTGGCCCGCCTCGGCCACGAGGTGCACCTCGTCGTCGGCCCGCCGTGGCCCGATACCGACCCGGCCGTTACGGTGCATCGGGTGCCGTCGTGGAGCGTCTACCGCCTGCTCGAGACGCAGCGGATGTTCTTCTACGGGCGGCCGCTGCGTGACATCGCCAGCCCGCTGAACCTGTACGAGCTGGCATCGAGCCGCGCCGGGCAGTTCTCGGTCATGTCGGCGTTCAGCTGGCGCGCCTTCGCCGCCTGGCGAGAGCTGCAGGCGCGGCATCGTTTCGACATCGTCCACGACGTGCAGGTGCTCGGCTACGGCTCGTGGATGATCCACGCCTCCGGCATGCCGATGGTGGCCAACATTCACCACCCGCTCTCGATCGACCGCCGCAACCAGGTGCAGCAGGCGCGCGGCACGCGGATGAAGATCCGCAAGGTGATGTTCTACCCGTTCTTCATGCAGGAGGTGGTCGCCCGGCGCATGGACCGCATCATCACCGGCTCGCACAACTCGCGCGCCTCGGTCCGGCAGGCGTTCGCCCTGCGCGACGAGCAGATCACCGCCATTCACGACGGCGTCGACACGGCGGCATTCCGGCCGCTGGAGGTGGCGAAGCGGCCGCGCTCGGTGCTGTTCGTCGGCAACAGCGACGACCGCAACAAGGGCGCGCGCTACCTGTTGCAGGCCGCGAAGATCCTGCTCGACCGCGGCGTCGACTTCCACCTGACGTTCAAGGACCGCCTCGACGCGCAGATGGCGCCGGCGATGATCCGCGACCTCGGCATCGGCGATCGCGTCACGTTCCTCGGCCGGCTCTCGGTCGACGAACTGGCGCGGCTCTACAACGAGCACGAGGTGCTGGTGTCGCCGTCACTGTACGAGGGCTTCGGCCTGCCCGCCGCAGAGGCGCAGGCGTGCGGCACGCCGGTCGTAGCGACGACCGCCGGCGCCTTCCCGGAGGTCATCGCCGACGGCGAGACAGGCCTGCTCGTCCCCCCGGCCGACGCCTGCGCGCTCGCCGACGCCATCGAGGCGCTGTTGAGCGACCCGTCGCGCCGCGTGGCGATGGGCGCCGCCGGCGTCCGCCGCATCGAGCAGCAGTTTTCGTGGCGGACGTGCGCCATGCGGACGGCGGCGCTGTACGAAGAAGTGCTGGCGGCGAGGCGTGGCGCAGCCTCCATGACTTAACAGAACATATGTGCAATAGCTGCGCTAGCGGTGCTATCATTGTCGGCGATGACTAGCCCAACAGCCGCTCCCAGCATCTTCACGATCGAGAAGCCTCATCCGACGACGCACAAGTTCTACCTCGGCGACGCGCGCGAACTGGGTGTGATTCCGGCGGAGTCGGCCCATCTGGTGGTCACCTCTCCGCCGTACGGCAACCTCAAGGAATACCCGAAGCACGATGGCCAGCTAGGGAACTTGGAGTCGTACGATGGCTTCCTGGACGAGTTAGACACGGTCTGGCAGGAGTGCGCGCGAATCCTTGTGCCGGGTGGACGGGTGTGCGCTGTGGTGGGCGACGTCTGCCTTTCAAGGCGAAGGGCTGGCCGCCATCATGTGCTGCCGCTGGCCGCGGATATTCAGGTGCGTGCCAGGAAGCTTGGGCTAGATGTCTTGACACCGGTCATTTGGTACAAAGTGGCCAACATCGCCATGGAAGCCAGCAAGAGCTCACGGTTTCTGGGCAAGCCCTACTTGCCGGGCGGCGTAATCAAGAACGATCGAGAAACGATTGTGATGCTTCGAAAGCCCGGCGGCTATCGGAAACCGACGGCCAAGATGGAGGCCGCCAGCAAGATCGCAAAAGACGACTACTTCAAGTGGTTCATGCCGATTTGGACTGACGTCAAAGGTGCCAGCACAAGGGATCACCCGGCGCCCTATCCACTCGAGATTCCGCGGCGGCTGATTTCCATGTTCTCATTCGTGGGCGATTTGGTCGTTGATCCGTTCTCCGGCACTGGAACGACATCGCGCGCCGCGGCGTTGGTTGGCCGGCATTCCCTTGCCTTCGAGGTCGAGCCGTCCTACAACATGGATGCGC
This sequence comes from uncultured Dehalococcoidia bacterium, assembly GCA_964371095.1. Lineage (GTDB taxonomy): Bacteria > Chloroflexota > Dehalococcoidia > DSTF01 > JACRBR01 > CAYJMJ01. The sequence goes on along the minus strand of CAYJMJ010000027.1, from coordinate 915 downwards.
GCCGACGATTTGCCGCATTCGAAAGTCAACTGCGCTTTCCCGATGACACCATGGATGGCAGGCAACGGCGCAAGGTGGCACAAATGAAGCTCGCCGATGCCACTACCTGAGAGCTTCATCCAACACCTCCGCGACTTTGGTTATCACCCGCGCTCAGACAAACATTCCAACGCTCTTGCCTCTGCCGTCGTTCAGGGCCTCTTGGAGACCTGTCTGCCGATTTCTCGGAGCGCTGGCGAAGGTCGTCTCGTCTACGACCTCAACATGGATCTGAGATTCGGAACAGCAACCTGGAACGTCGATCTCGTCATGGGCACTCCGGCCAAGCCCGTGGACACAGCAGGTGCTCCAATCGTGCGGGCGACGCCGTCCACGGTCCGAATAGCCATCGAGATCAAAGGCGTGATGACCGAGCATCGGAAGGCCGTGAAGAACCGCAAGCGCGACTTTGAAGCACATCACGAGCACGTGCACAACTACAATCGCCGGACTATCGCGGGTGGAGTCATGGTGGTGAACGCCGCGTCGACATTTGCCTCGCCGCTTCGTCGCGAGCCAACACTCCATGGAACACCACAGGCGGTATCGCGCCTGGTCGAGCACTGCGTCACGGAAATGCGAAACGTGACCGAAAGTGGCGGCGGCTCCGCGTATGGCATCGATGCGAAGTGCGCGATGGTCGTGGATTTCGACAACGTCGATTGGAAGGCGGGGCGCTACGTTAGCACTCCGCCCGCGCCGCAAGCTGGCGATCCGCTGCACTACGACGGCTTCATGCAGAAGCTCTGCGAGGAGTACGGCGCGCGCTTCGCGGCATAGCGCCAGAAACTCAGCTCGCGCCCCAATCAGGCCCTCCGGCAGGGCCGCGTGGCCCTGCCCGCACGGCCGTATGCGTCCATATTCTTAAACACGTGG